>CAKTUI010000007.1 GCA_934621385.1 uncultured Kiritimatiellota bacterium
ACGAAAGCCAAGCGTCCGAATTGTCACTGGGCTCGTTGGCGAATCACTAAACTTTCGCTTAGTTTTTCAATCGGCGAAATTATTGAAGCCGGTTCCGGCTGTGATGCGCACGACAAGTTGCCGCGATGCGCACGATGCGTGCGCGGCACTTTAGAGCGGACGGTCGCGGCACGGCTTTCCCGAAGCCGTCCCCTTGCACAGGAAGTCCAAAACATGCCGAGCAGTCACCGGCTTCACCAGAATCGCATCAAAGCACGAAGGGGCAAATGTCGTCGCCGCATCCATATCCGCCGTCACCGCCGCAATGCGAACCCCCGCGAAACGGGCATCCGTACGAATGTGCCGCGCCAAGGCCCCACCCGACATATCGGGCATCCAAAGATCCGTCAGAACGGCCGAGAACGGCTCGCGTTCAAGCGCGGCGATCGCTTCCGCCGCGCTCCCGACGTCCACGAAGGGAATGTGCGCCCGCGACAGCATGACGCTCATCACCTTGAGATTCAATGCGACATCGTCTACTACGAGCACCTTACCCTTCACATCGGCGGACGAGACCGACATCGCCTCCGCCTGAAGGGCCGACAGTTCTTCCGCCGTCAGGTGACGATAGCCGACATGCGGCAACGTCAGCGTGAAGACCGAACCCTTGCCAAGCTCACTTCGAAGCCCAATCTTTCCGCCCATCACGGACGCGAGCCGCTGGCAGAGCGCCAGGCCAAGCCCCGTGCCGGCATTCGCCACACGCGTCCCCCGCAACCCGGAAGCCTGCTCAAACATTCCGAAGACACGCGGCTTGTCCGTCTCGGAAATGCCGATGCCCGTATCCGCGACGGAAAATGTCAGGCAACCGACATCCGCCGTCTCCTCCTCAAAGGTGGCGGTCAGCGTGACGCCGCCCTCGTTCGTGAACTTGACGGCATTGCCGAGGAAGTTGATGAGCACCTGACGGACGCGGTGCGCGTCAATCTTGACGACCAAGTCGCGTCCCGGAGTCTTGACGGTCAGGTACAGTTTCCGTTGCGTGGCGGCATCCATAAAATGTCGCCACACGCACGCACCAGTTCGGAGACACCGGTCTCGGCAATCGCAAGATGGAGGTGACCCGACTCAAGCTTGCTGATGTCCAGCACATCGTTAATCAGATCCAGCAACGCCCGGCTCGCCTCGTTGATTGAGCGCAGGTGCGACTTGCGGACATCCGGCGACAGGCCGTCGTTCTGCAGTTCCTGGCTCAGGCCGATGACGGCATTGAGCGGCGTACGAATCTCGTGCGACATCGAGACGAGAAAGAGACTCTTCGCCCGCTCGGCCGCCTGGCCTCGGCAAGACGGCTCGCGGCAATCCCCGCCTTCTCCGCCTCAAGTTCCTGAATCTCCATCTTCGCAATCCAGTGCCGGTAGGCGTAGACGACGACCTCGCTGACGACCTTGACGAGCATATCGGCATAGTCCGACATCGGCCCGCGGCGATTGGTAAAGAGCGAAATCTCGCCAAGCGGCCGCCCCTCGTACGGCCGTCTTGCCGGTTATTTCCCTTAGACTCACCATGACAAGTGGAGATTATACCATATTGGGCTCGGGCCTAACCTCGCCCTATTCATGAGAGGGAGTCTCTACGGCAAACCGTCGGAAGCGGAGAAGCGCCTCAAGGAAGTAGTAGTCGCCGTAGTTCAGCGGTGAATCGATTTCCGTCCCCTCGGGCTTGTTCCCCACGCCGTGCTTCAGCAGAAAATGGCCAACTTCATCACCTTGAGAGAAATAGTCGGGCGAAGCCAGCGAAAGAAGCTGCCGGACGGCAAAAGCACGGTATCGAGTCCCCTCTTCCTCACCAAGAAGTTCCGCCAACTCCAGAAGCCCCGAGGCCATGACGGACGCGGCGGATGTGTCGCGTTCCTCGCCTGGTGCGCCGTAGTCCCAGTAGGGGATGCCGTCCTTCGGCATATTCGGATGGTTCATCGCATAGTCGGCAACTTTTCGTGCAAAATCCAAGTAGTCAGGATTGCCCGACTCGCGGTACATCATCGAGTAGCCGTAGATGGCCCAGCTCTGTCCACGGCTCCAGGCCGTCCGACAGGAACGCCCCTGTCCGCGGCGGATTTCCTGGACCTGTCCGACAAAACCCGGCCTCTGGTCGTAGTCGAGGACATGGTAGGTCCCACCGTCTGAACGGAAATGATTTTTCATCGTCACCGAGGCATGGCTACGGGCAATCTCTGCGAACCTCTGATTTGCCGTGCACTTCGCCGCGAACTCAAGGAGTTCGAGATTCATCAAATTATCGGGAATCACCAAAAAGTGTTCTTTTTCCGCAATGTCGCCCCAACTACGGAGGAGACCAAGTTCCGGCTGAAAGCGCCGCGACAGGGTCTCCGCCGTCTGCATGAGAAGCGCGTCATACTTGTCCGTCTTCAGAATCCGCCGCGCATTCCCATAGGAACAGTACATCATGAAACCGACGTCATGGCTCTCGGCATAGGTTGCCACCGGCTTGAGGATCTCCGTCCACGCCACCGCCCGTTCACGGAGGTGTGCATCCCCCGTCGCCTCGTACAGGTACCACAACGAACCCGGAAAGTGTCCTGACGTCCACCAGTAGATATCCCGCATATCCAGTCCGCCCGAGCCATTCTTCCACTTCAGCCATCCCTGTGGAATGCGTGCCCGCCCCTTCTCGTCCCACATCTGCGCCGTCGCATCCGCCTCCAGTGCACGATAGTGCGCGGCGGACTTCGCAAAAATCGCGGGAAGCTGCGCCGACAGTTCAGCCTCCTGCGGAGTCAGGAGAATAGCCGCGAAAAGTGAAAAGAAAATCATCCGTCACCATCCTTTCTTTTGAACTCGATCACCGAACGGTGAGTATTTTATCATAAACCGCCCGCTCGCGAGGATGCCCGCTCGCACATCGGCATGAATCGACGCGAAAATGCCCGACACAAACGAGGATTTTGACGATTATAGAGAGTGGAGAGACCCATCGCCACGGGCGGAGACAGGCGTGACAACGGGAAAGCACCTTAGTCCTTTGCACAAACCACTAAGGTGCTTTGATCAAACCACCTTAGTCCTTTGATGAAACCACCTTAGTGCTTTCCCGACAGGTTGCGCAACCTCGACCCTTCGAGTTGCGCAACCCAGACCCGTTAGGTTGCGCAACCTAAAGGCCCTGGGTTGCGCATCCCCCCCTCCTCCCCTTTTAAGAGTCACCGCGCATCCCTGCAGAGGTCCCCATTCACGATTCAGCCTTCCGCCGAGTCGGATTTCGCGAACTTTCGCGTTCCACGGCGTACATCCAGCGCGGCACAACCGAAAAAGTGTAAAATGCCTATTTTGGCATTACACACGCCGTACAAAATGACAAGGGCGGCCCTTCATCCATGGTTTTGGCACGGTTCGTGCTTTTGAATTCCCCTGAAGAAGGAAAACGACTCATGGAAAGCGAACAGCACCAGCGGGGGCTCTACGACCCCACATTCGAACACGACGCGTGCGGCGTCGGTCTTGTCGCCAATCTCGAAAACACGCCCTCGCGGGCAGTTGTTGAGGGTGGGTTGACCGTTCTCAAGCGGCTTATGCACCGCGGCGCAACGGGCAATGACCCCGAGACGGGCGATGGCGCCGGTCTCCTGCTTCAGATTCCCGATGCGTTCTTCCACAAGGCTCTCCCCTCGCTTCCGCCCAAGGGTGAATACGGCATCGCCATGCTTTTCGGCGGCATCGGCGAAGAGTCCGCCCTTGAGAGCGTTGCAAAGGCAAACGGCGTGAGCGTCCTCGCCTGGCGCGACGTTCCCGTCGAGGCCTCCGCCATCGGCAAGACGGCCCGCGAGACGATGCCGCGCATCCGCCAGCTCTTCCTCGGTTGCGGCAACGAGCGCAAGCTTTACGTCATCCGCCGCGAAATGGAAAAGGTCCTGAAGAACGGCTATCTCTGCTCCCTCTCCTCGCGCACGATCGTCTATAAGGGGCTTCTCCTCGCCCCACAGGTTGAGCGGTTCTACCCCGATTTGGCCGACCAGGACTTTACATCTGCCCTGGCACTCGTCCACCAGCGCTACTCGACGAACACCTTCCCGACATGGGAACTCGCACACCCCTTCCGCATGCTCGCCCACAACGGTGAAATCAACACCCTCAAGGGCAACCTGAACGCCCTGAAAGCGCGTGAGCAGTCCTTCGCCTCACCGGCGTTCGGGGACGACATGGCGAAACTGCTGCCAGTCGTCCGCGAGGGGCAGTCCGACTCCGCCTCGCTCGACAATATGTTCGAACTGCTGGTCGCGGCGGGCCGCGATCCCGCCCACGCCATGCTGATGCTGATGCCGCAGGCCTGGGGTGCAAAGTACCACATGGGACACGATGTGCGCGGATTCTACGAATACCACTCCGCCCTCATGGAGCCGTGGGACGGACCTGCCGCCGTCGCCTTTACGGACGGCATCACCGCTGGCGCGGCACTTGACCGCAACGGACTCAGGCCGGCCCGCTGGACGCTCACCAAGGACAACCTTTTCGTTCTCGCCTCCGAGACGGGGGTCGTGGACATTCCGCCGGACGAAATTCTGCGCTGCGGCCGACTGAAACCCGGCTCGATGGTCTACCTTGACCTCCCGAACCACCGGCTTTTGGAGGATGCCGAAATCAAGACGCGCTATGCACGGCGCAAACCCTACCGCCGCTGGGTGGAGGAGAACCGCATTTCCATCCAGGGTCTCTTCACTGAGGTCGTCCCCTCGGGCATCCCGAGTGACCTCACGGCGCGACAGCGTCAGTTCGGCTACACTGACGAGGACATCGAACTAATCCTCACCCCCATGGCCAAGACCGGCAAGGAACCCGTCGGCTCAATGGGGAACGATGCCGCGCTCGCCTGTCTCTCCAAGCGACAGCGTACGCTCTTCGACTACTTCCACCAGCTCTTCGCCCAGGTCACGAACCCGCCGATTGACCCGATTCGCGAGGAACTCGTCATGTCGTTGATGACCTACATCGGCAACCTCGGCAATGTTCTTGAAGAGACCCCCGAGCACGCCCGGCTCATCAAACTGCGCCGTCCCATCCTGACGGAAGATGAACTCGTCCGCATCGAGAAGGCGGACGAGAACCGCTTCCCCGTCAAGACGTTGCCGACCTTCTTCGAGGGCAGTCTCGAAGTCGCGTTGGGGCGGCTCGCCGCCGATGCCGTCTCGGCCGTTGGAAGCGGTGCGCGAATCATCGTTCTTTCCGACAAGCCCGAGTTGAATCCCGGCAACCTACCCGCGCTTCCCTCGCTCATGGCCGTCGCCGCCGTGAACCGCGCGCTGGTCGCCGCCGGGTTGCGCCCGTCAGTCGGACTCATTGCCCAGACGGGCGAGGCCCGTGAAGTCCATCACTTCGCTGTCCTTCTTGGGTACGGTGCGACGGCAATCAACCCCTATCTCGCGCTTGAGACCATCTCCGCCCTCTGCCCGAACGACACGGTGGCTGCCGCCTCGAACTACATCAAGGCCATTGGCAAGGGTCTTCTCAAGATCATGTCCAAGATGGGCATCTCGACCCTGCGCAGTTACCGCAGTGCGCAGATGTTCGAAGCGGTTGGCCTTTCGAAGGAAGTAATCGACACCTGCTTCCCTGGAACTCCGTCCCGCGTCGGCGGACGCGGCTTCCGCGAAATCGAGGCCGCTCTTCGCCGCGACGCGAAGGCGGCGGCCGAGCCGTCCGATCTCCTGGAGGCTGGCGGGCAGTATCGCTACCGCAAGGGCGCGGAGGAACACCTCTGGACACCCCAGACCGTCGCTGCTTTCCGTCTCGCCGTGCGCGGCAACGATGCCGCCAAATTCGCGGAGTACACGGCGGCCATTGACGACCAGACGCGCCGCAGCTGCACCTTGCGCGGACTTCTGACCTTCAAACCGACGGCGGGCATTCCAATCGATGAGGTGGAAAGCACGGAGTCCATCATGCGCCACTTCGTCGGCGGTGCCATGAGCCTTGGCTCTCTTTCGCCGGAGGCCCACGAGGCCATTGCACGCGCCTTCAACTCCATCGGCTCCATGTCCAACTCGGGCGAGGGTGGCGAGAATGCAGAACGCTTCGGCACGGATGCGAACTGCGGCATCAAGCAGGTCGCCTCGGGACGCTTCGGCGTAACGATTGAATACCTGCGCAATGCGAAGGACATCCAAATCAAACTCGCCCAAGGCGCAAAGCCCGGCGAGGGCGGTCAGTTGCCTGCCCACAAGGTGAATGAGTTCGTAGCCAAACTCCGCCATGCGCGCCCCGGGACAACGCTCATCTCGCCGCCGCCGCACCACGACATCTACTCGATTGAGGATCTCGCACAACTCATCTACGACTTGCGTTGCGCGAACCCGAAGGCTCGCGTCTCGGTCAAGCTCGTCTCGGAGGCAGGAGTCGGAACCATTGCCGCCGGCGTTGCGAAGGCGCATGCGGATGTCGTCCTCATCTCCGGCTTTGATGGTGGCACGGGCGCCGCGCCGCTCACATCAATGAAGCACGCCGGTCTCCCGTGGGAGCTTGGTCTTGCCGAGGCTCAGCAGACACTGGTCAAGAACGATCTCCGTGGCCGCGTCAAGTTGCAGGTCGATGGACAAATCAAGACCGGCCGAGATGTCGTCATCGGTGCGATTCTCGGCGCGGAGGAATTCGGCTTCGGCACGACGCTCCTCGTTTCACTTGGCTGTGTACAGGATCGCCGTTGCCACTGCGACACCTGCCCCGTTGGTATCGCCACACAAAACGAGTGCCTGCGCCGCCATTTCACCGGAAAGAGCGAATACATCGTCAACTTCCTACGCCTGCTGGCTGAAGATGTGCGTGAACACCTCTCGCGTCTCGGGCTGCACTCGCTCGAAGAGGCCGTCGGCCGCACCGATCTCCTTGAGCTCAACGCCGCGCTCGACCAAGCGGCCGGATTCGACTTCTCACGCATTCTCGCCCAGGAGAAAGGTGCGACACTCCACTATGTACCGGGTGCCAACCCCTACATCTTCGATGACTATGACCGCCGCGAACTCCTGCCGAACATTGACTTTGCCGCGATAGAGAAGGGTCCTATCTCGCTCGACCGCGCAATCCGCAATGTCAACCGGACCGTTGGTACGGAACTTTCGGGCGAAATCGTCTCGCGCTTCGGTGCGGAGGGACTTGCCGACGAATCCGTCCGCATCAACTTCCGCGGCACGGCGGGGCAGTCTTTCGGCGCTTTCCTCACCAAGGGTGTCACCTTCACCTTGGACGGCGAGGCGAACGACTTCGTCGGCAAGGGCCTCTCGGGCGGCATCATTGCCATACGCCCGGCCATTCATCCCTCCATGTACGAGGCAACAGGCTTCCGCCCCGAGGATAATGTCATCGCCGGAAATGTCATCGCCTACGGTGGCACGTCAGGCAAGATCTTCTTGAATGGACAGGCTGGCGAACGCTTCGGCATCCGCAATTCGGGCGTGACGCTTGTTGCCGAAGGCATCGGCGACCATGGCTGCGAATACATGACGGGCGGCAAGGTCGTCGTCCTCGGTTCGACGGGCGTGAACTTCGGCGCGGGCATGACGGGCGGTGTTGCCTATGTCATGGACGAGAACGGGGACTTTGACCTGCGCTGCAATCTTGACTCGATTGACCTCGCAACCATCGAACCCGAATCGGATGACGAGCGCGAACTTCGGGAACTTGTGCTTGAACACTACAAACGGACGGAATCGCCGCTTGCAAAACGCATTCTCGGCAACTGGTCCTCGTACCGCCCCCGCTTCGTCAAAGTTGTCCCCGTGAAGGAGAATTGAAGATGAACCGCATTCATGATTACTATCGTCCCGTCAGCGAACGCACCAAAGATTTCAAGGAAGTCGTGCGGACGCTCTCCTACGATGAACTGAAGTCCCAGGTCGAGCGTTGCCAGAACTGCGGAGTCCCCTTCTGCCATGGTTCGGGATGCCCGCTCGGCAACCTCGTCCCAGATCAGAACCGCGCCGTTTTCGCCGGCGACTTCAAGCGGGCGTACGAACTTCTGTCAAGGAACAGCGACTTTCCCGAATTCACTTCGCGAATCTGCCCGGCTCTCTGCGAATCGTGCTGCGTCCGCCAGCTGGACGAGGAGTCGGTCATGGTGCGGCAGAGCGAAAAACTCATCATCGACACCGCCTTTGAAAAGGGTTGGGTCGTGCCGCGCCCTCCTGCGCATGAGAATGGGAAGCGCGTTGCCATCGTCGGTTCAGGTCCGGCAGGCCTTTCCGCCGCCGTCACCCTTCGCCGCCGCGGCTGGAATGTCACCGTCTACGAGAAGGAGAAGAATATCGGCGGACTTCTCCGCTATGGCATCCCCTACTTCAAACTCGACAAGGCCCTGATTGACCGCAGGCGCGGCATTCTGGAAGCGGAAGGTATCCGTTTTGTCACTAACACAGAAATCGGCAAGGATGTCTCGGCGGACTACCTTTCCCGCGCCTTCGAGGCGGTCGTCCTCGCCATCGGCACGCCAGCCGCCCGCGACCTGCGCATTCCCGGACGCGAACTACGGGGCATCTATCTCGCCTTGGACTACCTGGGCGGACAGAATCGTGCGCTCGGCGGCGAAATCCCCAATATCCCGATTGATGCCAAAGGCAAGCGCGTCCTCGTCATCGGCGGCGGCGACACGGGATCCGACTGCGTGGGAACCGCCACGCGTCAGGGGGCCAAGTCGGTGACCCAGATTGAAATCATGCCGCGCCCACCGGATGAGCGCAGCCCCTCGACACCTTGGCCGCTGTGGCCCTATCAGCTGCGGACGAGTTCGAGTCACCTTGAGGGTTGCACACGGCGGTGGAGTCTCAACTCCCTCAAGTTCCGTGGCCGTGGCTCCGTCACAGGTGTCGAAGTCGAGACCGTCGACTGGACGTTCTCCCCGCTCGGGAAGCCGCTCTCGTTCACCGCACGCCCCGACTCAAAGGAAGTGATTGAAGCGGATCTCGTCCTACTCGCCATGGGCTTTACCGGCGTTCCAAGCGACCATCCGATTGTTCGGCAGTTGATGCTCGCCCAGACACCCCGCACGGCACTCATCCCAGCCCCTGAGCGGAATATCTTCTGCGTCGGCGACTGCGCCAGTGGCGCATCGCTCGTCGTCCGTGCCATCGCCAGCGGCAAGGCTCTGACGCTCTGAAGCGTCAGAGCATCCGCCGACGATTTCGGTACGCGGCAATCATCCCGGCAAGCAGGATGATGCCGCCGTACCAGGCGACACAGGCTCCAACCGTCCATTCCCCAATCTCCAGGTTCGCCCACGGCAACCTAGAGACCATCCATGAAATGCCAACCATCGCCCGCGTGAACAGCGCGGCGGCATTGTTCACATGCGCGGCAAGCGTAGGCGAGAGAAAACTCACCAAGATGCCAACGGCACTGGACATGACATTCGCCGCCGCCGTCGGCACAAGAATCAAGTTGGCAAGAATGCCTCCGGGCGTGACACGGCCAAAGACGACGGCCGAAATGGGAACTCCAACCCACCAGGCGCAGAGCGTCACAAGAAGCGTCTCCCCTCGCCGCAAGCGAACCAACTTCATCCACCAAAGGCACAACAAAATCCCGAGCATCACGACAAATGAAAGCAATGAGCCGACATCCAGCAGTTTTAACGGACTCACGAGATGGACGGCAAGGAATGTCAGCGACCAGGCAATGAGGGCGTTCGGTCGCCGCCAAAAGACAGGGGCCACCAAGTAGATGCTGGCCATTGCCGCCGCACGAACGGCGCTCGTCCCCATGCCAATGAGGTAGACATAGGCCCAGAGAATGGGAATAAGACAGATGGATGCCCCCCGCAAGGGGAGCATTAGAAGTGTCAGCAGGATAAAGACGACACGCGCAACAACCATCACGTGAAGCCCCGAAATGGCAAAGACGTGCATTGTCCCCGCATCAATGAACACGCGACGCACTCGCATTGGCAGACGGCTCCGTCGTCCAAGAAGAATGGCTCGGTTGAGTTCAGCCATCTCTGGCGCGTGAGAAAGTCCGATGCCAAGGCGACGGCTGAGATCATCACGAACCGTCTCCCAAGCTGAAGGCGCGGCGGAACGCTCCAGATAGGCAAAAGTGCCGCGCCCCCGCACCCAAAGCGAGCGCGGACGCATATCGAGGACGGGCAGTCGATTGTCAAGCCATCCCGCACACCGCCAGACCTCCCCCCGACATGGTCGCGGACTCGACTCACGGAGACGGCAATTGACACGTAGCCGAATGCCATCAGAAACAGTCGGAAACGAAACATTTACAAAGCCGCGCTCCCGCGCTGGTGTGGTCTCCACATCCCCTTCCACCCGAAGACTGCGGACAAACGGATTCCGCCCCGCCGTCTCTTCCGTCAAGACACGAGTCCGCTCCCCACCAGCAAAGAGCGCAAGTGTAATCCCCACCAATGCAAGAAACGGAACCCACCACAACCGAAACCGCACCCCATAGCCCCACAGAAGGTTGAGTACAGCCAAAAAGAGAAAGAACGGCCAAAGGGGCGCAAAGCGCGTCCCTACAAAGCCAACCGCCTCGCCCACGGCCAGGGCGGCACACGCGGCCAACCAAGGGCCACCGATATTGTTCTTTTCGTCTTTCACGCAACGCATTCACAGGTTGAATGCGTCTATTATGCCATAATGGCGGTCTCCGTTTCTTGCGCGAATCTTACTTGATTCTTACGATTCCGTAAGAAAAGGTCCAGCAACCGAAACGCCACGACTGTAGGCAACAGAGGCAACGAGGGCGGTTGAGGGTGCCACGAGCACAAGGCCGAAACTCCCCACAAGCGTTTTCACGAGTTCAGCCGACACCAGCGTCGAGTTCAGAAAGTCCAATGGATTCGTCCCCTGCGCGGCAAAAACCATAAGAAGCGTCAAGTAGCCCCCCGAATAGGCGAGAAGCAACGTCGTCGTCATCGTCCCCACCACGGAGCGACCAACGCGCAAACCCGAAAGCAACAACTCTCGCCGCGTAATGCCTGGATGATGGCGCACAACCTCCTCAGCCGAGGCCGCGACATCCATCGCTAAATCCATAACCGCTCCCGAAGAGGCCAAGATAATTGCTCCGATAAAAATGTCCGAAAGGCTCAAGTCCGAATAACCCGAATAAAGAAGCGTCTGAACAAAGGGCATGGTCGCCCCATTCACGTGCAAAACACCGGCAAAGAACTCGGACATCACAAGCGAGGCAACGACACCCAACATGGCCCCGCCAAACGCGACAAGCCCCTTGCGTGTCCATCCCGCCACCAGATACATGATGACGGCCGTTAACACAAACACACAGCCGAAACTCGTCCAGCCAGCGGACCATCCACGCAGGCAGAGGGGAATCAGCAATTTCCAGACAACCAAACAGCTGAAGACAAAACTGAAGAGTGCCTTAAGGCCTGTCCACCCGCCAAACGCCACGAGGAACAGGCAAAAGGCTCCGAAAAGGACAAACAGCCATCCCAATCGCCAATGGTCCCGTGCAACCAGCGGCTCTTCACCCAAAACGACAAGCGCACAGTCACCAACCGAGAACTTCTTGTCCAATTCCAACTGTGCCCGGAGTTCATTCGTCGCCGCCCGCCGTTCGCCATTCGGCAATTCAACCATCAGGTTTTGCGTGCCGAATTCGATGAGCCCATGTTGCTCAAGGCCCGAATTGTCCACTGCGACGACTTTTGCCCGACTCGTCGCACCCGATTCGTAAGCCAGTTGACGCGGCCCCGGAAGAAAAAGCATCCCCACGCAACCGAGTGTTAGGATAAGGATGGGGAGCAGTTTCCGCACCAGGCGTTTCATTTCACAAGGTCTTTGAGAATCTTCGCAATATCCGTGTTGTCGAGAAATCCGAAGAAGCGATCGGCACCCGGCCCCTCCGCCGTCGTCAGGACGGGGAGTGCTGTGTGCGCTCCCGATGTCCAGCCAATCCCGCACTTGTGAGAGAGAACATTCTTGACAGCCGTCGGCAACCGTGTGATTTTCGCCGCGTCATAGGCCTCATTATCTTTCTTTCCCGCCTTCGCCAGCTTCAAGTCGTGCTCGAACACACGCTGGAGTTCATCCTTCTCAACAGATGTCAACACCATCGGATCCGACGCACCGCTTCCCTCGAACTTGAAGCCGAAGTTTTCCGTAAGAAACGGCTTGAGTTCATCGAACGCCGTGGGCTTCCGCGTACGAATGTAGTAGGAAAGCGAATCGGCAGAGCATTTCTGGTTGGCCAAGCGTTCCATATAGAAGGCATAGCCCGTCCCGCCAAAGCCCATCGTCATGCCACCCGTCTCGTGGTCGCCCGTCACGACAATCAGCGTGTCGGGGTTCTTCGCCTTAAAGTCGAGGGCTACTCGAACGGCCTCATCCAAAGCCAAGACATCTCTCAGATTCGTCGCCGCATCATTGGCGTGGCCCGCCCAGTCTATCTTACCACCTTCAACCATCATGAAGAATCCATGCGGATTATCAAGGAGTTCGATGCCCTTTGCCGTCAGTTCCGCCAATGTCGGCGTATCCTTCCAATCCTTCGCGTCAATGGCATAGGGCAGACAACTCTCCGCCGCGACATACCAGACCTTCCCGCTACCGGGTTTCAGCGCGTCAAACGCCGCACGGTCGCATTTTGCAAATGTATAACCCGCCTCTTTCGCCAGTGCATAGATATCACCGCGATATTCGCGATGCCGTCTGTCATCGTGCCCGAAAAGCCCGCCCCCGGCAAAATAGTCAAACCCCGAAGCCAACAAGTCAAGTCCCAGACCATAACCCTCACCACGGCTCTTGCGATGCCCGAAGAATCCGGCCGGGGTCGCGTGGTTGATGGTGACGGATGTGACGATGCCAACCTTCTTTCCGCACTCCTTGGCAACCACCGCGACTGATGTGAGCCGATTGGTCGTCGTATCCATGCCAATCGTACCGTTATTGGTCTTTTCGCCACAGGCAATCGCCGTCGCCGCAGCGGCGGAATCCGTCACCAGCGAATTCGCCGAACAGGTGCGGGTCGTCGCCTCGTGGGAAAGCCGATTGAGGGCCAACGGCGGCAATCCCGCCTTGCGGGCAAATTCATCCGCCGTCATGCGCTGAGGCGTGGACATCCCGTCACCAATGAATAGGATGACATTCTTCGGATTGGCAAGAACAACCGACGAAACCAGGGCTACCGCGCCCATCAATAGAGAAACTCGAATCTTCATGTGGGCTATTATACCATAACTTGCCCCAAGCGACACACCCCTCTCAAGGGGCGGATATAATGCCCTTCTGAATGGCGATGGCAAGGGCACTGACACGATCCTTCGCCCCTAACTTCACATAAATATGCCGAAGATGCAACTTCACGCCATCTTCTGATATTTCCATCTTCTCCGCAATCTCCCGATTCGCGCATCCTTGCGCCATGAATTTCAGCACATCCATCTCTCGCGACGTCAGTTTCGGCATCATCAGCCCGGCCTGATAAATCTCACGAATCTCATCCGGAATAAAGTGAGAACCTGCCGCGACGGTCCGAATGGCCATGACAATATCCTTCGGGTCGCGATCTTTCAGCACATACCCATGGGCGCCGCGTTGAAGCGAACGATAGACATCTTCCTCCGTTCCACTTGTCGTCAGCATGACAACCTTGACCTGCGGGTAGACGCTCAGGATGTCCTCAAGTGCCGAAATGCCATCCTTACCCGGCATTCGGATGTCAAGCAGGACAACATCCGGATGTGTTTTGTGAATAAAAGGCACCACACCAACGCCATCCGAATGTTCACCAACGAGTTCGAGGTCTTCCATGAGGGCCAAGGCATACTTCAGTCCCATCCGCACAACAGCATGGTCGTCAACAATTGCCACGCGAATCTTCTTCATTTCTTGGCCTCCTTTCAATCCGAACCTCCACATAGCCGTCCCGCCGACCAATCGAGAGAATGAACTTCGAACGATTTGCCCGTTCCTGCATCCCCGAAAGACCGAAATGCCCGGATTCCGGACCCAGAGCATGACGTGCGTCAAACGGCTCCCCGTCATTGAGAACGGAGAGGACAAAACCTCCATCTGGCAAAGGATCGGAAACGAGTATTACATTTCTCGCTCGGCCATGCTTGACGGCATTCGTCATCGCCTCCTGCACGATTGACACGAGATCCGTCTTTTCGGTCGCCGACATCTCGGAGGGCAACCCGCGCAACTGAACCCGGACACGCAAATTGCGCATACGGCCAACCCCCTGGGCAATCGACCGCAGAAGTTCTCGCGGCGCAGATTCAATAAAGTTCTCGCTCTGTAGGTTCAGGACGGCATCCCGAACTTCACGCCGAGCAGCATCAAGCACATTCCCTGCCATTTCAAGTGCCTGATGGGTTCTCTCGCTCAGCCCAGCCGCGGATTCCTTGACAGAAAAGAGCAACAACCGAACTCCAGAGAGATGTTGCGAAATCGTATCGTGCAACTCCCCAGCCATCCGCCGACGCTCTTTTGAAATTGCAGCGGAAATGGATTTCTGGCGATAATTTCGAATTATGAGGAGGAGTACGGCCAGAACCAAAGGAACCCAAAGCCAAAGTGCCCAGCTCTTCAGGATGCGCCCGATACGATTCGAACGATAGACGGCATCCGGCATTACCTCAATATCCGAGACACGGCGAAGGCGAAGCATCATTCCCCCAACCACAAGCCCCCGCTTCGTATTGGGCGCCCGAATCAGATTGACCTCCATGATTCCCGTCAGACGGACAATGGGACTATCCACAAACTGCCGCGTCAGTTCAGAAGGCAATTCGCCATCTATCAAAGCCGGTAGCCGATGACCACGCGCACCAACAAGCAAAGAAATTGTCGTTCGTCCACGCGCCGAACGCCCAACGGAAACGACGCGCCCTTTCAGTCGAAGAAATCTAAGGTTATAGTCGACATCGCCCGGGTCGCCCTGGTCAAGCAGATAGTCTATCTCGTCAAGCGGCGCATCCATAGGCGCAAGCGAACGACTGGGCCGACCCAAAAGACGGAATTCAGCCGAGGCCATGGCACCACAGTCATCCACGAGCGTCGGAAATCCCGTTACCTCCACATGATCGCCGACATCCGGGTAGATATCGTCATCTTTAAAAATTCGCACGGGATACCCGCCCTGAAGAACGAAGAAGTGCTCAGACTGGCTCACGTATGTCACTACACCATCCATTCGCCGCAGATGCCCATCAAAGCCATCCGGCGACCACATCAGGACTCCGCCTTCGCCACCCACTTCAGGAATGGGACGGACGGCATCGCCAATGACTTGTACGGCATCTGGACCAAACACCTCAATTTCCGGGCGCAGGAATTCCGCCCGCTGGTTGTAGTTCGGCATGACGATTCCATCGACCTGGACATCGGCATCTCTCAGGCTTGAGAACTCAATGTGCAGTCCTCTCAGACGCGCCATAACACATCCATCCAAGGTTCCAATCGTCATCAGCGTCACAGGAAGGGCATCATTTCCCTCGATGCAGACCTGACGGACAACGCCACGAATACGAACCCGACGATTATTGAAACGGCCAGACTGCAAATCCGCCAGCCGCAGAACGGGAGGATTGGGGAAGTCAGTCCATCCGATTCGCCGAATTTCCGTTGCCGCAATTCCCGGTTCAAGCATCAACTGGCAGATATGCCCCGAAATCTCGACAACATCCCCAATGGCAAGCGTTCCCTCGCCAATGAGGCGTGCACGCGGCACATTCGGCAAATTGCCGCCAACATAAATCGCCACCCCGTTCGGATCTGCCGCATCAGCCAAGATGCACGAGTTATCCAACCAGCTGAACGCCCCCGTCACCGCGCCGGTAACAACGCACTCCATCCGTTGCGCCGCTTCCTCACGACTCATGCGACCGATTTCGGGAACAGTCAACCCACACGCGGTGAGAACACCTGCGAAAGACAGAAATGCCGCGACTATCCGAAACCAACCGCCCATCGGCTAATCTCCCAGAACATACATCATTACAGCTTCCTCCCGTGGCGAAATCTCAAGCGTAAACGAATAAGCTCCAGCCTCATAGCGGACGGGAATCTCTCGAATGGGCGTACCATCGTAACGCAAGGCTCTCAACTTCAGCCCCGGCACATCACTCTTAAACTGGAGATTGGCCTTTCCACACCGCGCCAAATAGGGCAGCATCCCATTCGAGAGAATCGCATGAAGGTGCGCAGCATCAAACTCCATACCCGAATTATAGACATTCGTCAGATGAAAGACGAGCACTTGTCGGGACTGACGAAGTTCTGCCCCATCAAGGGATGACGCGGCAACCGTCGTGTAGGATGAGACTTTTCCAAGGAAGAGACCGCCGGCTCGGTAACCGTCGCCCTCTACCCCCTCCGGATACGCAACAATGGCTTCCGTTCGAGGGGCCGTAATCACCAACCGTCCCTTGCGATTGAGCGTAATCTCTCCCGTATCCGAAATCAGGTCGTCTGTCGTCCGATAAAGTTCCGGCAATTGGCTGACGCTCATCCACTGATTGCCATTGAGAAGTTTCTTCGGAATGTCACATTTCTTCGCCGATGTCACGACGCGGGAATAACTGCCGCGCACGGGCTTACCCTCCTCAACGACCTGAGAGCCAATCCGATGCAGAAAACCCTGCGTGACAAAACGATTGGGGAAGATGCCCTTACCCCACATATCGCCCATACCCGACTTTCGGACATCATCCTTCGTCACCGCATACAAATAGGCCTCCCGTGCGGGCGAAATATCACCGCGACGAAACAGCAGAACCGTTAACCGTTCCGATATCTGGTTTAGGGGATCGGTCGCCATGTCAAAGCTCGTCCGATTGCTCATCGGCTGTTGGCCAAGAATGTTTTTCGCGTCATGACTCCAAGCGAAGCGATAGAGCGCATCCCAATCCTGAAGTCCCGCATAAGCACCCATCGTAGGTCCCGACTCCGCCCGATACTGGTTCGGCATACAGAACTGCCACTCCGTGATGGACATGGGCTTCCCGAAGATTCGTGTCGGTGCTTTCAGGATGGGCTCCTGATAGGCGGCATGAGGGCACTTGACATTCGAGACCTGATTCCACCAAAAGCCGCCTTCGCTGCCGTTGGGATGATCGACATATCCGTGATTGTCCACAAGCCCAAGCTCTTCACGCTCATAAGCCGAGAACTTCAGGTCCCACCAGTTTGCGCCCGACACCAGACCACGATAGCCAATCTTGCGAAGTGCCGCGCCATATCGCCGCTGGATTGAAACGCCCGTCTCAATGAGGAAATCCATGCCAAGTTCCTCATCATCCATATCTTCCAGGACATCAAGACCAAGAATGCCATCCTTGTACTTCGCAAAGGCCTCCATAAAATGCGGATTGCCCAGCTTGGCCTTTTTGCCGCGCTCCGCCGGTCGTCCCCCGCAAATGGACATCAGCGTATCCTCATTGACGGCCACGAGGAATGCCAGTGCCGGGTCGTCCTTCCAGGCTATCCCCGTATACGGGTTAACATGGTTCAGAAGCAATTTGGCGAACTTTTCCCAGCAGGCAAAGGCATCCTCGCTCACGGGCAAGATGCCCTTCAATTGTCCAAAGTTCAGCCCGGACTTCAGCCCCGGAATTTCCCCCTTCGCCACGCGGCGCATTTGGTAAAGGTCGGTCGTCACATACAGGCCAGCCTGCTTCATCGCATGAAACATATAGTCCAACCGATCCAGCATCCTCGGGTCGATGTCATCGGACTTCCAAGCATTCCATCCGCCTTTCTGTAGGATGACATCAATGTGGTGGAATCGAACCGAGTTGTATCCCATGCGCCGAAAATGGGTGGCCAGGCGATTGCAGGCCGCATGCTCAAGTGCTTTCGCCTTTTCTGGGTCGGATTCCCCACGCGAGGCCTCTTCCAATGTATTCGCGCTAAAATTCAGATTCGCACCCACAAGGCGGACTCGGCGATGGCTCCGCTCGCCGACAAGATGCCCATTTTTATCGACGACCAGCCGCTCCAGTTCAGACGCACCGGCTTCCGCAGGTTTAATCAAATTCGAGAAGTCGAGAATGCCCCCAGCCTTAATCTCATTCCGATACGGGAAGACCGTCCATTCACTCCCATTGGTGATGGCATACTCACCCTTGACCATTCCCGTGCTCAACGCAAGAGAACAGATAACGCAAGCCCACAGCAACCAACTGCACTTCATCTGAACAGACTCCTCCTGTCAAAAGTCCTCATGCGCCCATTATACCATATAATGGACGCATGAGTATTACGCATTCACGCGCTCACCTTACTTCGCAAGTTCATACATCATCGTTGGTCGATTCGCTCCCTCGCCAACCGTGACCTTGGCCGTAAAGACATAAGCCCCGTCCGTATAGGTCGCTTGGACCTTGCGAAGGCGCGAACCATCCGAGGCGAGTGCCCAGACGGTCAGACCGCGGGTCTCATTGCGGAGTGAGACCTTCGCCTCGCCCACACGGGCAAGATACGGTAACTTGCCCCATTTCTTCAAATCGCGCATGTTCTTGTCGTCGAACTGCGCCTCCGTATTCTGAACATCGGTCAAATGCAGAATCAGGATGCGGCTGGACTTCTCAAGGCTCTTTCCATCCATTGCCGAAGCTGAAACGGAGCAGAAAGTCGTCATATCCGAGACAGCAAGCGGACCCGCCGACAAATCGCCCTCGTCAAATGCACAGACGGCCGCCGTACGCGATGTCGCAATGGCAAGTCGCCCGACGCGGGAGTCGATTGAAATCTCCCCCGTGTCCGAAACGCCCTTTCCTGGATACTTCGGGATTGACTTCTGCGTCGCACGCTCATAGACTGCGTCACACGGCAACGCACACTTTCCTCCCTTGTCCGCGACGAAGGACCCGACTCTCGATGTGTAGGCCAACTGCGTAAACGGATGAGGGAAAAGTCCCTTCGCCCACATATCGCCAAGACCGCGCTCGGTCGATTCCTCCATTGTCACGCCATAGGCATAAGCCTTCTCTGCCCGCTTCACATCCCCGCGTCCGAAGAGGAGAACAATCTGCCGCTCGGTCATCTGCGAAAGCGGATCCGTGACCACATCAAATCCATTGGCCGCCCCCTGCGTAAACATATTCGGCCGCCAATGGCTCCAGGCAAATCGATAGAGCCCATCCCAATCCTGAAGGGCCGCGTATGCACCCATCATCAGGCCACCCTCGGCGCGAAACTTGTTCGGCATGCAGTAGTTATATTCCGTCACCGTAAAGGGCTTGCCAAAAACACGCGTCGGAGCCATCATAATCGGGGTCGCGTATGTTGGATGCCCAACCTTGATGTTCCCCGTCTGGTTGATGTGAAACGGAAGTTTCTGATAACTCGGTTGCGGATGATCACCATACTGGTGGTTATCCACGACGTCCAACGCCTCGCGCTCAAAGGTCTGCGCCATCGTATCCCACCAGTTGCCGCCCGAAATCAGCGTCTTCACACCGGCTTCACGAAGACGGCGGCCCATTCGACGATTCGCCTCGGCCTTGACTTCATGGAGGAACTGTGCGAACTCCTTCCGATTGCCTATGTCCTTCTTTCCGTATGTCGGGAAGCCCTTCGTCTTCGCCCATTCATTGTATTTCGCGACATACATATCCGCCGCGCCCCACCAGACGGAAGCAATCGAGTCCTCATTCATCAGTGTCGCAAAGACGATTTGCGGCTCATCTTTCCACGCAATCCCCGTATAGGGATTCACGTGGTTAAAAAGTTCCATTGCCCGATTGAACCAGGCATCCTCCGCTGGACGATGAATCGGCACGACGGCCTTAATCGTATTGGAGTTGAGCGGCTTGTCAAAGCCCTCGCAACTGCCGAGACTGCCCATCGCATACAGGTCGAATGTCAGATAAATTCCCGCCTTCTTGCACTCAGCCATCAGATAATCGAGCTGATCAAGTTTCTTGGCCGAGATTTTAGGCAGCGTCTTGCGCCCCCAAAGGTTATTCCACTCATCCTCCGTAATCGTCACGTCAATGTGATGGAGGCGCATCGTATTCCAGCCGCGCATCTTGAAGTCACGAACCACCTTGGCGACCTCTTCCCTGGACAGGAAGTTCGCGTCAAAGCACAGGTTCGCCCCGACAAGCCGAAGCCGACGGTCGGGAGCGCGCTCGAATGTAAAGTGCCCATCTGGGGCAACGCGAACAAATCCGTACTTACCTGCCGGAGAATCCGACGAGAGGATATCCGTGAAATCAAGAATCGTCCCAGGCTTGATTTCGTTCGTGTAAGGAAACGGCACCCAGTCCTCATTGGCCACCAACTTGAACGGCGGCGGCGGAATCGACAGGTTGACCAATCCCTTGCCCCGCTTCAGCGAATCCGCAAACGCACCCGAAACGACGAATTCAATCGTCGAGGACTTCGCCGTTTTGCACTCGGGGAACTCCAGACGAAGTTCGAATCGTTGCGTCTTGTCCTTACGCGCATCCATAAAGACGGCGTTACCCTTCAGGACATTCAAGCGGAGTTTCTTCGTTCCATCCTTGGAGACAACCTCAATAGAACGCTTGTCACTTCCGATGCCGATAAACTCCTGTCCATAGGCCTCGGGGAGAACCGTCGTCCCGGACTTGCCGCCAACGAAATCGTTCGCCGCGAGTGGGAACATCGCATAGGCCCGCTGAAGGCCCATCGCCTTGCCCTCGACGGACGAAATCGTCCAACGCACATGGACTTTTGCCGCGCCGCCCTCGCTCACATCGAAGAATTCCTCGCGGATGGCGAGTCCGCTTGGACCCGCCCAAATCTTGCCCGTAAACAGCAGACCCTTGCCCAGTTCGGGATCTTCAATCGCCTCCTTGCGGTGCTCCTTCGCCGCGTAGTCCTGTGCCGTGAACTGCCACGAGGGGCCAAACGCAATGAAGTTAACGAACCCCCAGTTGGACTTCGTATCCATCCGGCAAATGCCATCCACATTCAGAAGACCGCGCCAATCCACATTCAGATTCGCCGCCGTCTCGGCCTGCACCAGCAACGACAAAAGCGCCGCCACGCAGAACCCTATCAGTGCCTTTCCTAACCTCATCTCTATACCTCTTTTGATGACAAATCCACGATGCTGAACAGACAGAATCCAGCGACACTCGTGAATTGATGGCAGGATTATAACAAAGCCCAAACTGCCGCGCCCTACCCAAAAGGGTAGTATCCTGAAAATTCTCCTACTTTTCTATGCGAGCTTCAGCCCGACCCAAACCGCCAGAAGCCCCGCCAGGACGGAAACGACGACATAACAGCAGCACAACCCGAACTGACCCCGCTGCAAAAAGGTCATCGCCTCATTCGAAAAAGTCGAGAATGTCGTAAAGCCACCGCAGAAACCAACAACGGCAAAAAGCCGAACGGCGGCAGACGCACTCCCCGACCACTTCGCAAGAAATCCACCCAAAAGACCAATCAGCAACGAACCCGCGACATTGACACCCAACGTCCCCCACGGGAACAAACCCTGTCCATTCAGTGCCCGCGAAACCACAAAGCGGCAAACGCCGCCCAGGGCACTGCCAAGCGCAACATAGAGAACCGCCATCTTTCGCCAATGTTCGCTCAGGGAAGCGAAAGAACCTGACCATCCGCCAGTAGCCGCGCCCGAAGGGTCGGATAGTCCACGTCCTGGACGGCTACATTCCCCTTCGCCGCGAGGACGGCCGCCGTCCCTGCGACCTGTCCCAGCGAGAAGAAGACCGGCTCCATGCGAATCGACCCAAAGGCCATGTGAGACGAGGAGACGCACACGGGAACCAGCAAGTTGGCGCATTCGCCCTTCTTCGGCGTAAGGCACCCGTAATCAAGCGGATAAGGCTTGCCACCCGTCCTCCAGTCCTCGATATTCCCCTCGTTCCGCACAAAGCCCTTGCTGTCGACATAGCGGCGGACATTGTGCGAATCCATCCCATAGGCCGCCATAGCAACGGGCCGTTTCGTCGCACGCGCCCGCGTCACGTCGTGTTCCGTCTCCACGTAGTCGCCAATCATCCGCCGCGCCTCGCGCACATAAAGCTGACTCTGCCACCCGTCACCCAGTCCGTCCGTGAACTCGTCACGGCAGGTTCCCCATTGCGCCACACGGTTGCGAATCGGGTCCGGCACACGCGGATTGTTCGCCAGCGTCCACATCAGGCCCTTCTGGTAATCGAGGTGTGCCTTCAGAATAACCTCACGCTCCTCATAACTCGCCTCGGGCCACGCCCAGTTCTGCCCGATGAAGTCCGTCGAAAAGCCTGTCCGATTGTTGGTGTCGGTCTTGCGGTTGGGCATCATGGAATTGATCCAGGGCATATAGTTCCAGAACGACTGCTCGTTCTTGACGAATGTCTTGGCGGGAATCGCCTCAAGATTGCGAAGCAGAAGTTCATAGTTCCTCTCGTCGTAATTCGCGGGTTTCTCAAACGGAATGCGGTTCTCGGGCACATCCGTCAGGCACATGCGGAAGCAATAGGCCTGCACACGCCGATCCCCTGTTCCGTCCGGCTCGTCCGTATCCTTCTCAACAAACGGCAGAAGCCCACTCGTCGGGTCGCCCGGCTTGACATAGGCAGAAATGTCGCGATTGAACTGATGCCCAACGGCGAGCTTGCGCTGGATGCCGCTAATCGTCTCGCCATAGACCGAGTTGTCCTCACGCCCGACAAAATAGCTGACACCCGCCGCCGCCATCAGGTCACCCTCGTAAGTTGCATCGATGAAGACATCGCCCTCGAAAACCTTGCCGGACAGCGTTCGAATCGCACAGATGCGCCCATTCTCGACCGTCACGCCGCCCGTGCCGCGATCCAAACGCTCGCCGCGCACAATTTCAAGCGCATCACGCTTCTCCCAGCCCTCAAGAATCTTCAGCGCGGCGGATGGCTCGAACGTCCACATCGAGTCACTCCCCTTCGTTCCAAAGCATTGCCCATCGGGCGAATAGTCCGAGACCTTCTGATACTTCCAGTTCGCCTCATTATGGTAGTACTTCGCGACATCCTTGTAGAACTCAAGGGCAATGCCACCAAATGCCGCCTTGTTGCCGATGTCGGTCTGTCCAAGCCCACCCGTCGTCAAGCCACCAATGCGCGTTTCGGGCGACACAATCAGGCACGACGTGCCCATACGCCGGGCTTGAACGGCTGCGGAAATGGCCGCTGGCGAACTCCCGTAGATGATGACGGTACGCCGTTCAACCTGTGCTCGCACCGACGGAGACTCGGAACGACCGTCCGCAAACCCAGCCAGCACGAAGAGAAGCGCGGTGGACAGGAGAATAAGTTTCTTCATCACTCGTATTCCTTTCAGTTGGGTGGCAAATGCCGTCTTAGGCAATGGCAAGCATTGCATCAATCGCCCGCTTCGCCCGAAGGGCAATCTCCTCCGGCACGGTCACGCGAGTCTTCATTTCCTTCAGGGCCTCAAGGAGGTTCTCAACGGTCGTCTTCTTCATGTTCGGGCAGACCAGCGAGTCCGACACGGGGTAGAAACTCTTGCCGGGGTTCTCCTTGCGAAGACGGTGCAGAATACCGACCTCGGTGCCGACGAGAATCGTCGAGGCTGAAGACTCACGCGCATAGCGGCACATTCCACCCGTGGAAAGACGCTCATCCGCCGCGTCACGGACTTCTTTCGGACATTCAGGGTGAACCAAAACGGGAGCACTCGGATGCGCCGCACGGGCCTTGGCAATCGCCGCCGCCGTCAGCCGTGCGTGCGTCGGACAATACCCCGGCCACAGGATGTAACTACGCCCCTCAAGTCCCGAGATGTGGCTCCCCAAGTGACGGTCGGGGACGAAGATGATTTCACGATCCTTTGGCACCGTCGCCATGACGCGCTCGGCATTTCCACTCGTCACGCAGAGGTCGCACTCGGCCTTCACCTCCGCCGTCGAGTTCACGTAGCAAACGGCAACGGCTCCGGGGTGCTGCGCCTTGAGCTTGCGCAACTGCTCACCGGTAATCATGTCGGCCATCGGACACCCGGCGGAAGGTTCGGGAATGAGCACCGTCTTGCCCGGATTCAGAATCGCCGCCGTCTCGGCCATGAAGTAGACACCACAGAAGACGATGACATCCGCCTCTACCTGCGTGGCTCGCCGCGCCAGTTCCAGCGAATCTCCCGTAAAGTCCGCCAAATCCTGCACTTCACCGCGACAATAGTTGTGCGACAGGATAACCGCGTTGCGGGCTTTCTTCAGGCGAAGAATCTCTTCCTTTATGTCCATCCCTAACCTCACTGCCCTTCCGTCGGGGTCTGTCCGTCATCCGCTGCCTCGCCAGCCGACGCGTCCGCCGCCGGGGTCGTTCCGTCCTGAGGTGCAACGGCATCCGCCGGGGCATCGGTCGTCTCTTCCTGCTGACCCTCGCAGACGCTGATGGAGACAAGCTTCGCCCCCTCGTTCAGGCGCACCAAGCGCACGCCCTGCGCCGCACGGCTCTGCACACGGAATTGAGAGACTGAGTTGCGCACCATCAGCTGATCGCTCGTGATGGAGATCACGCTCTCGTCGTCCGACACCGCATGCGCCGCAACGACCGCACCGTTTCGATCCGCACCCTTGATGCCAATCATACCCATGCCGCCACGCGCATGACGCGTAAAGTCCGCAAACTCGCACCGCTTGCCATACCCGTTCGCCGTGGCGATGAAGAGCGTCTTCTCATCATCCACCGCATCCAACGAGACGACCTCGTCATCCTCCCGCAGACGAATGCCGCGCACACCTGTCGCCGTGCGTCCCATCCGGCGCACGTCCGTCGCCGCAAAGCGCATGGCACGGCCTTCCCGCGTCAGCATGATGACATCGTCGTTCGGCTTCACGAGTCGCACGTCCACCAGGGCGTCGCCCTCCTCGATGTTCAGGGCTCGAATGCCAGCCCGGTTCACGTTCTTGAAATCCCCGAGCAACGTCTTCTTGACCGTTCCCTTGCGCGTCGCAAAGAACACATCCACATCACCCTCAAAAGAGCGGATGGGCAGGAGATTGAGGACCTGCTCCCCTTCCTGCAGATTCAGCAAGTTGATGAGCGGACGGCCGAAACTCGTGCGCGGCGCCTCGGGAATCTGGTACGCATCCTTCAGGAAGAGCCGCCCCGTGTTCGTAAAGAACATCAGCGAGTCATGCGTCTGCGCCACGAAGACGAGGCGAATGAAATCCTCTTCCTTGACCTGGGCACCCTTGATCCCCTTCGTCCCACGGCCCGACTCACGGTACTCCGTCAGTGGGACGCGCTTGATGTAGCCGCGATTCGAAAGCGTAATCACACAGGGCGCATCCGGCACGAGATCCTTCAGCGAGACCTCATTCTCATCCGGGACAATCTCCGTCCGCCGCTTTGCATCCTCCTTGGAGGCGAACTTGAGCTTCAGCATCGCAAGGTCGTCCTTGATGATGGCGTAAATGCGGTTCGGATCGGCGAGAATCGCCGTCAGGTTCTCAATCGTCTTCAGCAGTTCGGCCATCTCGGCCTCAAGCTTGTCGCGCTCAAGCCCCGTCAGCTGATAGAGCCGCATTTCGAGGATGGCATTGACCTGCAGGTCTGAGAAACCGTACTTTTCTTGCAACCGCCCCTTCGCCTCATCGCGGTTTGCCGAACTGCGGATGATGGCGACCACATCATCCAAATGGGCAATCGCCAGCAGCAGGCCATCCAGGATGTGCTTGCGGGCCTGGGCCTTGCGGAGCTCGAAACGCGTCCGCCGCGTAATGACCTCAAAGCGGTGATTCGTGTAGCAGCGGAAGAAGTCCTTCAGGTTCAGAATTTTCGGCCGTCCACCGTCAATCGCCAGCATAATCGCGCCGAAAGTCGTCTGAAGTTCGGTGTGCTTGTAGAGGTGGTTCAGCACGATTTCCCCAATGGCGTCGCGCTTCAGCTCGACGATGATGCGAATGTCGTCCTTGGACTCGTCTCGGATGTCGCTGATGCCTTCCAGCACCTTTTCCTTCACGAGGTTCGCCATGTGAATCAGCATCTCGCGCTTGTTCACCGTATAGGGAATCTCGGTAATGACAATGCGCTCGCGGCCGTTCTTCGGCGTCTCAATCGTGGCCTTCCCACGCACACGCAACTGTCCGCGGCCGTTCTTGTACATCGCCGCAATGCCATTGTAGCCGCAAATCTGCGCCCCCGTGGGGAAGTCCGGCCCCTTGACGAACTGCATCAGGTCGTCGACCGTGCAGTCCTCGCGGTGATCCACGTAGTAGGCGATTCCATCGCAGAGTTCACCCAGGTTGTGCGGGGGAATGTTCGTCGCCATGCCGACGGCGATGCCGCTCGACCCATTCAGAAGCAGGTTCGGAAGCTTGGCGGGGAGAACGGACGGTTCCTCAAGCGTCTCGTCGAAGTTCGGGACCATGTCGACCGTATCCTTCTCCAGGTCCGACAACATCTCCTCCGTCACCTTCTGCATGCGGACTTCGGTATAACGCATCGCCGCCGCGCTGTCGCCATCAATCGACCCGAAGTTGCCGTGGCCATCCACCAGCGGAACGCGAAGGGAGAACGGCTGGGCCATACGGACAATCGTCTCGTACACCGCGCTGTCCCCGTGGGGATGGTACTTGCCGATGACATCACCGACGACACGCGCCGACTTCACGTGCTTCGCACCAAAGGGAATCCCCAGCTTGTGCATGGAATAAAGACACCGGCGGTGCACGGGCTTGAGGCCATCGCGCACATCGGGCAGGGCCCGCCCGACAATCACGCTCATGGAGTAGTCGATGTAGTCCCTCGACATCTCCTCTTCAATGTTCACGTCCTCCAAAGTCCCTGCGGCAGGACCGGGAACCAAGCTCTGTTCTTCTTCCTCGCTCATACTCCCTATATTATACCAAAAAACCGCCTGCTCGGGGGCTTGCGCGAAGCTGTCGCTCGGTCTCGGCTTCCACGGTTGCGCTCACCTCTCACGCGTCGACAACAGAGTCTTCTTAGCCTGCCATGCCTCGGTGGTTATCACTGGTTGCAGACAGAGCAACTCCTACGGTGGCACCCCGTGGAAGACCTCACTCGCGACACTTCGCGCGCGCCCCCTCACCCGAGACGAAAGATAGGCCGTTCCAAGCCGAGACGCGGCAGAAGGTTTTGCCGGCCTGCCGTTGCCCGTCGGCATCGTGGTATTCGCGGGTTTTGCCGCCCCGCCGTCCGGCAGGCCATTCAAACTGCCGCGCCCGCGCCTTCAGAACGCCTACGCGGCATGACCTCTCCCCGCCTTTCCGTGCTTTCAGTGTATTCCGTGGTTATTCCCCACGCGGCAGAATTCCGATGCCCATCGGACGGAATTCTGATGCCCGTCGGAAAAAATTCTGATGGGCATCAGAAAACGCTCCGATGGGCATCAGAAAGTACTCCAATGCCCATTAGACGGGACCGCCTCCCCCAACGGACCAAATTCCGACGGAGGTAACGCTTTCGCCATCCGCCACGACTTTCTCAACGATGACCCCGTCAACCGCCCAAACGCGTCCCCTTCTCGGGAGGAACCGACTCGCCTCTACCTTATATATAATCGCCGCCGTCGGCATCTTCGCCGTCCCTCCGCTCGGCCATCCTGCGCTCCGAGTCGTCCCTGCGCCGCGCCTCCTCGGCCGCCGTGAACCCCTTCGCCGCCATCAGGGCGCGGCGGTCGCGGCTCGCCACCGCGTCCTTCAGCCGCATGCCGACCTCCGGGTCGACCGCCCGCGCCGCGCCCGTCACGAGAGAGTCCATCGCCGAGCGCATCTCGCGGGAGAGGTTCGCCCTCGCGAGCGTCCCGATGACCTCCGGGTTCGCCCGCTCGACCTCTCCCTTCAGCCGCTCGCGGTTCGCCTCGGCGATTTCCCTCGCCGCACGGAGCGCGGCCCCCGCGTCCAGCGTCCGCGACAGGCCGAACCCGTCGAGGAACTTCCTCGCGTCGTCCACCGTCGGGTCCTTCCCCGCGAGGATGCGCTGGGCGAGCGTCCCGACCGCGAGGTCGTCGATGCGCACGGGCGAGCCGCCGCGTCAGACGGATGCGCGTTCGGTCGGCTTCGCGTCCGCTCCCTCCGCGCCATTCCCGTCCCCGGCCGCCGCGAGCATCCCCATCACCGCGTCGCGCACGAACGCGTCCGGGGTTGGGGCTTGCGCTTCGGGGGCCGATTGTGCTACAATGTCGGGCGTTGGCGGAATCGCCAACTTTGACTTGAGCGCGGCAACAATCCCTTCCAAGCTGACGTGGGGTCGGGATTCGGGCTTTGGCGACCGTCTATTAGCACCGCCACGGCCATCCGCGCTTATTTCGTATCCCGTGATGATTCGGCTCCCGTCCGGCATGAACGCGACGATTGCGCGCACGCCGTCCTTGTCGAGGTGCTTGGTGTTGTACCGCTCGGTCGTCGTCCTGCCGCTCTCGGCGGCCGATGCGACCTTTATCGCGACGTCGATGGCCTCGTCCAGCGTCGCGCCGTCCTTCCCCTTGCGGCTCTCGACGATGTGGGCAAGGCCCATTCCGCGCCTGCCCGTACGCCCGAGCGGATACTCGATGTCCCCGTATTCGGCGTTGTGAATCACACCGTGGTCCTCCCCGTCGGCAATGTGCCGCAGGGCATTCCTCACGCCCTCCGTCGCTCCGCGCACGACCGAGTACCGAATGTCCGCGCTCGGGCCGAACTCGCCCGTGTTGTCCGTCGCCGACTTGATTTGGGTTGGCTCAAGCAGGACGAACGACTTTCCGCCGAATTCCGCATCTTCGAGCGTGATGCCGTCGTAGCCTTCCCCGTTCAGGTCTTCGATGAATTCTTCATGTGAGGTTTCGGACATCGCGTTCCACAATTCGTCGAATGTCGTTTCGTATGGGTTCTTGATGTCGACGTAGGCGGAAACGGACAACTTCGTGTTGGTTCTTTTGCGCAAGTCACTCTCGTTGAACCAGAAGCCAAGCCTCGACATCCGCTTTGCGGCCTCGTCGTATGCATTGTAGTCCGTGTTCTCGCCGAGACGCGCCCTGTCGAACACGGTGAATGCGTTGTCGGTTGCATGGTAGACGACGAGCGGCTCTCCGTTCTCGTCCACCACCTTGGACGCGTTGGCGGGGTCGCCCTCCCAGTCGCCGAACCACGCCCTGAACGCGGGGGTGCGCACCTGCACCCACTGCCGCTCCTCGAGGTTCGTCGGCCTGCCGTTCGGGGCCCTCATCCAGCCGGGCTTGCGCGTCCCGTCCGGGTTCGTGTAGCGGGCGACGACCTCGTCGTACTCGCGCTGCGGGTCGCTTGGTGTGTAGTCCCAGTCCCGCGTCACGGAGTACCGCTGCCGGCCGTCTGTCCACTTGTGGTCGACGCGGACGTTGTCGTCGCGGAACGAGACGTAGTTGAACCGCAGACCCTCGCCCCCCTTCGGCATCCCGTGCATCGTCCCCACCGGGTACTTCACCCCGTCGATGCCGGCGAAGCGGCTTTCTGTGTGCCCGATGGCAACGCCCAACCGACCGTTTCCGTGACTTTCGTGCGTTTTTTGGTTCAATCCGCATAGGCGCACCGGAAGCACAACGGCGATTCACTTCCTCCAAATATGATATAATGTCGCCCATACGCGATGAATCTATTAACAGAAAGGGAGGTTGAACATGATACTTGCCGCGCTCTTGCCCATTTTTCTGGCCGCCTTTGACATCGGGGAAGCCTTTTCGTCCCCCGAAGCCTGGGAGGAATCGGCCGTGGACTTTGCCGTCGACCGGGCGAAGGAGGGCTTCAAGTTCGCCAGTGCCAAGCGCGATGCCGTGGTCTGTCTACGCAAGGGTGCCTGCACATGGCACGACCTGGAGGTCTGGGAGGCGCGCATCCACTACGGCGCGGCAGGGTCCGGCGCCACACGCATCGAACTTTCGCTCTACAATCGTGGCGATGACCGAACGGACGATGGCCTGACGGAGGCCGACTTGAACATCATGCGCAAGAAAATCGACGCGGCACTTTCCCCCCTCAAGCCCAGAAAGGCCGAGAAGAAGGAACTCCGAACGGGTGGCTTCCGCCATATCCAGCGCTGGACCGGCGGAAATCCACAGGCGGAACTGACCTGGGGCACGACTGGCGGCAAGTCTCAGGGCCGCAGCGTGGAATTCGTCCGTCTCACCCTTATTCGGCAGCAGGGCGAGGGCGAACGGAGAAAATCCGCCAAGAAATCCGGCGGCGGAACGCAGGCGAAGATGAAATCTATCAAGGCGAATGTCCGGCGCAATGACACGGGTGATGTTTGGATTGGCGGTGTGCCGATGGTCGACCAGGGGCAAAAAGGGTACTGTGCCGCTGCCGTGGCCGAACGCGTCCTGCGGTATTACGGAAACGATATTGACGAACACGAAATCGCCCAGATGGCCGGAACGACAGCAAGGGGTGGAACTTCCATCTCTGAAATGATTGAGACGGTCAAGACGGTCGGCTCGAAATGCCGGCTGGGCTTCAACGAAATCGTCTCCATGGGCGGAAGCCTCGATGACCTCGAAAAGGAGGTCGACCAGTACAACCGTGCGGCAAAGGCCATGAAGGAGAAGGAACTGACGCTGGGCCAGTTCACCACGGGCAACCTCATCCACGTCGGGGAAATGCGAGCCGCCATGAAACCGAAAGTCCTGCGCCGCATGCGCACGAAGGATGCGCGGTTCAAGAAATTCCTATCTGAGGTCAAGAAGCAGGTGGACGCAGGCATCCCCGTCTTCTGGGGCGTGACGCTCGGATGCTACCCGGAGCCCGAAATTCCACAGGCCTCGGGCGGACACATGCGGCTCATCATCGGCTACAATGCGAAGACGCAGGAAATCCTCTATACGGACACATGGGGAGCCGGGCACGAGCTGAAGCGCATGCCGGAGGACTGGGCGTTCACCATCACGCACGACGCGTTTCTTCTTCGCCCACTCTGAGAGACCCAACGGTGAAGACGGTGACAGTTTCAGAAACAAGCGATTCAAACGCGGCAGATTCACACGAGGCGGCGGTCGTTGCGGCCCGTCTCGTGCGGGCGGCGGGCGGGCGGGCTCTTCTCGTGGGTGGATGCGTACGCGACGAACTGCTTGGCGGGCAACCGAAGGACTTTGACCTTGAGGTCTTCGGGCTTTCACCCGACCGCCTCGAATCCGTACTGGGGTCGCGCTTCCACCTGGATCTCGTCGGAAAGTCGTTTGGCGTTCTCAAGCTGAACCACTTCAATGTGGACGTTGCCCTACCGCGCCGAGAGACGAAACTGGGGGAGGGACATCGGGCCTTCGAGATGGCGTACGATCCTGCCCTTCCTCTTGCCGAAGCCGCCGCCCGCCGCGATTTCACAGTCAACGCCATCTACCGCGACCCCCTGTCGGGCGAACTCATCGACCCGTGGAATGGGCTCGCGGACTTGCGGACGCGGACGCTCCGTCACGTCTCCGAACACTTTCGCGAGGATCCCTTGCGCGTCCTCAGGGGAATGCAGTTCACGGCCCGCTTCGACTTTTGTGCCGCGAGCGAAACCATCGCCGTCTGCCGCGAAATGACACCCGAAAACCTGCCCCGCGAACGCCTGTTCGACGAATGGTCAAAACTGCTCATCAAGGGAACGCGCATCTCACGCGGCCTCAACTTTCTCCGCGAGGTCGGCTGGGTCCGCTATTATCCCGAACTGAACCGCCTCATCAGCTGCAAGCAGGATCCGACCTGGCATCCTGAAGGCGATGTCTGGAACCACACCTGTTGCTGCCTCGATGCCTTTGCCCAACAGCGCCCCCATCCGGACGACGCTGCGGAAGACCTCATCGTCGGACTCGCCGTCCTGTGCCACGACTTCGGCAAGCCCGCGACCACCGCCTTCGATCCCGTGCGCAAACGGATTCGCTCACTCGGGCACGACGAGGCCGGCGTGGAACCGACGCTGTCATTCCTTCGGCGACTGACGGTGGAGGAACGGATTCTCAAGGAAGTTCCGCCCCTCGTCCGGCTCCACATGCGCCCCTTTGCCATGTGGAAGGCAAAAAGCGGTGAAAACGCCATCCGCCGTCTCGCGGCCCAGGTCGTGCGCATCGACCGTCTGTTGCGCGTCGCCGCAGCGGATGACGCGGGCCGCCCCCCCTTCCCTTCCGAACCCGAGCCACTCCAGTGGTTGGCTGCGGAGGCGGAGCGGTTGCGCGTCAAGGATTCGGTCCCACGACCCCTCATTCTTGGACGCAACTTGATTGCACTCGGGCAGAAGCCTGGAACGAGATTCGGCAGAATCATCAAAGCCTGCTATGAGGCCCAGTTGGACGGCGCATTCACCGATTCCGCCGGTGCACAAGCCTACCTGAAGGCACTGCTGACACAGGAGGGATCGATCTGATGCCCTACATCCTCTGGGACTGGAACGGGACGCTACTGGACGACACTTCCGCCGCGCTCGGAACCCTGAATGCGATGCTGGCGCGGCGGAACAAACCCGTCCTCTCACTCGACTTCTATCGTGACCACTTCGGCTTCCCCGTCAAGCCGTTCTACACCCTGTGTGGGTTTGAGCTGGAATCGGAGGACTGGGATGCCATCGCCCGCGAATATCACGAGACCTATCGCCACTTGCCGAAGACGCTCAATGCCGAAGCTCGGGCGGCCATGGAACTCATCCATCGCACTAACGGACAGCAGTCCATCATCTCCGCCCTTCGGCAGGATCTCCTGGAGAACGACACCCGCCAAATGGGTATCCAGTCGCAGATGGAGTTCATTGTCGGCACGGACAACCTGAACGGTGGCTCAAAGATGGAACGCGCACACGAACTCCTGCAGCACATCCGCCGCGCCCACCCGCAGGACGACCTGCACCTGACGCTGATTGGCGACTCCCTTCACGACTTGGATGTCGCGAATGCCCTCGGCATCGCCTGCGTCCTGTGCTCGCAGGGTAGCCATTCGGCTTGGCGGCTTCGCCGCGCCGCCCCCACCGAGGAGACGCTTACGAACGCCGTCCTCCGCGCCCTGAACAACAGCGCAACCTAATCCCTATACAAGGAATTTTCCAACCCCAGGGGAGTCAACTCGACGAAAAGCTCACCCTGCACGACTGCATTCACACAGCCAACCTTAGTTTTGGTATAATCTTTTATGCCCTTGGTCCGCCAAGGGAGTTATAGGTCGGGAACTGACGCGGCAAACCGCTACGATCCACCCCTCGACCGCCTATTCACTGTAGCATCAATGCTACACGCTGTTCACGCGAAATACTACCACTATTTCAAGAATACGAACAGCATGTAAGTAGAGATGTGTCCATTCGGGCGCATTTTTCTTCCATGTATTCGTATTTGGCCTGTGGTAGGGCTACGCGTGAGTGCATGAGATTGGAAGTGCGCTCTTTTCATGCAGGGAGATGGTCTTCACAGCGATAACAATGCACTGTAAAGGACTATAATGAAGAATCTGAACTTAATCTCCCTGTTCGCAGGTGCGGGGGGAATGGATCTTGGCTTTGAGAAGGCCGGCTTCCATGTGACGGTTGCCAACGAATTTGACCCCGGAATCTGTCCAACCTATCGGCACAATCACCAACACACGCACCTCATTGAAGGCGACATACGAGAACTTACAGAAGCTTCACTCCCGAAAGATGTTGTTGGTCTTATTGGCGGGCCTCCTTGTCAAAGTTGGAGCGAAGCTGGTTCACTTGGAGGCATCAATGACCCACGAGGACAATTGTTCTTTGACTATATTCGGATTTTACAAATTACAAAACCATTGTTCTTCGTTGCGGAGAATGTTTCAGGAATGTTGGCGAAGCGAAATGAACAAGCCGTACACAACATTCTCACCCTCTTTGGAAGAACTGGTTACACTGTCCAATACAAACTGCTCAATGCAAACGACTACCATGTTCCTCAAATTCGCGAACGCGTTTTTTACATTGGATTCAGGAATGATCTTAAGATTGAAGACTTTGTATTTCCTGCGCCACTGAAAGAACGCCCATTAACATTGCGCGATGCCATTTGGGATCTAAAGGAGACCGCCGTTCCAGCTTCAATTAGGAATAAGCACCGTAACGACCTCAAGGTTTTAAACCATGAATATTTTGTCGGAAGCTACTCCACTATCTTTATGAGCCGCAATCGCGTCAAGGCGTGGGACGAGCCAGCCTTCACCGTACAGGCATCTGGACGTCAATGTCAGCTTCACCCACAAGCCCCCAAAATGGAGTTCGTCAACAAGAACCTACGCAGGTTTGTCACAGGGAAAGAAAACCTCTACAGACGACTAACCGTTCGTGAATGCGCACGAATTCAAGGATTCCCCGATAATTTCGAATTCCTCTACAATGACATCAATATGGGATATAAAATGATTGGAAATGCCGTGCCAATCAATCTGGCCTATGCAGTTGGGCGACAAATTCTCAAGCAACTCAGACAACATAAAATCATCTAAAAGTTCCAAGACAAAATGGCAACCGTAATTGATGCCATACAAAACCTCGTGCGCAACCCGAGGACGATGCTCGGTCAGGAATACAAGACTCACAATCGAGCGAACCACATGGGCGAAGCACTGGAAGAATATGTTAAGGATCTTTTTGCAGGATCTTTTAATGTTTCTGCCCTTGAGAGGATGGAAGCTCATGAGCAAACATTCTCCTATCTCGGAAACAATTCGAACCCACCAGATGCTATGCTCCGAAACGGTGATGCCATTGAGGTCAAGAAAACAGAATCCCTAGACGCGCCACTTGCCCTCAACAGTAGCCATCCAAAACACAAACTTAGATCGGACAATCCCATGATTTCTGAAGCCTGTCGAGACGCAGAAGACTGGCAAGAAAAAGACATTCTCTATATCGTTGGTAATGTCTTCAATGGGCAGTTGCGGCACTTGGCAATGGTTTATGGACTTGACTATTGCGCATCGGACGCTTGCTATCAAAGGCTAAAAGAAACAATCAAGACGGGAGTCAATGCCATTGAAAATGTTGAATTTGCAGAGTCCCGAGAACTGGGACGTGTCAACAGAGTCGACCCCCTTGGCATTACCTATCTAAGAATCCGAGGGATGTGGGGAATTGAAAATCCATGGACCGTCTTCAACTATATCTATCAGCGCGATATGCGCAAAAAACTAAACTTCATGTGTCTCATTAACGACCAAAAATGGAAGACGCTTCATCAACCGGAAAGGCTAATCAGTTTGTCAAGAATTGACCCTCGCCTCAAAATCTCAGATGTGAAAATACACGATCCCAATAATCCTGCACGATTAAACGGAGCTCGATTAATTACTTTTACAATCTAATCCGACACAAAGATGCCTGCTAACTCGCAAAGGAACAACATCTCGGGAAGCATTCTCCCCCATTCGACCATCGTACCTATCACGCTGCTAAATGGTATAATAGCGCACATATGGCGACGATACTTCATGTGGATATGGATGCCTTCTTCGCATCCGTCGAACTTCTCCACCACCCCGAGTGGCGGGGTAAGCCGCTGATCGTCGGCTCCGGACCGCACGAACGCGGCGTCGTCTCGACCTGCTCCTACGAAGCGCGGCGCTTCGGAGTCCATTCCGCCATGCCCTCCCGAACGGCCTACGAACGTTGCCCTCAGGCAATCTTCACGCCGCCACACATGAAACTCTACCGCGAAGTCTCCGCACACGTCTTTGAGATTTTCGGTCACTACTCCCCCTTCGTCGAGGGCGTTTCAATCGACGAGGCCTTTCTCGACATCACCGGAACCACCCACATCTACGGGAACGACCTCGTCCGCTTCGGCGAAGCCCTCCGACGCGAAGTCCACGAGACCTGCGGCGTGACCTGCTCGGTCGGCATCGCCCCTAATCGCCTGCTGGCCAAAATCGGCTCCGAACAGAACAAGCCGAACGGATTGACCATCATGCCCTTTGAACGGCAGGCCATCCTTGAATTCCTTGCCCCCAAACCCGTCGGTATTCTCTGGGGAGTCGGCGAAAAGACGCGCAACATCCTCAAGTGCCACGGTCTCATGACGTGTGGCGACATCCAGCGAGAACCCCTCGCACGACTACGGGCAACGCTCCACTCCGAAGAAATTGCCCGCACCCTAATCAGTCACGCCTGCGGCATCGACGACTCTGTCGTTGCCTACGACCCCGTGCCCGACCAGTCCGTCTCCCGCGAATACACCTTCGCGGAAGACGAATACAACCGCGAAGTCGTTCGACTGCAGCTCCTGAAACTCGTCAACGAAGTGGGCTTCCGCTTTCGCCGCGAAAAGCGATGGGCACGGACGGCACGTCTCAAGCTCCGCGATGCTGCCTTCCAGACGCAGACGCGGCAAATGTCCTTTGACGCGCCCGCTCGGGATGACATGGCCTTCCGCAAGGCCGCCCTCACTCTCTTCGATCAGATGTGGCCCCCGTGCGCGGGGAATCGTCATCTGACGATTCGACTGATCGGATTCGGTGTCACCAACATCCAGACTTCGCCCGAGCAGGACCCAACACTCTCACTCTTCACTTTCCCGGAGGATACCGTACGCAACAAGAACGAGCGGCTGTCGGCTGCACTTGATGCGCTCCACGCCCGGGGACTTTCAACGAGCCTCGGGGCAGAGGAGTAGCCTACTACTTCACCTTCACGCGTCGGACGCTCAGCGTCCGACTGCTCCGCGAGGTCGCCAGACGATTCCAATCCTTCAGCAACTGGAAGTAGGTTGCATCCAGCATGTCCGCCTTGCGTCGATTGACCGTCCGACGAACCGTGACGACAAGCCTCCCCGACATGTCCAGTTCAGTTCTAACCGTACACGCACACCAAGTTGACGCGTTCAACGGATTCCTAAAGCAGAATTCATCCGGCAGGTGCTCGACTTCGGTGTAGCCCTCCGGGAAGATAACTCGAACTTCCGTCTCGGACGCGTCGGTCGCCGGAATGCCAAGCGGAGACTCGCGCACCGAACCCGTCAGTGGGAAGAGTGCTTCTGCGAGCGAATGAATCGAGAGTGAAATCGTATCGCCCTCCACCGTTGCGTAGTTCGGCACGAAGCAGGAGAATGTCAGCTCCGCCGGGTAACTCTTCACATCCGTCTCAAGTTCGCTCGTCGCCGAAGCCGCCATTGAAATGGAGCCAACGAGGGACTGATAATCACGCTCTCTGTCCTCCGGCAGTATTTCCGAATACTTACGGCGGAAGGCGGCGACACCCGGACCCCACAGGCGCGTCCGTGAATCGATGTCGACAGCACCATTCTCCCGAACCTGCACATCCAACTGGGTGACCTCACGCGGCACATAGTCCGACTGAGTCGGCTTCACCACGCCAAATGTACCCGTCTCAGGGTCGAAGTAATCACAGTCTGCAAAGGCCGTCGCCCCATAGACGGAGTAACGCCCTTCCGTTCCGACGAACGTCTCGCGACACTCGCCACCGAAGCCGAGAAAGCCTCCCACACGCTCCCGTACGCGGCACAAGGCAAAGGCAAAGGCCCTGACATTCGGCTTCTCATACTTGTCGCGCCGACGAATCGCCTCCGAATCATTGGCATTGTCGGCCGCAAAGACGATGTCCGCCTCATACCCCGCGCCCCGCAGGAGAGCGCAAAGCGTCCGAACATAGTCAAGCCGCGTCGCATACCGTTCCTTCAATACGATTTCTGGCGCGGTCAACTGACAGTCGATTGGCAGTTCATAAAGCGACGGCCCGACAATCCGAACATTAGTCTGCATCCATGTGCAGATTTCGGCAATCGACAGGGACGAGAAATTCGGCAGGTCATCGCTCCCGTTGATGGGGCCGACATCGACCGCCGAACGCAACCGCCGCGCCGCCGCGTCAAAGTCGTCATACGAGACGACCTCGTAGTCGCGCCAACATTCATCCCCGGGCTGCATCGGCTCAACTGCTAGTCGCGGCGGTTTCACCTCTTCGCGCCGCCAGCCGTCCACCCGAACGACGCGACGATCGGTCGGATTGTAGGAGTCGAAGAAGTAGCCCGCATAGAACGGCGTGGGGGCATTCGTTACCGTAATGACCGACTTGATGGAAATGACACTACCAATCTCAACGGACGGCAGATTCACAACCAGCAACTTGCCCGCCGGATAACGCGGTGCCGAACTCGCCCAACCACAGTCCAGGATGTTCATCTCGCTCGGCTTGAGCGCATAAACTCGCCCATTTCGATTGGAGACGGTCGCGGAGAGAATCTCCGTTTTCTTCCATGTCGGATTGTACGAAAAGGTCCGCTCGGCGAGACGTTTCCTTCCCTGATAGGTCAACACTTGCTGAACAATCTCATTCGTCACGACCCACGACCGGTCGGACAGGATGTCCGTCTCACTTGAATCGAGAATCGTGTGGACATCGGCCCCTCGCGTCGCATCGGCGAAGAAGACAGGCTTCTGCCGTTCAGCGACCTCAATCGCCTTCATTCGCTCACGAAGCTCCTGATAGTCGTTCGGCGCAAATTCCACCGCATTCAGCGAAAGAACGCGATTAACCCGCAGCGTCCCATTCGAAAGCGAAAACGTCCGACGATAGCCGAGCCCCCCGGCGAGATTTCGATCGTCCGGCAATTCCTTCACCTCACCCAGTGCATCTCCCAGGTCAATGGACAGCGTCTCCTTTGTCCGTGCGGTCGAATCAAGGACGAGCGGATACTTGCGCTCCTCCAAAAGCGTGTTGCCGTCCAGCAGGCGAAGGACGAGACCAAGCGAACTCGACACCATCGGGACATTCAGACGATTCTCCGTCCGGCCCTTCAGAACCATACCAGGCAGTTTCGACAGGAGCGTGACCTTCATGGGAACATCGGTATCACGGAGGTCGCGTGGCTCAATCTCGCACTTGACGAGTTCCGCACCGGGAGCGACGACCTGCACCACCCGCTCGAAGAAAACAGTGCGCAATTCGGGTGTGCGGCGAACGAGTGCCCCTCGATAGGCAGTGTCGTTGATTCCCGTAAAGTCAATCGTATTCTCCAGCACCATTGAACCATCCTTCGCCAGTCGTGCCGTTGAAACAATGTCGACCGAATTTTTCTCCGGCGGCGGAACTGGAGACGTGCGCAGACCATCCCCATCCGGACGCGCCACCAGATAACTACGCGAGCAGAGATAGGCGGGGAAAAGGTCCTTCGTGTTTTCATTCGTCGGATCCATCAGCAGATAGGAACGCTCGCCGTTCTCGTCCCGCTCATCCTGTTCAACGGCGACAATCGCATGGTTGAAGTAGGGCTGCGGGACATCCGGATCCATCTTCGCCCCAACATTAATGAGGACTGGAAAGGCCCTAAAGCCGGCGATTCGCAGCATGGCAACCAAAAGACCCGCCTTGTCGCGGCAGACTCCATAACGATTGTCGAATGTAATGTTGACATCGTGCGGCGCATAACCAGGCGAATCGTCCTCCATCGTCAGCCCCATGTAGCGGACTTCCTGCGAAACGAACTTGAAGAGTGCGCGGACATCCCGTCCGATTTCGTTCACCTTGTTCGTCATCGCCGCCGTCGTGCAGGCGAGGCGGGGTTCGCAAAGCTGCCAATACCACCGAGAGATCTCGCGCCAATCTGCCGCCGTCGACAACCGCACGTTCTGTACCTGTGTCCAGGTCGGCGGCATGTCGGGTTCGGGGAAGATGCGCGGCGAATTGGTCGCCGTATAGGTATAAAGCATCGAACCATCGGGCAATTTGCGCTCAGTTGACACGACATTGCCAAGCGGATGCCGAATGGCCCGTGAACGGATGGGCCGTTCGGCCGGGGCCTTGACCTCATAGACACTCCGCAAAATCGGGTACGTCCACTCCATGACCGTTGCATCGCTCCACTGGTCCTGAATGCGGCTCTTCACCACCGCCCGACGCATCTTGAGGTGGACGACTTCCCCGACCTGAAGACCTGGAATTGTGCAAGTGACCTTGCGGTCGAGAGGATCGACGATATTCTCGCGCATGGACGAGTTGTCAGTCGACTCCCGCATCGTCGCGGCGAAATCAATTGCCCGTTCAACGCCATTCGTCCCAATGACGCCAAGCGAAAGAATCTCCGCCTTGCCATACCGAGCGTTATAGTCAAACGAGATGACGCGCTCCTCCCGCTGGCCGCGCTCAGTGAGAACCTTGGTACGAGACTCCACAATCGTCTCGTATGTGCCGTCCGGGCGGTAGGCAACCGATTCGTGCTCATCCAAGATGACGGCATCTGCATCCGGGAAGCGCGCTCGCGTCACCTCCTCCGCACACAAGGCCCCAAGCGACAGCCCGAGACAAACGACAAGCCAAGTTTTCAAGGCGTTCATAAGCAATCTCCCTACCATCAATCAAGTTTCAGCAACCGCAGGGCATTCTTCGCAAAAAGCGACTCCCAGTCTCCCGACACGCGGATGGACTTCACCCAGGATACGGCTTCCGCGTAATTCACCCAGGGAAAGTCCGTGGCGAAGAGAATCCGTTCGGTCGGCCACCCACGCAAGAGACGAATCTGCTCATCCCGATGCCAGTCCCGGTGCAGGGCGGACGTATCGATGTAGCAGCCGAGTTCCAACAAGTCGTCCGTCGCATGGGCCGGATACCCTGCACATCCGCCCAAATGCGCCGCGACAAATGTCAGCCCGGGGACATTGCGCAAGAGCGTCGCGATTTCGGACGGTCCGCAGGCATCCGTGCGGTCGGCATAGCCAAGGTCGTGCCCCGCATGACATTCGACGACCAATCCGAGGTCGGCAATTGTACGGAACATCGGCCACACGGACGGATCAGCCAGCGAGAAGTTCTGGTAATAGGGATGGAACTTGATGCCGCGAATGCCGGCGGCGGAGATGGCCCGCAGATGGGGAATGAGTTCTGGATCCTGCGGATGAACGGAGGCGAAGGGAATAATCCGCCGCTGGGCGCGTTCACCCAGCTCGCCACTCAGAATCTGCTCGGCCGTTCGGAGAATGACATTGAATTGCGGCGGCTTCGTGGCAATCGGGCACATGACAGCCCGATCGACACCAGCCAACTCCATGTTGTCCAGCTGATTCTCAAGCGTACCATCCCCCACGGGCCAAAGGACGCCTTCCGTCGCCCGGGACATCTGGGCAATGGCCCGTGCCGCCACGATTCTCGGAAAATTATGCGAATGAAAGTCTATTATCATAGTTTTGCGGCTGCCGGCATACTTGGGATGCCGATAGCCGCTCATTATACCATCTTTTCCGTCTGTGCGCAGGCGACACGACGCAGCAAGATGGCAAGCCGCCCCTTCATTAGATGAGGGAGAGATAAAGTTTCTCGATGTCCTTCACCGTGCAGTCACGCGGATTGCCCGGACGACACGCATCAGCGTAAGCCGATTCGGCGAGGAACTTGACATCCTCCTTCTTGAGAACGCTCTTCAGGTTCGTCGGGATGCCAACATCCTTCGAGAGTTTCTCAACCGCCGCAATAGCGGCCTTCCGCGCCTCGGGAAGGGTCATCTTCTCAACGCCCTTGACCCCCATTGCCATCGCAATGGCACGATACTTGCCACCCGTCTTCGGTGCATTGAACTTCATTGCCGTCGGCAGAAGAATGGCGCACGCCTTTCCATGGGGCATATCATAGAGTGCCGAAAGCCCATGTGCCATCGAATGGTCGATGCCAAGCCCGACATTCGAAAAACCCATCCCGGCGACATACTGTCCAAGTGCCATACCCTCACGCCCGGACGGCTTATTGGCGACGGCATCACGCAAATGAAGCGAGATGAGTCGAATGGCCTCAAGATGCATGAAGTCCGTCATCGGGCAGGCGGCCTTCGTAATGTAGCCTTCAATCGCATGGGTCAACGCGTCCATACCCGTAAAGGCGGTCAGGCCTTTCGGCATCGATGCCATCATTTCGGGATCGACAAAGGCGACGACGGGAATGTCGTGCGGGTCGACGCAAACGAACTTGCGGTGCTTCTCGACATCCGTAATGACATAGTTGATGGTCACTTCCGCCGCCGTGCCGGCTGTCGTCGGGACTGCGAGAATTGGCTTGGACGGCTTGGTCGTCGCCGCACACCCCTCAAGCGAACGAACGTCGGCGAACTTCGGATTGGCCATGATGATGCCGACGGCCTTCGCCGTATCCATCGAACTACCGCCGCCAATAGCGATAATGGCATCCGCCTTCGCCTTCCGAAACGCCTTCACGCCATCCTTCACATTCTGAATGGTCGGATTCGGCTTGATTTCGGAATAGACGGCATAGGCTACCTTCGCCTTGTCAAGAAGATTCGTCACCTTCTTCGTCACGCCGAACTTGACGAGATCAGGATCCGAGAAGACAATCGGCTTCTTCAGTCCCCGTGCGGCGAGTTCGGCGACAATCGCCGAAATGGCGCCGGCCCCATGGTAGGAGGTTTCATTCAGGATGATGCGGTTCATGCGTACTTACCCTTTCGTTGAGTTGATTAGAAAACAAGCCAGACAATCAGCCAGTTGATCGCAAGCGAATAGAGGTTCGCCAAGAAATCGTCCACAACTATGCCGCGCCCACCGGGAATGGACTGCAACTGCCGCGCCGGCGGCGGCTTGATGATGTCAATCGCACGGACGACAGCGAAGAACACCAGCATGGACCACCACGGCAGGTCAAGAATCGGAATGCCCACAAAAGAAATTGGATAAAGCATCCACTCATCCGCCGTAATGCGCCCGTCATCCTTGATACCAAGCGTCCGCTCCGCAAGGTCACAGATGGGAATCGCCGCCAAAGTTAGGAGAAGGCACAGAGGAATCTGCGCCCATGGCGGCAAGAAGGCAAGGGCGTATGCCAGCGCTACGCCCGGCAGACTTCCAAATGTCCCCGGCGCAAAAGGCGCAACAAGTCCAAGCCCGAACCCCGAGGCAACGAACAAATTCAACTTCTCAAGTTTCATTTGACTGCATTATACTACATTCTCGTCCCTTCGTGCAAGCGTGAATGAAAGCGAAAGGCCCGGTTTTTCAACCGGGCCTTTGCCTTACTTATTCTTATGACGCATGGCTTTCATGCGCTTGTCGTATTTATGCTTCGACATTTTTTTCCGGCGTTTCTTCTTGATGGAACCCATTGTTTTCTCCTTTTCTTGTAGAGACCTGTTAGTGATGAATTAGAAAATAATCTTGTTGAGCGGCAATTCGATGATACCCGTCGCCCCGTTCTTGGTCAGTTCGGGGATGAGATCGCGAACCTGCTTCTCCTCAACAACCGACTCGACGGCGCACCAGTTGGGGTCGTTGAGCTTGTTGACGGTCGGCGCATGGAGCGCCGGGAGAACCTTGACGACCTTGTCGAGCGTCTTCGTCGGCGCATTGCACTTGAGCAACACGCGGCGCTGAGCCTCAAGCGCACCCGTCAGGAGCATCTTGAGCTGCTCAAGCTTGGCGCGTTTCGCACGGTTCTTCCAGCTCGCCTTGTTCGCAATGAACCGCGTCGTCGACGTCAAAATCGTGTCAACGATGCGCAGGTTGTTCGCACGAAGCGATGACCCGGTCTCCGTCAGATCGACAATCGCATCCACCAGTTCCGGAGCCTTGACCTCGGTCGCACCCCAGCTGAACTCAACATCGGCCTTCACGCCATGCTTCTTGAGGTAGCGCTTGACGAGACCCATCGCCTCAGTCGAGATGCGCTTGCCCTGCAAATCCTTGACGGACTTGATCTTCGAGTCGTTCGGCACGGCCAGCACCCAACGGACGGGATTTGACGTCGCCTTCGAATAGTTCAACTCGCAGATTTCCTGCACATCACTGCCATTTTCGTAGACCCAGTCATAGCCGCAGATGCCCGCGTCAAGGAGACCGAGCTCGACATAGCGACTCATCTCCTGCGGACGGAGCAAGCGGCACTTGATCTCGTCGTCGTCAATGGTGGGAATATAACTACGGCTTGAGCAGGAAACATTGAAGCCCGCCCTCTTGAAGAGGGCGAACGTCGATTCCTGCAAGCTACCTTTCGGAAGTCCTAAGACAATTGCCATCGTTTCGCTTTCGTTCGTGAAAATTGCGGCGAATTATATCATATTTCGTGCGACTTTGTCCAATCCGACGCGGCACAGAATCAGCGAGGCCGTCCCGACAGCCTCGCTTGCCCCGCTTGGAATGGACAAAAAGCCCTCACTTTTCGCCAAAGAAGTAGCGGTTTGCGTTGTTGTAGCTGATATCCTCAACAATCCTGCCCAGCCACTTCACATCGTTCGGCAACTCACCGCGCTCAACCTCCGCACCAAGCTTCTGGCAGAGGATTCGGCGGAAGTACTCGTGACGCGTATAACTCAGGAAGGAACGGGAATCCGTCAGCATTCCAACGAAGTTGCCCAGGCACCCAAGCGCGGCAAGTGCCTCCAACTGGCGACGCATGCCGTCCTTCTGATCGAGGAACCACCAGGCGGCCCCCAGCTGGATGCGCCCGCGTTCGGGCCCCCGCTGGAAACTGCCCATCAGTGTCGCCAGCATCTCCGTATCCTTTGGATTGAGAGAGTAGAGAATCATGCGCGGCACACCGCAGGTCTGCTCCAGACGATCCAAAAGCCGTGCAAGCGGCTCGTTCAGGTTCCACTCGCCAATGCAGTCAAACCCCGTGTCCGGACCAAGCGCGGCGAGCATCTTTGAGTTGGGATTGCGCAGGCAGTTGATATGCAACTGGGTTGTCCACCCCGCCTCGGCATCCGCCTTCAGTCCTTCGTAAATCCACGCACTCTTGAATTTCGCCTCCTCCTCGGGCGTGACCGAACCGCCCTGACGAGCCTTCTTGAAGATGCGCCTGATTTCGCCCTCCGTGTAGGGGACGAAAAAGAGTTCCGAAACACCGTAGTCGGAAATCACGCACCCACACTCGGCGAAGAAGACGTGACGCTTCGCAAGGGCGGAGAGGAAGTCGTCCCACGTCTTGACGGTCTCGCCCGCCGCTGCCGCGAGCCGATCCACCCACGCGTTCCATGCGGATGCATCCTCAATCTTTGACGCCTTGTCCGAACGCCATGCCGGCAGCACACGCGTACCAAAAGGATCGGACGCAATCTGACGATGGTATTCAAGCGTGTCGACCGGATCGTCCGTCGTCGCAACGACGGCGACATTGGACTTCTTCATCAGTCCTCGCGCCGAGAATCCTTTCGTCGCCAACTTGCGATTGCAGGCCTTCCAGATGCGTGGGGCACTTGCCGAACAGAGCCGTTCCGTCACGCCAAAGTAACGGGCGAGCTCAAGGTGCGACCAGTCGAAGAGTGGATTACCCACGAGACGCTCCATCGTTTCCGCAAACGCGGCGAACTTGTCGTAGGCGGGGGCGTTCCCCGTGATGAGGCTCTCGTCCACGCCATTCGACCGCATCTGCCGCCACTTGTAGTGGTCACCGCCCAGCCAAACCTCGGCAATGTTTTCCCACCGCTTGTCTTCCGCAATCTCCTTCGGCGGCAAATGGCAGTGGTAGTCGATGATGGGCTTCTTCTCCGCATAACCGTGGTACAGCTCACGAGCCGTCCGCGTCGTCAGCAGGAAGTCATCGTTGATAAAAGGTTTCTTGCTCATTTCGCTGTCTTCTCCCGAAGGGATGGATAGGCGTACTTCAGGCCGATTTCAAGTCCGCGCAGTTCAGCGAGACCGACCAGACGACCGCCGTAGGAATAGCCGCAGTAGCACTTACGCCCCTTGTCGATTTCCATCAGGCGACCATGGTCGGGACGAACCACGATGCCCTCGCCGCGACGCTTCTCCTCTTTGAGAAGGGCAATCATCAGGGCTGGGAGGTCCGTCTTGCCCACGAGATGGCAGTGCGATTCGTGGAAGATGCCCGGCTCTTCATATTCCAGGTTGCGGAAGTGGCAGAAGAAAATGCGCTTGGCGAACTCCTTGAAGATGGCGACCTCGTCGTTCTCAAGCGAACCACCGAGCGAACCCGTGCAGAGCGTCAGGCCAATGTGCTTTGACGGGCAACGCTTGTTCATCTCCCGAATGTCCGCCGCCGTCGACAGAATGCGCGGCAAACCGAAAATCGGATGCGGCGGATCGTCAGGGTGGATGCACATATCGATGTCGCACGCCTCAAGGACGGGCGTAATCTCATTGAGAAACGCGTACATGTTCTCGCGCAGCTCGCGGTCGCCAATGCCCTCGTAGGTCTTGAGCTGGCGGAGGAACTCACGCGGCGTGAGATCGTCCACCGTTCCCGGCAAACCCGTCAGGATGGACTTCTCGACGCGCTTACGCTGGGCCGGCTTATAGGCCGCCCACAGTTTCTTCGCCCGCGCCTTCGTCTTCGCGTCGTAGTCCTTCTCTGCACCTGGACGCTTCAGCGAATAAAGGTCAAACGCGGCAACCTCGTACTCGTTGTAGCCAAGGCAGGTCGAGCCGTCCGGCAACTCGTAGGCGAGGTCGCTGCGCGTCCAGTCGAGAATCGGCATGAAGTTGTAGCAGACCGTCCGAATACCGCACTTGGCGAGGTTCTGGAGCGTCTTCTTGTAGTTCTCGATGTAGGCGAGGTAGTTCCCCGAACGACGCTTGATGTCCTCGTGCACTGGGACGGACTCGACCACGCTCCAGGTCATCCCCTCCGCCTTCACTTTTGCCGCGAGATCACGAATCTCCTTCACCGGCCACACCTCACCAGGCTTGCGCCCGTAAAGTGCCGCGACAACATCCGTCACACCCGCCTGACGAATCTCCCGAAGGGAAATCGCGTCACGCTCACCATACCATCTCCAGCCTTGTTTCATTCCTTTACTCCTTAAATAGCGTTCAGCACTCGATCTTCTTGTAATGCGGAACGAGAACTTTCATGCACGTCCAGCCGATGACGTAGGCCACGGCACAGTAGCAGAAGACAATCATGTAGCCCGCCGACTTGCCCGCATAACCGGCGAACGTAAAGGCATCGCCCTTCTCGGCGGCGTATGTGAACAGCCAGCCCGCGCTCCGATTCACCGCAAAACTGCCAAGCCCGGCCGCGCACTGGGCGATGCCCGTCAGCGTAGCAATGGACGAGCGCGGGAACATGTCACCAACGACCGAATAGACATTCGCGCTCCACGCCTGATGACCCGCACAGGCAAGGCCGATTAGAATCGCCGGCCACCACGCGCTGTACGCCCCAAGAGGCTGCGCTCCAAATGCGAGAAGCGGGAAGCACGCGAAGACGAACATCGCAATCATGCGCCCCTCGTACGGATTCATCTTTCGCCGGTCCACGAACCACGTCGGCAGCTTGCACAGGTAAATCGAGACGAACGTCACGATTGCATACAGCGTCACCATCAACGCCATTCCCATGCCCGAATCGCTCTTGTAACCGAACTGGTCGGACAGGTAGCCGGGTGTCCAGAAGAGGAAGAACCACCACACGCCGTCCGTCAGGAGACGCCCGAGAATCAGTGCCCAGGTGTGCGGCAGCGAGAAGCAGCGCAAATAGCCGAGCGACTTGGTCGGTGCGGGAGCGGCCCCCGCCCCTTCCTGTACTTCATCCTGCGAAACATAGGCAAGTTCCGCCGCGTTCACGCGTGGATTTTCAGACAGCTTCTTGTAGAGGAACTGCCAGAAGCCCATCCAAACAAAGCCCAGCGCACCAATGACAATGAACGCCATCTCCCACCCCCAGTACCGGGCGATGAGTGGAATCAGCGCCGGTGCAACGAGCGCACCGACCGACGAACCCGAGTTGAAGATGGATGTCGCAAAGGCACGATCCTTCTTCGGGAAGTATTCCGCCGTCACCTTGATGGCCGCCGGAAAGTTCCCTGCCTCACCCAGCGCCAGCAGGCAACGACACCCGAGGAAGAGCCAAACCGACACGGATGCAATCGACAGTGCAAGGGCCGAGCCGGCCTGCACGGCGCGCATCGCAGCGACGCTCGTCACGCCATCCACCAGCTGCACCGTCCCCCATCCACAGACGGCATGAAGACACGCGGCAAGCGACCAGATGAAAATCGCCCACATGTACCCCTTCTTCGTCCCCATCCAGTCCACGAACTTGCCGGCAAACAGGTTGCAAATGGCATAAATCAGCGAGAAATAACCCGTGATGATGCCGTAGTCGTAGTCCGTCCAGTGGAATTCGGGGGCAATGAAGTCCTTCCATGTGAGGGAAAGGACCTGACGGTCGAGATAGTTCACCGTCGTTGCAAAAAACAACAGCGAACAGATCATCCACCGAAAATTCGTCATTCGCGTCTTCATCGTCATCATGCGCCTCACATCCTGGTCAATTACCGGTCGACGCGGGCGGAACCGCCGCCCACGAGTTTCTCAACGTCCGCCTTCGTGGCCATCGAGGTGTCGCCCGGCGTCGTCATGGCCAGGGCACCGTGCGCCGCGCCGTAGTTCACCGCCTTCTCGGCATCGTCAAAGGTCATGAAACCGTAGATGAGACCTGAGGCGAACGAGTCGCCGCCCCCGACACGATCGTAAATCTCAAGCCCGGGACGACTGATGGACTGGTGGAGCTCGCCCCGGTACCAGCAGAGTGCGCTCCAGTCGTTCACCGTTGCACTCTTCACCGCACGAAGCGTCGTCGCCACCGCCTTGAAGTTCGGATAGGCCGCAACCGCACGGTCAATCATCTTGCGGAAGCCCTCAATCGGGAGTTTCGTCATATTCGCGTTCACGCCCTCGACCGCAATGCCGAGTGCCGCCGTGAAATCCTCCTCGTTACCAATCATGACGTCCACGTACTTCGCAATCTCGCGGTTCACCTCCTGAGCCTTCGCCTGCCCACCGATGGACTTCCAGAGCGAGGCGCGATAGTTGAGGTCATAGCTCGTCACGGTGCCATACTTCTTCGCGGCCTTCAGGGCCTCGATGGCGACTTCGGCGGTGAACTCTGAAAGCGCGGCAAAAATGCCGCCCGTATGGAACCAGCGCACCCCCTCCTCGCCGAAAAGCTTCTCCCAGTCAATCATGCCGGGCTTCACCTGCGAAATCGCCGTCAGCCCACGGTCGGCACAACTCCGCGCACCGCGGCAACCGAAGCCCCGCTCGACGAAGTTCAGCCCGTTGCGCACCGTGCGCCCGATGCCGTCGAACGGCATCCACTTCACGTGGCTCACGTCCACACCACCCTGAAGCATGAAGTCCTCGACAAGCCGTCCCACGGGATTGTCGGCGAAAGCCGTCACCGCCGTCGTCCGCAGACCAAAACAACGACGAAGCCCACGCACGACATTGTACTCGCCGCCACCCTCCCAGACACGAAACTCGCGCGCCGTATGAATGCGCCCGTCGCCCGGATCAAGCCGAAGCATAATCTCACCAAGGCTCGCCGCGTCCCATTGGCAGGACGAGGCGGACTTCACGGCCAACCTGTCAGATGTCATCCAAACCTTCTTTCTTTCCAACACTCACGAATAAGATACATTTTACACTAAATTCCGCTCCATCTGCAAGTGGGAATCACGAAAGTAGATGAAAACAAGACGGAACTCCGATGCCCATCGGACGAAATTCTGATGGGCATCGGAAAGATTTCTGATGGGCATCAAAAAACGCTCTGATGGGCATCAGGCACCCCTACGACGGACATCGGGGCGGAATTTGACCGAAGTAACGCTTTTACGCTTTACCGCGACTTTAGAAACGGTTCACCCTCGCGCCCGGGATTCAATCCGCCGCGCCCGAGACACCCGAAACGCTTGTCTCCTCAGTCCACACGGTCAATCGTATCGTGACTGAGCCATGCCTTTCGCATGAACTTCACGGACCGCGAAAAAATCTGGTCCACATTCGCCGCCGAGGAAATGTCCAGAAACTCCCTTATCTCCTCACTTGAAAGGAAGAAGCGCGTCTTCAGAACGTGCACATAGGCCCGTTCAGGATCCTCATTCCAGAGTTCCCGGAAGCAATAATGCGTCAGTCGCCAGGCCTCGCCCCGTAAGATGCGACCGTCCTCCTGCGGCAGACTCAAACTCTCGTCACCGCTCTCCGCATCGGCATGAGCCCCTTCAATCGAAATCTCGCCATGCCGATTGGGATCCGCATTCAGAACATAGCCCCGCACATACGTCCGAAGCCATCCCTGCAGACTGCCGCCGTCATTCCGAAAGAGGTCAATCTTCCGCCGCCCGATCATGTCCGCATAGAGCATTCCCATCAGGTCGCCGTCCGTCAGGGAAAAGCGTCGCATCATCTCCGCGCTCCGCTGTGACTTCGCCTCCGGCGCAATGACGCGCTCCCACACAAGCCGCCACCCTTCATCCGAACCGGCGCGGAGGAGGGCCAACCAGTCCCCATCGCTCATCATTTCCGCACTCATGCGAACGTCAGCCCTCCCGGAATCGGCGGCATCCCTGGGCGGTAGAGCCAGAGGGCCGTCTCATGCTTGCCGCGAACGAAGTCGGCGTATGTCATCGATGCCCGTCCCTGGACCACCTTCAGCCGCTGTCCGGCCAGATCGAAGATTCCGTCCGCCACAGGCTGCCCGCGTCCATCCTGGACATCGATGGGCAGGCTCGTCTGCGCCTCCGCACCCGGTGGAAAAGTCAATTTCGCCGTCCACCGCAACTTCGCGTCCCGTTCGGGATGCGAACCGAACGAGAAGGCAATCGTCTTGTCGACAGGCGTTCTCATTGCCGAATGGTCCCGTTTCCGCAAACGGTGTACTTGTAGGTCGTCAGTTCCTCAAGCCCCATCGGTCCACGCGCATGGAGCTTGTCCGTCGAGATGCCGATTTCCGCCCCCATGCCAAACTCCGCGCCATCCGTAAAGCGCGTCGAGGCATTGTGGTAGACACAGGCGGAATCCACGTCCCTCAAGAAGTCCGCCGCGTGTGCGGCATTCTCCGTCACAATGCAGTCGCTGTGATGCGACGAATGGGCGTTGATGAAGTCAATGGCAGCCCGCCAGTCCGCGACTTTCGCAACATTGAGGTCAAGCGAAAGGTATTCCGTCCCGACACCATCCGTGTGAAGCCGAACGCCGCGCTCGTTCGACCACGCTTCCACACGCGGCAGAAAGACATCGGCGATGCGCTCGTTCACCAACAGGCATTCCGCCGCGTTGCAGGCACTGGGACGCTGAACCTTTGCATTGTCGAGAATGGCGAGCGCCATGTCAAGGTTCGCCTCGTCATCCACGTAGATATGGCAAACGCCCTTGTAGTGCTTTAACACGGGGATGAGTGCCGCCTCGCACATGGCCCGAATCAGGCGCTCGCCGCCTCTCGGTATCGCCACGTCAATCAGCCCGACGGCCCGCACCATCTCCCGCACGGCCTCGTGGTCGAGAATCGTGACCAACTGGACGGCATCCGCAATGCCACGCCCGGCATCGACCTCGGCAAGGGCCTTCGCGACACTGTGCGCCAAGGCCGTATTCGAGCGAATGGCCTCCTTCCCGCCGCGCAAGATGATGGCATTACCCGTCTTGAGGCAAAGTGCCGCCGTGTCGATGAAGACATTCGGGCGCGACTCAAAGACAACGGCCACGACACCGAAGGGCTCGCGGACCTTCCGAATCGTAATCCCGCTCGGGCGCGTCCGCTCCCAAATCGTCTCCCCCACGGGATCGGGCAAGCGGGCGACGGAACGCACGCCCTCCACCATCGACCTGAAGCGCGACTCCGTCAACGTCAGGCGATCGACCATGGCCGGCGGAAGTCCCTTCTCACGGGCCGCCGCGACATCTTCGACATTCGCCGCGAAGAGGGCGGAGGACTCCGCCTCAAGCGTCTCGGCTATCTTCAGCAACGCCGCATCCTTTTCCGCCGTCGTCAACCGGCGAAGGGCCGAGGCCGCAGCGCGGGCCTTCACCGCCATTTCATGAATTGTTTCTGCCGTATTCATCCATTAACCCCTGTTCCCAACAACAACGCGTTCCACCTCATCCTGCGTGAGGCCGACAAGAAGTATCCGCTTCGTCTTCGACGTCTCGCCCGACTTGAAGACCACGCGGCTCTTCGGCAGGTCAAACGCCTCCGCCAGCGTCTCAACAAGCTCGCGGTTCGCCTTCCCGTCAACGGGTGCACAGCGGATGCGAACCTTCACCGCCTCGCCAAGGAGACCGTCGATTCCAGCCCGGGACGAGCGCGGCTGGGCGCGGACGTTCAGTACAACACCCTCAGAAGTCTGTGTGCAGTAGGGCATCGGCGAACTCCTTCAAATCCCTGTAGGTTGCGGCGGCGTGCTCATCGAGTGACGTCGGCTGGGCATTCACGATGAAGACCTTGCCCCCGGCCTGAAGCGTCAGGCGCGGCAGTCCCGCCGCCGGATAGACGGTCAACGACGTGCCGAGAACAAGGAAGACGTCGCTTCGAATCGCCAGCGACTGGGCCGCCGTCAGGGCCTCCTCGGGCAATGCCTCGCCGAAGAAAGTGATGTCGGGTTTGAAGACTCCGCCGCAGGAACAGTGTGGAATCGGCTCGTGCTTCAGCATCTCCAGGATTTCATCGAACGTCCGAACCGCCCCGCACCGACGGCAGTGGTGCAGGCGCGGCGAACCGTGCACCTCGTAGACATTCGTCGAACCCGCCCGCTGATGGAGCATATCAATGTTCTGCGTGGCAATCCCGTCCAGTCGCCCGGCGCGTTCCAACTTGACGAGCGCCTCATGTACGGGACCCGGGCGGAATCCCTTCAGTCCATAGACGAGTTCGGCACATCCCCGATAGTAGATGAAAGGATCGCGATCGAACCAGTCAATGTCGAAGATGCGCTCCGCGTCAGGCTGCTTGTAGAGTCCCTGCGGACCGCGAAAATCGGGTATGCCACAGAGCGTCGACACGCCTGCGCCCGTCAACGCGCCTACGCACCGCGCCTGCCGAATCGCCTCAATCAGCCGCTTCATTCTTTCGCGCCTCCTCTTTCTCGGCACGGCGGCGGCGGAAGAACGCCTGCAGGACGTCCCGGCAGGGCTCCTCCAAAATGCCGCGCACGACCTCGGGATGATGATTGATGCCGGGATGGTCAAAAATGCCGAAGGTGGTCCCGCCGCCGCGCTTCGGATCCGACACGCCCCAAACGACCGTCTTGATGCGGGCGAGAACAATCGCCCCGGCACACATGGGGCACGGCTCCTTCGTGACATAGAGCCGCGCATTCGAAAGCCGCCAGTTCCCTTTCGCCGCGAAAGCCGCCGACAGGGCCAGCATTTCGGCATGCGCCGTGGCATCCGACAGCATCTCCGTCTGGTTGTGCGCACGCCCGAGGATGCGCACGGCCGAAGGCGGGGTCGCCTCATCGGGTGGCTCCTCGACGATGACGCACCCCGTCGGCACCTCCCCATCGGCCGCCGCCTTCTCGGCCTCCCGGAGGGCCATGTTCATGAAGAACTCATCAAATGCCGCGCTCATCTCAAAGGCATCCAAGTTCGTCCGCCGTCAGGTCGCGCCACGCGCCGGGCTGGAGGTCGTCCGGCAGGCAAAGATCGCCAATCGCCACACGCTTCAACGAAACGACCACCAAATGCGCCGCGCTGCACATGTACCGAATCTGACGCTTGCGCCCCTCGCGCAGGCGAAAGCGCAGCGTGTGGACGTTGTTGTCCCCGACCTGGAGGACCTCCACGGGCACGGGACGAATCCGATAGCCGTCCGGAAGGGTAATCTCAGAACGAAGGACGCGCAGCTTGTCCTCCGACCAGCGTCCCGCCGCACGGACAATGTAGGTCTTCTCATGCTCGAAGCGCGGATGCGTGAGCCGAAGGGTCAGGTCTCCGTCGTTCGACATCAGAAGCAGTCCCTCGCTATCCTTGTCGAGCCGTCCAACGGGCACGAGACGCTCGGGAATGCGTCCGCGAATCAGATCGGCGACCGTCTCGCCGCCAAAGGGATCGGAAACCGTCGACAGCACGCCCACGGGCTTATAGAGCATAATCGTCCGCTTGCGCTCCGCACCGGCCAGCAATCGACCGTCCACCTTGATTCGTGCGGCGACGGGGTCGACCCGCACCCCGGCCTCCTTCACGACAATGCCATCCACCGTGACTCGCCCAGCGGCGATGATTTCCGCAGCCTTCCGCCGCGAGGCAATGCCCGCATGGGCCAGCACATTCTGAAGCCGCTCCTGTTTCTCGTCATTCTCCTGCATTCAAATCCGTCCTTCCCGACCGTTTTTCCGTCTCCAGTCCGCAAGCCATCCAAGTTCGCGCCGGCGCATCCGCGCATAGTCACGCGGCGCCTGGTCATCCGCCCCCGAGAGATGGTCCATCCCATGGGCGACATAGAGGAGCAGTTCCTCCGTCGGCGACCAGCCCTTCCGCCGCAGCGCGGCACTTTCGGCCCGTGTGCAATTCACGAAGAGCTCGCCGTAAACCCCCTCGGGCTCCGGCGGAATGGCATCATACCCTTGCGTAATGACATCGGTCGCCCCCTCGATGCCCATCACGGCCCGATGCGCCGCGTCCGAACCCGCGTCATCCTGGAGGTGCACGACCACCTCCCGAAAGGCCACGCCAATGCGCACAGACGAACGCGCCGCAAAAAAGTCAGCCGCCGCACGGAGCTCGGCCTTCGTCAGCCCGAACCCATGCGGCAAGCGTCCCTCAATGCGCGTCATTCCGTCCTCAGTGAAGAATCGGCGTGAGGTACATGTTCTTGTAGTCCGCGTCCGAATGGTCACCCTGCAGGTAAATCGGACCCGGCACGAAGTCGTTGGAGTCAATCGCCCCACCGGTCACGCCTTCCACCGGCTGGTTGTCGATAATCTTCTCACCGTTCAGCACGACCGTCACATGGCGCTTGTAGAGCGTGACATCCACATGCTGCCACTCGTTCGCCTTCTTCTCGGCCGCGACCTTCGGCGTAATGCGTCCGTAGAACGCCGCCATGTTGTGGCAGTCCACCGGCTTGCCGTAGGAGTCGATTACCTGGATTTCATACCGTCCGCGCAGATAGACGCCCGAATTGCACTTCGGCAGGACGCGCACGTCGTAGGACAGGCGGAAGTCAAAGAAATCATCGCGCTTCGAAATGAGGTTCGCGTTCGAGCCGAAGCCATCGCCCTTCTCATCGCGCTGGATGCGATTCGACAGAACGCCGTCCTTGATGGTCCAGCCGAAATGGGCCTCGGGTTCCTTTGACTGCCAGGTATCGATGCCGCCAGCCAGCAGGTCAATCGGCGCACCGTAGACGGCCCGCGTCAAATCCGGGGCCGCGCCAACCGGCGGAATGCGCTTGCCCTTGAACGACTTCGAACCGAGGGACTTGCCGTCCTTATCCGTTATCGTCTCCACGCAGTCGAGTTCCGAACCTCTCGCGGCGAACGAGAAGTTGCGCCACTTGTCCTTGCCCGCGCCCATCCTGAACGTGAGCGTATTGCCCGCAATGGCGAATTCGTCCACCTTGAACGGACTCGCCCAGCGCCAGAGGAACGTCACCGCGCCCTTGCCATCCGCGCCTTTCTCAACCTTGAGCCAGCCGGCCTTCATCGCGTCATACGGAAGATCGACCGCCCACATTCCCTCAATCGAGCACTTCGGGCAGACCATGCAGGAAGCCGACTCGGAAGTCCCGCATCCCGCGTTCCCAATCGGTGCACTCGTACAGCCGACAACGGCAGCCATACCTGCGGCAACCGCCGCGATCGTCCAACTCCTGTTCATCATTTTGTTGTCTCCTTATTTAGGGTTAGTGAAAGAAACGGCGCAAAGTCGCACACGCGGGTCAGTCCCGCGCAGCGGCGAAAATCGCCTCCGCAAACGCCCCATAGTCGTCGAACGCCGGGAGGTCAGGGTTCGCCGCCTTGATGGCATCCGTCGAGCGGAAGAGGAAGCCGGCTTTGGAGGCACGAATCATGCCCAAGTCGTTGAAGCTGTCACCGGCGGCAATCGTCTCGAATCCGCAGCTCTGCAAGGCCTTCACCGTCGTCAGTTTCGACTGTGGGCAACGCATCCGATAGCCCGTAATCTCGCCATTTGCCGCGACCTCAAGCGAATTGCAGAACAGCGTCGGCCAGTTCAGCTTCTTCATCAGCGGACGACCGAACTGCTCAAACGTGTCGGAGAGAATCATCACCTGCATCCGCTCACGCAACTTCTCAAGGAACTCGCTCGCGCCTTCGAGAGGCTCAATCTTAGCGATCACCTCCTCAATCTCGTGCAGGCCAAGCCCGTGCTTCTTCAGCAGGTCGATGCGGTAGTGCATCAGCTTGTCGTAGTCCGGCTCGTCACGCGTCGTGCGGCGGAATTCGGGGATACCCGTCTTCTCGGCAAAGGCAATCCAAATCTCCGGCACCAGAACACCCTCAAGATCCAGGCACGTAATGTACATTTTCTTTTTCCTTCTTTCTGATTGGTTTCAAACCGATGATTAGTGACGGAAGCTCCGCTGGCCCGTGAAGACCATCGCGACATTCGCCTCGTTGCAGCAGTCGATCACATCCCAGTCGCGGATGGCCCCGCCCGGCTGGACAATGGAGGTGATGCCCTCGCGAATGCCAACCTCGGCACCATCCCTGAACGGGAAGAACGCATCCGAAACCATGGCGCACCCGGGCAGTCCGCCCTTCTCGGCATTCGTCTGCTCCATGATGGCGGCCTGCTTGCGGGCACCCTCCTTCTCGCCGAACGCCAGGCGAAGGTCGTTGTAGGGCTTGCCATAGGTCTCCCACGCGATCCAGTCGGCGTGCTTCGTATAGGCCTTGTCGCGGGCAATCTCGGCAACGCCCACGCGATCCTGTTCGCCCGTGCCGATGCCGACCGTCACCCCGTCCTTCACATAAAGGACCGAGTTCGACGTCACGCCAGCCTCGACAAGCCAACCGAACACGAGGTCCTCGTACTCCTTCGCCGTCGGCAGACGCTTGATGGCGTGGTCCTCGTACGTGACGGCCCCCGTCGCCTTGTCCGTCACCTTGCGATGGCAGAACGCCGGCATGAAGTCCTCCGGCTTGCGCGCATTGGCCGAGAACGAGGTCTGTGCCACGATGCCCCCGTCAATCAGGCTCTTGAAGTCAATCACGTGCTTCGCCACAAAATCGGTCAGCCGCGCCATATTGCGGATGCGGAAGACGCGCAGGTTCTTCTTCGTCGCGAAAAGGTCCATCACGCCCGGCTGGAAGTCCGGGGCAACGACGACTTCGGCGTAGTTCTGAATGATGAGTTTCGCCGTCTCGATATCGCAGTCGCGGTTCAGGGCAATCGCCCCGCCGAACGCCGCAAGGCGGTCGGCCTTGTTCGCCCGAAAATACGCCTCAGCCAGCGTCGAGCCGGTCGCCACACCGCACGGATTGTTGTGCTTGACGATGACGGCGCACGGCTTGTCCATCAGGTAGCGCAGGATGTTTAGCGCATTGTCCGTGTCGGTGACGTTCGTCTTCCCAGGATGCTTGCCGCTCTGCAGGAGTTCCGGCACGGATGCCAGATAACGGCCCGGCTGGACCAGTTCAACATCGCCCAGCACGAGGTTCCCGTTGACGAGGCGATAGAGCGCTGCCTCCTGCCCGGGATTCTCCCCGTAGCGCAGGCCCTTGTTCTCGCCGCCCACATTCCACGTCACCTTCTCATACGAGAGGGTCTGACGGTTGGTGCCGTCAATGAACGAAATCTCCATCTTGGGCGCGAAATGCTCGGCCTCAATTGTCTTGTACGCTTCCTTCAGGTCTTTCATGTGTATTTCTTCCTAAAATAGTCAATCGTCCGCGCCAGCCCATCGGCCAGCGGAATGCGCGGCTCCCAGCCAAGCAGGGCCTTCGCCCGCGTGATGTCGGGCTTGCGCCGCCGCGGATCGTCCCCCGGCAGGGGACGATGGACGAGCCTCGCCTTCGTCCCGGGAATCAGCCGAAGCGTCATCTCCGCCAGCTGGGCAATCGTATACTCGCCCGGATTGCCCACGTTGAGGACGGGCGCACCCAGACCTTCCGCCACAAAGAACGCACGGATGCGGGCCTTCGGCATGTCCGCATAGGCGCGAAATGCCGCGATCAAGTCGTCGCAGTACTGGAAACTGCGCGTCTGACTCCCATCCCCGAAGACGGTCAGATCCTCGCCGCGCAGGGCCTGCATGATGAAATTGGAAATGACGCGGCCATCCTGCGGATGCATCCGTGGCCCATAGGTATTGAAGATACGCACCATTCGGGCATCGACGTCAAACTGCCGAATGTAGTCCGCCACCAGCGTCTCCGCCAGGCGCTTGCCCTCGTCGTAGCAACTGCGTACGCCAATCGTATTCACATTGCCCCAATACTCCTCGGGCTGCGGATGGACGAACGGGTCGCCATAGACCTCGCTCGTCGAGCAGTGCAGGAGCACGGAACCGCCGCGCCGCGCCAGTTCAAGGCAAAGCAGAATCCCCTTGACGGATGTCATCGTCGTGAAGATTGGCCGCGCCTGATAGTGAACGGGTGATGCTGGACACGCCAAGTTGTAGATTGCCGCGAAAGGACCGAATTCCGCCGCGACCTGCTCGGGCGTCAGATCACAGACATCCGCCTCAACCAGTCGAAAGGCGGGATTTGCCGCGAGATGTGCGACGTTTTCGCGCGTTCCAGTGTACAGGTTATCCACGGCAACCACACGGTAGCCGTCATTCAAAAGCCGTTCGCAGAGATGACTTCCGAGGAAGCCCGCTCCACCTGTAACCAAAACCGAATCCATTAGGCGTAAAGTATACCAAATATCGTCCCCCTGCGCCACAAGGACCTGTTCCCGCCCTTCGCCGTTTTGCCGCGCCCACCCGCTGAACGCGCCGATGTCGCCCAAGGGGTTCATCAGCTGTGTGCACGATGAAACCGACCCGTGCGCACCGCGTAGACATTCCCTGCGCACCGCAAAGTACCGCGTCGCGCATCGCCTTCGCGAGCTTGTGCAGTTCCCGGACCTGCTCGTCCGTGAGTTCGATTTTCCTTGCCATGTGGATAGCTCCTGTTTGGGTTTGGGTGGGGGGATGCCGACGCGGTAGGCACCGTGCCGCCCGGGGCATCCCCTCCACATCAGTTAGCGTCGCGGCAGGGGGCAAAAACAAAAAATATTTTCCACCCTGCGGGGCTGAACACGAAAACGCACGAAAACTGGCAAAGCCAGACACGAAACCGCCGCGTCAAGACGTCAAGAGGGGTCTGCGCGTGGGCCCCGATTCCCCCACACACACGCCTTCGCCTTGACGCGTGATGCCTCTCTTATAATAAATATATATATTTTTTATTATATATATAGATACACTAACTTATCGGGCATTCTTGGCATCAAAATTCGCGTCAAAATCGCGTCAAATCGCGTCAAGCACTTTGACGTGGCGAGCAAAAAAACGGCCAAAAACGGTCAAAAATGGCATTTTGACATCAAGACCCTTGACGCGTCATTACACGGAAATCCTGATGTGTACCGTGTGACACGCATCCTCGGTGACGACGATTTCGCCCGCCTCGGCAAGGTCGTCGAGGCATTGGCTCAGTCTTCAATGGAGAGGTTCAGCACAAGCCGTCAGCGATGCCCTTTACCGAACATCCAGCTCAAAGATTGAAATGCCGTAGTCCGTGTTGCGGTCAAGCCCCGTCAGACGCAGGTAGCGTACGGAGGTCGGTCGCCAGGTGAGCGTATCAGCTTCCGGATTTTTCACCTCGTGGCTGCCGACAAGCGTCGTCCACTTCACGCCGTCTGGCGAACCTTCGACACGGCATCGCCGCGCATGGGCGTTCTCCCACTGGATGGTTGCACGGGAGACCGTACGCGGCGTACCGAAGTCAAGCTGAATCCATTCCCCGTCCCGATGGCGCGAACCCCAGCGCGTCGTTCGGTCGCCATCGACCGCAAATGCCGCCAGCAGTCCGCCGTTCTCCTCTCCGCTGGCCGCCACACGGGCAAGGCGGGCAAGGTTCATATCCTCCAGGTCACACGCGACAATTGTCGCCTTCGCAACCATACCCTGAAGGCGGATGGTCAGCGTGTAGGACCCGGCCTGCATCGCCGTAAATCCCCCGCGGTCGAAAACGGCGTTCTCCTCATCGGAGAGTTCGACCTTCGCCCCCTTGAGCCGCATGCGCCCGCCGAACTGGTCCAATGCCTCCACCGAAAGTTTCAGGGGTTCCCCCACAAGGCACATCGCCGACTGCGGCTCAATCGTGAGCTTCGTGACGCGGAGGGCCTCCTCGACTGGAAAGCGCCATGTGGCCGTATGGGCACCCGCCCGTGCCGTGACGGTGGCAAACGGTCCACCCTTCGGGGTGAAGTTTCCCTTCTTGTCGAAGGTTCCGTCCACACTCGACCACTTCACATCTGCCGCGTTCCCCTGTGCCGTCCGCAGGCTCAGGCGAACGGCCACGCCCTCTTTCAGAACGGGGCGGTCGGAAATGATTTGCACCGAATCATTCGAATCGCGGGCGGGATTCGTCACATTCTTCAGAACGGGCAAGTCCCGCCGCGTCCCCGCCTTCGCCCCACCGATAGTAAGCCGTCCGGGCTGAGCCTCAAGCGTACCGACGACCGCGCCGCTTGCGTCAAAGAAGTGCACCGTCCGCCGCGTCTTCCCGGCATTGTAGGCCATCAGCGTTCGCCGTCCGTCCTTGACGAACGCCCGGGCACAGGGATAGTCGGCCCTCACGTCAAAATCAAGATCGCCGTATGTGAGATGGCTGTGCACGGCCCAGTAGGTGAGGTGCCCCGTGTCGGCGTTTCGCACGACGCCCCGGATCGCCTTCGCCAGATCCGCAAAGATTCGCGCCGCCTCCTCGGGGTCGCTGCGCTGAAGGTAGCTGAGCAGCACATTGCCAACCGACGCGTCGCCCAGCTCTTTCTCCCAGCCCGAGATTTCCTTCGTCTTCCACATGGTCGCATAGTCCCACGCGGCGAATTTCCTGTCCTCGCTCAGGTAGTCAAGGGCGGGCGTATTCGGCAACCACTGAATCGAATGCATCCACACGGGATCGCCGCTGAAATATGTCCACCAGCCAACGCCATGGCAGGTCAGGTTCGAATTATACGGACGCTTGAACTTCGTGTAGTCGATGTTCTCACGGTCGCGGTCGAACCAGTACTCCGCCGTTCCCCGCGCCTCCATCACCCAGCCGAAGATGCCCGCATCGCGCATCTCGCGATCCCCAAGCGCCAGGCCGAGCAGGTAGAGTCCGCCCCAACCCTGCATGGCCTCGGACGACGACTCCTGTCCATTGCCATTGCCGTCACCGAGTCCCCCGGCAAACGAATGCCCCGCCCAAGGGTCGAATGTACGGAAGAACGGGAAGCGGCGGTCTGCACGATTCCAGTTGGCATAATCGCCGGCAATCAGCCGCAGCATCGGACCGAACTTCTGGCGGAAGTCCTCATCCACAAGGCAGAGCAATGCCCCCGAGTAGGTAAAGTAGCCGTAGTGGAAGTGATGGTCGTTGAAGGTCTCCGAATCATAGCTCGTCGACTCGCCGACGAGGCCACCCCAGCGCGGCACATAGGAGAAGTAGAACCGCTCCTCGCCAGGTGTCCATGTGAGCCAGTCCTCAAACTGCGCACGTAGCCGATCATGCGCCTTCTGATAGGTCGCCGCATCACCCGTCTCGCGTGCGGCCATCATCGCCAGGGACATCTGAAGAAGGCCCTTTCCGCCCCAGTAGGTGTCGCCGCCAAAATTGCCGCGCTCGGCGTAATCGTCCAAAAGTCGACGGAAAAGGGCCTCGTCATAAGGCGAACGCACCGAGTCCCCCTTCTGTGGTGCCGCCCAGTACGGGAGCATCCCGGGAAACGTGTAGACAATAGAGAGACGATTCCCCTTCGCCACGCGTTGCCGCCCACGCGGCGTTTGCCAAACAAGCCCGTCCATCACGTCGAACTGCGGCCGCGTCCGCTTCAGATGATGCGGCTGGAAGCCCTGCAGGGCCACGGGCGCGGAAACCTTGCCGTTGAGGTCCTCCGTCTCGACGGACCAGGTCGTCGTCAGCTCCGCCCGCTCCTCATCGTACGCCCAGTCCACCCGCGTCGAACGGATGATGGCGGACGCAAAAGGTGCCAGCGCGGCAAAATCGTCCTTGCGCGGCAAAAGCCCGATGGCAAGCCAGCCGCCCTTTTGGCCTTTCGTTGGGAAGGTGAGTTCGAAGGCCCCCTCGCTTCTTTCCGCAAGCCGCGTTTTCGCCGGATACCACACGCCATAAAAGTCGTCCCCCACCTGAATGAGAAGCGCGGACTCGCGGCGCTCGACGACAATCGCCGCCTCCTTCTCGCGCTCCACCTTCAGCGTGGCATTCAGGCCCTCGTACTCGACCCACGTGAAGGGCGAGCCGTGGACGAGCGTCGCCCGAAGGCTTTTGCCGCGCCCTTCCGGGAGCACGAGTTCCACGTCCCAGTCGTGCCAACTGTCTACATTTGCCGCGCTCGGACTGAACCCGGGCGCACCGCAGACAATGCGGCTTCGGGCCTTCATCTCCGTTCCATCGTCAATCCAGTAGCTTGGAAAGGCGACACACACCCCCTGATCGGATGCACGGACGAGCGCGGGATAACTCCACAGGTTGCCCGTCCACCGCTCGACGAGCGCGTCCGTCCACCAGTCGTTCGTTGGTATCGGCTCGCCGGGACGACTGGTCATGAAGAGCGGACGGTTCTGCATGAAGCGGCTCTGGTCACCCTTACGGGACTGGTCAACCGTCCGCGCCTTCACCCACGGCGTATACGAGGCATAGGAGCCCGCCCCACAAGGGACGATTTCCTGCGCGGCAATCAATCCCACGAACAGCGCACAGCCACTGGCAACGGCCCTCTTCATCTCCGCATCCTCCAATTAGTCGGCGACATACTCAATGTCGTCGAGATAGAACGTGAACGGGTCGCCATCATTCGTCAGCGAAAAGCCAAAGCCCGTCTTGATGACCGAGAGGTCAAGCCCGTCGAGGGGGATGCGGTAGCGCGTCCACTCCTTCTTGAGGACGACACCATCGCGCTTCGCCGTGGCACTGTCGTGGTACTTGCCCTTCTCAAGCCGCCCCATGAAGAAGTCGACCTTCTCGCCGCCCTTCGCCCCCCGCGCCCAGAAGACGAGCGTGGTTGCATTCGAGAGGTTCGCGCCACCAGGACGGTCGCCCCAGTCATTCGGCGGATCCTGCCAGAAGATGCCCGCCCACCCGTAATGGTCGAGGTAGTCCACCTTCATGCAGGTCGCCCCCGAATGCGGATTCTCACGGCACGCCTCGTCCACCTTCAGAGCCCGCGTGTGACCCATGTAGCCCGACGGATACCACTTGCGCGGCGCACCGTCCCGATAGACGGCATAGGGCATCGCCACGGGCTTCAGCTCGCGCTTCGGCTCCGCACCCTGTGCACGAATCGGACGATTTGCGTACGCGGCATTCCCCTTCCCGTCAAAGACATAGCAGTAGAGGAGATAAGTTCCGCCGCCTGGCAGGCGAACGGAAACGCGGGGCGTGCCCTGCCCCTTCACAATCGCCCCTTCCCATCCGTCCGGCACCGGCAGACTCGTGCCAATCGTGTCGTAATCCCCCGTGTCGCTGACCAGTTCCCAGCGATAGGTCAGGCGATCCCCATCCACATCGCTCGCCGAGAGGGAGGCCTCGACCAGCGTTTCGGCACTGGGAAGATCGTCGGCGGACACGACAACCTCGCCCGTCGTCGGGCAACGGTTCGCGACCTTGACCGAACCCCAGGCCGTCTGCACCGCCTCAACGCTGGCAAGCCGCGTCAAGTCCGGCAGAAGCATCCCGTGCCACGTCGGCGTGGACTCGACCTTCCAGCCCCATGTGAACGCATAGCTACCGAGGCAGTTCTTGCCGCGCTCGGACGCAATGCTCCCCGCATAGGCCGCCGCGAACTGGCGGCCCTTCTCCGTACTCGTCGGCTCCAGGGCGAGTCCCCAGGCATTCTTCGGACCTTCCCAACTGCCGCGTGCCCCATACTCCGTAATCACGTAGGGCTTCTTCATCCCGGCCTTGCGCCACCGCTCGCCGAGAGTGGCCGCGCCGCCGTAGCTGTTGATGCCGAAGAAGTCGATGTCGGTGCAGTAGGTCTTGAAATCGCTCAGCGTCTGTTCGGGAATCTCCGCCACGACCGTCGTGACGGGATGATTCGGATCGATTGCCTTGACTTCGCGGGCAAGAGAATTGATGAACCGCCACATTTCCGGGCGATGGGGATTGTTCATCTCCATCTCGTTACCGAGCGCCCAACAGAGAAGGTTCGGATGGTCCTTGACCTTCCGAACGGTGGCAAGCACGTCCCGGCGCGCCTCCTCTATGGCGGAGGCGTTCGTGTAGTCGAACCCGTGCTCGGCATGCCCGAGCCAGAAGCCGCACATGACCGTCAGGCCATTGGCTTTGGCCGTCTCAAGCTGCTCCTCAATGTCGCCCGCCCCCCAGGTGCGAAAACTGTTGCCGCCGATGTTCCGCAGGAGCGTCTTGTCGGCTCCGCCGCCCGCACCCTGAATGAAGTAGGGCTTGCCATCGCGCAGAAGCGTCCAGTTTCCCTCGTGGCCGACAAGGCGAACCTCACCGGCAAACAACGACAATCCAAGCGTGGTCAGCGTTGCCGCTGACAAAAGTACGAGTCTGTTCATGATTTCTTCTCTCTTATTCGTCCACTCAACGGATGATGATTCGGAAACCCTGCCCGCCGACGACAACGGATCCCGCACCCGTCACCTGCGGTCCAATCTGCGCGGCCGTATAGGTTCCAGGACGGAATTCCTGTCCGTTCACGTTGAGCGAAAGCGTCGACAACGTCTTGCCGTTCAGGTTGAGCGCGGCATTTTCGCCCTCAAGGCTGAGCGAACTCACACGGAAGGAGTCCGTCAACTTCACGCGCCCATAGTCCCGAATCGACAGGCTGCGGCGACGGAACGCGGCATTCCCATCGCAACGCGGGCCATTGCCCGGCAGCAGTGTGGCAAGCGTACGCGGACCGGGCGCCGTGGCATCGCCATTCGTCAGTTCGCCATTCGCAACGACAATCTCACCGCTCCCGGCGGCCGTCTCGCTCCCCGTTGCGAGGAAGACCGTCCCCGCCGCCGAGCACGGTGTCTCGTCGTATTCCTCGGACTTGTTGCGCCCACGATTGCCGTATGCCGTGACAGTACCCTTGAAAAGCGAGAAGTCAGAATCCGCATCCGTCAGGCGAATGGCGACACGTCCGCCCGAGCCGGAACCGTTGATGGAATCGAACGTCTGCGCCTGAAGGATGCCCGCGTCAGCCGCAATCACGCCCGAACCGTCCAACGAACCGAACGACAGGTTGAGGCTACCGCCCGACGACCCGCCGTTCATGCCGTTCCAACCGTAGCCACGCGCCGTAATCGACCCGTTGACTTCCGCCCGTCCGAGAACCGAAAGCACGACAAGTCCGCCACCGGCATAGGAAACGCCGTCGCCCGTGCCAGACGAACCGTATTCCATCGGGCTGAACACGCTACCGTAGACGATGCCGTCCGCCGAACCCTCGCCACCGTACGAGGCACCCGTCCCCTCCTTGAATCCAGGCCCGGACAGATACCATCCACGCGTCCGCTTCTCACGAATGTTCAGTTCGCCGCTCCCGGCCGTGATGGTCGCATCCGCCCCAAGATGCAAATTGCCGCGAATCGAGACGGCGACCGCCGCCGTCGGTTCAAAGGCCTCGTGGTCAACGCCCGCGCCCACATGCGTCCAGACGCCCCCGTCAAGAACCGCATCACCCGCAATGGTCAGCGGTGCTGTGGGCAGGAGTGAGAATGTCACATACCCCGTCGTGCCCGACTTGGGCTGAAGCCAACCGCCGACACTCGTCAGATTCGCCGGCCAGTCAAGATCATTCTTCGAAAGGTCGCGCAAGAAGACCACCGTATCCGTCGCAGTCGGCACACGACCACGCGACCAGTTCGCCGCGTTGGCCGCATCCGACGAAACCGTCCCAAGGAAAAGATTCGCCGCGTCGCCCGCCACCATCGCCTGTGGCGAAACAGAACTGTAGACAATTTCCGTCTCGTTCGAAAGCGCGTAGAGGTAGTAGATTGCCTTGTACGGCTCAACCTTCTTCACCGTCCCGTACACCGTCTCATCCTTGGCGGGAGAGACGACCTTCTCCTTTTGATCCCAGCCCTCCAGCGTTTTGCCGCGGTCGGTCGTTCCCCAGACCAGGTAGAGGTCACCCGCCGGCTTGCCCGCCTTCTGGACGGACACGCTGAAGATCAAGTCGTTTTCCGTCCCCTGCTGAACCGTCGCCGCGCCGCCGAAGACCATGTGGTCGTCCGACAACGCAATGGCCTTCACATGAACATTGCCCTGCTCTCCCGAGACCTCAAAGCGCTCACGGAACGCCGCCTCATCCGCAAAGGTTTCCGAACCGTAGCGAATCTTCGGATTCTCCCCGGCGAAAAGCGTCGCGTAGACGGACTCGGGATTCGCCTCCTCATGAGTGAAAACGAATTCTGTCGTCGCCCCGGTCCTGACGCGAACATAGGATGTGCCAGACTGCCACACGGTGTCAGCAAGCGCTGCCGATAGCGTAATCGTGCCCTCACCGACCGTCAGCACAACCTTATCGTTCTGCGCCGCGAGCTTGACGGCCGACACCGACCCGGCGATCTCCCGATCGGCATTCCACTGCAGTTCGCCAACATTGCTAATCGTTCCCCCGTCCAAGTAGACGCCGTCCGTCAGAAGGAAATTCTCCTGATTCTTGAAGGCGAGTACGCCACCGATGTCAATCGAGCTGCCGCTGGCGGCGCTAATCGTCGTCGCCTTGAACACACCGCCCTCATCGATGTTGATGAGACCGCCCGAGCTAAGATTCAGCTGTCCAGCCGTCCCCATGTCGAATTCAGCCCCTGCTCCGACGTCAATCTTTCCCGCAACCTGCATCCAGGCAATCGTATCCGTCTGGTAGAAGCGACCGCCCTTCAGCGTCAGCGAGCCATTCGCCGCGATGGACAGGTCGCCGCCCGGGACGTACTGGCACGAACCCGAGTTGATGATGACGGCATCCGCCGCCGCCGGTACACCCGCCGGCTCCCAGCAGCTCTCCGTCTGCCATGTCCCGATGCCATTGTCGCCAATCCACGTCCTGACGTCCGCCGAGAGGTCGAACATCTGCGCGATGGAGGCCACGGCCATCATGGCCGATTTCACTGCCGTATTCATACTCGTTCCTTCTTTTTCCGTTTGAGTTTTTTCACTGTAAATGTACCCGGTCGTCGCGGCAAGGGCGGTCAGGCCCACGGCCGCGAGCGCCCACCCGGCCGCCTTCAGCCAGCCGTGGCCGAAGCTCTTCTCCGCCGCAATCGGCCCTGCCGGGGCCTCGGCCCGTCGGGCGGCATACTGGCTGCGCAGAAGCGCATCCACAAGCGCCAGCTCGCCATATTCGCGCATCCGCTCGGGCGAACCCGACGCGCAGTCCATCACCTTCCGCCGCGCCTGCGCATCCGCCGCGCCGTCAAGTGCCTCGGACATCAGGCCCTCCAGTTCGGTCGAATCGCCAAAGTCGCGCTCGAAGGAACTTTCCGAAATGCGGCAGAGCCGCATGATGCACTCGGCCAGTTTCCGCCGCGCATAGGTGAGGCGGTTGCGGATTTCCCGTGATGTCGTCCCATGAAGCTTCGCCAGTTCACGGGGCTTTCGATCATCCCCGTACCGTTCCTCCAGCATCTTTCGCGTTTCCTCGTCAAGCTTGCGCTTGCAAATTGCCAGGCGCGTCATCACGGGCATGTCCGCCGAATCGCAGGTCACATACGTCTCGGACAGCCGCTCAAGCGCGGCCTCGTCGAAGACGAGACGCTCGGCCCCGCGCTTCGAACGGAAGGCAAGAATCTGACGCTTGGCAAAGGCTATCAGCCACGGCAGGAGCGGACGCGCCGGATCGAAGTCGTCCACGCGGCGGATGACCGCGAGATTGGCGTTCTGCACCACGTCGTCGATGTCGTCAGGGTAACACGAAAGTGCCGCGCCCACAAAGGCGCGGAGCACCTCCTGGTGGGCGACGAGTTCCGTCATCAGTTTCTGAACGACTGGCGTTTCCATGGTGTTGTCTGTTCCTGCTAACATACTGTCTTATTCCAAGAACGCGTTTTGCTGAATCTTTTTTCAGGAAAATTTCCCTCGCGGCCTCCGCAAGGGGAAAAAACGGCGGCGTTCGCAGCCCCGATTCACGCCGCGTACGCCGCCGTTCCCATTCCGCCGGATGCCCGGCGGTGCTCAGAACGTCACTTCCGAATCGTCCCAGCAGCAGCGCAGGACCTTCTCCATCAGGTGGACGTCCATCTTGCGCGGATTGCAGCCCGTGCAGGCATCGCCCATCGCATTCTCGGCGATCTGGGCGGCCTTCGCTTCAAATTCGTCGGCCTTGACCATGCCTTCGCCCGGCAGTCCGTTCGCGGCATAGTCACGGATGCAGTGCGGAATGTTCAGCTCGTCGTTGAACGTGCGCACCCAGGCAATGAGCGCGGCGATTTTCGCCTCCTGCGATGTCTCGGCACCCGCCAAGCCAAGTTCGTCGGCGCAACGCGCATACCGTTCGGCCGCAAACGGAACGGCGGCGTTGAAGCGAATGACCTTCGGCAGGTACATGGCGTTCGCCGCACCGTGGATGATGTGCCCACCCGCAAAGGCTGCACCCGTCTTGTGGGCGAGCGAGTGGACGATGCCGAGGAGCGCATTGGAGAAACTCATGCCAGCAAGACACTGCGCATCATGCATGACGGCACGCGCCTCCGGGTCACCACCGTAGCTCTTGACGAGACTGTCGCGAATCATCTTCATTGAGTGAATCGCCAGCGCATCCGAGTACGGCGAATGGGCCACGGCGACAATCGCCTCAAGATCGTGCGTCAGGGCGTCCATGCCCGTATGAGCACAGAGCTTCTGGGGCATCGTCAGCGTCAACTCGGGGTCGACGATCGCAATGTCGGGCGTAATCTCAAAGTCCGCAATCGGATACTTGATGCCCTTCTCGTAGTCCGTGATAATCGAGAACGCCGTCACCTCGGTCGCCGTCCCGGAGGTGGACGAGATGGCGCAGAAATGCGCCTTCGTGCGGAGCTTCGGGAGCCCGAAGACCTTGCACATGTCGGCAAATGTCGCCTCGGGGTACTCGTACTTGATCCACATCGCCTTGGCCGCGTCAATCGGCGAGCCGCCGCCCATGGCGACAATCCAGTCGGGCTGGAACTCCTGCATGACCGCCGCGCCCTTCATCACCGTCTCGACGGACGGGTCGCTCTCAATGCCCTCGATGAGCTTCACCTCGAAGCCAGCCTCCTTGAGATAGTCCTCCGCACGCTGAAGGAACCCACCGCGCCGCATCGAACCGCCGCCCACGCAGATGACGGCGCGCTTGCCGACCAGCGTCTTCAGGGTCGCCAATGCGCCCTTGCCGTGATAGATGTCACGCGGAAGTGTAAACCGAGCCATACTGAATCCTCCTTTGTCCTTAGTATATTATTAAGACGATACGGGTATTTTATCATCTATTTCAGCAAGACGCAACCGCCGCGAGAGTTTCAGGGGAACGCCGCAGTTTGTCATAATAACGTGTACCCGTATTCAACTAATCAGGATTTTTCAGACACCCCGTTTGTCAAATGCTGT
>CAKTUI010000008.1 GCA_934621385.1 uncultured Kiritimatiellota bacterium
GCATCGACCTGCGCCCCAAGCCCCTCAGCAAACAAAAGCAACACCTTCAGAGTACACAGTATTTGACGAACCGAAAACGACCCGCTCACCTATCGGGTACACGTTCTATTTGACAAACTGGGATGGCAATCTGCAATTTTACTACGGTCAGTCTCGGCTTCCACGGTTGCGCTCACCTCTCGCGCCTCGGCGGCTATCACTGGTTGCAGGCGAAACAACTCCAACGGTGGCGCCCCGTGGAAGACCTTCCCGAGCGGTGCGGCACTTAGACGTAGACGGTATAGACGTAGACGGGAATATAAATATTCCCGGTTTTAGACCGCGCGCGCGTACGCGAGGGAACCGCCCGCTCGGGGGTGTGCGCGGCAAATGCGACACGCCTTGCATGTGCCTTCGAATTGCCCCCTCGTCGTTCCCCCTTTCCGTGACTTTCGTGTGTTCCGTGGTTGGCTCAGCCCGCCGCACCCCAGGACATCGCGGCAAGTTATCAACATCCGGGGAGTTATCAACATCGGCTGGCAAGAAAGCGGAAAGGGAAAGAGAAAGCTTCCCCCTGCACCCCTACAAAGAGAAAGGCAAAGGGTAAAGAAACAAGAAAGAAACAAGCCGGAGTTCTCGACAAGCCGGAGTTCTCGTGAGAGAACTCTAAGCCCGCGCGTGCGTGCGTATGCGTATGTGCGCCCCCGCGTGCGGGCGCGTTCTGAAGGGTGAAGGGTTAAGTAATAATAATACTGGGAAGCCTCTCAGAACGCGCGCGGGCGTGCATGTACGCGCACGAGGCGCGGCGGCTTGAAAGGCCAGCCCAGCGAGGACAAGGGACGGGGACTGCGCCCCCCCGTACCCCCGCAAGCCGCCGCGCCCGAGACGGGGGACAGGCCGACCACAGGCTGGAACGCGGCAAGGGTTCTGCCGGCCCGCCGTCCGGCAGGCCATTCAAAACCGCCGCGTTCCGAACGATTTTGGCAACTTAAAGACTTTCTTAGACTAAAGTGCACCTATATATATGGGGGGACTCGCTGCGAGTCCCCGACGAACCGACGACACAAAACCGACACGCGAAAGGAAAAACGAACATGAAACTGAACCGCGAAACGCACGGCACTCACGGGCACATGGCCCTTCGCCCCCCCCCATTCTGTGTGCCGCAACGCGGCTTTCAGTGCGTTCAGTGGCAAAGGCACCGCCCCCTCGGACACCCGCAAGCCGCCACGACTTTCCCGTGGTTGTTTCAAACTGCCGCGCCCAACTTGCGCCTCCGACGAGTTCCACTTGCAACCCGCACAAGTCCCAACTGGAAAACGACGCGGTCCCCGTCAACGGAGACTCGGGGGTGCGGGCTCGTCCCGCCAAAGGCCCTGCACCTGCAAACGCTCCAGAGCCTTCCAGGAATGGAACCCGAACGGCAGGCCGCCAAATGTATCCTGCGCGGCACAATTCTCGCACAAGGCAAAACGCGCCGCCTCCTCACGGGATGCCAACGAGATCCGCCGCGCATAGTTCGGCTGCCAGCGCGGCAGAAATCGCGTGAAGAACACGTCCTCGTACAGCAAATAGCAATCCGGCAGAATCTTCCAGAACCGCCGATAGGCCGCCGCACCCGCCTCGCAAATCCGCCGCGTCCTCAATGCGAAGCCTCCATTCCCCGCGCCATCGTGCCGCGTCAGGATCCGCCGCGTAATCCAGTCGTCATGCCCAATCTCCCATGGACCGCCAATGTAGTCCCAGCGCCCGATGAACGCGTCGAGTCCCTCCCGCAGGGGGAAGCCATCCGGGTGGACATTCAGGAGGTAGGGCGTATCAAACCGCTCGGGTAGCGTCCGAATCATGTTGCGTGAGAAACCGACGATGTCCCCCGGCTTCAGCGACTCGTCGACATCGATGCGCAGGAGGTTGCCGCATTCCGCCGCGAACGACTCCAGTTCCGCCGTCGGACGGTTCACGACGAGCGTCGTCCTGAGGCGACCGCACCAACGGTATGTCTCGCGCAGGGCAAGCTCAATGGCGCGGGCGTAGCGCGGCATCCGCTCGGGCGTTCCGAAGACATAGGCGACGGCAGTGACATCCGTGCGACCGATCCGCGTGGGCAGTCCCAGTTCCCGATCGGCACTCAGCCGTGCCGCGCACCAGTCCTCCCGGCGAAACTCACCCATGGGCATCCTCCCTACGGAAGCCCTCACGACAGAGTGCGCACACGTTCGCCCACGAGAAGTGCCGCGCCAACACGGAAAGGACGAACCACGCCACATGCGGAAAGAGCCGACGGACAAGTCCCCACGAAGTGAGGCCGTAGCGTCGTCCCGTCCGCGCCATGACGCGAAAGCCCGTGAAGACATTGGCAATGTAGCGCGGCGAAACGGCTCGCGAGAAACTGCCCCTGTGCGGACGCTGCCAGTAGAGGACATCGGGAATCTCGACGCGCACCAAGTCACGGAAACCGAGTTCCCAGAAAAACGCCGTATCTTCCCCGCCCGTAATCGGCGGAAAGGCGACATCCGAAAGCGCGGCACGACGGTAGATGTGCTCCCAGACAAAGACCGAACCCTTCGCGACCCTGTTCGAATGGAAGCGCACGACATCCGCCTGCGCGGACTCAATCGCCTCAAGGGCCCGCGCAACAGCCGTGGGTGCGAGTCGGTCGTCCTGGTCGGCGAACATCAGGAAGGGCGCGGCACTTGCGCGCATCGCGGCATTCCGCGCCGCACCAACGCCTGCGTTCGTCTGAGAAAGGACGCGAAACCGGCTGTCCCTCGCGGCAAAATCGTGCAGAATCTGCGCCGAACCGTCCGTCGAACCGTCATCCACAAGGACGCACTCCCAGTCGGTGAACGTCTGGGCGCGAATCGAATCCAACAACTCGACGAGATAGCACTCGCCATTGTAGACACCGACGGCAATGGAGACCCGCGCCGACATTATCCGCGCCTTCCAGCCTTCGACAGCAGGCGATCGCGCATCCGCACAAGACCCGGCACAAGGGCGTGCGGCACGAGGCGAACGACCCCCGCATACAGGCAACCGCGAATCCGCGCCCACCGCTTGGGCCAGCGCGTCCGCTTCAGGTAGTCCTCATCTACAGGGAAAAGGAAGTCGCGTAACTTCATCCTGTTCTCACGGATGTAGCGCGGGAATGTCCCATCAAGGGCCACACCGAAGGAACGCCCAGCGCGGCCGAAGAGGTCGCGCCCTTCCTTCAGGCGTGCCGCCAGCACGTCCAACGGAAGTCCGCTGAATTCGGAATGCGAAAACGCGGCAAGTTTCGACTGAATCGCCGCGAGCCCGCCCAAGTAGGAGAAGTGCCATCCGGCCTGCGGGAGCGTCGCATCCGCCCGAAGGAAGCGCACCTTCTGGAGGGTCGCGCCCTGGTTCTCGGCGGCCTGCGTATAGCGGTCAATTGGAACGCCCCGAAAGAACGCCGCGTCCCCCAGCGACCCAAAGCGAATCGCGCACGTGCCAAGCATCCACTTCGCACAGGAGAAGTTCATGAAGTTCAGGTAGAAGTTGTAGAACGACATCGCGAACCGGACGCTCTGCGCCCGCCCATCCTCAAGCAGGTGCCACGCCGCACGAACGGATTCGGGACGCGGTATCTCGTCAAGATCCGAGACCATGACGACATCCTCGGGCTGGACATCCACCAGGCCGCGTGCGAGGGCGTTGCGCTGCCGGTTCTCGTTGACCCACGGCAGGTTGAAGACATCCCGCTCGACCTCCTCCTCGGGGAGAAGGTCGTCCACAACGACATAGGTAATCTTGCCGGCAAAAGCCGAGAAACGCGCCGCGTTCTTCCTGAAGAGCAACTCCTTCGGTTTGCCCCGGTGCGTCCGCGTCGCCTCCGCAATGACAAAACGGTCGACGACGGCGTTCAGGACATTCAGCCGGACTTCCAACAAGTCCAGTTCATTGAAGAACGTGAAGCAATCGTAGACCATTCGGCTCAGTTCTGGTGCTGCATATCGCACAGGCGACGGTAGGCACCGTTCTTGGCATAAAGTTCGTCGTGCGTGCCGCGCTCGATGATCTCGCCGTGGTCCATGACGAGAATGAGATCCGCATCGCGCACGGTCGAAAGGCGATGTGCAATGGCAAAGACGGTGCGGTTCTTCATGAGGTTGTTGAGCGCATCCTGGACGAGCCGCTCGGTAACCGTGTCAAGCGCACTCGTCGCCTCGTCAAGAATCAGAATCGGCGGATTGCGCAAAATCGCACGAGCAATGGCGACGCGCTGACGCTCGCCACCCGAGAGGACGAAGCCCTTCTCGCCCGCCATACGAGAATAGCCCTCCGGCTGCGCCATGATGAAGTCGTGGGCGTTCGCCATCTTTGCCGCGGCAACGACCTGCTCGTGCGTGGCGTTCGGCGACCCGTAGCGAATGTTCTCCTCAATCGTATCGTTGAAGAGAATCGTCTCCTGCTGGACGGACCCGACCAACTGGCGCAAGTCGGCGATGCGCATCTCGCGCAGGTCGATGCCGTCCATCGTCACGCGTCCCGCGCTCGGATCGAAGAAGCGGGCGAGAAGCCCCGAGAGCGTCGTCTTGCCGGAACCCGTGCCACCGACGACAGCCACCGTCTTGCCGCGCCCAATCTCGAATGTCGCGTGCTTGATGGCATCGTGATCAGCCGTCTCATAACGGAACGAGACATCCTCAAACCTGACGGCCTTGTCGAAGGTCGTCTTCGGCGCGGCATCCGCCTTCTCGGGCAGCGTGTCGTTGACATCGAGAATGGACCAGATACGCTGGAGCGAGGCCTGGGCCGTCTCAATCGAGACCTGGAGGTTGGCCATCTGCTTGATGGGCTTGTAGATGAGGAGAAGCGGCGCAAGCATCGGCAGAATGTTGGCCAGCGTCACGTGGGTGGCAAAGCACCAAACGAGAAAGGCACAAATGAGCACGATGCCAATCGTCTCGACCGTCGGGCCGACGAGCAGTCCCCAGCGCGTCGCCCGCATGGTCGTCGAGAAGAGCGTATGGTTCACGCTCTCGTACTTCTCGTTCTCATAGCGTTCGGTGTTGTAGGCCTTGACCACGCGAACGCACGTCAGAATCTCGTGGAGTCGCCCGCCAACGACAGACGTGCGCTCCAGCGTCCGACGGCTCCAGCGCCGAATGATCTTACCGAGGCCGATGACCGGAAGCATGAACGCCGGCATACCGATGACAATCACGCCGAGCGTGGGCAGCATGTGGTTCTCAATCGCAAACCAGATGATGAAGCCGATTGAAACGACAATCTCGAATGGTGCGCGGGCCAATTCGGCAAGCATCCCCTGAATCAGGCTCTGGACGACCTGCGGGTCGCCCGTTGCGCGGGACATCAGCTGCCCGACATCGATGCGCCCATGGAACTGCATGGACTGCCGCTGAATGTTCTTGAGGATATCCACCCGCAGGTCGGCGAGGACATGCGAGGCCGCCCAGGCAAGGCAGTACTGGTTAAGGAAGATCAGTCCCAGTCGCAGGAAGGCAACGAGTGGAATGATAACAATTGCCATCAGGAGCAACGCCCCGCCCATGCCACCGTCCTTGTCCTGAAGTTCAATGCCGAGCTTGCGGGCAATCTTCTCGGCCTTCGGGTACCAACTCGGCAGTTTTGAGGCCCGGTCGAGCTGCTTGGCAAGGCCGTGCTTCGCCTCCTGCACCACCGGTTTGGTCTCTTCGGGCGCGGCGACCTTCGGTGCGGACGCGTCCGCCATCTCCCCAGCCGCCTGGCGCTCGAACTGCTCGCGCTCGTTGGCGCTCACCTTCTCAAGGGCGGGCTGAATCGCCTGGTAAAGCGGCAGGAGCGTCCCGGCCGTCAGGATGCCGCACAGGATGCCGACGACAATCCGGAAGCGGTAGCGCCGCGCATACTTCCACACTCGGCCATAGGCCTCGCGGGCCGTGTACTCGCGGTCAAAGAATTCCTTCTTGTACGAAATGCTCATGTATTTGCTCTTCCTTCTGAAACGGTATTATATCAAATCGGCAAGACGAGTCCTCAAAGGGCAACGAAACCGAGGTCGGACGGAATCCACCAATCGTGCAGCGACAGTTCGAACGGGAAGACCCGTACGCCATCCGGCGCACAGTTCCGCTTGAACGCCTGCGTGAAGAACCGACGCATGAAGATGTCCAGCGTGCGGGCAATCACCTCGTCGGGGAACGCCGCGCCAAAGTGCCGCGCCGCCGCCGCACGAAGATCCTTCGTCCCCATCTCATTCACGATGAAGTTCCAGAGGAAGAAGTCGTGCAGCTCGTATGGGCCAATCTTGTCTTCGGTGACCTGTCCCTTGACGAGTTCGGGCGAAACGGGTGTCGCGATGATGTCGCGAATCGCCTGCGCCGCCTTTCCGGAGCCGTTCTTCTGCGCCCACCAGGCGCAGACCTTGCGCACGACGGTCTTCGGCACATCCGCGTTGACTCCGAACATGGACATGTGGTCGCCGTTGTAGGTGCACCAGCCGAGGGCGATTTCGCTCAAGTCCCCCGTGCCGACGACGATGCCGTTCGTCATGTTCGCCTTGTCCATCAGAATCAGCGTACGCATCCGCGCCTGGGCATTCTCGAACGTGACATCCGGCGTCCGCCCGTCGTGCCCAATGTCCCGAAAGTGCTGACGGCACGCACGGACGATGGAAATCGTCTCCAGTCCAAGCCCCAGTCCTTCGCACAGGAGATCCGCATTCCCTTTCGTGCGACCCGTCGTCCCGAAGCCCGGCATCGTGTAGACGTGGATGCCCTTTCGGTCGAGGTGAAGGCGATCAAACGCCCCGACAGTCACGAGGAGCGCCAGCGCACTGTCGAGTCCGCCCGAGAGACCGATGACACAGTTGCGGCACGAAATCGCCTTCAGCCGAGCGGCAAGTCCTGCGACCTGCTTGCGATAAACCTCGCCCGGACGACAGGGAAACGGCACCACACTGCCGCGCTTCGGCGGCTTGCCGAGGAAGGCGCGGTGGGTTGCAAGCGACCCGTACTTGTCCTTTGATGGTGTCGTCTTCATGATTCGGAAGATGTGTCGGCCGCCGCCTGAATGGCCGCCGTCAATGCATGGCTTTCACCTGGTACGAGCGTTTTGGCCGCGCTCGGCCAGTCCGTCACAGGCTCGACGCAGACGAAGTGCTCCCAATCGTCCGCTCCGCAGTCCGCCGGTCGGTTCTCAGGGCCAGGATTCCAGACGACGGCATTGTTGCAGCCGCTTGCGACGACGGCAATGGCGCGGCGCAGCCCGGGATCCATCAGCGCGAACTCGTGCTTCGGGGTTTCGGGCAGACTGAAAACGTGGTCGGGAGCGATGTCCATCTGGAAATCCCCCACCTGAACGGCGGAATCGCCCACACGCGCATCCACGAACGAACAGCCGTCCAGCCCGCGCACCGCCGTCGCACTGCGCTCGCGCACCAGCAGGTAGGGATGGAAACCCGCCGAAAACGACAGGGGTTCCGTCCCCGTGTTCTTCGTCGTGAGCTTCAGGTTCAGCTTCATCGAGACGGAAACCTTCAGCTCAAGGTCAAAGTCGTGCGGCCAAAGCTGACGCGTCTCATCGTCCGCCTTCAGGCCAAGCGTAATCTCGGTCATATCCTCCGAATACACGCTGCCGCGAACGGAAAAGACGCAGACCCGCGCAAAACCGTGCGTCGGCATTCCGGGCATCGCACGATTCCCGAACTGGGGCCAGCAGACGGGGATTCCCCCATGAATGGCCTCGCCCCGGTTGTAGTCGCGCTTCGCCGGGCGGAACAGCACGGGCGAGTGCCCCGTCGGACGGTAGGAGAGGACGTTGCCCCCGAGGAGGGCAATCTCCGCCACGCCGTACTTGTTGGAAAGGACGACCTCCGGGTACCCCGCAACACCCTCGTGGAAGACAATGCGCCCAGGCGCACCATACCGCCGGCTCAACTCATCAATGTTCATCATGCGGCAATTATACCATAATTGGCCAGCCTGCGACGCGTGTCATGTTGGGCGCAAGGGCGAACGATCGGTTCCACGGGCGGTCGAAGACGAAGATGTGCGTCTGCGTCCAGTCCGCCAGCGCGCGTAACACGAGCGGCGAATCGTCGATGGCCACGTCATATTGCCGCGCCTTCAGTTCCGCCAGCGACACCGTGCGCGGCTCGCCTGGCGTGTGCTTGTAGGCTCGCCCGTACTTGTCCACGTAGGTGACGGCAAAGTCCCCCAGCCCGACGGACGCAAGCCACGCCTCGGTCGCCCCATGGGAAAAGGCGGGACGCCCCGTCACAATGTCCACCGTATGCCCGGCCGCACGGAGGGCCTTCACGCCTTCCACCGCGCCTGGAGTCGTGGCATACCCCATCAGGCACGCGGGGTCGTGCGAGAGTTCAACAAACCGCGCCATTTCCTCATCCGTCAGGCAAAATGTCTCCTGCAGGTTGAACTGTTCCATCTGCTCGTAAGGCACGTGCCGACCAAACTCCCGCCCGGCCAATTTCGAAAGTGCCTTCGCCGTCTCGCAGAGCACATCGTCAATATCAACATAAATCCGCATCATCCAACATTCTCCTTCACTCATCAATCCTGCAGCCTGAAATCAATCGGAATGCGCCGCCGATCCTGGACGGCGCGGCCATTCGCCTTCGCCGGACGGAACTCCGCCTCGCGAACCGCCTTCAAGGCCGCCTCGTCCAATTCGACGAACCCGGACGAGACGATGACCTCGGCCGCAACCACGCGTCCGCGCTCGCTAATTGTCACATCCAACATCACGCGTCCGTGTTCGCCGCGCTTTCGTGCCCCATTCGGATACTTGGGGCGAATGGGAACGCGGGGGCGCGGCGGTGCGTCAATTCGCGCCTGCTGGGGCGCGGGGGCAGGCGGCGCAACGTCCACCGGCTTGTGCACCACTTCTTCCCGAACCTTCATTTCGGGCAGGGGCTCGCGCTCCTCGTCCGGGCGCGGCACATCCAGTCCAACGGCCTCGGGTGCCGGCTGGTCAGGAACTTGCATCTCCAGCTCGGGTGGACGCGTCTCGGGGGCTGTCGACGGTTCAGGCGGCGCAGCATCCGGCAGTGCCGTTGAGACGGGCGCGGCGGAATCCTCCTCCTGCGCAAGCGAGAGCTCCACGCTGGAGAAGTCCAGTTGCGGGAGTTCCCGTTCGGACGCGGCAAACACAAGAAGGAGACCGACCCCTGAAAACAGTAGCGCATGAAAAAGCGCGGAAAGGAGCAGTGCTACCAGGAATTGCTTCACGGTTGACGTCCATTCACCTGAAAGCTCACCCTCTCCACGCCAGCCGACTTGAGTTCCGCCAAGAGTTCAATGCCCATCCCGAGGGACGACTTGCGGTCCCCCGAAATCAGGACGGGGCAGGAGACGTTCGCGGCAGCGAGTTCGCGCACCTTCCGGACGACCGAATCGCGTGTCGCGGGCACTCCGTTGACCTGGAGGGTGTCGTCCGCCGCAATGGTAATGACGATTCGCTCGCCCTTTTCAGGAACGCCGGCCGCCGTGGGCAGGTCGACTTTCAGCCCCCGATGGACGGCCATGTCGAAGATGCAGTAGATGAAGAAGACAAGCACCAGGAACATGACGTCCATCAGGCTCGTCATCTCCAACCGCGCACCTCGACGACGACGACCCATTCAGTCCTCGCTCATGCCGTCCAGCACGTTGTAGGGGAAGAGGAGAATCAGGGAGGCGATGAGACCGGCCGCCGTCGTAATCAGGGCCTCGCCGATGCCTGCCGTCGCAGACAGTGGATTCGTCACCCCATCCGCCACACTCAGGCTTCCAAATGTCTGCATAATTCCCGTCACTGTACCCAAAATGCCCAACATCGGCTCCGCCGTAATGATTGTCGAGACAATCCCGAGCCCCCGGCGCAGGCGCCGTCCACGACGGAACTCAAGGGCCTTCCAGATGAGAATCGCCAGCCCGAGGACGGAAAGCCCCAGAATCGGCCACATGACGGGGCCACCCTTCAAAAATGTCTGAACCAGTTCTTTCATGGTGAAATCGGCGCATATTATACCAAATGCACCCGCCCCCTGCGGCACTTTCACCGTCAGAACCAGTCGACATTCGTCCGAGCGGCCTTCCGCCCAACGACAACTATCCTACGGAGTTTCCCGAATGAGAATCGCACATGTGCGCCCAAAATGAACCTCTTTTGCTTCTTCGCCTTTCTGCCCCGACACCCACAGTTCGTCCAGAACCAGCGTCCATCCAGGGCGAAGCTCAACTTGCGCATCCTCCGACTTCAACTTAAAGGTCACCGTCTCGTCAAGTACACCATTCCAGTCAACCGTCTTGAAGATGCGCACGATAGAGTCGGTGACATCCACCGGCCTGGGGAAACCTGCGACCGAACTGACGGGCACCGTCAGAAACCACCGGTCGCCCTTTCGCACGCATGTCAGGGACAGGCCGTCAAGCAAGCACAACCGCGAAGCCCCGGCGATCGGGAACTCCCGAGGCGCGGAGAACCAGGCCTTCTCACAGGGCATATAAAGTCCGCGCTTTGGCGCATTCTTGCAGTGAGGGCTAATCCCAAACGCCGAGAACAGGTCCCCTTTCGCATATCCCTGCGTACGGCACACCTCTGCCGCGGCATTCAGCACCTCCTCCGCAAACGCTGGACGATGCCAAATGTGCGGTTTCATCCGCGACCCATTATCAAACCAACTGTCCGAATCGCGCCCCCAACCAACGCGAGGGCTGAGATAGGTCAACGACCCGACGATAATTTCCGCGTCCTGTGGCGCAATCTTGACATCCGGATTGAGCGCCAACTTGCCGTCCTTGATAAGTCCATTGCGCTCCAGGGCCGACCGGAGCCGATATTCCTGGTTGAAAATGGGAATGTCGACAATATTCAGAGGCGAGACCGTAAACACCAGCCCCGCGAGGGCGATGAACACGAATAGCCGACGCGGATGGTGATTCAGTGCCGCGAGAACAAGTGCTACGAGTCCAATCAGCAAGGCGACCATCCCGAGAACGCGCGGGGTCGTCATACCATAGGCCCGATAGCGGATGACGACGCCCACAATCTGGGCAATGACGACGGGGAGTATCAAGGCCCAGCCCCATCGGACGACGAACCGGAAGAACCGCTGGGTCGAATCGCGGAGCGTCAACCAGAAGAAAATGTAGACGAGCAGCGCCACCGACCCGAACCAATTCAACTTTCCGCTTGGCATCGACCACGCCTGAACGATGCGCCCCAAATAAATGTAGAGGATTGCCAGCAAAATGAGTGATGCCGGCAAAAACAACCAAAAGAGTGCTCGCGCCGCGCGCTGCGACTCATGCGAGCCTTCTTCGTCATCTCCCCCCTTTGGGAGGAATGCGAGGAAGGAAATCGTCGTGGCAAGCGGATAGACAAGCCCCGCGACATCACCCGTAAGGGACAAGTCAACCGATGTCACGAGTTGGTCAAACGCGAAAATGCACAGGAAAAAGCTCAAGGTCAGGAGCGTGGCACTTCCGACCGAACCGATTGCCGTAAACACCACACGCAGGAAGAGCGAGGGCTGAGACGAAATGCAGTACAGCACCGCAATGTACGAGGCGAGCATCGAAATGATGGAACCGATGTAGAGCATCATCCACAGGCAATAACGCGGCGAATCCTCCCCGATGGAGAACCAGAACCAGCAACCGAGGGAACCGACGGCCAGCGTCACAAGGGCAACCGGCAACTGACGAATCGAGACCTTGCGCCATTCGAGCAGGAGCTGTGTGAAGACACCTGCCAAGGCTCCCCAGTAAATGCCACAAACGAGCCGAATCCCCACCGTGTCATCGACAACGTCATGATTCATCAGAACGAAGAGCACGGACACGACCAAGGCGCAGACATAGGCACTTCCGAATCGACGGAAGCCTTCCCAAAGCCGCGTCAAAAGTTTCACAAAAAACGCCTTAACCATACGAAATCTCCTTTCTCCAAAGCACACAACCACAAGACACCTCCGACAGAAGCACCCCGCCAAAGCGACTCACATTGTATCAAATGCCCCGTCCACCTGTCAAAGCGGGCGGACGGAGGCTACCATAATAGAGGAATCACGGCGAACCGATGGACACCCCCTCACGAGGTCTCACAAAAATGAAGCTGTTCTCTCGATCGGGAGAAGCTGTTCTCCGAGCCGAGAGAACAGCTTCATTTTCCTCGGAGATGCGCTTCTCTCAGCCACCCGCCCAAAACCGCCGCGCCTGAGCCTACGCAACCAAATTGTCAATGCGGGCGAACAGAGGTCATGTTCCAGCCGCCGACCTTCCACGCGAACGGACGCGTGGGATGCTCAACCGTCAGCACCTTCCTTTCGTCCAGGAGAAATGTAAAGAAATTGTCCGAGAGGAAATCCGGTTGTATGTATTTTACTTATTCTTTTTTTCCTTTCTTCGCCTCTTCTTCCAGTGCAAGGAGGAAGCGGTCGTAGTCGCTTATGAAGAGTTTATCCTGAACGATGCGATACTTCTCGAACTCGGACTCGGCGTAAAGCTGAGCCTTATAGGCATCGATGGGAACGCCCGCGTATTTCGGCGCATGTTGGTCAAAGAGGACAAGGAATTTGTCGAGACGCACTTTCCAATCTTCCATCGTCAGCGGAATCTTTCGCATCGTCTGCGTCTCAGCGTATTCAAGAAACGCGTTGACCATGCGCTCCAGAATGCCGAGTTCCTCATCTGTGAGATAGTTTTTTGCAACGACGACATCCGACTTCTTGATCTTCCCGTTCGGCCCATCCTCCCAATTTGTGAGGCCCATGTTCTCCCTGCCCGCATCGGCTCGCGTGTAAAGGATCTCGACGGCTGTATGCCCATGTACGGCACAATGCATACGATTCTGCACGGTCGCATAGAATATCCTCGTCAAGTTTGAGGTCTTGTCATAGTCAATGGCCGTTGCGTAGAGATCCGTCACCTTCTGATAGAACTTACGCTCGCTGAGCCGTATCTCGCGAATCTTCTCAAGCAAGTGTTCAAAATACTTGTCAGCGATGGGCGTTCCGTCCTTCAACCGCTGGGCATCCATCGCCCAGCCCTTAATCGTGTATTCTGCAACAATCTGATTCGCCCATTTCCTAAAAGCAATGGCCTTTTCATTGTCGATCTTGAAGCCAAGGGCGATTATAACTTGCAAATTATAATGGTTGACTGAATAATTCTTCCCGTCGGGACCAGTTATCCAATATTTTTGGACAACTGACTCCTTGTCAAGTTCAGCATCCTTAAAAATCTTGGTAATGTGGTAGCTGACCGTCCGCAGATCAACGCCATATACCGCCGCGAGCATCTTCTGGCTCATCCATATGTTCTCATTCTCGTAACGCAACTCGTACTTCTCGTGGCTTTCGCCAACAGAAGCAACATATGTGATGAACTGGGCCGCACTCGACTTCTGTGGTTCCATGTTGCCCCAATTGCTCTTCTTCTTAGCCATAATTCATTTCCCCAAATCTCAATACCCATTGCCGCGAGATACCCAGCGACCTTCTTTCTCAGTTCCTATACCATCCGCGCCACTTCGTCAGCTGATCACCCTTATATGTGCCAACAAGGACGACACGGCCTTTCGGTTCGCGCCCTTCGGACGAAGCGTCAACCCGTCCAGCCTCACACCTCTTCGCTTTCATGTTCACCACGAGTCCTTCTCTATCGATGCCGCGAACCGTTGTCGCGGACTGGTGGCATTATACCATAAATCGCCTGCTCGGGGCTTACGCGAAACCGCCGCGACTGAGCCTTCACAACCTCTATGCTCTCTCGACTTTCAGCAGACCCATTTTCACCACACAAAACGCGGCAAACCAAGGCTCCCCTTTTACCATATCCAACAATCATGCATAATCTTTCCTACCTGCGACTCAAACGAGTCCCAACTTCAACTCTCAATAGTTCCAGTTAGAAAAATACGATATGCAAGATGAAATGCCCCACGCAATGCCACCAACAATCAGACGACTTGTCAAAGTGGGTGGACGAAGGCCGTGTTCCAGCCGCCGACCTTCCAGGCGAACGGGTGCGTGGGATGCTCGACCGTCAGCACCTTCCTTTCGCCCGGCAGAAGCGCAAAGTAATTGTCCGAGAAGAAGACCGGTCGCAGGCTCTTCCCCCTTTCGTCCTCAACCCGAACCTCGACCATGAAGGCCAGGGCGCGCCCCGTATTGACGACCTCAAGCGTCGTACACCCTTCCTCTACCTTCAAGAAGTGTGCCGACAATTCCGTTTGCGGCAGTTCATCCAGCCGTTCAAAACCCGCCACGCAGGGACCCGTCACTGTATTCACCCCCTCGTAGCGCGAAGCCGACCGCCAGTAGAATGTTGAGGCGATCTCCGTCCCATTCTCGCGCAGGCGCAACTTGATGAAATGCGGACGGTCAAACTGAAGTGTGCGGTCCGAATCAAACGGAATCCGAAAGGCATCCACAAACGATTCGCCGCGAACCTCAAGCACCTGCGACCGCATCCAGACGCGACGCGAGTCAAAGTCGTAGACTTCAGCCACCAACTCAACGCACCGCGTCTCACAAATGTCACTGGCAACCGAAACACGATTGGACAGGTACTCGTACTGCGCGTGCAACGGCTCAAGCGCATTGGCCTGAGCGAATTGCGAGGCCGTGGGAACAAGCGAATAGTCCCAGGCGTGTCCGCCCAGCTGGGGAACAGGCGACGCATTGTACCAAAAGAGAACGCCTGTCGCCGTCTCACGGACGCGATTCCAGGTCTCCCAGAGACAACGGTGCGCCAGTGCATCTGCCGCCTGCGACTTTCGGGCGTACTCGTCAAAGGTCTTCGACACACCATATCCGTTGACGTACTGGTGATGGAACTCTGTCATCCGATCAAAACCGCCGCCCTCACGATACTTCCACGCGGCAATGTTCCTCTCAACCGGCCAAAGGAGATTCTCGGGCATAAACTCCCGGCAACACTCGGCGGGCGGCAGGGCGCATGTTCCGTATTCGGGACTGAACCCGTAAACGCGGCTTCCTCGCGGCGATGCGGTATCTTCATAATAACTCATCGGATTCACCGGGACATACGGGGAACCGTCGTGCACCCCATCGCATTCGGACTGCATCATCCAGCTTGTCGTCCCCGTCAGCCGACGCACGAGCTCCTCTGTTCCCTCGACTTCCGTCGACTCGTTGGACGCGACCCAATGCGCAAGACTCGCATGGGAGCGAATGCGCTTGACCTGCTGTGCCACATTGTCGAGGTAAAGCCCGACATCATCTGGATGCCGCGTGTCACCGGTCATCCAGAACTCCTGCCAGACGAGCAGTCCGTATTCGTCGCACAGTTCGTAGAATCGGTCGCTCTCCACGATGCCGCCAGCCCAAAGCCGCACGAGATTAACACCCGAGTCCGCCGTCAGCCGCATCTCCGCCTCCATCCGCTCATCGTCCGCCTTGAGCATCGCCTCTGGCACCCAGTTCGTGCCGCGAATGAATATCTTGCGTCGATTGACATAGAACTGCCGCGCTCCGTCCTTGCCCGACTGGTCGCTCGTTATCTCGCGCACACCAAAGCGGACGCGCACCGCATCCGACTCCCGGCCCGTCGTATCATCCACATAACGGACAGTTGCCGTGTAGAGCGGTTGTGCACCCTTGTTTCTCGGCCACCAGAGTTTCGGTGCCTTCATCTTGGCAGACATGAACTCGGTGCGCCGTTCACCCCGAAACATCGAAACCGGCTTCTCAATCCGAATGCCCTCGCCCTCAACCTCAGCAATGATCCGCCCGCGCACCTCGTCCCCCCACCCGTTGCTCGCATTGTGCAAGTCGACTTCAACCGTCAGTTCGGCTTCCGAAAAGTCGTCGTTCAACTTTGTTCGGACATAAGGCGCGTCAAGGCGCACAAGATCCGTTGCAAAGAACTCGATATCCCGCCAAATGCCCGTATTGCGATCGCGGATGCCGTCGCTGAACATGAAGTCCCATCCGGCGGACATCAGCATCGTCACGTTCCGCCCGATTTCCCCATCGCCCCCATTGTGCCACTCCCCGTTTGCCGCGCCCCATGTCTTCGGCTGCACCGTTCCCGGGTGGTCAACGGGCCAAACCTTCACACGAATCTCGTTCCGCGTACCCGGTTGCACAAACGAAGTGACATCGACAGCCGTGCGCGAGAACATCCCACGCGTGGACGCGGCAAGTCGTCCATTGAGGTAAATCTCACTGCGGTAGTTGATACCCTCGGGCCGCATCCAGACGACGCGATTGCTGAACGCTATCGGCAGATCGACCCCACCGACGAATGTCGCCTCATAGAATGGGCGATTCGCCGAGAGGTCTGGTATCAGCCCATTCTCAAGCTTGTTGTTGAGACCGTAGTAGGGATCGGGGACCTTGCCGTTCTCGACCAGCGTCCGCAGGACGGTCCCTGGGACAATTGCCGGCATCCACGCATCGGGTGCCGTCGCCTGCGCCATCTTCCACGGGCCTGTCGCCCGCACCGTCGTCCGTTCCCCCGCCAACCCGAGTGCCGCGCCCAGGACAAGTGCCGCGCAAATCGTCAGTCGCCTCATCTTACCGCATCCTCTTCATCTCGAACGTTTCGCCGCGCAGGGCCCGACGAACGAATTCGCCCCAGTAGGGCGTCGGGTCGTAGTCCCAGCTCTTAATCATACATGGGGCCGCCTTCGGATGAAAGCACCACGCCGTCCAGTTGATGCGATACTTCTGGATGAACCCAATCATGTCGGGTGAGAAGGTGAAGGGGTCTTCCTTCTGCGCAAGCGGGATGAACGTCATTTCCTCACGCGGCGCGGCCCCGACCTCGCCGAGGAAGATCGGGTGCTTCGCGGCAACCGGCAGAACTCTCGCCCACCCCTTGTGCCAGTGGTAGGTGTGCCACGCGTACATCACGCCATTGCCCATCGAATCGTCAAGGCGATAACTCGGGCTGTCACCTTTCTCAATTGCCGCGCTCTCAATGCCCGTCAAGTCGTTCGCCCAGCCAAGTCCTCCCGCAATCACCACGTTCCGCGCCCCGGTCGACCGCACTGCCTCCACCAACGCCTGCATTCCGACGGATTCAAACCCCTGGTTCTTGCGCTTCTCTTCCGCCGACAGGAACGCAGACTCGTCCACCTTTCCGGCCTCACCGACGAACCCACCGTTGCGCCAAATCTCCCAGCTGATTCCGTGCGGTTCGTTGAAGAGGTCGAAGAGTACCGCTGGATGGTTCGCGTACCGTTTTGCCGCGTCCTTCCAGAACGCAATGTGCTCGACTTTCGGCGCACGGAAGCGGTGCAGATCGAGCACGACATACGCCCCACGATTCGCCGCGAGCCGCACAATCTTGTCAACTGTCGAACGATAGGCCTCGCCCCCATCGTTCTGGTACGCGCTCGTTCCGAACCAAAAGTCCTCCTTGACCGGCAGGCGTACGCAATTCGCCTTCCATTCGTCAATGCCAACCACGGTCGACTTCACGATCTGATCACCGTTCGGCACGGACTCCATTCCCCCCGCGTTCAGTCCCTGCAACCACACCTCGCGTCCGTCCGAATCGACAAGTCGATTCCCGACAACCTTCACCTCCTTCGGCCACCGCGCACGGTTCTCGGCCTCGTCAGGCACCTGCCGTGCGGCTATCTGACGCTCGCGCACGGCCTTCGCCTCACGGAGCGGCGCGGCATCCGTTGGCACGAGCCGGACATCCGTCATCACCATCTCACCCGCCTTCACATTGAAGAGGCATGGCATCACGACGACCTTCACCGCCTCGGGCGGCACGAGGAACGCATTCGTCCGCGCCTGCCAACCGTCCGTGTTGCGCTGCGTGTAGGTCGGCCCAGGCTCGGGCTTCACGTCCTTGCCCTCCGCATTCTTAAACTTCAGCAGGACGCGTGCATCAAACCACGGCTTCGCCCCCGTACGCAGGTTCGACACCTTCCACTTCCAGTTCAGGGCGAGTGCTTCGGTTCCCTCGGGGATGCCATATTCCCGATAGGCGTTCACCAGTTTGCCGGGGACAGTCGAGACAAGCGCACAATACGGGTCGTCCGGATTCTTCGACGGGGGGATGAGGGAGCCCGTCTTCTCAAACAGGGACTTCGCCTTCTCACGCGTCCGCGTCGCATTCTCGGCCTTGCGCCGTTCGTACGCCTCACGCCACGCCTTGTCCGCCGGATCCTCGACGAACGTCTCCTGCGCCTCGACTGAAAGATTGCGCACCGAGAGCGCACCCGCCTTCACATTGAAGAGACACGGCATCAGCGCAAGCCCTGCCGCGCCCTCCGGCACGCGCACCACCTTGCGCACCGCGACCCAGCCGTCGCTTGTCCCCTTCCATCCGCCAATCGCCGGGCCGCTCTTCACCTTCTTGCACTGCGAATTGATGAAGTCCACCATGATTCGCGCATCAAACCAGTTCTGCGCACCGCGCACGACCCCCTCGTATTTCACCTCGCACGTGATGACCGCACCCTCCATCCCCTTTGGAATAAAGACCGGCACGTAAACAAGCGACATCTTACCCGACCCCTTGAACGGAACATCAAACGCTCGCTTGCCCTCCGGCACAAGGTTCGCGCCCACGGCCGAACCAACCAGACACGACAACAGAACCGACCAAACGAACTTTCTCATTTCATTCATTCCCTTCTTGCCGAACACGCTACACGACCAACTACCGAATCTTCAAAAGGAATCCCCTGTTTCGCGAAGCGCGAAGTTCCGTTCCGTCCTCACTCAGCGAAAGAGTACCGATGTGTGCCCCGCGCCTGAAGGTGACGTCCTCCAGCGTTCCCTCCGTCACCTTGAGGACCGTCCACGTTCCGTACCACGCATCCGACTCGGCGGACACCTCAATCTCTCCCTCGGCGGAAATTGACGAAGCCGTCAACGGACCCTTCAGCCCCTCGTCAGCAACACCCGCAACGAACTTCGCACCGTCGGCAAATGCGACTGGCATCTCGACCGTTCCACTGCCACCCAATTCCGCGCCGCTTGCAACGGACACCTGACTCCCGCCCGAAACCACACCATCCAGCACCAGCCGACCAGCCCGAACGGACAGTGGCTGCTCATTCATCACAACCGCTCCCCCGAACCGCTGAACACCCGCACCAATCTTGACGACATCCTGAAAGCCTGAAAGCGTTCCCTCAAAATCACCGTTCGCATCGTTATCACCCAGCGTCAAACTGACGCGGTATTTGTTGCACTTGACCGTTCCATTCCCGTAAAGCCCATTGATTGACTGGGAGACGAGCCGTCCGCTGCTCTCACCCCAAAAGGAAACCGTTCCACGAACATGCACATCGCCCTTCCGCGCCCCATTTGGAAAGACCTTCTTGCCCTGCCCAATGTAGAGCGGACCGTTTACCCACGTGTCGCCCGTATAGTCGCAGTCGGACCAAACCGTCAGACCCGCACCCGACAGATTGTCCGACAGCACGGCCCAGACGACACCATCCGTTCCCGAAATGGGCGCATACCAATTCGAACTCTTTCCCTGCGCAAAGGAGATGCATCCCCGCGCCGATCCGAAGTCAATCGGAACACTCACGCTCGGCGTGGCGAACCGGGGATACCCGATGACAACCTGTCCGCTCGTCACATGGAGCGTTCCTCCGTTCTCACCCGTCGACAGGACCGTTTCCACACGTCCCTCCCCACCGCGCAGGATGACCGCATTCACCGTCACATCGCCCAAAATCGCCATCGTCGTTCCGTGCGGCACGAGCAGGTTCTCGTCCCCACGCGTCACGAGCGCGGCATCTTGCACAAACTCCGTTTCAAGGTCGAGTGCTCGCACACCCCGTTCCGCATCATAGGTCGCAAGCGACGGATTGGTGTCAAAACTGCTACCAACCGTGTCGTAGGCGACCGCCTGCGGGATGACACCACCAATCATTGTCGGCGCGGCATCAAAGAAGAGGTTCGCGCCGATTTCGTCCGAATGCCGCGCCCCGAGCATCGTGCCTCGGAACTCGACGAACGCACCCTCATCCATCTCAAGCCGCCCGGCCCGAAGGATGCGTTTCGCCGATGTGCCGTAAATTGAAACCTTCTTCATCTTCCCCGATTCGCCCGAAATGCGCAACGCACCCGAAATGACATCCGCCGAAGCCGTCTTGCCTCCGTTCACCTCAAGGTCGGACGCGTCAAGAATGAGATTCCCCGTACGCACCGTTCCCTCCGCCTCGGCATCCAGGAACTGGTATCGAGACCCGCGCAAGACAAGATCGCACTCCGAATGTCCGAGCGCACCGCGAAACGCCACAAGGTTCGCCGTCGAACGAATTTCCAGCCGCCCATTCTGAATCGGATTGTCAAAGTACCATCCGCTTGTCCCCGAGATCGTGAATGTACGCGGCATACCCCCGAGATCGATGAGAAAACGCCACCCGTCCGTCGCATGACCGAATCGCACCGATCCCTTGACTGTCGACGGCGCAAACATCACATCGCCCGGCACATACCAAGTTGCATCTCGCGTCCCATCCCCGACAAGGTAGAGCGTTGTCTCGTTCTTGTGCGAAAACGAAAGAGGGCCGCGCCAGTCTTCGCCGAACTTGATATACTCGGTCACCTTTGAGAGACCAAGCCCAAGTCCGAACTCACCCGTAATGGCACCCGAATACCAGTTGTTCGCGTCAAAGAAGTCATGCGCTGTGGCAAGGGTGCTCGCCCACGTCGAGTTACACCACCCCGTCTGCGTCACCTCTTCGGCCCGCAAGGACGAAACCCCGAACAGCCCGACGGCAAGCAGGACGAAAGACGCGGCAACGAATGTGTGAGTTGACTTCATTTTCTCTTTCCTTTCGGATGTTTTGCTTCTGTGATTGGACAGTTCTTTTGCGCGGACGCACGGCGCACGGACTCGCGGCGGATGAGTGCGACTGGGAGGACTTCCATCCCACCGGTGCACGACGGATGCGCCACGCGCCGCACGAGTGTCTCGAAAGCGCGGCGCCCCATAAGCGCGAAATCCTGCCGAATCGTGGTCAGGGCGGGTGTCGTCCATTCGGCAATCGGGTCGTCGTCGAAGCCCACGAGCGAGACATCCTCCGGCGAACGGACACCCGCCTCGGCAAGCCGACGCATCACGATGCGTGCAATCGCGTCGCACGAACAGAAAATTGCCGTCGGCCGCACCTTGAGGCGAAGGATGCGCTCCACAATCGCACGCACCTCGTTCGTCCAGTCCCCAAGCCGCCGCGCCGAGCGCACATCGTACTTGCGCGGCTTCACCCCATGCGCCCGGCACTCCGTCTCAAAGCCCATCCAACGCCACGCAACGGTATCGGACGCAACATCACCAACAAACGCCAGTTCCCGATGCCCGGCGTTCAGCAGTTCCGCACCCGCCAGAACCCCTCCCATCCGGTTATCGGAGACAACACTCGCAACGCCCTCCACCTCGACTGCCTCGTCAATTACCACGAAGGGAAATCCCTTCTGCGCCAGCGTCCGTACTGCAGCATCAAACGCCTTGCCATGCTGAGAGAAGATGACCGCACCTTTCGCACCCGATGTCGGCAGCGCGGCAATTTCGCGCAGAAACCGCTCTTCATCGCCCCCCGCATCGAAGTACTCAATCTGCGCCCCGACCTTTTCGGCCGCGCGGCGCATCGCACCCGCCGACTTGATGGCCGGATCCCAAAAGAGATTCCCGAAAAGTGCCCGGTAAATGTAGCCCGCCGACTCCGCACGACGGACGAACAGTCCAACGCCCGCACGACGCTCGACCAGTCCCTCTGCCACAAGTGCATTCACCGCCTTGCGCATCGTCATACGCGACACCCCATTCGTCTCGGCAAGCGCAACCTCTGTTCCAAGGAATGCATCCGTCGATTTCTCCTGTGCACACACAAGGTCGCGCAAGCGCACGACCATGCGTTCGTAGGGCGGAACCCACCGAGTCTTGTTCTTTTTCAACCTCACGGAATCAAGTGTATCAAAAACATCACCTTTCGGTCAACCGTTTTTTAGACATGTCTAAAAAGACGCTTGCTCGGGGGCTTGCGCGGCGGCTCGCCCGACCCGGATGCGGCAGCGGTCTCGCAACGCCTCGCGCGCTTAGACAAGCGGCTTCGCTGAGCCTGCCCTGCCTCGGCGGTTATCACTGGTTGCGGACGGAGACCTCTCCTACGGCTGCGAGCCGCACCGCACCTCTCGTGCGACCGCCGCGCTCACCCCTTCGCCCGAGAGGAGGGACAGGCTGGTACACAGGCCCACGCGGCAGATGGTTTTGCCGCGCCTGCCGTCTATCTGGCGCTTACAGAAGTCCTACTTGCAACTCTTGCGCGTTCGAACTGCAACTCGAAAGAGTTCTAAGTAGAAAACCACCCAGCGGCATGGCGAAACAAACTGCCGCGCCTGTTCACAATCTGTAATGACCAAGGGGAACATTTCCATTGTTCGCCTGCCCCGCTCCTCAATCGGACCCGAATTTCTTCCACGCCCTGTAAAGCGCGGCACTTTTGATGGCAACGATTTTTCCAAGTCCCCGAAAATCAACGCTGGCCCCTCACTTGGCACGGCTCGTGCTCTCCAATGGGCATCCGCCCCGTGCGGACACCAACCAACACACAAAACCATCAAAAGGGAAAACACGATGAACAGACGAATGGGTCTTGCGATTCTGAGCGCAACGGCTACTCTCCTCTCCTCAGCCCTGGCCGACGAAAGTGCCGCGCCCGTCGAGGAGTCCCCAAACGACGGACTGCCCCTCTCGGTCTCCGTCTCGCTTGACGTGCTGAGCGACTACCTGTGGCGCGGGCAAGTCTGCAACGACAATCCCGTTTGGCAGCCGTCCGTCACGCTCACCTACGATGCAGGCGACTACGGAGCACTTTCGGCCAATGTGTGGTCGACCTTCGACCTAACCCATAAGCAGGGAACCTCGACCGCGAGCCGCCGTTCAGCGGGCCTACAGGAAATCGACTACACCCTCTCCTACGCCGTCGACCTCTTCGGCGTGGGACTGGAGGTCGGCCACATCTGGTACACCTACCCGAACAGCAATGGGCACAGCGATCAGGAACTCTACGCAACCCTCTCCTACGAGAACCCGATCCTCACGCCCAGCGCGTCCGCCTACTGGAACTACTCCGACTCGGCCGGCAACGACCCGGACATGTTCTACTACGCGTTCGCCTTAAGCCACGAGTTCGCCCTCATGGACGACCTTTCGCTTACGCCTTCCGCCTCGCTCGGTTTCGGTGGCAACTCCTGAACGGACGGCGCGGGAACGGAACTCACGGGCCAGACCGTCGGCCTCGCCCTCACCTACGCTCTCTGCGAAAACATCTCACTCGGAGCGCAGATCAACTACACCTGGCTACCGAGCCATACCCTGCGTCACGCGGACTACATGGGCGAGGGCAAAAACCAACTCTGCTGGGGTGGTGTCAATGTGACATTCAGCTTCTGATTGTGCGGCGGGACAAGAAGTTCCGACGACCTATCAACCTGCGGCGGCGGAGAACGAGCGAACCTCCGACCGCCCTTTTTGTCGTCCCGCGCTTTCAGCGGTAGACAATCTTCGCGTAGTCCTCGCGCTGGACACCACGCGGATAGGACACGGCAGGGAGTCCGAACAGCATCGCGCAGAACGGTGTCGTTCGGCGGATGCCCATCGTCTTCTCAAGGAGTTCGGGTATCTCCTTCTGAATCAACTGAAGGAATCCGCACCAGCAGGTGGCAAGCCCATGCGCCGCCGCCAGCATCTCGAAGTAGGTGCAGGCCGCCGCAACGTCCTCCTGCGCCGAAACAACCGCCTTGTTCGTCTCATCCGAAGTGACGATCAGAAGCCCCGGCGCCCCACGAAAGAAAATATCCGACTTGCCCTCTCGCAGTTTGATTGCTGGAACCGCCAACCAGCGCGGCAGAAGTTTCGACCCATCCCGATGCTCCTCAACGGCATGGATGAATGCCTGACGGAACGCATCCACGGACTGCCGCGTCGAATAGCAGGTGAACGTGAGCGACCGCGCATTGCATCCCGTCGGCACATTGCCGAGGACGCGCAGAATGTGGTCAAGCGTCTTCGCATCCACATCGTCCGCCCGGAACTTGCGCACCGAACGGCGCACATGCAACCAGTTCTCAATCTCCTCCGCCGACGGACGCGGCAGATTTTTCGTCGCGAGCGAGTTCTCGGGACGATAGCCATCGAAGACAATCGCCCCCTTCGGGCAAATCGCAAAGCAGTGCTGACACTTCATGCACCGCTTCTCGTCCTTGATGAAGGGATACCCGTCCTCGCCCGTCCTCAGCGCACCGAACGCACAGTCGCGCACACACGCCCCGCACTTGACGCATTCCGCCCGATTCAAGTCAAACAACATGACGATTCTCCTTTCAGTTGACGCGTTTACATCCGCTCGACGAAGGCCCCCGCCGTCCGATCCAGGATGGGAACGAGTTCCTCGAATGGAACGCCGCGCACCTCCGCAACCTTCAGGGCGACCTCCTCAATGCGCGGCACTTCCTGCGCATTCTCTTCCGTCGCATCCGTCTCGACCAGAAGGCGATCCAGCGGAATCGACTTCACGAGTTCACGATAATTGACGGCGTGGTCGTTGAGAACGGCCGGGCCAACCGAGATGAACCCGTTCAGTCGCACGATGTCAGGCAAAAGTCCGTCCGAGCGGGAAAAGCCGTGGAAGAGGAAGGCTGGGATTCGCCCCGCATACGGGAGGCACGCCCGGACGACCTCTCCCCAGCACTTCGCGCCGTGCAACACGACCGGGCGCACGAACTCGGCCGCCAAGTCCAATTGCGCGGCAAAGACTTCGCGCATCAGAGGCGAAATCGTCCGCTCCTTCAGTCGGTCAAGCCCGATTTCACCGACTCCCAGCGGACCCGACCCATCCGCCAGCCGTTGACGCATCTCGTCAAGAAAAGGGTTCAGTCGCTCCGCCCGAAAGCAATCCGCGTCAGAAACGCCAATCGCCTGCCACGGGTGAATGCCGATGAACAGCGCATCGCGTCCAAGGACGACACCCTCCGCCCCCTCCTCGGGAGCGCGGCAAACGAGATGCCGCCCCACACCCCTCGCAACATGGCAATGCGCGTCCGTCATCCACAAAATCCATCAGTCGAACTGATGGTAGAAGAGGACGCGTGTGCGATGTGGACCATCCGTCTTCAGATCATCCTGCCACACGCTACGGGACATCTGCCGCGAAGTCGTGCTCTTGCCGCTTTCGCTCGACGAACCCGAGCGATACGCCGGAAGCGGATCGCGCCAGACAAGGGCCACGCCACGTGCCCCAAGCTGCGAATTCGAAATCGCGTCACCCGACGAACCGCCGACAGTCAGAGGCTCGGCGCGGATGAACACGAGGAAGAGCTGCTGACGATCCTGGAAGCACTCGCGCCAGAACGAATAGAGGAACTTGCGATCCACACCGTGCAGAGGCTCATTCAGGTCAGAGCTCCCAAGGAAGGAGAGCTGGTTGTCGCCGCTCTTCCCGTCAAACCAGGCAAGATTATCGTAAACGCCCATCCAGGTCACCCGCGAATCTTCACGGGCGCGTTCACGGAATCCAGTAATCAGACGGTCCGAAATCTCCTCAATCTCGTCATCCTGCCAACGGGCGGTCGACGCACGGCTCTCCGGCCCGAACGCATACTTCCGCGCCTCGCTTACCTTCGATGTCAACTTCAGAATCGTCAGTTCGTCATTCGTGCTGGCCACATAGTAGTCGTAGGGTGTATCCTTCACAACCGCCGCGAGAACGCGTGAATCGGGTGAGAACGGGTTCGCCCTGAAGTCCCCGCTACCGGCGACGATGGGCTTGTTGTTCACCATCAGCTCGTAAATCGGGTCGTAGCCGTTGCCATGGTCGACGGGCGTGTAGGTCTTCCACGCGTAGTTAATGTTCGCAATGCCGCTCCACGTGCGCTCGTTGAACTTGTTGTTGCCCGTGTAGCGCCCCTTGTTGTTATAACTGCCGCGCCCAATCAACTCGGCCGTCCCGTCCAGTTCCTGTAGGTTGGGAAGGAAGGCGAGCTCTCCCATCGACTGCAGGTACTCCTGATCGCTCGTGAACATGAAGATGTCACTGTCGCGCCCACCCGAACCGAAAGCGCCGCCCGAACCTGTCGTGGTATCAGCCCCAAGAGCCGTGAGCCACGAATTCGGCGTGACATCACCACCGCTCTCCTTCTTGCCGAACCAGTCCTCCGGCGCAAAGTTAAAGCGCGGGTCGGTCGCATACAATTCCGACCAGCCGTCCAGATTCGCCGCCGTGCCGTCCAAGGTCTTCAAACCATCCTCATTGTACTTGAACACCTTGTCCGTCACAAAGTCCAAAATCGGCGTACCGCCGCCCGCCAACTCGTCCATTGTCGGGTTGTCCTTCAGCGACCCGTACGAAACGCCCTGGAGCCAGTCCTCGTCATCCGCAAAAACCGCCGGTGCAAGGTCAACCGTATCGCTACCATTCAGCACACGCACCCAAACCGCCACCATCGGACGGTACTCAGCAGCACTCGTGAACGTAATCTTGCTCTGCTCACTGCCGGTTTCAAGCGCCGCCTTCTCCAAAATCTCCTTCTGATAGCCGCCGGAGAACAAGTTCCCCGTCTCGACCTTCTGTCCCGTCGTGCCGTAGACGACGAAGGCGTTGCCCTCCTGCGTCGAATCGGCCGTTTTGAACGGATCAAAGGTCATGTGCGCCGGTTCTCCGTCGTCGTCCTGCTGGGTAACATCCTGGTCGGTAACCGAGAAGTAAAGCGAACTCTCAACCTCGCTCGGGGCCTGCAGCGGAACCGAGAACTGCGTCAGCGCATCCGTCGTCTTCGTGATATTCTCGGGGAACGGGAGATTGGCCGATCCCTTGAAGAAGAGGATGCCGTCCCGCGTTCCACCGCTCCAGTCGTTCTTCGTTGGGCGAATCGGGGAGGATGCGTCCAATCGGCACGAAATGTTCTTGTCGGCCATAAAAACCGCCGCGACAGCTTCAACGCGGTAGGTTCCCTTGCGACCACTGTCCACGCGCTTGAACGGAAACGCCGCAACACCCGTCAACATCAGGGTGCTCGCGCCAATGCCCTTGTAGGCGGTGCGCGAAATCGTCCGCTGGATGGTGTGCGGTCTGCCCTGCGCGTCATTCTTCGTGTACTCGAACGTCTTCCAGCCAGGCGACTCCTCGACTTTCGGCATGAGCGAACTCGGACCGGTGCTGATAAGCCCAAGACCGCAGACCATCGGCGCGGTCTCGACCGTCGGTATCGCCAGCGAAATCGGAATCTGGTCCGCGTCAAGATAGTCGTAAAGGCAGGCAAAGCCGATGCCGAGGTTCTTCTGCAACTCCCGCCCCAATTCGGTCGACGAACCGCTCTTCGCCAAGTCAAGGAACGACGCGGCACTGTACGAGCGGAAAGGCTGATTCTCCTTCTTGGCCGAAATGTCGTGCATCTCGACCTCCTTAGCCGTACCAACGGCATTCGTCGCCGGGAACCAGGTGTCGACAACGAAGAGCGCATTGGAGATGTACGCCTCATCGCCCGCATTGTAGAACGAGCCACCGTTGGAGCCGATGTACTGGGCAAACGGCGTAAACGGACCGTCCCCGACAAGGTTGAAGTCAGCGAGCGAGACGAACGGCACGGTGTTTGCCTGCTGGAGAACCGAATCCAACGCACTTCCATTAGAGTCGAACAGCGAAGAGAGGTTGACGCGCATACCCGGTGCGGACGAGCGACGCTCGGTCGCCCGCAGGCGGTTGATGTCAAAGCAGTCCGACACGTCGACCGCCGTAAAGGCATAACGCCCGAGGTCGTAAGAGAGGTTTCTCCAGGCAGCCGTGCGCGACAGGCGCGAGTAGACGCGCACCTCGTTGATGATCGCCGGTGGAAGATAGGCGAGCCCCTCCAGCGTCAGCGTCGAAACGGTCGATGCGCTGTTCGTCAAGCCGAACGGCGTGAAGACACGGTGCGTCCAAAGGTCACCGTTCTGCCAGTCCATGAGCTTCTGCGCCGGGCCGACGCCCGGGTAGACGTCGTTGTAGACACCCTCAACATAGCCGTTGTCGTTCAGTTCGCCGTCAATGCGCGAAATGGCGTTCGCAAGGGCCGATTTCAGCAAGTAGCGTGCCGTCGATTCGCGGCGGAGGTGACTGGACGGCGCACGGCTCGTGCGCATGTAAATGGAAAAGCCGACCGCGCTCACCACCATGAAGGAGAGCATACCGAGCACAATCAGGAGGGCACTGCCCGCTCTTTCTTTCATCATCTTACTCATTTGCTACCTCCCTCAATCGTCCGCGAACGCTCGCGATCCGTCAGGCGGTAGTAATTCGGCAGGGCGAGGGCCGTCTCGAACGACGATGTGCTGTCGGTGAGTTCGGCCGTCTTGTCAATCATGTACTGGTAGGGCGTACCCCACGGGTCGCGCAACTCGCCGTTCTTCACCATCGCATTGAAGAGGACGGGTATCTTCTCGCCGTTCGCCCCGGTCTCGCCGCCGAGAATCATCTTCATATTGCCTTCGCTGCACGAGGTCCAGCTCGGGCTCATCACTCGATCCAGCGTATGCCCGACGGCATACTGCTCGTAGGCAAGAATCGCATTCGTCATCTCGCGCACCTCCTGCGTCGCACGGGCAATCCGCGCACGCTCACGCGCCTTCTGAACCGAGGCCGTCATCGACCCCATGATAATGGCAATCATCGCGATGACAACAATCATCTCGACAAGGGTAAAACCTGTGCGCATTCTGTCGGTCACTCGTCCCATCAGTACACCTCATCCGGCCAAGTCGTGATGTCGTCCTCCGTGCCGAACTCCTTGTCCGGCCCGGCACTGCGGACACCCACCGTGAACAATCCAGAGCCAACCATCTGCCCGTTCGAGAGCGTCTTGGGGCTACCCTTCTTCGCATCTGACAGATTGAAGGCCGGTGCGGTATCCCACTGAATCTGCTCGTAGGCTCGCCCCGTATCCGTCCGCAGCGCAACGGTCCCGTTTTCGTCATTGAGGATGGAGACTGTACGATAAGTCAGCGGACGGTTATCACCCGAAGCCGAGAGCGAGCCAAGGCCTGGCAGAGCCTCGTCGCGAATCTCGTGCGCGATACCAAGCTGTCGGCGGACCGTCTGCAGTTTCGCGACACCAGCCGTGCCCGTGCGCCAAGCGATGGACGACGAGTTGAAGAGCATCGTCAGAATCGTCACGAGAATACCCAAGAGGAGACTCGCGACCAGCAGCTCAATCAGTGTAAAACCGCGTCTCATTTGCTCGGATCTCCTTGGAAGTGGACCTCGCTGACGAAAATCGGCTGCGTCATCAGCGTCTCCTTGCGCCGCGCAATGCGGAAGGCCAGCTGCACGACCGCGCCACGCCGCGTCACGACCAGCCCGTACTGGTAGCCGCTGTCAATCGACGGATTCCCCGCGCAATACTCACTCGGCACCTTGCCGCGCACATTCCCAAACACACCGTCCGCCGTCGACCTCGGGTTGCCGCTGACGCGGTAGGTCACCTCATCGCCATTCTTGTACTCCTGGACATAGGCCGACCAGCCGCCCGACGGCCAAACCGCATCCGCGATGCCACGGTTCTTTGCCTCACCGCTCACGTCCGCGCCAATCTGCGTCCACGCCGTCCATGTCATGTTCGTCGCCGAAAGACCCGTAATCAGCGGTGCAAGATAGGCATCGGCAAATGCTGCGGATGCCACGTCCTCCACACTCTGACGGTTCTCACGGTAGCCGAGCGTATAGAGCGAGCACATCGAAAGCACGCCGACCGCCATAATGAAGATCGCCAAATTGACCTCCATCAGCGTAAAGCCGGCCCTTTGGAATGTTTTCCTCATCATACCGCCTTGTCCTCATCCGCCGAAGCCGTCCCCGCCTTGTGCCAGCGTTCCGGCATTCCGCTTGCATTCGGCCGCGTTGTGTAGACGTCAATCGTCGGCGTCTTGTCCTCGCTCGGGTCAAAGTAGATGACCGTCGGATCCGAAATCGTCCCGACGTCGGTTGGAATCGACGTGCCGAAGATGTAGCCGTGCGGCAGCTGAAGTTCACCCATCTCGAACGCGTAGGGCGTCCCAGCCGTCCAAGCCGTCGGCTCGCGTCGGCTCTGGTTCAAGTTGTAGAAGGCACTGCCGCAGACATTCGTCGTCTTGCCAATCGAGAAGAGATAGGCCGCCAGCCGATTGTCGCGATCCTTCTTGTAGACGGCATCCGCCACAATCGAGTACTGCATCCGCCCGCCGTTCTTGGACGGGAAGCGGTAGAGTTTCATGCCGCGTCGCTTGGCGAGCTCGGACTCGTCGTCGGTTGCCTCGTACACGAGGTCAAGGTCGCCGAACTCATCGTAGAGGAAGTTGTTCGCCGCCATTGTGATGCGCCCCGACCGGCGCACCGCCGTCATTACGCCCACGACCACCGCGTTCTCGTCCTCCGCACCGCTCGTATCCCTCAGCAACCGATTGTAGCAGAAAACCGCCGTCGGGACGCGATCGACCGCCGCACGCTCCTTCGCAGAGCGTAGCAGGGCCGAGGCCGCCGCGACGGCACTGCGCTCGTTCATACCGCGCACGAGCGCATTGTAGCCACCGGCCGCAGCAACGCCAAGCATCGCCATAATGGCCATGACCACGAGTAGTTCAATGAGTGTGAAAGCCTTGCGCATAGTCGTCATCACTTGTTCGGGTTCTCCTTGCTCACGCTGACGGAGTCTGTCTTCCCATTGTAGGTAATCCAGAAGCGGCGAAACCGCGCCTCCTCCGTCCCCTGGTAGCCAAAGGCGAGGTTCGAGAACGGGATGTAGAACTTGCCATTGCGGTTGGCCGCCGTCATGAAGTCCATACCCGAAATGCACTTCTTGTCACCACAGAAGGTGGTCTTGTTGCGGTTCGAGTGGTTATCGTAGCACCCCTCACCGTTGTTGCCGAGGCGGCTCGCATTCGCAACGAAAAGCGCGGACGCGTCAACGAGCACCGACCGCCGCCCACCACCCTTGCCGAACGCCTTGCCGACGACCTGCCGAAGGATGTCGTCCGTCTCGGATGGCGTGAATGTGTAGGTGTCGGTCGTCATGCTCCCGGCCCTCGACTCAATCGCATCCGGCCAGACGCCCTCCTGTGCGTAGTAAGCCGCAATGCCCTGCTCCAGCGCCACGCGCATCGCGTCCGCTCTCTTGCTCCGGGCATTGCGCACGGCCCCGGACGCGGCAACCGTGACAATGCCGACCAGGACGGCGATCACCGCGACCACCATCATCAGCTCAATCAGGGTAAAGGCCTTTCTTACCTTCATCTTACCTCCTGTCCCTTCGCCCAGCTGCGGATGTCGTCCTTTGTGCCGAACTTACCATCCATGCCCGCGCACCAAACGACCGCGCTCGCCCGCACATTCACCGTACCGTAGCCCTCGGGACTCGCCCGCACGATGCCGTCCATGTCGTCGTCAATTGCAAAGCGCAGGCGGTGATCCTGAATCGTGCCGCCCGACGGGACCTTCGCGCTGAGGCTCACCGAGCCCCTCGCCGCCAGCCGCTTGATGGTGTCGTGCGCCCAGGGCGAGACGATGCCGCATTGGTCGAGTCCCGACAGCTCGTAGCGCGTGATGCCCTGGTCGTCGGTCGTCTGCTTGTAGGTCAGCGACATTGCGCCGCGCCGCGCAAGTGCCGCGCCCACGCGGGGCGTCATCTCGCCGTTGCCGCTCGCGCCTTCGCTCAGAATCGTGCGCGGCCAGGATCCCTCCTTCTGGAGGACGGCTGTCAGCGCGGTCGCAACCTCGCTCACCAGCTCCTGCCCCTTCGCACGTTGCGCCTTGCGCACAACGCCCTGGTACCCGACCAACGACGCACCCGCCAGCGCGGCGATGATTCCCACGACAACCAGCATCTCAACAAGTGTAAAGGCCTTCTTCATAATCGTCAGTTGCTCATCTGGACGACGTCATCCGCCATCCAATCCATAATCATCCGCTGATAGCGGCTCAGTTCGGAATTGTTCCTAATCTCCTCCGCAGACACCCACGGCGGAAAGGTCTTGCCATTCGGACCCGCACTCCACAGGCGGTAGGTCTGGTAGGGCGGCGGCGAGTAGTAGTAGAAGTCGTTGCCCCACCCGTCCTTGCACGTCACGCCGTCCAGTGCATACAGCCGCGAATTGCCGCCGCTCGACCCGCTCTGGCTGTCCTCGGCCGAATAGAGGACCGGATACGGATTGTCCACGCTGATGTTCCGTCCCTTGCTCGTATCGTCCGTCGCCGCGAGTTCCACGCCGTAGAGCGTGAACGACTGGCGCTCACATGTGAGCTGACCCTCAAGATTCGCTAACCACCGCGCCGTCACAGCCTGGGACGGCAGGAGCTCGACCTTCCAGCGGTTCGACTTCTGCGCACCGCTGCTGCTCTCCTGAATCTGCTGATTCAATTCGTCCCAGCTGTTGTAGGGCGTACCGTCGTCGAACTTGCTCGGCAACTCGTTGTTGTTGCACCACTGCACGAAGTCCCCGTAGATGCTGCTGTCGTTGTGGCCCATCATCACCAAGTAGCGCGGCAGAAGGTAGCTCATCAGTCCAAACTGGAAGAGCTGAATCTCCGTCCAGTCCGCCTCGTGCGATTTGCTGTTGAGCAGGCCCGGGTCGTCCAGCGCATTGAAGAGGTAGGCGAGTGCCGGATTCTTGCCGTAGGCGCTGTCGGGCTCCTGGTTATGCAGGTCGCGCAGGGCCTCCGAGACGCTCCGCACATAGTCATGCATATCGCTCGCGTACGGGTACTTCATCGCAACCGGCTGACTGCGGCAGGCCGCCTCAATCTGCCTCCACATCTCGTCCGTGTCCCGAAAACTCGTGCCCGGATTCCGGCTCACCTGCTGGATGCCGCGCTCGTTCACCGCGTAGAAGGAGTTCCGGCTGCCGTGCAGTTTCACGGGCGGATAACTTCCAATCGCGGCATAATACCCCGAGATGCAGTTCTCAAGGCGCTGCATACGCGTAATCGTCCGGTTGCGGGCCTCGGTACTGCTCCCAAGCCCCGCAAGACGGAAGACAATCGACATCAGCGTCACGATGACGACCGTGACGACCAGCATCTCGACGAGTGTAAAGGCTTTGCGCATCAGGCACCGGCTCCCGAAACGGACGAAATAATCTTGATCATCGGCAAGAACATCGCGATAACGATGGTGCCGACGACAAGTGCGAGAACGATGATGAGTGCCGGCTCAATCGCGGCGGTCATGCCAGCGACGGCGTTGTCGACCTCATCGTCGTATGTGTTCGCAATACGCGTGAGCATATCGGCAAGCGCACCCGTCTCCTCGCCGACCTCGACCATCGATGTCACCATCGGAGGAAAGACTGGGCACTGCGAGAGCGGCTGTGTCATGCCCTCGCCTTCCTTCACCGCATCATGGACATTCTGGAGGGCCTTCGAAACCACGCGGTTGCCCGTCGTGTCGCGCACGATGACGAGCGACTGCAGAATCGGCACGCCCGACGCGAGCAGCGTACCAAGCGTACGCGTCACACGCGAGACCGCCGTGCGCTGCACGAGCGTCCCCGTCACCGGCATCTTCAACGAGCAAACATCGTAGAAATACGCACCTTTCTCGGTCTTTCCGACAACTTTCTTGATGACCCAGAGCGCGAAGACGAACGCGGCAATCTGCAGGCCGTTGTGTTGTACGAACTCCGAGGCCTGAATCACCCACTCGGTGATCGCCGGCAACGACGCACCGCCCAACATGTCGTTGAAGACCTGCTTGAACTTCGGGATGACCGCCACCAACAAGAAGGCCGTAATGCCGACGGCCGCAATCAGCACGACGATCGGGTAAATCATCGCACCCTTCACCTTGTTCTTGATCTTCTCGGACTTCTCGGCAAATTCGGCCAGACGCCCAAGCACGACTTCGAGCACACCGCCCGCCTCGCCGGCCTTCACCATGTTCACGTAGAGCTTGTCGAAAATCTTCGGATACTGCGTCAGCGACTCCGAGAACGTGCCACCGGCCGCAATGTTGTCCGCAATCCCGGTCAGCGCCTCCTGCATCTGCTCGTCCTTCATCTGCCGCTTCAGCACCTCGATGCCGCGCATCAGCGGAAGCCCCGCATTGACGAGCGTCGCCAACTGACGCGTGAACTGGGTGAGGACCTTCGTCTTCACGCGCCCGCGCATCCACTCTGGCGTCTTGATCTTCAGTTCGCGGTTCAGCCCCGAGCCTTTCTTCTTCTCCTTCTTCGCCGGGGCGGCCTTTTTCTTCGCCGCCTTTGCCGCAGGCGCGGGCGCCGACTTCACCTCGCCAAGCGCCGTCGGGAAAAGACCCTGTGCACGGACGGCCGCAATCGCCGAAGCGCGATCGCCCGCCTCAACCTGTCCACGGGTCTCGTTGCCCGCAGCGTCCTTCGCAATGTACTGGAATGTCGCCATGTACGCAATCCTCTAATCAAGTTTTGAGTGCATTATACCACATCGGAGCTGTTTCTCGCAAGAGCCGCGCCCGCCGAACCAACAGCCCGAAAAACCGACGGCGCAGCCCGAATTGTGCCGCGCCGCCCATCTGGACCAATCAGAAATGGAGCACCTTCGGCACGTAGCCGTTCGCCTCGTCGGGCGTCATCTGGGCGAAAGCCATCACAATCAGCCGGTCACCGACCTTGCCCTTGTGCGCGGCGGCCCCGTTCAGGCAGCACACGTGCGACCCACGCTTGCCCGTAATCGCATACGTCTCGAAACGGTTGCCGTTCTCGACATCCGCCACAAGAATCTTCTCGTAGGGCACGAGACCAACGGCTTCCATGTCATCCGGATCGAGCGTCAGCGAACCCTCATAGTCAAGACACGCCTCCGTGACGCGAATGCGGTGCAACTTTGCCTTCAAAATCTGAATCAACATCTTTTTATCGTCCTTGTATGGGGAGCGACTATTATACCATAAAGCGCAAGTTCGGGGGCTTGCGCGGCAGATTGAACTGCCGCGCCTGCACCATCTGAACGCCTGCGCGGCATTCGAGCCGCTGCGCGTGAGAAGACTCTCCCGTGCGCATCCCAGCCATCCGTCGTGCGCACCACAAAACGCCGCGATGCGCATGGCATCGCTCAATCTGCCGCAACACGGCTTCCCGTGACTTCTGTGATTCAATGCCCCATCCCTTTGCCGTTTTGCCGCGACAGCCGTCCAACAGGCGCACAAACACCGTGAGCCGATTTTGGTATAATACGCCCCCATGAGACGCAAAGGACAACAGGTCATCTCCGCATGGGTCGGGCTCTTCTCGGCCTTCGCGGCACTTGCGTCCGTCTCAATCGAAAATGCGGGGACACTGCAATCTGCCGCGCTCCCGGCGTTTGCCGATATGAGTGGCGTTTCCTGGTGCGGTTCGACCAACGCCTCCTTCTATGTCGTGCGGGATGGTGGGGCCGTCGTCTCAAACGGATGCTACCTCCACCGCATGAGCGTCGAGCTGGACAATCGTGGTCGCATGACGACACCACCCAAACTGAGCGAGGGCATTCTCCTCCACGGAGCGCACGACGCAGAAGGCATTGCCCGCGATCCGCTGACCGGCACCATCTGGATTTCCGACGAATACGATACCTCCATCCGCGAATACGACCCCGAAACAGGCAGGCAGACGGGGAATGATGTCGAAATCCCCGCCTTCGTCGTCAAGGGAACACGCAGCAACCTCTCCCTCGAATCGCTCACCATCTCCCCCGATGGGCGGACGATGTGGACGGCCAACGAGGAAGCACTGATAGACGACGGCGCGACGGCCGTCGCAAGTGCAACCGGGACGGTCGTCCGCCTCATCCGGTTCACCCGACTTGATGCATTCGACCCGTGGAAACTCTCGGGCATGTGGGCCTACCGCTGCGACCCCGTCGGCAAAAGTCACCCCGTGAACAGCGGCGTTTCGGATCTCTGCGCCCTTCCCGATGGCTCGCTCCTCGTCCTCGAACGTGAATGCTCATACGAGACGCTCGGGCTGACGCACATCTACCGTCCAAGCCTTGCGGGTGCAACGGATGTGAGCGACAGGGCCTCCCTCACCAACGCGACCTACACGGCCGTCTCAAAAGGCGAACCCCTCTACACGGCACGGGACGGCCGATTCTTCAAGGAGGGCCTGACCTCCATCGCCATCTCCTGCTACGAGGGACTTGGACTCGGCCCGCGCAACCCGGATGGAACCTACAACCTGATGATGGTCTCCGACGGCGGAGCCATCGCCAACAAGCGCTGGATGTTCCTCTCGGCCACCGCCAAGACGCAGGCGTTCATCCGCGCCCTCCGACTCTATGGACTGGATGACGACGGCTCCTTCAGCGTCCTCGCGCCCCAGAGAACGCTCGCCCAGTCCGAGAAAACCCAAACCCCGTCCTGGCGAATCGGCCTCGGCGGCTTCGGGCGCGGGGGCATCCGCACGGACATGAACACCTTCGGCAAGAACAACCGCGCCGACCACTATGGAATTGAAATGGACGTTCAGCGCAACCTCCTCCAGTCGGACAAGTATGACCTCTGGCTGGGACTTGGCGGGGCGTACGGGCCGCGGCAGGGCGGTGCATTCGCCGGAAATGCCGCGAAACTCAGCACGGGCGAGTTCCGTCTCATGACGATTCCCCAGCGCTACCTGACGGACGACTTCGCCCTTGGGTTGCGCCTCGGGGCAAGTTTCAACTGGCTCAACGTCAAGTCCTCCACAGCGCAGGCAACCGCATTTCAGGATGCCTCAAAATCCGATACGCAATTTGCCGCGCAGGCGATTCTCGGTGTGCAGGCGACCTACATGCTAAACGATCGCGTCGGACTCTACGGGAATTTCGACTGGCGGCTCGGTGACGAGGCCTCATTCAACACTCGCGCCGGGGAAAGCACCGTGGACATGAGCGGGTGGCTCTGGAGCACGGGCGCAATCCTGACATTCTAACAAGAGTCGTGCGCCCGCGTCGCGTAAGGGGGAAAACGACGAACGCCGCGCTTTAGCGGGCGAGGAGGTTGAGCAGGCTCACGACCAGCCGCCCCGTCGTCAGAAAGGAGTCGACCGACAGCTTGTCCACCGTGTCCTGCGGCGTATGCCAGTAGTCGTTCCGCCCCGGCGCACTGCCATACTCGAAGTCGATGAGATCGATGGCACTGAAGCCCACATCCATAAAGGCGACATGGTCATCCTGGACGACCTCGGGAACGCGCACGACCTTCCCTTCGGGGAGACCGGCCCGCCGCGCCGCATGCAGGGCGATTCTCGCCAGCGTCTCGCTTCCGTTCGAGGGAATCGTAATCCGCAAGTCCCTGTCGCCCAGCATATCGAGGCAGATGACAGCCCGCACATCCAGCCCCTGCTCCTTGAAGGTGGCCGCCATGCGCCGCGAACCCCAGAACCCATCGTCCGCACCGTAGGAAACCATGCTTTCTTCGCCATCCGTCCACGCCAGCATCACATTTGCGGACGGGGCCTGTCGGTTCGTCAGCAAATCGGCCAGGGTAATCAGAAGCCCCGTCGTCGAAGCCCCGTCATTCGCCCCCGGACACGAAACGCCGCTCTTCGTGTCAAAATGCGAAACAATGACAGTCCACGGCTCACCCGGCTTCACGAGAAAGCCGCACATCAAGTTCGTGAACGTGCGCTCACCACGCGGCGTCATGGCCGTGAACCGATCGCGGCGGATGTCCGCCCCGAAAAGGCTGACGCGGTCAAGAATCCAGTTCGAGGCCAATCTGCCGCGAATCGTCCCCGCGTCACGCGGCGTACACTCCTCGACAAACGCGGCAGTCTGTTCAAGGGCATTGGTGGCATCGTGCGGCGAAAAGACAAGCGCCGCCGCCAAAAAGGGCAGAATCATCATAAAATTAGTCGACCTTCAGACCAATCATGGAAATAACCCGGTCAAGGTCGTCATTGTCAAAGAAATCAATCTCAAGAACGCCCTTCGTGTGCTTGCCATTGGCATGGGTCACGCCGCTCGTCAGACGGACGGCACACCCAAGATGCTTCTTGAGCTTATCCGTCAGGCTACGAACATAGCCCTCGGGAAGGTCGGGCGTACCAGAGTGGACGACCGACACCGGCTTGTGGAGCCGGTCGACCTTCTTCTCCAAGGCCCGAACCGTCAGTTGGTCGTTCACGCAGTCCCGCGCCAAGAGGACACGATCCTTCTCGTCATCGACTGACAGCAGGACTTTCGCGTGCCCAACCGACAGCAATTTCGTCTGAATCAGGGCCTTAACCTCGTCGGGCAACTCAAGTAGACGCGTCGCATTCGCCACCGTCGCACGGCCCTTGCCGACTCGGTCGGCGACCTCCTGCTGCGTCAGATTGAACCGCTCCTGAAGCGTCCGATAACTGACAGCCTCCTCAATCGGGTTCAGATCCTCGCGCTGAAGGTTCTCAGTCGTCGTCATGGCGGCGGCCGTCAGGTCGTCCGCCTCAATCAGCGTGACGCGAATCTTCGTCCAGCCAATCAGCTGGGCGGCACGAAGACGGCGCTCACCGGCGATCAGCTCATAGCGCCCCGCCGCATTCTTGCGGACGGTCGGCGGCTGTACAAGACCGTTGTTCTTGAGCGATTCGCCAAGTTCGCGAAGCTCCTCCTCCTTAAAGTCGCGGCGCGGCTGATAGGGACTGCGCTCAATGTCGGCAATCTTCAGCTCAAGCGGCGCACCGGCCGAAATCGCCGGCACGGGCAACGGCGCAACGGGAACACGCGAACCGCCGGACGCAAGAAGTCCGTCCAGCCCACGGCCAAGACCGTGCTTCTTCTCAACGCGCACGGGGGCCTTGGAGGTCCCCGTCGCTTTCTTCAGGAATGGATTCGGCTTCGCCACCGCAGGTATTAGAAATAGGCGTTGACGATCGGGAGGACCTTCAGCTGGTTATCCATGATGATGTTCACGATACCAATCTGGAAGCCCCACGGGCAACGTTCGGCAAAGTTCACGATGCCGATCTGGCAGCCGTGCAGTTCGTTGGCCATGTTGAAGATACCCGCCAGCTGGCAGCCGTAGGCAACCTCGGCAATGTTCACGCCGATTGCGCCCTGGAAACCATAGAGCTGCTTCTTCGTAATGTTCACGAGGCCCGACATCTGCCAGCCCCACAGCTCGTCCTGGAAGCTGCCGAGGAACTCAAGGTCAAGACCCCAGAAGTTCTTGCGGTAACCGAAACCGCCCGCCTCAACGCCATAGACCGTGCCCTGGCTGATGTTCGCACCCAGCGTCAGGCGCATACCATAGACATCCTCGTCCATCGCGTAGTTGAAGAGACCCGCGACCTGGAGGCCCGCCATCGTGTCACGCGTCGTCATGCCAAGCCCGCCAATTCCGAGACCGTACATCAGGGGCGCATCGGAATAAAACAGGTTGAGATCAAGGCCAAAGACATCCCACTTCGCAAGGCCCCACGGAAGCTGCACCGGCGAAGCCAAGCCGAACGCAACGGGAGTCCAGCCAATGGCGCCCGACTCTTCTTCTTCCGCCTCCTCTGCGAACGCAGGAACCGCCGCCGCAAGCGCAAACGCCGCGATACCGACCTTAATCAAACGATTCATTTTATCTAATCTCCTTTTACTAGGTGAAATCTTGCACGTATTTTACTCTATTTGGGGCGCTCGTGTCAATGTGGAACCAGAAAATACTCACAGAAAAGTGCAAGGGCCGGAAAACACGGTCAACAGGCAACCACGCACCCTCCCATCCCCCCACGACACCGTCCCCCATCCGAAGAAATAAGCCGCCCCACAATTGTCGTCATAAAGACAATTATGATGTAATATCCGCATCTTCTGCTCTTATAAGAACAGTGATGCTGTACCTGACACGACAAGAAATACTGCACACGCTTGGCGCGAGCATACGCTCGGCGCGACTGGCGGACAACCTCTCACTTGAGACATTGGCCGCACGAAGTGGCATCTCGGTCTCGGCTCTTCGAAATCTTGAGAATGGGAAGAACGCCTCGACCGTGACGCTTCTGGAGGTCTGCCGCACCCTGCGTCGGACGGACTGGATTCTCAACATCGCGCCACCGGAAATAAATGACGCGCTCTTCGACCGCGCTGAACCGAAGAAACGCCTCCGCGCCTCACCAAGGAGAAAAACGCCATGACAAGTTTCCGCCATGTCACCCGCATCAACGTGTCCCTCTGGGGAAATCGTGTGTAACGCGCCTTACCAATCCCACCTTTTTGGCCGCGCCCATTTCTCTCTAGGGGCATAACGCGCCGCATGGGGCAAGGCAATCCCGCCAAGGAGGTTGTTCAATTCCACAAGTTCAATCGCATCCGGTTCTGCTCCATAACCGCACAGAGACTGATGCGACAGTGCAAATGCCGTAGCTAATACATGAAACATTTTATCATCAATGCTTAGGCGATCGTGCGCAACCAGTTCGGAGACCGTCATGACTTGCGAGAACCTATATTTGCAATTCTTGTTTGCACTTTCAACGGGCAGTCTTAAGCGATGGAAAATACTTCCACCACCAGAATAACAAATCGGTCTACCATCTAGTATCTGTTCACACAAGTTCATAAACGGCATAACGCGTATCAAGTCTTGATTCTCATATTGCCCTCTCAGAATAGACATAAGATTATCAGCGTCCCCAAATGAGAAATGGAAAAGGGCACTGCGGCGGAAGTTGATTCCGTCGGCACAAAAGCCTTGATTTGAACGCGGACTGTTACTGGGGGGGGGGGGGTATTTTTTGCACACAAGCCCGCCAACGCAAGATTTTGCGCCGCTACGCCCTCAACTGGACAAGCCACAACTAAGCCCGACCCCACATCTCGTCCAATAGTTTACCATAATCCACTTCCCCTGTGCGCAACAAAAGGCGCAGAAACTGCACATATAATGAGTCAGCAAGAAACGGAAAGACCGCTGGTGTTTCGCAGAAAGTGCCGCGCACGCGTCAGATTGTCGGGGGATGCGCATCTCCCGACCTTTGGGTTGCGCAAGTCGACATCCTTAGGTTGCGCAACCTAACACCCCCGGGATGCGCATCCCCCGCCCCTCCCCTTCGCCTTCGAAGGACGCATGGTCGTCTTTTGCCCTATCACCCAAACCAACCGGGAAAACAAGCCATTATCAGTCAAATGCAAAGTGCCGCGCCTTCACAACGCATGCGCGGCGGTTTGAGACTTGGAACAAACGGTCATCTCGCGCCCAAAGCGGGAGGTGGCCGATGCGCAACCTGGAACTTCATGCCGTCCTAACTGGAACTCGTGCGAGTTGCAAGTCCAACTCCCAAAAGTCCCACGCTCAGAAGTGCCGCGAACTCACTTGCCGACGCAGAAATGCGAGAACAGCGAATCCAACAGGTCGCTCGAATAAGTCGCCCCAATGAGGCGACCCAGTGTTTCCGCACACGAACGAACCGCATTCGCCAACAGCACAAGGTCGTCCCCAAGACTTTCTGTCCCTACCAGCGCGGCAGATGCGGACTGCAAAAGCGACATTTCACGCTCACTCGTGCTGACAAGTCCATCTGTTGCACCACCGGCAAGCGATTCCAGTCGTCCCACAATCGCTCGCTTCAGCTTCTCAAGCCCCTCCCCCGTCACAGAACTGACGCGGAGTGCCGCGCTCGCATCCTCGTGCGGATGCAAATCACACTTGGAACTGATTCGCAGAACCTTTTCCCTATCCAAAACCGCCGCTCCCGAACCGTGTGTAGCCGCCTCCGCCATCTCCGAATCCGAAAGAAGAAGGACGATGTCCGCACGCGCAACGAGTGCCTCGGCCCGCTTCACGCCCTCGGCTTCGATGTCATCCCCCGTTTCACGCAGGCCCGCCGTGTCCACGAGGCGGATGGGCCATCCGTCGAGGTCGAGTCCCTCCTCAATTGAATCACGCGTTGTGCCCGGGGTTGACGAGACAATGGCGCGGCAGTCACCCAAGAGCGCATTCATGAGGGAACTCTTGCCCGCATTCGGCGGACCGGCCAAGACCACCAACGCACCTTCCCGCAGCAGGCGACCTCCACGAGCCCCTTTCTGCGCGTCGGCAATGGCGCGGGTCAGCGCCCCTGCCTCACGCCTCACGCCGTCCCAAAAATCCGTCGGCAGTTCCTCCTCCGAGATGTCGAGGGCGTGTTCAAGTGTCGTCGAAAGTGAGAGTGCTCGGTCGTAAAGGACGCGGTATTCCGTCCGCTTGGCACCATTCAGCCGCGCCAGCGCATCATCCGCCGCACGGTCGGTCTTCGCATCGACGAGTTCAATGACGCTTTCGGCCTCCGACAGGTCAAGTTTCCCATTGAGGAAGGCTCGTTCGGTAAATTCGCCGCGCCGCGCCAGTCGTGCCCCCGCTGCGAAACAGGCCTCCAAAATGCGCTGCGGCGTCACGCTTCCACCATGGCACTGGAATTCGACGACATCCTCTCCCGTATAGGAATGAGGGCTACGAAAGGCGAGAACGACAGCCGAATCGAGCAGATGACCCGCCGAATCGTGCAACGCGGCATAGGCGATACGCCCGGGTGTCGGGGGCCGCCCGGAGAGCGCCCGCGCGACCTCAAAAGCCTCGGGACCGCTCACCCGAACAACGGCAATGCCACCGCGCCCAGGCGCAGTGGCAATTGCCGCGATTGTTCGAATCTCGTCCATCTGGGGGCGAACCCCTTACTTGATGGCGCGGAAGAACTTGCGCATCTCGTCCGCCGTCTTGCAGGCCGCCAGACGACGATAACCGTCATCATCGCGCAAAATGCGCGAGATGCAGGCCATCAGCTGCAGATAAGGCATCTGCTCCGCATCATTCGCCAGCGTCAGGACGATGATTTCGACGGGGCTCTTGTCAATCGTCTCGTAGTCGGCGATGCAGCCGCCGGCCGTCCCCGAATTGTCCACGATTGCAACGGCTCCGACAATCCCTTGGACGCTCGCATCGCGTCCGTGCGGTACGGCGATGCCGTGGTCGAGCCCCGTGGGCATGGACTTCTCGCGGCGCATCACGGAGGCCGTGGCAGCCGCGACATCCTTCACGTGATTCGGGCACGTCTTCGCAATTTCCGCGACAATCTTCGCAATCGCCTCCTCCTTCGTCGCGGCGCGGAAGGACGGCAACATCACGAAGGCCTGCAGATAGCGGCGCACATTCCGGGGACTCTTCTTCACCTTGCACTCGTCCGACGAGGCCTCCTCGGGTTCCGTTCGGATGGGTTTGGCAATCGCACGGGCCAGGTCGTTCATCTGGCTCGCGACCTCCATCCAGGCCGTCATCACCATCGCCTCCTCGGCTGGTGTGCACTGGACATAAATCTTGTTTTCCTCGCGGCGGATGGCGATTTCCATCGCATTCATCGTCACTTCCCAAATCTCGCCCTCCTGCGAGAGAAGGGACGTGAAGAAGCCTTCCGAACGGAACTCCGCAACGAGTTTCTCCATCACGTATTCCGCAACATCCGCCGAACTCAACGCGAAGCTGATTTCACGCGAACCGGACTGGTTGGGACGGGGATGCCGCACGCCACGGGCGGAAGAGCGGAACAGCCCGACGAGTGCAGGCGGCGCAACCACCGTCGTGATGAGCGTCATCATAATGCCGATGCCGAAGACCTCGGCGCTCAGAATCGGCCGACCGTTGACCATGGTCGAGACACCGATGCCGGCGATGATGAGGGCGACCTCACCACGCGGAATCATGCCCGCACCCACACGAAGAGCACCGCGCAGGTTGAAGCCGCAGAAAAGCGAGGGAATTGCACAACCGATAATCTTCGCCAAAACGGCCAAACCCGTGTAAATTGCGCCAAATTCGAGCACAGGGCGCGAGCACAGGGCGCGGCAGTCGACCATCATACCCATCACGCAGAAGAAGATCGGCACGAGGAAGGTATAGACGGGCTGGAGATTCTCCTGGGTGATGTACTTGAGGTCCGTCCGGCTCAGGGCAAGGCCAATGACGTAGGCACCAATGATGAGCGTCAGGCCCATGGCCTCGAAAAGTCCCGCAATCACGAGCGAAAGCCCGAATGCCAGCGTGGCAATCGCAACATGGCTCTTGAAGAGCTTGAGAAGCCACGAAATGCGCCGCGCAAAGAGGACACCAAGCACCGTGCCACCCAACCAAATGCCGAAGGCCTTCATTGCCACCATGCCGATGGCCGCCCATTCGATGCCCTGCTTCGCACCTTCGCCGGACTTCGCCTGCGCGGCGATGATGCCCATGCCAATCGCCAGCACGATGATGCCGAGCACGTCGTCAATCACGGCACCCGCCATGATCGTCACGCCCTCCTCCGTATCCATCTTGCGCCGTTCGGAGAGAATTCGCGCCGTAATGCCGACCGAGGTCGCCGTGCACATAATGCCCATGAACATCGGCGCAGGATCCATAATCGCCTTGACCAGACTCACCGACGCATCGGTTGCCAAGTAGCCGAATGTCGCTGGCATGAACTTCGGCAACAGGTAGACCGCACAGAGATCGCCGAAGAGGAAGCTCGCCACAACGCCGCCAATGCCCACCAGCGACCCGGCGAACGCAAACTTGAGGAACATCTTCAAGTTCGTCTCGATACCCGACAAAAACAGCAGAACTACGCTTGCAATTGTGCAGATACCATAAAGTTCGGGCGTCACCGCAAACGGCGCATTGCCGGTCGACTGGGCGATGAGTTCGAGTTCACCACCCCTGAACAGTCCGTACTTGAAAAGTCCCTCGCCAAAGCCGATGCCACCGAGGCACCACGGACCAATCAAAATACCAGCGCCCAACTCACCCAAAACGGACGGCAACTTGAAGAGAGAGGCCACCATGCCACCCAGTTTTGCCGCGAAAAGAATGAGGCCGATTTGTAGCGCAAGAAGCGTCATTTTGTGCGCCAAAGGAAGCTCCTCCGGCTTAAAAGTGTCACTTACGGCACCTGCCGCGCCTGTCACCTCATCAGCAAAAACACCCGCCGCAGCCAAAATGACTGCGCCCACCAAAAACATTTTCCTGTTTTTCATATGGCAGAATAGTCTATCACATCCGCCGCCGAATGACAAGTACGCCGCCCGCTCGGGATCGTTCTAATGCCAGACTCCGTGAATTTTGACAAATTATAAGGAAATACGCGAAATGTCACGAAGAACAACGATAGAGTTCGTCAACACGCAGAGGCGTTGCGTACGCCCGACTGAATGATAAGCCCAACCCTACAATGCCTCGTTAAGCTTCCGCGCCGCCTTGTCTGCAAGATGAGTGTAGCCAAACTTACGCAATCCAAGGACAAAGAGATCCTGTCCTGTACGGCAAGTCTCGTACAACCGCGTACGCCGCCCCTGTCGCCATTCGCCCAATCCCTTGTAATAAAACTGCCGCAACCCTTCGGCAATGATGAACGGCACATGCCCGTATTTCAGGCACTCTTTCAGCAAGATTAAACGTCCAATGCGCCCATTGCCATCCTGGAACGGATGAATAGCCTCAAATCGAACATGGAGGTCAAGAAGCGTTTCAAAGGACTTCTCCGCCCCCTTGTACCAGGCGAGCAGTCTGGCCATCTCACGCGGGACATCCCCCACCGCACATGTCTCCATCTCGCCGACCACATTATCCAGTTTCTTGTACGCACCAACAGCAAACCAGCCCTTTCGACTGCCACTCGTGCCGCTCTTCAACTGCGCATGGAGCATCTTGACATAGCGCTCCGTCAGTGCAGCACCTGCCGATTCAATCACAAGGTCAATGCAGCGGAAATGGTTCGCCGTTTCCACAATGTCGTCAACTGGAATGTCTTGGGCGAGATTGCCCACCATCTGCGTCTCAAATATCCAGCGCGTCTGCTCATGCGTCAGGCGACTGCCCTCCATATGGTTCGTATTGTAAGTGAAGTCAATCTGCAACCGATGGTAGAGTCCGCCAGGTATGCGCCCGCGCTTCTCGGCCTTGAGAGCCGCCCAGATGGTTGACGGCACACTCTTGGCACGGGGTTTACGCGGCGGACGCACCGCATCTGTCGGAATCTGCCACGCCTTCCCTTGAAGGTTGACACCGGGAACCGCCCCCCGTTCGCAGTAAAGTTGGACGCTACGCGGTGTCACGCCCCACTTCTTCGCGGCCTCCGCGACAGTCATATACCTTCTCTTACGAGCCTCAAATTGACAAGCCATGCGAAAATTATATCATATTTTCACCCCTCAGTTTTACGGACATAACTTTCGCTTCAGCATCAGCAATGATAAAATCAGACGGGGCAACTGGAAGGAAAGGATGGAGCGGCATAGAAGAGCGAGCCATGTCCTCCGAATCACCTACCTGCCCACATAAAAATGCGCGGCATCCATCCACGGGCTCACCGCGCCCGACGACGCAAGATGCTTCTTAACGCACCCAGTATCGCATCCTCATCCCATTGCGTATTTTCAAGTCCAAACGTAATGCGGATCGTGGACTCGGCAATCGCCTTCGGCACCCTAATCGCCTTGAGAACATGAGATACCTGCGTATTCTTCGAGTCACAGGCGGCACCCGTCGAAACCGCGATACCCTTCATATCCAGAATATGCATCACTCCCTCAGCCGAATTGCCCGGAAACGCAACACTCACAAACCCCGGCAATCGTTTTGCGTCCGTTCCACCAAGATAGACCACATTGGGAAAGAACGACCTCATCCCTTTGCAAAATCTTTCAGCAAGCCTATTCAGATGGACTGTATTCCTTGCCATATTTTCGCAGTTATACCGCAGAGCCGTTGCCATGCCGACGATTGATGCAACATTTTCCGTTCCCGCGCGAAGGCCGTTCTCTTGTTGCCCGCCATTTAGCAACGGTTCGAGTTTCATGCCCTTGCGAATATAGAGGAATCCGATGCCCTTGGGACCATTGAACTTATGTGCGCTCGCAGACAGAAAATCAACCCCCGCTTCCTGCACATCAATCGGGATGTGACCGACTGCCTGAACTGCATCGGTATGGAACAACGCTCCACGTTTATGTGCGAACTCTGAAAGCAAATGAATTGGATTGATTGTGCCTATCTCGTTGTTGGCCATCATCACAGAGACAAGTCCAATCCCAGCCGTCCAGACCTTTGAAAGCCGCTCCGGCATGATGTACCCGCCACCATTACCAACTTTGGGGCGGACAAATATCACCTCGCGGCCTTTACGCGCTTCGCTTGCGGCGGCGTTTAGAATTGCGTGATGTTCATATGACGAAACAAGCAACCCGCCAGAAGAGCCCTTAATCACCCAATTGTCCGCTTCAGTACCACCACTCGTAAAGAATATCTCATCTGGTTCGGCATTGATACACTCGGCAATCGTCGCTCTCGCATCCGCGACCGCCTTTTTCGCCGGTCTCGCCCATCCATGCAGACTTGACGGATTTCCGAAATCCTCCTTCAAGAATGGAAGCATCGCCTCCAACGCCTCTGGCATCAGAGGTGTTGTCGCGGCATGGTCGGCATAAACTTTCATTGGTAAAATCCTTGATACATTCCCAATCCAATTTCTTCTTCAAGCAAATCGGAAATACGTTGTTCAACATCCTGTGGGTAATGTGATACTGCCCATCGAAACATTCTACACGTATAAAAACTTTCAGGGAGTTGTCGAACAAATACTTCTGGTATATCTTCTTCCGACGGCACATACTCGAATATGCCGCCTGTTACATCTATCTTCCAGTTCTCAAACTCCCAGTGATCTGTTGCTCCTTCACGTGGCAGAACAGCTATGTGTACATTGTGTGGATAATTTTGATGCTTCGCATAGCCATTCTTGGATACGCCACAGATATAGATGGCATCCCACGAATCTTGTGGAAATTCATCCATGACAATCGTTTGTCCAGGCAAAAACTCTTTGTTAAGACGCGAGAACCGTTTGGAGTACTTACCCTTGATTGCGTTTGTGCAATGGTGCATAGGGTTGCATCCATGAGCATACTTGGCGTACAGCCACATGAACTTGCTGCCATCGAAATTGTGAGTTAGCCGTATCATTGGTTGCCATTCTTTGGAGGTTCTGGCGTATAGAAAACAAGTCCTTCGCCTTGCTCGTTAAGCAATGAACAAGCTTCGTCTAACGTCTCATTATCGATATCATTCCATGTGTTCAAGTCTTGAAACTTGTCCATTAGGAAATGTTCGATGCCTGTGTAAGTTGTAAAGAAATGGATTTCATAGAAATTGCAAACGGGTATTAGGTTGATGAACCCATATAAGGAATTATTGACTTTATTTTCTATGCAATAAACAATGTCCTTTTTTACACTTGAAATATCGACAAATCTAGTCTCTTGACCATGCAGTTGTTTGGCAAATTCATCGTAATCATTAAATAGACTCTCAATAGTCGCCAATGAAGTGCCTGCGACGCAATCCCAAAATGAAGTACTATTTACTACTTTTTGCAGAATTTCGCGAGCTATTTGGTCATTGATTCCGTTAAAACGATATAGAGGAAAGTCGGGAAAATTCCCCAATTCCACCCATATTCCCGATGAATCCATAACAGTAAATTGAACACCCATATCATAAGTTTTGATGATGTTGCCAATCGTCGGCTTTATTCTCGAAAGTAGATTGATTTTTTGCTCTCGTGTCATCTTATTACACCTCCGCCACCCACGCTGGAATTGAATATGATTGCCCTGTTGTGGCAAGTAATTGCAAGGCCGCACCTATCCTATGATTCCCATCCAAGACATGGAATCGTCCCATTACAGGATAAACAGCGACAGGGAGCTGATAGGTCCCGCTACGCTGAAGAATGGCGATGTGGTATTCCGTACTCTTTCTACAATAGTCATAATCGTATGTAGGATGTCTAAAGAATAACGTACCGTTATAATTTTGAAGCAGCCCATCGATGTCCGCTAAAGATTGTTGGGTTATATTGAATATGCTTGGTATGAATGATGCAGTTCGCCATTTACAGGACGATTGCTCATGTAAGGACACTACAGAGAATATTCTATGCCAGGGCGTGTTGTATGTGAAATCCATGCATGAGTGAAATGGCCAATTGCCCATGTCGTTAATGAGAGCCCTTATATACATATCGAACAACTGGTCTGGCATCCTTGAAAAGATGCCGCGCGCAACTGCTATATGCCGTTCTAAATGGTTGTCCATTACAAGTTCCCAATTATTTATATGAACAGCTTGCAGCCTTGGGCCTTGAACTCTTCAATTTTTGCGAGGAGGTCTTCAACGGTCACACCAAGGTTCTCGGCGAGACACGGGAGGCAAAAGAACTTGGAAACATTCTCGCCAAGTAGTTTCTTGTTCAGACCGACGGCATCCCTGTCGGCCTCTCCTCCACATCCGAAGCATCTCTCTACTCGTTGTGGCACTCTTACGCCTCCTTCCGTATCTTGAGAGCCGGCAGATCTTTTCCCCTGTATTGCTCGTTCATAAGGCCCATCTGGTAGCGGATGGTATAACGCATCTTCATCGCCGGTCTAAAGCAATAACGCACAAAATCCTTCTCGGAGATGTCCGCCGGGGTGCGGACATTCGGGAATAGCAATTTTATAAATGCCGTTGAAATGCGTTTGACCGCTTCAGTGTCGCGCTCGTCTGACCCGGACGGCACGTCAATCAATTCGTCAACAACGTGTCTATAGGAGCTATCGTCACGTAGCTGATGCAGAATCGCCGTAAAATACTCGGAGTTCAAAGCCCATCCGTCGATTTTGAGCGTACTGTTCATGCGTGGGATATTCCATCCCTTAATAAAGCCGTGGAAGCGGTCAATCATCGCGGCATCTTGAAACAGTTTAGGTAGATTAGCAAACATATAGGCATAACCATCCTGCTTCATAATTTCAGGTGCGATGTTGCCGCACAAGACAAATCCGGAGTCCGCAGAGCTGGAGTAATTGCCAACCGAGAACGTCCCTTGCTCCAGATATCCCTGCATTACGCTCCCCATGCCATCCTCAAAGATCGTCTTTTGAATTTCATCCAAGACGATAAAGTCGTTTTGTCCGACGAGTCCAGACTCACGGCGTCCTGCATCATAGAAAAGTTTTGCGCGGGTCATCTTGTCGCTGGTGGAAAGCCAGCCATAGCGACTCACTTGCCCGAACAAGTAGGATTTTCCCGTCCCCATCGGAGCAAGCTCCATCAAATTGAGGCGTTTTTCCGCAAATGGCAGCACTCGCGAAAGCATGGTCAATTTCATTATTTGCAGATCAGGAAGTTCTGCGTTCTCCGCTTTCGCAGCATCATACCCCTCTGCCTTATAGTCAACCGCTCCGAGAATAATGTCAATCCATTCTTGGATCGAAAATTCATTACGTACGTCTTTGTAATAGTTCAAATCAATGTCATACGGGCAGAAGTCCCGGAATGAGAGAAGCCTTATCTTACCGGGCATTTTAGGACGCGCCGTATCATCCGGCGGACGATATCCAAGCTCCAGCATTCCCCACGTCTCATGCCCAGATGCCAACTTGCCTCTGCACTTGTCCCAGACATCAGCATCAATCATCGTCTCGCGATTCCGAAGACCAAAATCAGGCAAAGAGAAAGTCACTTCTCCAGTGACAACGTCTATGTTTACAACAATCTTAGCGAGTAGCTTGACGTGCTCAAAGCCAACCACGATTCTGTCTTTGATGCGCGTCCAGTCATCGTGTTTTGGTATGAATTCGTGGACAAAAGAAAGCATTTCTCCTGCGTCGAACACGCCGTCCGCATTCTCGAACCTTTGCAATAGCCAGTCGCGCATAAACGACGGCAACCCTATCGTCTTGAAGAGACTTGTCTGCGTCAAGTCCTTGAACACTGCCATCGACTCGAAGCACTTACGAAGTTTATCTGTGGTTTCCTGTGTCATCTTAAGATACCTCCTTCAATCAAAAGAAATCGTCCTTTTTAATTTGTGCGCCACCGCTCTTCACCACGAAACGCACATCGTTGATTTTTGTATTCCCGTCATAAACAACCGCAACATGGTCACCTGCAGAAGGCTTGGGGATTCGGACAGTGTAGCGTCCCGTTTCATTGCCGTCGGCAATCGCTGCATAGCTGATTCCATCGAATCTGACAGAAGGCGACATCAATGTTGAGGCGCAGAACAGCTGAAGAGTTATTTCCGTATCGCGGAATGTTACCTTGAATTCGTCTTCCACAAGGCGTACATGAACATTCTTGTCGAGCAATTCAAATTCTATGACCGGCACTACCATTTCCTCCAATGTAGCACCTCCGTGGATTTCAACATCGCCTTTCCTGCCGCCTTTGAAACGGTCGTATCCAGCAAGAACGTGCCATTTCTCGTCATCACTTTCCGTAACACAAGCCGGAAGGACGCCATCGAACTCGCTTTTCCGACAGCATCTTCCACCATGTTTTCCTTTCTCCGGCAATTCCCACACCGTTTCAGACTTGGAAATCACAGCAAGGCGAGTCGCTCCGTGATCGCTTGTGAGAACAACCTTGCTGCCGGGCTTCTTGCGAAGTCGCATTGCTATTGCATTTATAGACTCCTCGACAACTATCAATTCATGCGGCAGTTCCGTGGCTGCACCAGTTGACGGCTCGTCGTATTTCTCAAAGTCACCATGCTTTATCTTGTCTAGTCTGGATACAGGAGGCATCTTTTCGCCCTGCCATTCATCATAGAAAGAGCGATTGACGCTAGTTATGGAAGGTAATTTCGCCCTGGCAGGCGTGACTTTCAATTTAAGGCCAAGGCGCTCTGCGGCAGATTGAATAAAGCCAAGGAATTCACAGCCGAGAGCGTCTATCCAGCAAAGAGCAACGCCATTGGTGCCAATACTTTCAAGAACGGACTCGCGTGTCGGCAAAGTGAACTGCGGACGGTCTTCGGCAAAATCACGAGCAGCATCCATGAAGCTAGGCTCAATTCGCCCTAATAATTTTTGCCGTTTATAATCCTGAAAGTACTTCGCAAGCACCTCCACGAACTCACCACTCGAAAAGGAAAATCCGCGCCAGTAGTTCCACATCGCTGGGTATACATTTTCCACAGACACAGGAACCTCTCCTGCGTCCACAATCAGCCGTGTTATCTCCTCGCGCTCCACCTCTGTGCAGTCCGTCATGTAGCGGATGCGTTCCGATGGATTGGCAATCCGTCGTGATTCGCGGATGTACTCAGTCACATCAGCCTTGTCAAATTGCGGAACAATCTTTTTCCTTGCATCATAGAGCCGAGCAAAACGACCATCGTCAACTGAAACATCAAGGATTGCGCAGAGAAGATTTCTGTGCCACTCTGAATATTGCCTGGTTTTCGATATGGCAAATGCAATATACTGGTCGTCGCCAGTACCGTCTTCAAGGAATCTCAAGAGTGAATCCGGACTTGACAAGCTATCATCGCGAGCTCGCTCATCATTCAGGAATGCCGTCCATTGTTTTTCTGGGAACATTGTCTCCAGGACGGGACTTTGAGGATGCCGTTCCTTATACACTTCATATGCGGAATCAATACGGCGACACCAGTTTGTGTTTAAGGGAACAACTGTCGTTATGGCAGTTATCGAATTATCGCAACCGTCCTCAAGAATCCGCAAGAGCGCCCTAAAGCCATTTGCTTTTGCGTTCTTGATAAGGCCGTCTCGAAAAATACGTAGCGACCAATGTTTTTCGGATTTTGCGAAGGACACGCCTCTTCGGCCCAGTATTCGAGGATCGTTTCTTGACTCTTCTTCGATAAACTCATGCACGCCCCATACTGGTACGACAAGACGAAGGCTGTGCAAAGGAAGCCCAAATATCCATTTCTTCACTTCTCTGTCGCCAGAAAGCGCAGCGTATTCGCCAATGCCAAGAAGAATCGCCTTGCCCTCCATGTGTGTAAGCGTGTCGCCAAGAGCGTCCAAGTCTGGAAGCGCATCGGATGCTCGGCAGAAATCGCTGACACGTACCTTCTCGCATGAGGAAAGCGATGTGACAAGCATTGATAGGTCTGTGGACGCATCAAACGCCACGAAAAACGGGTTAGTCGCACCATTCCCGTTCAGATATTCCTGCGCAGCATTGACAATATCCATGATCATCATTCCTTTGAAAGGATCGCAAGCCCTACATCAAGCGAATTAACGACAAGATCTACGAGGTACTGCTTTGCTTCATCCGCACTCATTGCCCTTACTTTTCCGCGCACTCTCTCAGCACAGTTCAAGTTGTATTCGCTTTCGGCAAGTTTCTGGAGCGTTGCTTCAAGACGCGGATCGACAAGCCAGCTGTCTGGGTCTGCACTCAACTTGTTCAGTCGAGACCTAACGGACGCAAGGTCTGTCAGCACTACCGCATAGCGGCCGAGAACGCCGCGTCGGAATGCATCGTCAGCCTTTTCCCCGTCAAACCAACAAAACACTTCTGGGTGTACAGTAAAGAAATCGAGTGCCGCATCGACATTTGCAACGGACGATTCCTTGTTATTCAAAGCACCTATTGCCTTACGGACGCCGTCCAGAAGTGGCGTCCCCTCTGCCGGCACCATAGCGAGAACTGGTGTTGCAAATTGCTTCGCCCATGCCGACGGAGTTGTCGTGCCGGTTTCTTCATTCCACAGCGATAGCAACTTTGTCCGTCCCTGTTGACTTTTAATTTCAGAGACCTTCTGGACGAGCATCTGCTCGTAGGTCGGCTTATCGGCAAGGAACGACGATTTGTCCAACCCAGTAAGATAAAGATCATCCATCTCCTGTGTGTCAAGCCCTGAAAGTTGCTCGCTGTAAGTTGCCTTGAACAAAGCAAGGCATCCTTCAAGCATATCACGGTTGACATCACCCATATCGGTGATTTCACGGAAGAACGCATCTCGCCTGTCATTCTGTTCCAGCCGCCCCCCAGATGCAATGTCCTTTAGAAGGCCAAGGAAGGTCTTGGATTGCGGCTTAAGTGCCACAAGAGTGGCACAGGGGATACGTATCGTGCGCGTTTTATCCCGCCACGCTTCCATACACTCCCAGAAAGAATTCACCGGCGTTATGAATCCACGCTTGGACGATTCCGCAACTATGCGGTAGTCCCTCAAAAGTGCGCGTATTTCATTTTCTCCAGTCTCACGATGCCAGAGCCATGCGCCGTCAGTACCGAAACAACGACGGACATCAGCAAGAGGGTCGGAAGCGTTTATTTCTTCCGCCGTCTTTCGGAAAAGCCCATCATCAAATTCGTCAAGCCAAGCGTTCATTGCTTTAGTGGCATTTTCCTTTGTGAACAGAGCCGAAAGCCTGGCCTCCACACCGGGATCACCTGCTGCCATGCGTCCAATCTCGGTTGCAACGCCGGAGAGCGTGGCACCTTTCTGATTGGCCGGATTGGTGAGGAGAGTAAATTGCTCGATGTAGCGTTCCGAACCGACGGACTCAGGCAATGCCTCGAAACACCACAAGGGGTATTGGAAGTCGCGTATTCGCACGGCCAAATCATGCGCCACAATGTCTATCGAGGCATTCTCCCCAAGGTTGAACACCGCCTTTGCAAGATCTGCGAACCGCCGCTGTTCCTCTGTCAGAACTCCGATGTATGCTTCGTGATATCTTCCGCTACCAGTGCCGAGAACCTTCTTAAAACAGGCGAGAATCGCCTCTGTCATGTTCGCCACAGTGAGAGGCGGACTTTCTCCGTCTCGGACGAAGCGATAATCCCCGCCCACATATTCTTTGAGGAGATATCCCACAAGAAAACCGTGCAACGCAGTAGGCATGAATCCAGCATCGAAGAGTGTTTCTATAATTTCGCCAAACTCGACTCTGCCTTCACCGCCAGACTTGAATGCGTATTTGAGCTTCTGCTCTACCTTTGACTTGATCTTGGAGATTGTCTGTGTAGGCGCGACTTTCCAATAATCCACTTTGTCTTTAACAGAGCCTATAAGGGCGTTTTCTGATGCGGCATCCATCTTGCCGCCTTTCTCCCCATTCGGGAGATGCCCAAGGCCACCATACACGCCGGCGGACACCTCGGCTTTTGTCGCTTGGTTGAACTGAGTGTCTTTCAAGCCACGCTCAAACTCAAGCGCAAGTGGATACTTTTCAAGTACCGACAAACGCATCTCTTCTCCAACCTCAGAAGCCCCGTGGCAAACCACACCAGTTGCATTTCGCTTCGTCCGCACGGTAAACGCACCAGTTGCAATTTTGTCTCTCCATGCGGAAAGTATCTTCTCCGCCTCGGATAATGCATTGTTGGACTGTTGCGCGTCTTTGCGAGCATACCAATTTGCTCTGGCCTTGTATTCAGCCCACTTTGCGAAATCGCCATCATCCAATTCCACGGAAGTCGCATCGATGAATACTACATTGCCGCTTCTCGGATCTGCGAGTGCCTTGCTTATCGCCTCTTTTGCAGCAACTGCATCCAGACTGTTCCGGCCAACCACAATCATGGCTCGCATCCTATAGTTCTTGGCATCTTGAGCCAAGAGCTGTCCAAGAATCTGCGAGAACGAATCCGGACCAGCAAGGCGTATGTCGAATCTCTCCTCCAATGGACGCGACAGCCGAAGCACCTCTTCGCGTTGCCAATCCTTCAGCAGTTCCTTCGTCTTGGTTGTATGGAGGTAATTCTCCTTGAGTTTTTCAATTTCCTGCAAATCGCGACCACCGGTGGCCATTGGTGCCTGATAGACACGCTTCCCATTCACCTCTTCCACAAAAAGAATCTTGTCGGAGTTTGCAAGCTTGTTGGCAAGTGTTATTCCCGTGCCGCTTTCGAGACCCTCCACGCCCTCGAACGCAAGGCGAAGATTCTCCTCTGTCGCAAGAAACTCCGGCGGATTGTTGAGTTTCTTTGCAAGCGCCTGAAATATGAGAATAGTTTTCAGAACACGCTTCTCGGCAGAAACGAGCTTGCTGGATTTGTCGGGATACACTTCGAGAATCGCCCTTACTTGTGCATCTAGATTGCTCTTCCCGGTTTCGCCGGTACCTCTCAGCGTCTTGCCAGTCTCGTAGAAGTAGTCCCAAAGCAGATCAACGCCTAGCACGTCACCGTTCTCTGGGGAATGGTTCTTTATGTACCACTTAAACGCACGGGCATCCTCTTCCGCAGCAATAAACGTGAACATACTCCGTTGATTAGAGTCAAAAAGCGCGGCGATGTTCTTGAGAGCCAATGCGGCATATGGATGAAAAGGCAGCATAGCACGAAATACGCCCTCATCAACGTCCTTAAGCATCTTCGCAATCTTCCGCCGCGGTTCCTCCATGCGCTCGTTCAAATCGTCAGAAAGCGCATCCCACTCCTGTTTGAAAGCAGGCTTCACCTTCAGCGCATCGCCGATCAGCTCAAATGCAATGTTTTCAGGAAGGCTTATCTCCATCGTCGGCTTGAAACGGTCGACAATAATTTGTGCAGAATTGTCGTTTTCCGGCAGGAACGATGTCGTGAAATGGGTTACAATCACAAGATTGAATCTAGTCAAGCCGGAAAGTTCCGCAAGCGACTGCAATGTATCGAGCTTCGTCTTGTTGTTCTTAAAGAACGCAGAGAACTCATCCCACACAAGTATGAGATGCAGATTGTTCTTCTCTACAGTTTCGCGTATCCAGGATGCAAGGTCTTCCTTTGAGAATCGTAGCGCTGTTATACCCTTGTCCTTGGCGAGACGACGGATTTCCTTAAGCAGATCGTCCGCCATACCGCTTCCCTTTAGTGTCGCAAGCACATCGTCCGCAGACTTGCCGGCGAAGCATCCCTTATGGCAATATGGCGATTCCTTAATAAGCGCGTTGAAATAAGCTCGTTCTGTATTGCCCTCCAACCACTTGGCAATGCCACCACGCAGGGTCGCACCCGCATCGTATGGTACGCCGGAGTCCTCCAGCGCCTTTGAAAGACTTGAAAAGACGGCCTCAACAAGGTCTTCCGGGCCGGATATTGCATCAGACCCGTGCCGAGCGGCAACAACGATTTTTCTCGCCTTCCGATGACCGGCGAGTTTCTTTTTAAGGTCGCCCTCTGCTTTGAGAGGCGCATAATCATCGAAGTATGTGTTGAAATCAACATCGCTGCAGGTCAGAAGGCTACGAAGCGTCCACGTCACCTGGCTCTTGCCTGTACCATACGCGCCATGAACCCAAATGGAGTGTTTGTCCATCTCGCTGCCGCGCGCAAGCATCTTCTCAAGACGCTTCAAAAGCGCGACGAAGGTCTTGTGGGGGTATGTCGCTTTCCATCCGTCCGGATGCGCATCAAATGTGGCCTGTGTAATCTCTGGCGGATTGTACTTAAGCTGGAAGTAATCGCTGTAGTTGGACATTACTGTTTCCCTCCTATACATTGAACAAGGCTATGACGTTAGCGGGAGTCTTGTCATCGGCGAGACGAACAAGCTCCAGGTCGTGTGTAGTGGTAAACGTAACGAAATCTGGATTTGTCCGTGAAAGCCCATTCAGGAGCGCCTCCATTTCGTCGCGCGCGAGCGCAAATATCTGCGCCGGGCTAACCCCCTCCGCCTCAACCGTGAAGTCCATAAGGCGTGAGAGAGGAAACTCCCAATATCCGCCACACTTTTCAGCGAACTTGTAGAGCGCATAAAGCATGACAAGCGGCGACGGCGCAACCGTCTTCGTTCGAGTGAGCGAAACGATGTCCTGTCCCTTTGATACGACCCGACCAAAGTGGAAGCGCGTACTTAGCGGTATGTTGCACAGCCTTCCGAATGCGCGAATAACCGACATCACCCCATCTGGCTTAAGCCCAGTGACAGCTATCATGTCGTATAGTTCCTGACGGGGGTATTCGCGCCCCACATCCATATTCCGCACATACCATTCGATTTGTGGATTGTCATATGAGAGGTTGGTGAGAATCAAACCCCATGTATCCTCTGCGTTCATGCCTATCCGCCTTGCTAATTCAAAGAATGGAGTTGCCTTATTCTTTGCAAGCAGTCCGGCATCTGAAAGGAAGCGTTTAAATTTAGTTATCTGCATAGGCCCCAGCGAGTTGTTTGACACAAAGTCAGAACCTCGGGAAAAGAAATCCGTGACCCATTCTGGCTTCGGGGCGTGCGTAGCGAATGTGTTTATGCTTTTCATGTCTATTCTCTCCAGTGTTGCCTTCTTAAGTGAATCGGCTCGATAGCAGCCTTTCTCAATTTCATGGCATAGTCCGCAATGTATGCAATTGTCAATGTGTAGCCCATTCTTAAAAGAGAGCGCACCTGAACGACAATTCGCCTCACATTCACCGCATCCAACGCAATATGATGCCTTATAAAAACATTGTTTGAGCCTCCTACCAAGAGAGGTCTTCGTGAGTGCGGACGGATACGATACTATCAGCACACCATCTGATTCTGTGGCTTCTAAATCAACAGGTCCATTTAGTGTCTTGATCCATTCTCGCCAGTCTGTTGTTGGATTAAGAAGGCGAAGTGTCGTACGGCCATCTTTGGTTGCTTCTTGTATCTTCTCTTCGTTACCCTTAATGTCCCTGCCGTTCTTTCGAGCGACCCATCCACATTTCGCAATATATTCATTTGTGTCAGGGCAACTAATGCTACTCTTTACGTAATTAATAAATCGGTCAACGCCATCCTTATAGGCAGTATGCTCAAAATAATCAGAACGGCCACCTGCACCGAGGGGACAAAAAAGACACCCTACGCGCACCATTCCCTTTACATAGGCACCGTTAATGAGTAATTGACGCGAGAAAATATAAATCCAAACCTCTGCGCTTGACCATTCCTGCATCGCATTGAAGGAGTATTGCCCCATCTGTTTCTTACTAAAATTCAGATAGTCATACTGTGAGCGAGCATCACTCTCATGTCCTCTCACTCCAACAAAAGCCATTCCCGTATAGTCTCTTTTCCCGAGTATCTCGCGGATTTTGAGCGTCTGAGGGACGGACTTATGGACGGTACAGCACCATCTAAGAGCATGTGATGGCGGTCCGAAGAGCCGCCACGATTCCTCTGGCGTAAAACAGGACTTTGCACGGTAAAACGCGATACCATCCGCCTTGCATCTCGCTTCCACAGCCTCAACGGCTTTATAGGTGTCAGGGAATTCCATCCCCGTATCGCCAAACACAACCATGAATGCGGTGCGGGGCAATGCGCGACGGACGAGTTCCAGAAGCGCAATCGAATCTTTGCCGCCCGAAAACGCCACATGGAAACAATCAAGCTTCTTTTCGTATTTGCGATAGATGTCGTATATCTTCTTGACGGTGAGCGTTTCCAGCGCCTCAATACGGAGACGGTTTTTTGCGATCATCGCCTCAACATCCACGGGGATGAGTGTTGTTCCCTTTGGAAGTATCTCTTTGCCGGCCTCGTCCCTCAAGAGTTCAATTTCTGGTTTTACATAGAGGGAGCCGCCATTCGTCTTGGCTACCTTTTGACCGCGATACCAATAAAAATTCGACTCGGCCCAGAGGTACGGGGCGTCACTCGTGTTGTCATATTTCCAGAAATCTCCAAACCCCAACAAGTCGAGTTCTGCCGCCCATACTGGTCTGGGTTCTTTTGAGAATTCCGAAAGCGAATCCGCAAGTAGCAGGCCTCCTGTTTCTGGATCATGTGAATATGTGTACATTAGCGTTTCTCCAATTCTTTCATTCTGGAAACTACCGCCCCGACGGTTTTTGTCGAGCGACGCAGAACACATTGCGTCGCAACGAGAAAGTCTCCAACTTCTTCCACATCTGCCGCGACACCGCAACGAAGAGCTATGGTAGCAAAGGCATCCTCCGCGCTCCATTCGCAGTTCATGCACGGAACGACTGCACCCGATACATCTCTTGCAGGAACAGACGGTGACACAAGGCGAAATCCTGTGCTGGCTCGACGCAAAAACGCCTCAAGCAGAAACTCATTCCAAGCGAACCCAGGAACCGCAGGAAAGTCCGCCAGATTGCCAAATGCACCGAAAGGCATTATGCATCCTTCACATATGTCCGAAATTGATTTTTCAATCGACGAAACATCAAATGTGATCAGCGCCGGCGAAACAAAACATTCCCGGTCGACACGCACCATTTCTTCATGTGCGGTCTTCAGTGCTAACCACGGTGCAATGTTGTATTCTTTTGCGACTGTCTCTAGTTGTTCAAGCGACACATCAGGCCTTTCGCGCAAGAATGCATGAAGAGGAATCTGTCCATCTATACTTGCACCTTTTGCACATACGATCTGCCCGTGAATGTCGAATTGCTCTGATAAAAAACGCTGGAAGAATGAGCGTCGAAGCGCACTATCCACCAACCTTCGGTCGTTCATGGCTGCGCTGTCATTGAGACACAATTGAGAAAGGGAGAAAAATCCCTCGGCTTTGATTGCGGTTTCACATTGCGATTTCCCGCGAGAGACCTCCGCATCATCGAATTCGATCCGTGATACGATGGCATACGAATTCTTACCGTTCCTGACCAAATCGCTCAACCTCCTACACAGACTACGAATAAACGCCATGTCCACATAGGGCACTCGCTTAGAAACCACACTTATGTCAATAACAGGACCCCTTTGTGACATGATAATTGAATTAAAGTGCTGAGTAATCGACCCCGCCCACTTGGGCACGAAGCATTCCCCTTCAATCTGATATGTATCTTGCGCCTCCCGCATAATTGCCTCTCGAAACATTTCGGGAGAGATGATGCCAATTTGCATAAGTTCTTGTCCATGGAACTCCATCAGGCGCGAAAACTGAAATATGGAGTATCCTTGTCCGACAAGTCTTTCGATAAGCTTACGCCACCCGCCATCTTTGGATGATGGCCGAGGAAACACTTTCCCGTCGTGAATAACGCCTATTCTCGGAAAGACAGAATTGAAGTCAAAGTCCTTCGGCAAATCCTCGTCGAAATACTCGTGGTAAAACTTGCGGATTTTATTACGGTCGATTATCGAACTGGGTCTGACTCCGTTTGGGAACTCCGACTCCAACAATTCAGCAATCTGATTTTCATAGGGGAATTCATTACCATCCCAATCGCATCGCCCCGGCATCGCTTCCGTCCTTTCCTCTCCATCGGCCGAATGGGGCGGACATAGGAGACCTTCGCTTTCTTTCGCGTCACTTTTCTCCGCTGAACGAAAATCTCTGTATGTGACCCGGACATCATCGTTGGACAAATTGCACCACTCAATAAGCTTGAGGGCTCGCAAGAAAGGAGTGCTACCCGACCCATTCAAGTCGATGTAACAATCCCGATCAATCTGATAAGGGTTGGCCATCCCGTACCGCGTTGTCCGCAACCACCCCAGATCCTTGGTTCTGATGAGCCGCTGCAATTGCCACCCCTTGAAGGTCCACAGGTGCTTGGCAAGCGAAACGAGGACATCATTCGCAGAGTTCACCGGAACCGTCTTCCCGATGATTTGCAAAGCGCTCAGTTGCGCCCTTGGGGGCATTTTCTTCACTGCGTCAACCAGTGGGCAGATATAGGATAGGCCTGCTGTTGAACAGCCATTGGATTCCGAAAACTCACAATCAGGCATACGCGCACAATCCTCCAGGACTCTTTACGCTACCCTCAGAAATAAACCGCCAAGACCCATCCCCAAGCCAAGGACAGGCCTGCACCAAGCAAGCCAAAAGCCTTGATTTTGAGCGTGGGCTGTTACTGGGGGGGGGGGGGGGTATTTTGGGCACACAAGCTCACCAGCGCAAGATTTTGCGCCGTCACGCCCACAATTGGGCAAGTCGAAACTAAGCCCGACCCCATCATCTCGCCCAATAGTTTACCATAATTCACATCCCCTGTGCTCAACAAACGGCACAGAAATTGCAAAATAAAGCGAGTCGGCACAAAAGAAAAAGAGAACTGGCGATTCGCAGAAAGTGCCGCGCCTTCACAACGATTGCGCGGCGGTTTTTAAGACCCAGAACGAATGGTCATTTCGTGTCCAAAGCGGAAAAGGTTTGCCAAGCAACTTAGAACTTCATTCCATCCCAACTGGAACTCGTGCGAGTTGCAAGTCCAACTCACAAAAGTTCCGTGTTCAAAATCCCCCTGCCTGACTTGCAATTTACCGCTCGCACCCTCTCCCAAGAAGAGGGTGCAGGCAGGGGCGCGGCGGACGCAAACCGCCGCGCCCCTTGGTTGGCTTAGTGTTTCGCCGCGAGGAAACGCTCGACCAGTGCACTGCCGATGACGAATCCGTCGCAGTGCGCGGCAATTTTCGCGCCCTCCTCCGGCGTGCGGATGCCGAATCCGGCCACGACAGGCACACGCGTCAGCGACTTAATTTCAGCCAACCGTGCAGCCAGTTCGGGCGGCAGATGCGCCCGCTGTCCTGTCACACCCTTCACTGTCACCGCATAGAGGAACGAGTCCTCCATTCCCTCGGCACTCGCCCGAATGCGTTCCGCACCCGTTGTTGGGGACAGGAGCGGCACAAGCGTCAGGCCCTGCGGACGCAACACGTCCAGCAATTCGCCGCGCTCCTCCAGCGGGAGGTCGACGACCAGCACGGCATCCACGCCCACGCGGGCCGCTTCTGCCGCGAAGCGTTCAATTCCGTACTTGTAGATGGGGTTGTAGTAGGAGAAAATCACGAGCGGCGTATCGGGATGCCGCGCCCGGAGCGGCGGAATGCTCGCCAAGACATCCGCCAGCGTGACCCCATTCGCCAGTGCCAGATTCGCCGCCTTGCGAATGACGGCACCATCTGCCACCGGGTCTGAGAACGGAACGCCCAATTCGAGGATGTCCGCCCCTTCCGCAAGGAGCGTTTCCGCTGCGGCAAAACTGTCCGCCAGCGTCGGAGCCCCCATCGTGAGATAGGCGACGAACGCGCCGCGTCCTTCGGCATGGGTCTTTGCAAAGAGTTTCTGAATCCTGTTCATATCCGTTTGTCCTTTCAATCCTTAGTTCTGAGAGGCTTCCTGTGCCCGACGCTGCTTGTAGGCCTGAATGCTGTGGAGATCCTTATCGCCGCGCCCGGAGAGGTTGACGAGCAGAATCGCGTCCTTCGGCAGTTTAGGTGCGCGCTTGATGGCCTCGGCCAGGGCGTGGCTCGACTCAAGTGCCGGGATGATGCCCTCGAATCGGCAGAGCGCATCGAACGCGGCAACAGCCTCATCATCGCAAACGACCGTGTACTCGGCGCGTTTTGTGTCGGCGAAATAGGCGTGCTCGGGCCCGACACCCGGATAGTCCAGTCCGGCCGAAATGGAGTAGGTATCGATAATCTGCCCCGAGGGTGTCTGCAGGAGATAGGTCTTCGAGCCGTGCAGCACACCGACCGTTCCGCCGTTGATGGAGGCCGCGTGCTGGCCGGTGGCAAGGCCCCTTCCGCCCGCCTCCACGCCCACGAGCCGGACGGATGGGTCATCGACGAAGCCTGCGAACAGTCCCATGGCGTTCGAACCGCCACCCACGCAAGCGATTGCCTGGTCGGGCAAGCGACCGAATCGCTCGATGCACTGCCGCCGCGCCTCCTTGCCGATGACGCTCTGGAAGTCGCGCACCATGGCCGGGTAGGGATGCGGACCGGCCACCGTGCCAATGACATAGAAGGTGTCGTCGCAGTTCGCCGCCCAGTCCCGAAGGGCCTCGTTCATCGCATCCTTCAGCGTGGCACTGCCTTCCGAAACAGCGTGGACCTTCGCGCCCAGCATCCGCATACGGTCGACATTCGGAGCCTGTCGCTCAACGTCAATCGCACCCATAAAGACCTCGCACTCCATGCCGAACAGCGCAGCGACGGTGGCTGTTGCCACACCGTGCATGCCCGCACCCGTCTCGGCAATGAGACGCTTCTTGCCCATCCGCCGCGCCAGAAGGGCCTGTCCAATCGTGTTGTTGACCTTGTGCGCACCAGTGTGGTTCAGGTCCTCGCGCTTGAGGAGAATCCGCGCTCCGCCGAGATGGTCCGAAAGTCGCTTCGCCTCTGTCAGCGGACTCTCGCGTCCGACATAGTTCTTCAGGATGTCCGCAAACTCCTGCTGGAAGGCGGGGTCGCGCTTCGCATCCTCATAGGCCGCCTCCAGTTCGTTGATGGGGGTCATGAGTGTTTCGGCGATGTACTTTCCGCCGTAGATACCGTAGTGTCCGTTCATTGAATGTTTCCTTTCAAATTGAATGATTGTCTTGAGTCAGAGGAGTTCCCGGAGTTTCGCCGCCGGGCGTTCGGCCCGCATGAGCGTCGTTCCAATCAGGAAACCGTCGGCACCCGCCGCCTGCAACCGCGCCATATCGTCCGCCGTGCGAATGCCACTCTCGGCAATGCGCGTACGATCGGACGGAATGCGCCCAATCAGTTCCGCCGAGATGGTCGGGTCTGTGTGAAACGTGCGGAGATCGCGGCAGTTCACGCCAATCACCTCGCACCCGAGACTGACTGCGCGGTCAATCTCCTCCGCCGTGTGCGTCTCGACGAGTGCCGCAAGCCCGAATTCGTGGGCCAGGTTCCGCAGTTCGCGAAGCTGGGCATCGGGCAGGACGGCCGCAATCAAGAGGATGGCATCCGCGCCCATGGTCCGGGCCGCCGCAACCTGATACGACGTGGTGATGAAGTCCTTGCACAACAGGGGGACATCCACCGCACCGCGCACGGCGGACAGGTAGGCACGACTCCCGAGAAAGCGATGGGGTTCGCAGAGGACGGACAATGCCGCCGCACCAGCATCCACCAGTTCACGTGCAAGTTCCACCGGGTGGAAGTCTGGTCGAATCAGCCCCTCCGAGGGGGATGCCTTTTTCAGTTCTGCCAGAATGTGCCGTTCGCGCCCCCGAAAGGCCGCACGGAAATCACGCGTCGCGGACATCTGCCCAATGCGCCGGACGAGTTCCGAAAAGGGCACGGCCTTCTCGGCCTCCATCGCATCGGCGCGGCGCGCCGCACTCAGTTCCTCAAGTATGTCGCTCATTTGACCTCCAGCATCTTGCGCAATTTGGCGAAGGCGCGTCCCGAATCAACGGAGTCGACAGCCCGCGCCAGCGCCTCCTCGTAAGTCGATGCAAGACCGCCGACGAGAATGGCGGCTGCCGCGTTCTCTATTGCGGCCGCACGATAAGCGCCGCGCTCAGTCCCGGCAAGGACATCCATCAGGATGCGGGCGTTCGTCTTCGCATCACCACCGGCAATCGCCTGAATCGGGTAGTGCGTTCCATAGACCGCGCCTGCATCCAGCAGCGTTGAGGCGACCTTGCCGTGCGCCAGCGAGGAGACGAACGTCATGCCCGTTGGCGAAATCTCGTCGAGTCCACCCTCTCCACCCGAGACGACAAGCGCCCTCACGCTTCCGAGGATGCGGAGCGCCTCGGCCATGACAGGCGTCAGCTTCGGGTCGTAGACCCCGACGACCTGTCGCCGCGCACCGGCCGGATTCGTCAGCGGCCCGAGCTGGTTGAAGATTGTGCGGAAGCCAAGAGCCTTTCGGACAGGCGCGGCAAACCGCATCGCCGGATGGAGGTTGCGGGCAAAAAGGAAACCGACACCCACCTCGCGAATGCACCGCGACACGCGCTCGGGCGTTGCCGTGAGATCGTAGCCAAGCGCGGCGAGAACATCTGCCGCGCCGCACTTCGATGTCGCGGCAACATTCCCGTGCTTGGCGACCACGACACCCGCACCTGCCGCAATGAAGGCCGCCGTCGTTGAGACATTGAACGTCCCCAGCCCATCGCCACCCGTACCAACGATGTCCACCGCGTCAATTCCACCGAGGTCGATGTGAACGCCGGCATCGCGCATCGCCCGCGCCGCACCTGCCAGTTCGTCGGCCGTCGGAGTCGTGCCTCGCGCCTTGGTCAGCATCTCCGAAAGTTCCCGCTCCGAGACGCGGCCTTCCATAATCGCCGCGAACGTGCGGTGGGCGTTCAGCTCCTCCAGTGTCGCCCGATGGTTTCCAAGCCCGAGGAAGTTCCTCAACTGGGCCAATCCCTCAGGTGTTCCAATACTTTCCGGGTGATACTGGACGGACTCGATGGGAAGCGTACGATGCCGAAGCCCCATGATTTCCCCGTCCTCAGAGACGGCACTCATCTCTAAGCAGTCGGGCAACGACGCACGGTCGACGGCCAGCGAATGGTAGCGCATCGCCTCGAAGTCCTGCGGCAGGCCCGCGAAGATGCCCTTCCCATCGTGATGGATGCGGCTCGTCTTGCCGTGCATCAGGCGTTTGGCCGGGACAATGCGTCCACCGAACGCCTGGGCAATGGACTGGTGACCGAGGCAGATGCCCAGCAGGGGAACCTTTCCGGCAAACGCCTTCACCGCCGCCAGCGTCACACCAGCCGAGTCGGGATTCCCCGGCCCAGGAGAGAAGACAATTGCATCGGGTCTTTTTGCCGCGATGCCGTCAACATCGATTTCGTCGTTCTTGATGACCTCCATCTCCGCACCCAGCGCACGCATTTCCTGCACAAGGTTGTAGGTGAAGGAGTCGTAGTTGTCAATCATCAGAATCATGGACTTCTTTCCTTTCTTCTCTCTCAGAGTGTCGCCGCAAACCGCGCCGCCTCGAAAATGGCCTTCGACTTGTTCAGCGTCTCGCGATATTCCTTGACGGGATCCGAATCCGCAACGATTCCCGCACCTGCCCGCATCTCAAGGCGATTTCCCTCAAGGAACATCGTGCGGATGACGATGGCGAAGTTCATGTCGCCCGTGTAGCTGAAGTAACCGGCAGCCCCACCGTAAATGCCGCGAGGCGACTTCTCAAGCCCGGCCAGCAGTTCCATCGCCCGCACCTTCGGAGCACCTGTCAGCGTCCCGGCAGGAAAGGCGGCCTCCAACAGACCGAACCCGTCCTGACCCGGTTCCAGTTCTCCCGTGACATGCGAGACGAGATGCATGACGTGCGAATAACGCTCGACATGCGCATAGGACTCAACTTTCACGCTACCCGCCCGGCAGACGCGCCCGAGATCGTTCCGCCCGAGGTCGACCAGCATGACGTGCTCGGCGCGTTCCTTCGGATCCGAGACGAGTTCCTCCTCCATGCGTCGGTCACTCGCCGCATCCGCACCACGGGGCCGCGTCCCCGCAATCGGGGATGTGGAGGCCGTGCGCCCCGACAACTTGACGAGTTCCTCCGGCGATGAGCCAATCAGCGTCCTTCCCTTTACCCGCAGGAAGAAATTGTAGGGCGATGGATTCACCATGCGAAGCGCACGGTAGAGGGATATTGCGGGAACCGTCGTCTCGGCCGTGAACTTCTGGGACGGGACAATCTGGATAACCTCACCCGCACGAATCGCCGCCTTGCACGCCTCGACAATGTCCGTAAATTCACCTTCCGTCATCTCGGGGCGGAATGCGGAAATCGTCCGTGCACCACAGTCCGTCCCCTTGTGCGATTCCATATAGCGGGCAATGGAGTCCGCACTCAACAGCCGCTCGTGGATGTCCTCAATCTCGCGCACGGCCCGTGCGTAGGCTCCCTCGGGCGACTCACCCGCCTCAACACCCGTCACAAAGGAGATGACGACCGTCTGACGCACATTGTCGAAAATCAGAATCTTGTCCGTCAGGAGGAAGGCGGCAATGGGCGTACCAAGCTCGCGCCGAAGCCCCACACGCGGCACAAATGTCCCCACCGCGTCGTAGGCGAGATAACCAACGGCTCCACCCTGAAGAGCAGGCAGTTCCGGTGCAGGCGTGTAGGCCCTGACACCGAGCTTCTCATGAACTGCCGCGAACGGATGCGCCCCTCCATCCTCGGCAATCGTCTCACGCGGATCGATGCCGAGATAGGAATAGCGTCCACGCGTCTCACCACCGACCACGCTCTCCAGCAGGAAGACCCCCGCGTCGTCCGCGACACGCGTCAGGACGGACACCGGGGTCTCGCGGTCTTCGAGGTATTCCCTGAAGACGGGCGTACGCGCACCGTGTTCGGTCCGTGCAATGAATTGCGCCTCTGTCAGTTGCTTCAGCATATCTTGTTCCTTTTCTGCTTGATTTTAAAAAATAGAAAGGGCGGGTCCTCATATCTGAGTGACCCGCCTTACTTGTCTGGTGTCTTGGGTTGGTTTCGCTTTAGTATGCGGAAATCATCCCCGCGGATCTGCACCCGCGACGCCACCAACCAAAGCGATTATAGATATTTCCGTTCATCGGCGCATATAGTAGCATAACGGGCCGATTGCCGTCAAGCCGCCCGCTCGGGGGCTTGCGCGGCCGCAGTTTGCCATAATAGTGTGCACCCAACCAAAGAAGGGCTCAGATCTTGGCATAGCCCGTTTGCCAAATACTGT
>CAKTUI010000009.1 GCA_934621385.1 uncultured Kiritimatiellota bacterium
CGCTAACCGGCGCGAATGTTGCCCCGATAAAATTCCACTGCCCAGAGGTAATGGCTTTCCTCTGATACCCCACGATGTTTTTGGGGACGGTTTTGCCTTTGTTTATTGACGACGCGGCGGAGCAAAGTGCAGAAGACGGGCAGTAAAGTGCAGTTAAAGGAACGAAGATGCCTGAAATTTGCCACAGGCAGGGAATAATTTGGTATAATTCAGCCCGAAGCAGAGGAATATGCTATATGTCAGAAGTGAGACACTGGAATCAGCCATCCCCAAATGACAAGTCCCCCCGTCTTGCACGGAGGCACTCGCCTTTGTTTCATAGTGCCCTTGCCGCGCTGATTATTCTTGTTGGGGCGGGAGTCTGTGCCTATCTCATTCTCGGAGGAAAGGCATCCACAGTCCAGACACCCAAGGTGGAGGATTCTCGTCCGAAGATGATCCAAGAGCAAACCCCAGCCCCCGCCCCAGTTCAGCGGACGGAAGAGGTTGCGCCGAAACCTATCGATCCAAACGCTCGTCCGACCAAGGTCGGCGAAGTTGTCAATGGCTATGTGATGCTCCCCTCCGGGCGCATCCATCGTCGGCTTGGCGTAATCACCAATTCCGTGGCGAATCGACCTAAGGGGGCTTACCATATCTTTGAGTCATCGACTGATAATGAAATTGCCTGCTATCTGACGCTTAAGCCTGGCGAGACGCTTATTGGAACGCCACGCTACAACGGCCGTTTCAAGAAACAGTTCCTGGAATCACTCAAGAAGCCGATTGAAATAACAAAAGACGATACGCCCGAGCAGGCCCAGCTCAAGCAGGATGTCATCCAGGCGCGGATGGACCTAAAGGCGGCGATGGATCGTGGCGAGGATATTGAGCAGATTATGCTTGATACGCGGCAGGAATTGCAGGACTTGATGCGCTATAAGATGGAAATCAAGTCGATGTTCAACGATGCTCGTCTGAACTCGTGCGAAACCGAACAGGATGTCGAAGACCTCCTGTCGGCCTGTAACAAGATGTTGGAGTCGAAGGGGATTGCGCCAATGAAGTTTGGCCCAATAACCCGTCGCAAACTGATGTCCCACAAGGAAGGAGAGGAGAATAGCAAATGAGGTGCCTGTATTTTGCGGTCGTTGTTGCATCGGCATTGATGGCCGTTGGAGCGGAAGTCTCGTCCACGCCCACTCCCGAAGAGGTTGCCGCGAAGCGTGCGCGTGCGAAGAGGTTGTTCCTTCAGAAAACTGGCGGATACCTGAACAAGCCCGGAACTCAGCAGGGCGAAATCTTCTATGTCAACTGTCAGAGTCGAGTTCCCGTAGCCTGGCTCAACGAGTCCATCGCCTACTTTGCGAAGGAGACGAAATTCAAGATTTCGCTTAAGGATGGTGGCTCGTTCAGCCTTTCCGCACCAAAGGTGGAGGGAAATGCAACGCTTTTTGTCGTTGACGATGCGTCGTTGCCAGCGATTCTGGTTGCCCCCGAGAACCGCTGGGCAATCGTCAATATTGCACCCATTGCGACCGAGCAGCGGCCGGCCTACTTTGAGGCGCGAGTCAAGAAGGAGCTGACGCGTGGCTTTTCCTATCTCTGTGGTGCAACGAACTCACAGTTCCCCCGCGCACTGACGCGCGGCATCGTTGACCATGCCGACCTTGACAAAAATCCTGACTTCGGATTGCCGATAGATGTTCTTCAGCGTTTCCGCACCTATATGGAGACATTGGGCGTTCGCCCGGCCGTCATTGCAACCTATCGGAAGGCCTGTCAGGAAGGCTGGGCTCCTGCGCCGACGAACGAATTCCAGCAGGCCGTTTGGGATAAGGTCCATACAATTCCCGCAGAGCCGATGAAGATTGAATTCGACCCGAAGAAGGACAAGTGAAGTACCACTACGTCTACAGGACTGGCGACGGCATCCGGCACACGGATGTGATTGAGGCTCCGTCCAGAGATACGGCTTTTGCCGCGCTTCGGGCGAATGGCATCCGGCCAATCAAGGTCCAGGCGGAGGACGGGAGCCGTGAGAATGGTGCTCCACGCCCAATTCGTGGACGGCTTCTCATCATATCTCTCTTGGCTTTGATCGTTACCGCAACCATCATTCTTCTTCTGCGCACACCATCAACTGAGCCGGAGTTTCTGGTTTCGCAAACGCGACGGCAGGTAATCGGGGACGCGGCGGTCATTGAACGCGGCATTCTCACGGGCTGGGAAGATGTTTTTGAGTCCGATGGCGACCGTTTTCTCGCTTCCTTTGCCATTCCCGGAGCGCGCGCCGGTGTACGGAATGTTACGGAAGGCGAATTGCTCCGCGCCATCCACGAGAGACCCCTGGCAAAAGATGCCGAGGGCATTGAGGCGCGGCAAATCCGCTCGATTGTCGAAGGGCTTAAAGACGAGGCGCGGGCCTACCTTGAGGCGGGCGGCACAATCGCCGGCTACGCCTCGCGTCTTGTGGAACGGCAGGATGCGGAGTCCGCCGTCTACTCACGCGTGCGCGGCGAATTGGAGCGTGCGCGGAAGTCCCTGTCGGAGGAGTCCTATCTTTCCGCCTGGGAGAAGAAAAATGCCGCGCTTCGCCGATTGGGCATCCGAACCATTCCGCTGGATGCCGAGTAGTGGGGACGCTTGGTTTTCTATCATTTGGTTAGGAAGAAAAAGAGTGAGGGAACAAAATTGAATATCCAGAGATTCAAGTACGTATCCGTGTGCGCTATTCTCTTGTCGTCAAGTTTTGCGTTCGCCGAACGCTTGCCCGGACCCAAGGATATCGTACTCGTCGACCTGACGGATGCCGACAAGGCGAGCGGTGATGTCCTTCGCTCTGGAGACCTTCTCTCTCCCTATGGTGGAGAAGCCTTCGACATTAAGGGTGATGTTCCGTTGGCTATCACCAACCTCGGGAAGCAGGCGGCCAGCAAGGCTGTTGGCTTTCAGAAGACCCCGGCATCCATCACCTACTATTTCAAGACTCCAACGGTCGTGAACGCCTATCGAATCTACAATCAGGTTGGCACGAGCGGCGGTGGCACCAGTGTCAGCAGTCGTTCGCCAAAGGACTTCACGCTCGAAGGCTACAACAGCGCGGAGAAAGCTTGGATTGTTCTTGATGAGGTCAAGAACCTGCCCTCCTGGAAAGCACTTGAGGCCCGATACTTCGAATTCGACAACCAAACCGCCTACGACCGCTACCGCCTTCGTTTCCTTTCCTCACAGGGCGGTGGGGAAATCGTTATTCAGCAAGCGGAGTTTTTCTCCGTCCCACGCAATCGCCTCCTTATCGCGGGAACGCCGGGGAACTGCGGCACAGTTAGTCTGTCCTACGGTGAACACCTTGTCGAGGCGGACACCACCGTCCGCTTCTCCGCTCCCGCTCAGGTTTCTCTCGATGATGGTGCCCTGTTGGCGACATGCACGGGCTGGTCGCTCTATCGCCAAGGCATCCCCGAAACGTTCATCACGGAAGGGACGGGAACGGTGAGCGAGTTCCAAATGCCGGGTTATCCCTGCCGATTGGAGTGGAAGTTTGCGCTTTCACGTTCGGACAGCGCTTCGGGCGCGGCAGTTTTCGTTGCTCCAGACGGGAGCGACTTGAATAACGATGGCTCGGACTACGAGAAGCCGCTGGCAACGATTACAACCGCCATGTCCAAACTATCCACCACCACCTCGGACAATGGCGGGACGATTTATGTTCTGCCGGGCAGCTACGGTATCAAGACGGAACTGGCGGTATCGTCCCCTTTCGCCGTCCGGGGCCTCACGGGAAATCCGTCGGATGTCACCATCCGCAATGTCACGAACGCAACGGCCACCGTCAAGTCTCGGCGCGTCTTCGTCCTGAACCACCCGAACGCCGCGCTGTCGGGATTGACGCTTGAACATGGTCAAAGCTACAGCGCGGGCGGCACGGCCGCCATTCTCTCCAACGGCGGAACAATCTCGAACTGCATCATCCGAAGCGGCATGGTTCGCTCAGAAAACGGACGCGGTGCGGGTGTTTACATGAATTCGGATGCCGCGCTCCTCACGCATTGCCGCGTCGAGGATTGTTCAGTCGGAAACTCTTCCTCACCTGCAACGGATGGGCTCGGTGCCTACATTGACCATGGGCGGATTTCCAATACCTTGTTTACGCGCAATGCGGGGAAAGGAACATATCAGGGCATTCTTGCAACCAACTGTAGCATCGTCCGCATCCTGAACGGGCTGCTTGATAACTGCACAATTGTCGATAATTTTCATACGGGACTCGTTGCCGCCGTCCGTGCGGATGCGACGGCAAGGGTCGTCAATTGCGTAATGGCGGCCAATTGCAAAAACGCGACGGGGCTCGCCATCATGGGCTGGGACGGCGCACCTTCGTCTTTTGTCAACTGCGCGACGGATGACGCGGCACCCATCAATGACACGTGCCGAATTGGGACGGCGAACAAATTCTTTGCCAACTACGCCCAAGGCGACTACACGCCGCGAGCCGGTGGAGTGCTACAGGACGGCGGCACGATCGCAGGCCTCGTCCCGCCGACGGTCGACCTTGCGAAAGAATCGCGTCAGCGGGGTGAGAACATCGACATCGGTTGCTACGAATCGATGCCCAGACGCTTCCTTCTGCGCATCCGTTAGGTTCTTTCCCCCTGGATGCGTATCCGGCGCGGCGGATTACCGTCCACGCTTCGGGTCGAACTCAATCTTCATCGGCTCGGACGGGATGGCGTAGACCTCGTCCCGAATGGCCCTCTGCACGTCGTTCGTCGGGTCGGGGGCCCAGCCCTGCGAACAGGCCGTGCGGTAGGTCGCAAATGTCAGAAGCCCGACGCCATGCGCCTTTGCCGCGTCAATGATGGCATTCTGCTCGGCCGGGGAGGGCGCGGACGGGAGGGCGTCCAGCCCCTCGATCCCGGCGGCCATCCCGAGGACGCTTGCCGCGTCGCCCGACCATCCCGCGCCCAGCGCACGGGCGAGCGCATTCCACATCAGGCGCTCAAGTCGCCCGCCCGCTCGCTCGGGCTCTCCCGCAATCGGCGAGATGTTGACCGTCGCCCAGCGTCCGTCCGGCGAGGCGACGAGCAGCGGTTCGCCCGGGCGGTCCACCAGCACGATTGCCGCGCCCACGCCGTCGGCCCGCACGGCGGATGCCGCGACGCCCATCGGCGACGCGTCGGCCGGAACGCCCGCTGGCGACAGCTCGACGGGAATCTGCGAGCGCAGGCGGACAGTCCCCACGGCCCCCGAGACGGCCGAACCCGGAATCGCCGCCTGCGCATTGACGACGCGGACGACATTCCCCGTGTAGGTCCGTTCGACCAGTCCGCCCGACGGCTTCGTGAACCGCGCCGGACGCGTCCTGTGCCCAACGCGCGGCGTCGGATCTGCCGCGACCAGGCCGAAGGCCGTCAGCCCGATGCCAACGAGCGCCACCAATTTCACAAGTTCATCCGTTCTTTTCATCTTTTCCTCCGTTTCAGTGTCTCTTCACTTTCCCCGATGCGGCATCCCCGACGGGCACCTCGGGAATCCCCCGTTCGCGCAGGGACTCGTTCACGCGGCTCGCAAACTGCCGCGCCGCCTCCTCGCCGTCCTCCGCAGCAATCTTCTCGATTTCGCGAATCGCCATCAGGCGATGGTCCGCCATCCGCTCCATCTCTTCCCGGTGCGCGGTCAGGGCTTCCATGACGGAAGCGCCGCGCCGCACTTCCTCGGCTAAGTAGGCGCGGACCTCCGCGACCTGCGCCTTCAGCTCGCGGACCTCGGGCGAATCCGAGTCCAGAATCGGGACGGGATTCTCCACCGACTCCCTGAAGTCGCGCTCGATCCCCGAGAGGTCGGGGAGAGGCGGCATCGACTGCCCGGGGCGGACGGCGAGCACGGTCGCGATCAGCTGGTCGCTCGCGTTCGCGAAGACGGGCGGAGCGGGCCTCACGCTCTCCGCCCGGCGGCCGTCCGCCAGGACGAGCCGTTCGACCGTCGTCCCGTTTCGGTTCGTGTGGACGGAGGACGAGACGACGGCGATGCCGTTCCAGAGGCGCACGGTCTTCGGCTCGGGCGCGGCACTTTTCACATCGGTGGATTGCGCGGACGCGGTCGGCGCGGGAGACTGCTCGCGAAGGGGGGCGGGCCCTCCCGCCCGTTCGTTCGAGACCCCCACGGCAGGCTCCGAACGCAGGCCCCACCAAATCCCCCAGCCGAGGAGAATAAGAGCGGCTACCGCCCCAAGCCCGACGAAAACGCCGCGCCGCGCTCCCCCGCGCCCAATCCGGGGCGAATTCGAGGTGTCGTCCCCTCCGCCTGAACCATTCCACGCCATTTCGAAAGCCTTTCGGTTGTCTATCTTGCCCTTTTCCCAACCCACAGCTGAAAGGCCCGCCCGCACACGCGGACGGGCCTCCCTGACTCAGTCCTTATTCGAGTCACCTATTTCTGCTTGCGGCGAAGGGCCAGCGCGGCAACGCCGAGAGCGATGAGCATCGCGCTCGTCGGCTCCGGGACGTTCCCGAACTCAACCGTCGTGCCACCCGAAATCGCGGTGATGGTCGAACCAAAGGTCGCACCTGCCGCTTCTTGATTCTGAGGGTCGTAAGTCGCCGACGACAGGTCAGCCGTAATATAGGTGTAGGACCTCCCGTCCGCACTCACGAGGACGAAGTATGCATTCTTCATTCCTTCTTTCGTAATGGAATCAGCCGCAGAAGTTACATCGCCTGTGCCATACTTCCTCCCACGCTTAGTGACGGTTCCCGAACCGACGGCTGCCGCCGTGAGCGCATCGGCGGACTCGTAGGAATCTGCGAGTGATGTCAGCAGGTAGACGGTCGTATTGACCTGATCCACCGTTCCTTCAATATTCCACAACACTGATGCCGCCTGTGCGGAAACAACCGCCACGACAAACGCCAGCGCAATGATGATTTTCTTCATGATTTAGTTTCCTTTTCTTGTTTTTCGACCACCCCACCCAATGCGGGGCAGATGAAATCTCACTTGGTGAAGAGGAGCTTGAACGACCCCGTCGTTCCCTTCGTCCAGAAGCCTTGTCCAGCAACGACCTCCTCGCTGACAATATTGCCATCACCATCGCACCAGCCAGCTTTAGTGATCCCATCTTCACTACCGTCATCATACCAACCGTCGTTCAAATAATAATAGACGGTGTACCCTGCAGCGGACGGAATCTGAATTTGTGCGGCGTTGGTTTTCCAAACATTCTCGTCATCATAGTCAACGCCCGTGATTCCAACCGTCTGCATCGCATTCGAGTTAAGGGCGACAGGCTTCGGGAAGGCGTTCGCACGAAGGGCGAAGTTCACGGGGCAGTTAACATCGGCCGTATCCTTGGTGGAAGGCACGGCTCCGGCAACCGTCGCCGTGGCATCCCCAGAAACACTCTTGAACCAGAAGGCCACCATTGAGTCAATTTCGTTATCGGTAATGTTGCCATCACCATCGCACCAGCCAGCTTTGGTGATTCCATCTTCGCTACCATCATCATACCAGCCGTCGTTCAGATAGTAATAAACATTGTAGCCAGTTGTTGAGGGAACCTGAATCTGTGCAGCTGTGTTTTTCCACAAATTCGCTTCATCATAATCGATGCCCTGAACGCCGCTGACGAGGTCATTGATAGCCCGTCCGCCCTTGACGGCATCAAACTGAGCGCCAACAATCAAGAACTTCCCCTTCGCCGCTTCCTTCGACGTATACCCCACGATGTTTTGCGACTCGATTGCGCCAGTTGCGCCATACGAAGCGCCGAAGAGCGCCGAAGCCACGGCAGTGGCCAAAACCAACTTGTTCATCCTTACCTCATTTCTTTATCTTATGCGGAGAACTTCCGCACGCATTATTATTAGGCTTGGACAGAGGCTTGCGATATTGGTATCGCCACCGCCGCGAACTTCCATGATACGCTTGTCGTGGTTGCTCCCAGGCAAACCGGCTTCTCAAGCACACATTTCCATTCGACACCAAGGATGACCCGGTTGACATTCGCCTACCTTCTGGTCATCACCGCGAATCATACCAAAAATCGGCGTTCCGTGTCAACGAGGCACAAAAATGTTCAATGGCGCGGCAAGACACGAACACGCCCTCCAATTCAGACAGACACTGAAACGCCTTATTTTATTGGGCAAATCGATGCTTGGGAGAATAGAGAGCCCCTCATCGCACTCAACAAGGGACGGATAAAAATATTTTTATCTGGCCTAATCCTTCCTTGTGCGCGGCGGATTTTCGTCCCCTGCGCGAATTTGCCGCGCCCTCGTCCTTTCCCTCAAACGGAAGCCGAGAGTGGCTGACGGGCCGCTCTTGTCCTGCCTTGTGGGAACGGTTCTTCATGGCACAAAAGGACGGTTCTGCGACAGCGAGATCTAACTACGACTTTATTGAGTTGCAGTTAGCTCTCGTCTGAGTTCTAAGTGCAACTTTGTGGAGCGCTACCTTGCGACGTCCAACACAAAGGCGGACGCGTCAGCGAAAAGGGAGGACATTGGAGCGGAGTTTTGCTTTCGGCCATGAAAATGAGCGGAAACGGCGCGGCGGAATGGTGCACTGACGAAGAGGGTACTTTCTGATGGGCATAAGACGAATTTCTCATGCCCATCAGAAAGCACTCCAATGCCCATTAGAAAGCACTGAGATGGGCATAAGACGAATACGCTTCCGCCGGACGAGTGACCACCCGATTTCTCCTCTGCACTTTACTGCACGGGCGCGGCACTTCGGACAGGACGGGATGCCGCGCCCACTTGGTCCCGGCCGCGCCGAAAGCATCGTGGGGTATGCGCAAAGCACGCTTAAAAGAGGCGTCACACTTGTTACGGCCCAGTTTGGAAGTGTAGCGGCAGACGAGTATAAACTGGAAGGGCTGACACCGACCGGGCCAGATGTAATCGACAATGTTTACATCGATCGCTTTGACGAATATGGTGCTCCTATTCACACATACTATTGGACCGATTTCGGTGATGGTCCTTGTTGGTCCGAAGATCTTGAGACAAAGGCGGAGAATGTCACCTTTTCCCCGGGAGAAGCGTTCTCCGTGACCGCAGGATCGGAAGCCCAGGGGCTTCAGAGTTCGGGCTCTGTTCCTCGGATGGACATCGCCTTCCAGCTTCGTTCTGGCGTTTCTCTTTGTGGCAACCCCTTTCCTGTGAGACTGCCAATTGGAAACATTCTGCCTTCGGGAAATGAAGTAATTGATAATGTTTACATTGACACATTCAATGAGTTTGGCGCACCTATCAATACTTACTATTGGACCAATCTGGACGAGGGCCCAAATTGGTCGGCCGATCTTGAGACAAAGGCGGAAGATGTCACCTTTGACCCTGGCGAAGGGCTTTCCATTACAGGTGCAAGTGAAGACCAAATCATCACCTTCTCAGTTCTCGAATTCTAATTTTACAAGTTGACGGCAAAGGGTCGTCAGCTAATGTAAGTCAAACAAAAAGGAAAAGGAATAAAATGAAGAAAGTCATGCTAATGCTTTCAGTGGCCTGCATTGTGGCCGCTGCACAAGCCTCAAGTTTCAAGTGGTCTGCAACTAGTATCTACAACGGATCCGGATCTCAGTCAACCATGGAGTCTGGCGTTGCATACATCTTCTGCGTAAACGATATAGCGCAGAACGATCTGTTTGAAGCCGTCAAACAGGATGGCCTTTCTGCCCTTACAGACAAAGCCGCGTCAAGTATGGCTGTAAGCGGAGGAAAGATTGCCGTTGGCTCATCCCTGTTCGAATATGGCAAGAGTGGAACAACCTATGACTTTTATTTCGCCATCCTTGACACGGCACACAATCAAATCTATTTCTCGAACATCAAGGAAAAGCAAGTCGCCAAAGTTTCTCCGCAAGTTACATCAGTCATCTTTTCGAGGCAGGGATCCGGATCGGACGCATTTGCAACATCCGAAGGCTTTCAGGGTGCTGGCGCATGGTCTGCCGTCCCCGAGCCGACGAGCGCGATGCTGCTCGTCCTCGGCGTCGCCGCGCTGGCCCTCCGCCGCAAGCGCGCCTAATCGAAACCCATAGCCAAGGAAACAGAGTGCCGCGCCCTCCCGGGTGCGGCACTCCTGTTTCCTCGTCTTCAGAATCCGCTCGACATCCCTACCGGATTCCGCCGCCGTCCGAGGCGTCCTTGAAGATTTCCAAATACCTGCCGAATGTGAATATGCGGTTGCGGCGGCGATCGTTTGACAGGAGGAGGTGCCCGTCCCGCAGGAGAAGTTTCACCGCACTGTTAACGGCCTGGTAGTCAAGGCCGGTGGCGCCGGCAATTTCGTTCACCGTCGTGCAGGGCCGCGAGTACAGGTGATTGAAGACGGCCTGCAGGCGGGCGCCTTTTGCGCCCCTCCCCATGCAGTACCTCCCAATTTCATCACGGAGCGAAAAAATGCGCTGGAATGTCTCGTACCCCCTCAGCGAGGTCTGCTCGACGGCCCTAAGGAAGAAGAGGATCCACTCCCCGAGGGCGTTTTCAGACCGTGCGCGAGAGAGGCCCTCGTAGTACTCCTCCCTGTGCGACTCAAGGTAGGAGGAGATGTAGAGGGAGGGGTACCTCAACCTGCCTTTTGATATGAGGTAGAACGGTATCAGCAGGCGGCCGATTCTCCCGTTTCCGTCAAGGAAGGGATGGATTGTCTCAAACTGGTAGTGGCTGATGGCGCACCTAATCAGGTCGGGGACCATAATCTCGTCATTGTGCCAGAACTTCTCAAGATCGGCGAGCAACCCGGGGAGGCATTCGGCGGACGGCGGAACGTATCTCGCCGTCCTGATCGAGTAGCCCCCGACCCAGTTCTGGGATCGGCGGATCTCCCCCGGCATCTTGTCCTTTCCCCGCACACCCCGCAGGAGCGTCTCGTGTGCGCCACGAAGCAGCCTCATGGATAGCGGGAGGGTTTCAAGCTGGCGGATGGAGTCGGTCATCGCCAGCACATAGTTGTTCACCTCCCGCCAATCGTCCCTCCGCTCCGCAGCGATGGCCTCCTCCGGCAACACGGCCTCCTGTATTTCGGTGTGGGTTCCCTCAATCCTGCTTGAGGAGCTCGCCTCCCGGAACACGTGCATCTGAATGAAGAGGTTCATGTCCGGGACGAAGCGGGATGACGCGTCAAGTGCCGCGAGGGCGGCCCCGGCGGAATCGAGCGCCATGGTGATGCGCTTTGACTCCCACGCCCAGTCGAGATTGACGGGGGATGGGATGAAATAGCGGTACTCATAGCCCGTTCCGTAGGTTCCGGAGACAAAGTCCTCGATTCGTTTTCCTTCCTGGTTCATGGCATCAATATTATCAAATCCAGTCCGGAAAGTCAACAACGGACGCGTTGTTGTCCGCATTCGACAAAACCAACCATAGTAAGCCCGTTATTATCTCCCCAGAGAATACGACTTCGGATATTATTGATTTAGTTTGATTTTAATAATAGCGTCCTTGCTCCACGGACATGGGACGCCGGTTCCACTGCACTTTACTGCACGGGCGCGGCACTTCGGGAGGGACAGGACGCCGTGCCCGCTGGCCACGGCCGCGCCGAAAGCATCGTGGGGTATGCAAAAAACAAGCTCCAAAATGGCATGACCATCGTCACTTCACAATTTAACAGCATTGGCAAGAATGGAAAATTCAACATCTCAAGGCTTGTCCCAAGTGCCTATGGGACATCCTTTTACCAGACGGATTCCTACGGGTTCCCTCAGTCTACATACACATGGACGGATTGTGGCGGACCGGATTGGGACACTCCGAATGTGTGGGTCGACGGCTCGAATGAGATTGTCGCGTCCTTTGAGTTTGATGTCGGTGACGGGCTTGTTGTCCTCGGCTCTGCCAACACAGACGAAATTCAGTCCTCTGGAAATGTTGCGCAAGAGGATGTGGTTTTTGAGTTGTGCAACGGCATGACATTTGTTGGAAACCCCTTTCCCTCGCCTGTAGTGGCACGGGAACTGACCCCAAACGCATACGGTGTCGCCTTCTACAAAGTTGACTCATATGGGTTCCCACAGGCCACCTACACATGGACGGATTGCGGCGGGCCAGACTGGGATACGCCAAATGTCTGGGTTGACGAATCCAACGAGATTATCGGCGATAACATTACGATTGGGTCCGGAGAGGGTGTCTGCATCTTGGGTAGTTCCGACACGGACACGATCACCATCCCCGCTCCAGAACTGTGATTAATTTGCTGTCATGCATCGGGTATGGCGGCGGAAATGGCGACGGCGGATGTCCCCGTCTGCTCTCGCCAACTAATCAAAGGGGAATAAGCAAAGGAAAAACAATGAAAAGATTAATACTGTCCATCGCGTTGGTCTGCGTTGCGGCTGTTGCTCAAGCCGCAACGGCGAGCTGGAAGGCCTTAGGTGGCAATATGTTCCTTGGGAACGGAACGGACAAGTTCACGGGAACGGCGTATGTGTTCGCGTCGTCGATTATCTCGCAGTCAGATCTCTACGGTGCGCTCGCCAACTCCGGATACGATGTGGCTGGCAACGCTGCAGGTATCCTTGCCTTTGCCAACGGGGCCGTCAGCACCGAAGGAAATACTTTCACCTTCGGAGAGGCGGGGAGGAACTACGACTTGTATTTCGTGATTCTGAACGGTGACGATGTGTACTTCTCAAATGTCTTGGCGGACAAGCTGGCACTTAATCCGCCAAATCAGCAAATCCTGTCGTTCGCTTCCCAGGCTGGCTCAAAGAATCCCGTCTCTGGCGAGGGATTCCGTGGGGCGGGCGCATGGTCGAACGTTCCCGAGCCGACGAGCGCGATGCTGCTCGTCCTCGGCGTTGCCGCGCTGGCACTGAAGCGTAAAAACGTCTAATTGGAATCATAAGATTCACATTCGGAGGCCATCCTTTGACAGGATGGCCTTCTTGCTTTAAGTTCCTTTCCAATCGTATAATTCGCCTTTCAAATCAAAAAGAAAGGCAGTTCATGGCAAGAGAAAAAGGAATGGGAAACCTCCAATTGGAAAAAAGTGGTCGCTGGACGATGCGTGTCAGCTTGAACGGGAATCGATTCTGCCGTTCAACACGAACAAAGGACAAGAATCAAGCGGAGCAAATGCTGATGCGATTTCTCGCCCCTCTGGGTTTAGGTGAACACCGCCTTCCCTTGGCGGAGGTCTGGAACGCCTATGTCATATCCCCGGACAGGAACGAACTCGCCCCTGCGACCCTGAACGCGAAACGCGTCGTTTGGATGCATTTTGCCCGCTGGATGGAACACAATCATCTTGAAGTGGGCGATCTTGCCGGCATAACGCATGAGGCAATCGGAGAATACCTCGCAACGCTTCGCGCCAACCTCTGCGGGTCGACCTACAATGGGCGCGTCTGCATCCTGCGCGAAATATTCCGAACACTCGCCCGCAAGGCGGGAATCGTCGACGATCCGTGGGCGGGCGTGAAGTTGCGCCCCGACGACAGCAGAAGTCGCCGTGAACTAACCACCGATGAACTCAAGCGACTTCTTGACGCGACAAAAACATACGATGAAATGCTATCTTCCCAGGCGAATAAGGAAACGCATGAGTGGCAAACGCTTTTCCTCATCGGCATTTATACGGGCTTACGCCTCGGGGACTGCTGCACCTTGGACTGGTCCAGCGTCAGTTTGACGCATGGTGTCATCCAACTGATTCCATCAAAGACAAAACGACACGCCCATGGACGACCTATAACGATCCCAATTCATCCGTCGCTTGGGCGGCAATTACTGTCAGGCGGGCAAATGCCACCACGCGAAGGACCTGTCATTCCCTCCATCGCGGCACTTTATCGCGCCGGACGGCACAATATCAGCAGTCGTCTCTCTGAAATCTTCAAGTTGGCCCACATCACGACATCTGTCCGAATCGAAGGACGGAAAAACCGCACACCCATTGCGACATTCCACTCGTTGCGCCATACGTTCGTCTCAATGGCCGCCAATGCTGGCGTGCCACTTCATTTGGTGCAATCCATCGTTGGGCACGAATCAACGGCCATGACGCGGCACTATTATCACGAAAGCATTGATTCGCTTCGGCGAGCGGTAGAGGCTATTCCAACCTTCTAATTGCACAGAGTCGTCATTGTAGGCACACCTCTCGCATCATCTTGAGGAACAGCGACAATTTGGAAGAAAGTGTCGCGCTTAACGCCAAAGCGACGAATTAATCCGCCGCTTTGGCGTTCTCACTTCCCACGCTTCGGGTCGAACTCGATTTTCATCGGCTCGGAGGGAATGGCATGAACCTTCTCCCAGATCGCCTTTTGGTATTCGTTCGTCGGAGCCGCCGCCCATCCCTCTTGGACAGCCACCGAGTAGGGAATACGACGTGCTTTCTTGACGCCAAACCGTTTCCAAAGCCCTTGCATCCGCGCCATATTCATAGGTTGAATATATGGATGAGTATTCGCATCAAGTTCGTCAAGTGAGTAATAGGGTTGCATCACATCATTGTCCTGAGGAGAGAAGCCTAATCCGCCCACAAAGCCGATTGCGCGCCAAATTTCCTTTGCAACACGAGTTTCACAGATGACGCGGTCACTTCCACCCATAAGCTTATCAGCGTTCACAATCCCAATGCGCTCTTCTGGGAAAACCGAGAGAGCCGGCAAGTCATTGATGTCCTCAATGACAACGACAACAAGCAAGGGACTCTTTTCCAGCATTTTTGCCTGGGCGAACTCAAGCGGACGCATTCCATCCCTCTTTTCTTTGAGGATGGCACAGTCAAGATGCGTTCCAAGTCTGTAAAGACGAGCCACCTCGTCTATCGTGAGCGTTGGCTTTGCCCGAGTATCAACAAAGAGGGCAATCGGTCCCTCGGCCGCCTGCGTGATGAACCCGCCCGTTTTCCGCATGACCCGCTCATCCCGGGCCTTGTACTGCTCAAGCGTGTACTTGCCGTCCATTGGGATCGGCTTGCCTGTGACCGGGCTGACATACTCCTCGGCAAAGGCGGAAAATGTAGCCAAGCCAAGCATCACCAAGATTCGAATGTTCATCTCCGTACCTCTCTTTTCTTCCTCAGTTTCACTGTTCGCCTTCGCCAAGCGCAGCCTTTACATGAGGCGGCAGCCTGAACGGTCTGAGTCCCTTTTGTGTCATGAGCGCATTTGCTGCCTGCACCATTTCCTTCGCTTCCCGAAGTCTTCCCTGCTTGTAAAGGGTCATGACTTCTCTCAAGCACATGGCGTTCGCTTCGCGGCTCTTTCGCTCGTAATTTGCAAAATCCATGACAAACTCATCAAATGAGCCGCCTTCGTCCATATATTGAAGTGCAGCACGACGCATTGCGTCATAGGCTTTGAGCTGCTCCTTCTCCTCTTCCGTCTCATCGCCAATTGGCGAACGCTCACGCGTGAGGTAGTCCCGCACCTCGGACGGATCAAGGCCCGTCAGAAAGGCAGGGATAAATGACTTACCTTCAACCGCCAATGCAAGGAAATTGCCCTCAAAGGCCGTGTTGAAGAGTTTGCGCGGCGTGACATCCTTGAAATTGCCGAGATGGTCGCACTCGTACAGGTGACCGTGAGAGTATACCCTGCGAATTTCGCCCTCCTTTGGAGCAGGGAAGGTCAAGATTCGGCCGTCGGGCAGTTGAAGTGTCCCCGGACGCTTAACAAAGGTTACCTCATGAGTCTTTTCCTGTTTTTCGGGTTCTTTGCTTTCTGTGGAGGCATTTGACTCAATCTTTGGCTTCACCGATTCGATTAGCGCGGGCTGTTCAATAGCGGGGGCGGGAGCATTTTCCGGAACACGAGAGGCATGGGGGCGCAGAACCATCCATATCCCTGCTCCAAGCGCAAATAGAAGGGCGATACCGCCAACGACAAGAAAAGTGCCGCATTGAGGAGATTTCGTCCCCCTCCTCTTAGTTAAGTGAACCTCTTCCTTCTGATTTGAACCATTCCACGCCATTTCATGTTCCTCAGACAATCACAACACAATTCACATATTAAACCAAAAGGCCCGCCCGCACATGCGGACGGGCCTTTGCAGAATATTCCACTTATATTTGCCGCGATGGATTATTTCTGCTTGCGACGGAGGGCCAGCGCGGCAACACCGAGAACGAGCAACATGGCACTCGTCGGCTCAGGAACGGCTGCGCCGTAATCCTTCCAGTTCGCGGCATCGTTCGCAAGAGAAGCCACATTGCCTGCGCCAAACAAAACAGCACCAGTGGTTGGCCCCACCGTCTTCGTCTGGCCGCTTTTGCCTGAAATGAGCAAATACTGACTTTCACCAGCAGTCGGCGCGGCACTGTTGAAAACAATGGTGAATGCAGTGTAGGTTCCAGCATCAAGTGTCTTGCCTGAAGATGTTACGCCAACATTGGCAAAACCATTTGCAGCGACCTTGCCATTCCCGAACACATACGAGGAGAAATCCTCGCCAGCATCCAGAAGTGCAGTCACCGTGGCAATATTCGCAACGCCATTCTGCCCAACAACGAAGACATAGTAACTGTCTCCGGCATAATTGCCAAGCCCTGCATGCGACCAGCCTACAGAGGCGGCCCCTGCATACATCGTTGCGCAAATTATCGCAACGGCAAGAATAATTTTCTTCATTTTTGTTTTCCTTTTTCTTTCGCACACCATCCAACCCCATGCTGGACAGTCTACAAATTAACTTAGAGTTCAATGGGCGACTCAATCGTTACCGTCAGCCCTGCCGCACAGTTGATGACCACGCCCTTTCCGGCAGAGATTGGATAGTCAACCTTATTTCCATCGGCATCGCCCCAGTAGTAGTCCTTAGCCGCCCCGGCAGGATCGGCAGAGGGGTCATAGTAGAAATAGTCGGAACCACTGACCACCGTCGGAACACCCTCCCAAATCGAGAAGAGTTCTTCGCCCCAGCCGATTGAACCCGCGCCACCATCGCTAATCTTGATGGACTGGATGTCGATTGACATCGGGAACGGATTACCCGTGAAGTTGTTATCTTTAGTCGTCGTGAATGTCACTTTCTCACCAGAAACCTGACCTGATGTCGTGATCTTCAGATCGCTTGCGCAGTTGACAACAACGCCCTGTCCATTGTCAACCGAGAAGGCAACCTTATTGCCGTCGGCATCACCCCAGTAGTAGTCCTTGGCCGCCCCGGCAGGATCGGCAGAGGGGTCATAGTAGAAATAGTCGGAACCACTGACCACCGTCGGAACACCCTCCCAAATCGAGAAGAGCTCTTCGCCCCAACCGATTGAACCTGCGCCATCATCGCTAATCTTGATGGACTGAATATCCGCCGTGTTGTGTCCAGCGGTCAAAAACGGGATCACGACAAAGTTATTGTCCTTCCCCGTCACCCCTGTCTGATACCCCACGATGTTTTTGCCGCGCCCGGGGCCGGCGGATGCGGCGGTCCGCTCCTTCCGAAGTGCCGCGCTCGTGCAGTAAAGTGCAGTGGAATAGAACCCCGTTTCATCATTACACACAGAAAGCCCGCTTTATGGTATAATATCTGCGGTTTCGCCCCTGTGGGCGGGATCACCGTGATGCGGGGGTGTGTCCTCGCGTGAGTGGCGGGGCGTTGTCCCGCCGCTTTCTTTTGAAAGGTGCCTGAACGAGATGGAGTCCGAAAGGGTGTTGAGCGTGTTCGTCGACGAGTCGGGGATGTTCCAGCATCCCGATGCCGCCTCGCGGTTCTACATTGTCGCGCTGGTCTTTCACGACCAGAGGATGGACATCCACCCGCTGGTTCGCCTGCTGGACCAGGACATAGACGGCCTCGGGCTTGACTCGTCGTCCTTTACGTTCCACGCCGGCCCCCTCATCCGGCAGGAGAAGGGATATGCGATGCTCAACAGGAACTTCCGAGGGCGGATCTTCGGGCGCATGATGGCCTTTGCGCGGAAAGCCCAGTTCAGGTACCACTGCCTCCACGTTGACAAGAAGTTCGTGACCTCGGCTCTTCAGATTGCATCGCGCTTGCGCGACTCGATGTCGGGGTTCCTCTCGTCGCACCGCTCCGAATTCACCGGGGTGGACAGGGTCAAGGTCTACTACGACTGCGGGCAGGCCCCGGTCACGAATCTGCTCCACCAGGTCTTCTCGTCCGAGCTCCCGTGCCCGGTGGAGTTCGCGCAGGGCGTACGCCCGGAGAACTACCGGCTCTTCCAGGTGGCAGACCTAATCTGCACCCTGCGCCTGATTGAGCTGAAGATAGCCCTCGGCGAGCGGATGACTCCGTCGGAGTTCCGCTTCTTCGGAAGTCCCCGAACCTTCGTCCGGAACGTGCTCAGGAAGTTGAAGGGCAAGGAAATTGCCTGAGCCGTATGGATTTGGGCGACGTAAAGAAGAACAGACGGTGGTTCGCGCCCAACGGAAATAACAGGAGTGCCGCACCCGGGAGGGCGTGGCACTCCTGTTTTCTTGGTTATTGTCTCTGATTAGACGCGCTTGCGGCGGAGGGCCAGTGCGGCAACGCCGAGGACGAGCAGCATCGCGCTCGTCGGCTCAGGGACGGCGGCAGTCGTGTACCAACCAGCCCCAGAGTAAGTTCCAGAGGAGGCGGCGAGCTGCGACGCCGCTTTCTCCTTATAGATGGCAGTGCCAGTTCCTGTTGTCGGAGCCGTTGCTGAAGCCACGGAGCTAATGTAGAGGTAATCGGCTCCATCAACAGTCGCAAGGATTGCGAAATAGCCCGAGAATGTGTCCCCGGCATTGGCCGTGAACGAGGAGTTGATTGCTCCCGTCGACTGGGTGGTTGATCTTGCCTTATAGGCAAGGGAACTGAGTTCTGCGCCACTGCGGACGGCCTCCAGGACGGAATCCTGAGTAACCGTGTCGGCAAACAGGTAGACGGCGAGACCGCCTGCCCCATCAGTGGAGTTCATGAGGTAGACCTGATTTCCAGTCCCGGTCTTCCAGGCGACGGTTGCGGCCTGTGTGGCTGCCGCGAGAGCGGCGACCGCTATGGCCATGATGAGTTTCTTCATTTTCTTTCCTTTGTTTTGTTTGTTAGCATGCAACACTTCGCTGCACACGAGAGTTATTTCTCAAGCGGGGTGGGGAAGAGGACGGAGAGTGATGAATCCGCCGAGTATATCCAAAGTGCGGTCCCCGCGTCAAATGTGACATCCATGGGTTTCTCCTCCGCTGCGTCAAGCCAACCGGTAATCTCGTCGTCAGGGAGGTCAGCCCAATAATAGGTGGTGCTCGTATTGCCCAACTCATCAAGGAGCTGAATGTTGACGGTATCGGCGTTTTCGCCCGTATAGCCAGTTACGGTGATGTCCTGAAGATTAATTGATGCGGGCACTGGGTTGGCGACCATCTTAAAGCCGTCTTCAAGCACAACGGAGACATCCGCTGCAGAAACCTGCCCGGAGGTCTGAATCGAAAGCGACGCGTCGGTGGAATTAATCCACAGCCCATCACCTGGCTTCAGGGTCACATCCTGGGGGAGCTCCTCCGCCTCGTCAAGCCAACCAGTGATTCCATCATCGGGGAGGTCGGCCCAATAGTAGGTGGCAACCGTGTTGCCCAGCGTATCAAGGAGCTGAATATTGACGGTATCGACATTTTCGCCCGTATAGCCAGTCACGACAATGTCTTGGAGATTGTACTCCCCTCCCGTGACGGGGATGAAGGACGCACCGCGTGCGGCAAATCCCTCTAAAAGGGGTGATTGCGCATACCCCACGATGTTTTTGGGGACGGTTTTGCCTTTGTTTATTGACGACGCGGCGGAGCAAAGTGCAGAAGACGGGCAGTAAAGTGCAGTAGAAATGGTTTCGTTGCGGTTTTTCTGTGATGCGCAGCGTCGGACTGACTCGTGCGCATCACGGCGGTTTCTCGTGCGCAGGAGGGAGCCTTCTCATGGGCACGAGAAGACTTCCCCGTGACCAAGAGAAGCTCGTTTGATTGGCGTCGAATTGTAATTTGTACTAATGATTTGATGGTTGGTATTTTCACTCGCATTCGGGCAAGACTATTTGAGAGTCCCCAGTTTGTCAAATACTGTGCACTCTGTAAGCGCTGCTTCTTCTCGCTGGGCGGCCTGTTGCGTTCGGAGTCGTCGTCACGGCGCGGCGGTTTGCATTTGTCGCGTGGTGAAGGCCATGTCGGTTTTTCGCGTGCGGGAGGATAATGGGGTGGGGAGGGGGTTGCGCATCCTAGGGGTGTTAGGTTGCGCAAGTCGAGGGTGCCAGGTTGCGCAACCTAAGGGCGTCGACTTGCGCAACCTGGAAAGCGGAATAGTTCTGCGCCGCTCGGTGGTTCATCCTCTCGGGCGTGGTTTCTTTCGCCTTTGCTGACCCATTAGATCTTACAATTTTCCCTTTTCCCCATGATTTTGGGTGAGACTTGCAGGTCGAAGCCCAAATATAGTATAATATGCGCTTCCAATTGGAGAAGTCGAATGAATAGTGAACTCTTGAAGAAGGCCCATGAGAAGGTCCCCTCGACGCCCGTCCTGGTGAACCTCATTTCCAAGCGCGAGCGCGAACTGATCAACGGTGCCAAGCCGCTGATTCGCCCGGAGTCCCTTGATGAGGACAAGTGCGATATTGCCTTGCGTGAGGTCGCGGAGGGAAAGTTGATCGCGGAAATTGACTTTGATGCCATCGCTCGCGCAGAGGATGCGAAGACGAAGTGGAACAAGCATGGGAGCGTGAGCTCGCTCTACGCCGACTAACGTGCCCGAGCGGAAGTTCAGTCCCCTGCTGGTCGAAAACCGAAAGGCTCGACATGACTATACCGTACTTGAGGCGATCGAGTGCGGTATTCAGTTGACTGGTACAGAGGTCAAATCCGTTCGCCGCGGAGGCGTGTCGTTGGCGGGATCCTATGGTGCTGTGCTGGGGAATGAGCTGTGGCTGGTCGGGGCGGATATTTCCGCCTATGAGTTTGGAAATCGGTTTAATCACGACCCGAAGAGGAACCGCAAGTTGCTGGTTCATGCGAAGGAAGTTCGTGAACTGCGGATGAAGACGGAGGCGAAGGGGCTGACGCTTGTTCCGCTGAAACTCTTTCTCAAGCATGGGCGGGTCAAGGTCGAGCTGGGTATTTGCCGAGGTAAGGCCTTGCACGACAAGCGAGATTCCCTGAAGAAGAAAGCCATGCGCCGCGACCTTGAAAGGGGCGCCTGATTTATGGTATAATGCTGAAAACATATCCAATACAGAGGAGTAAGATAAGACTATGTCGATGATGAAAGGTTTCTCGAACGCGTTTCGGATTCCGGAGCTGCGAAAGAAAATTCTGATTACGCTCGGACTCGTGTTCGTGTGCCGCCTCGTGTCGCAGATTCCAACTCCAGGCGTTGACTGGCGTGCCCTTCAGCAGGTGATTGAGACGGCGCGGCAGAATTCTGCCGGTGGCGGGTTGATTGACTGGCTTAGCGTCTTTACTGGTGGTGCTCTCGGGCAGTGCGCAATTGGCTTTCTGTCCATCTGGCCTTATATCTCGGCGCAGATCGTGATTCAGCTTCTTTCGTCTGTCATTCCGTCGCTTCAGAAGTTGAAGAAGGATGGCGAATCTGGACGCCAGCAGCTTGCGCAGATTACACGTTATCTGACGATTGTGCTCTGCGTGGTTCAGTCGTGGGGTATTGCGACGATGCTCAGCCATCCGGGCGCTCTCGGCCAGGCCTTTGCGGGTGTGAATCTTGTCGTCAATCCTGGGCTTGGGTTCCATTTGATGACGGTCATTGGCATGACATCTGCCGCGCTTTTCGTCATGTGGCTTGCTGATCAGATTACGACATTTGGCGTTGGTAATGGTGCGTCTCTGATTATTATGATTAACATCACGTCGCGCCTTCCGGACGCATTGATTAGTGCCTGGGAGCGTTACTTTGGTTTGGCCGGTGTTCAAGCCTCGGCTCCCATTGCTGAATTGCCCGTGCTGATTGGGTTCTTCCTGCTCGTTGTAATGGGTACGGTGATGCTGACTCAGGGTGTGCGCAAGGTCACCATTCACTCGACGCGGCGTTCGGTTGGCGGTGGCAATACCTACGGTATGCAGCAGACCTTTATGCCGTTGCGCGTCAACTATACGGGTGTGATGCCCATTATCTTTGCCCAGCCGTTGATTCAGATTCCGTCTGCGCTTCTCATGAAAGTCACGGATGCAACGTCGACGGGCTTTAGCGGAACCTTGAATCGCTTTGCTCAGGATTTGTCGAATCCGACGGCCCTGCATCTTTGTGTCTACGCCGTGCTGATCATGTTCTTTGCCTTCTTCTGGGTTGCGACGCAGTTTAATGCGATTGACATTTCGGAGAATCTCAAGAAGGACGGTTCCTATGTGCCGGGCATTCGCCCTGGTCGGGCTACGGCGGAATATCTGGACGATATGATGACGAAGATTACGCTGATTGGCGGTTCGGGCTTGCTGATTGTTGCACTGATCCCGATGATTCTGATGGGCTGGATGTCCGTTCCATGGGCAATCGCTTCTTTCTTCGGCGGAACGTCTTTGCTCATTATTGTTGGTGTCGCCCTCGATACGCTTCGGATTATGGAGTCACACTTGCTCGTGCGCAAGTACGATGGCTTCCTTTCGCACGGCACGTTGCGTGGCCGTGGTGGCGTTTGATGTGTCCCAAGCGTTCCCGTTGAGGACTGAATGTGGGTCGCGGCTTTGCGCTGCGACCCATCTTTTTTTTAATGCAAGTGAACGGGAGTGAGACTTGGTTTCTTACGAAATCGTAAGATTCATGTAAGATTCGCGTAAGAAAACTTTCTGCAGAAAATGTCATACTATTTGCGTCCAAACGAAAGGGATGCAAATGTTGGCAAAATGTTATAGTGGCGCAATCTGTGGTGTGGATGCCCGAACGGTTGAAATAGAAGTCTTTTCAACCGTTGGGACGAATTCATTCGCGATTGTCGGGCTGCCGGATCAAGCGGTCAAGGAGGCAAAGGATCGTGTCTCTACGGCGCTCAAGAATTCGGGTTATCAATCCAAGCGTGAGTTTTCAGTTACAGTTAACCTTGCGCCGGCCGATGTACGCAAGGAAGGTCCAATTTACGATCTGCCGATTGCCATTTGTCTGTTGAAGGCGACGGGGCGACTGCAAAACGAGCATCTTGATAATTACGGCATGGTTGGGGAGTTGGCGCTCTCGGGGGAGGTGCGCAAGGTGCGCGGCATCTTGCCAATCGTTATGGAAATGAGACGGATTGGCAAGCGGGTTGTGATTGTTCCTGAAGGGAATGTTGAGGAGGCGAGCGTTGTAACGGGGATTGATGTCATCCCTGTCAAGACATTGCGAGAAGCGGCCCTCTACTTGAATGGTGAGGTTGTCATTCGTCCGCGTATCACCGATCTTGCCGCGCTCGTGCATAGGGATGAGACTTGCGGGGAGGATTTTGCGGATGTCAAGGGACAGGGGATGATTACGCGGGCGGTTGAAGTCGCCGTTGCCGGTGGACATAACATTCTTATGATTGGATCGCCGGGATCGGGCAAGACGATGATTGCGCGGCGAATCCCCTCCATCTTGCCGCCGTTGACTGTTGAGGAGGCATTGGAGGTCTCTCGTATCCATTCCGTTGCAGGGGAGGCAAAAGGGGGTGGTACATTTGTGACGCGGAGACCTTTTCGTGCGCCGCATCATACGGTCAGTTCGATAGGTTTGTTGGGTGGTGGTACGCATCCGTTACCGGGCGAGGTTTCGCTCGCCCATCGCGGAGTCTTATTTTTGGATGAGTTTGCTGAATTTCCCCGTCAAGCGCTGGAGGTTCTTCGGCAACCACTTGAGGATGGACATGTTGGTGTGTCGCGAGCTTCGGCGGCGCACGACTACCCATCTCGCTTTATGTTGGTGGCGGCGATGAACCCGTGTCCGTGTGGCTATTTCAACGATCCGCAACATGAATGCCGGTGTACACAATCACAGATTCTTCGATATCAACGGCGCGTGTCGGGTCCTCTTTTGGATCGCATTGACATTCAGGTTGGTGTCGCTGCCGTTCCATTTCGGGAACTGATGACTGCCCGTCCTGGGCGGCCAAGCGCAGAGATTCGCATGGAGGTTGTTCGCGCGCGGCAGATTCAGGCTGAGCGTTATCGCTCGATGCCAGGTGTCCTAACGAATGCCGACGTCCGTAGTCGCGATTTGCCGACCGTCTGCCGTCTTGACTTGAGGGCGCAGGAAAATCTCCGGCGGACAATTGAACGTCTCAACCTTTCCGCCAGGGCGTATGATCGTATCCTGCGAGTTGCTCGTACCATTGCAGACTTGCGTGGTGTGGATTGTGTTGAAGAAATGGATGTCATGGAGGCGGCTGGCTATCGCCAGTTGGATGATGAGGGTCGGGATTTCTGGGCCTGATAAAATAGGTTCAGCGTCTTAAATCAACAGAAAGGAACAAAACATGAATGGGGTAAAAACAGAAAAGGGGTCAACGATTCGGGACTATCGCCCGGATTTCGCAATCTACCATCCCAATGGAAAAGGGACAGGGTGTGCGCTTCGCATGAATTTGCATCCTGCACATGCCCGGCGAGACGGATGCATTATGTTGGAACTTGCCAATCAGAAGACCATTGGCGATCGTCGTGCGGCCATTCCGCGATTCCCGACGTTTGACTGGGAGAATCGGCTTGGTGTTAAACTGGGTTTTTCGGATCTTTGTAAGATGCTGCAGGTTTTTCGTGGGGAGCGGGAAGATCTTGAGGACGGGAAGGGACTGTATCATCGATCGGCACGGTTTTCGACACGCATCGTCTTGCGTCATTTGCTGGAGCCGGTTCAGGGGTATTCGTTGGAGATTTATCGTACATCAAACGGTAATTCGGGTGCAGATAGTTGTGCTCGCATTCTCCTCAATACATGGGAGGCTCTTGGTATTGCCCTTGCGTTTGAGGATTCGATAGGTCTAATTTGCTTTGGTGTTCCGCAGACAAACGGGGCGAAAGTCACTTCACATACTGATGAGGAGGAAGAGGATGACCCTATTCCAGCGGCATAAAACGGGAAATATTGGCGTTGACCATGGAGCATGGGGTGAGAATTGCGCAACGGAATATCTTCGGCTTTCTGGGTGGGAGATTGTTGAACGTAATGCGCGTCCCTGTCCATGGGATCGTCGCTTGGAGGTTGACCTCATTGCTTATGACCGAAAGGTGGATGCAATTGTGTTTGTTGAGGTCAAGCAGCATGCGCGACATCGGGACGGGGAGTCGCGGCTTCGTAGCATCAATAGACGCAAGTTGCGGTTGCTGCGACTTGCGTGCAATTCGTGGCGCTTGCGGAATCGATGGACGGGGAATTATCGATTTGACGTGATAGAGGTCTTTGGTGAACCAGGGACCCGACGACCTGAAATTGATCATATCCGTCATGTCAATCTCTTCCAGCCATTCGACCGCGCGGTTGATTGGAGTGCTGAAGATGGAGTGTGTGTATGATACTTGAAGTTGCTACAGTACTTGATGGTGTCTTGGCGAGCATTCGAAATCAGTTCGGTGAAATGTCCATCCTTCATATCGGGGAAGCGCAGCAGAAGAATCATGCGGCGATTCCAACGGGGGCATTTTCGTTGGACTTGGCATTAGGAGTTGGCGGGTTACCCCGGGGGAGAATCGTCGAATGTTTCGGGCATGAGTCGTCGGGTAAGACAACTTTGGCACTGCAGGTAATTGCCAACGCTCAAAAAGCGGGTGGAACGGCGGCTTTCATTGATGCGGAGCACGCCTTGGATCTTCCTTATGCCAGCCGAATTGGGGTTGATATTTCAAGGCTATTGGTCTCTCAGCCATCAAGTGGAGAGGAGGCTCTTACGATTTGCAAAGAACTCATTTGCTCGGGTGTTGTGGATGTTGTGGTCGTTGATTCGGTCGCCGCCTTGACTCCGCAGGCTGAGATAGATGGAAGAGTTGGCGATGATTGTGTGGGACTTCAAGAGCGATTGATGTCCCGCGCTCTTCGGGACTTGGCTATCGTTGCCGCGAGGACGAATACGCTTTGCCTTTTTACGAATCAGGTTCGTGAGAAGATAGGGGTCGTATTTGGAGATCCAGAGACGACGCCAGGTGGGCTTGCATTGAAATTCCATGCAAGTTGTCGGTTGCGCACCCAGCGAGTCGGTGTCCTCAAGGATTCGATCGGAGTTGCCATTGGCAACCGAACACGAGTCCAGGTAATCAAGAATAAGTTCGCTTCCCCCCTGGTGGAGGCTGAATTTGATATCTACTATTCAAGAGGAGTCGACTCGGAGGGTTCTGTGCTTGATGTGGCCTTGGCGTGTGGAGTCGTTAGGAAGCAAGATGGATGGTTTTTATTTGGTGTCAATCGGCTTGGAAGAGATCGGGATGAGATGAGTGCGAACTTGAAGCATCATGCGGAACTTTGCACCCAGATTGCTGAGACAGTTCGACGCGCCTTTCCCGCTTGTCGGTCGAGAAAGGCCTTGATGGAAAGGAGCGCGGCGTAGCATGGCGAAGCCTTCTTGCAAATTCTATGGGGCGCAGGGTGAGCCGTTGACCGAACGCCATGTGCAGGCGATTTGGTACGATCGAGAGTTGCGGCCCGAGGTGCTCAGGGCAGAGGGCGGCGAGGAGGTCCGGGTGGTGTCCCCGGGGGAGTGGAACCTTTCCGCCAGTCCTGACTTTCGTCATGCGGTTATCGAGATCGGGAACGAGCGAGTCAGACGAGTTGGAGATGTCGAGATCCATCTTCAGCCGGGCGATTGGACGACGCATGGGCATGGGACTGATTCCGCCTATGCGAATGTTGTTGTCCATCTCGTCTGGTCTGAGGGAGCTCGACCACCTTCGCTACCGCAGTCGGCCATTACGATCTGCATTGGCGAACAGGTCGCCAAATCGTCATCTTTCTCGCTCGAATGTATTGATTTAGGGGCATATCCATTTTCACGCTTGCCAGAACATGAGCGCCCCTGCTATGAATTTCTCAAGAATGATGTTGACTGGGCTGGTGCGGTTTTGGAATCTGCCGGGAAGAGCCGTCTGCAGATGAAGGCGGACCGATTGGGCCGAGTTTTGGCAATGGGAGAACGAGAGCAGGTCTTTTATGAGGAGATTATGGCGGCGCTGGGTTATCGTGGGAACGAGTCTGGGTTTAGAGCTGTTGCGCGTGCAATTCCGCTCAGAGTCTTGCGGTCAGAGCCTGCAAATGCGGGGGTTGCATTGCGGACTGCAGGGGCGTTTGTTGCGTGGAGCCGTGGTAGCGTTCGGCCATGGAATGCGCCGAGTGTCCGATTGCAAGCGGCGGCGGGGCTCTTTACCCAAACGCATCTCTTGGATTTGATGAATGCGGATGATTTCTCGGCCGGGGGGTGTGAGAAAATGATGGATATTCTCACGGCGAATGGCTATGTGGGTCGTGGGCGTGCGGCGGCCATTCTTGCCAATGTCGTCGTTCCGTTCGCCATCGCTGAAGGTCGGTTATGGGAGGCACCCTCGTGGTTGCCGGCTGAGGATGTTTCGTCCCCTGTTCGTCTTACGGCGTTCCGGTTGTTCGGACGGGATCATAATCCAGCGGTGCTTTATGCCACGAATGGACTTCGAATTCAAGGGCTAATCCAGATTCGTCGCGACTTCTGTCTTACCATCCATCCGGATTGTGAGCAGTGTTCACTCATTGGTGCAAGCGCATAAGCAAACGGGCGCGGCAAAGTGCCGCGCCCGTATCCCCATAACCTGGGTTCGTGTCCAATAGACCATTAGCAGACACCCTGCGCAACCATCGCGTCGGCGACCTTGACGAAGCCGGCGATGTTTGCACCCATAACATAGTCACCCTTGTGGCCGAAGCGTTCGGCTGCATCGTAGGCGTTGTCATGAATGGCCTTCATGATGCCCTTCAACTTGGCATCGACTTCCTCACGCGTCCAGCTGAGACGCTCGGAGTTCTGGGACATTTCAAGTCCCGATGTGGCGACACCGCCAGCATTGGATGCCTTGCCGGGGCTGTACATGATCTTCGCTGCGCGGAAGGCTTCGACGGCCTCCGGGGTCGAGGGCATGTTTGCGCCTTCGCCGACGAGCGTGCACCCGGCCTTGAGCATGAACTTTGCGTCGTCACCGTCGAGTTCATTCTGGCGCGAGCATGGAAACGCGCAGTCATACTTGTCGACGAGCTGCCATGGATTCTTTTTCGCCACGAACTGAATGCCCTTGCCTTTGAGTTCGGAGAGTTCGCCGCGCTTGACGTTCTTGAGGTTCATCACCTTCGCCAAGAGTTCCTTGGTGATTCCGTCCTTGACAACGATTGTGCCCGAGCGGTCGGAAAGGGTGACGACCTTTGCGCCGAGCTGCATCAACTTCTCCGCCGCGAACGAGGCGACGTTGCCCGAGCCAGAGACCACGCAGGTCTTGCCTTCAAAGGTTTCGCCCTTCTTCTCAAGCATATTCGCCGCGAAGTAGACGTCGCCATAGCCGGTGGCCTCGGGGCGAATGAGCGAACCGCCGAAAGAAAGTCCCTTGCCCGTCAGGACACCCGTCCATTCGTTGACGATGCGCTTGTACTGCCCGAAGAGGTAGCCGATTTCGCGTCCGCCGACATTCATATCGCCCGCCGGGACATCCGTGTCGGCGCCGATATGGCGGTAAAGTTCAGTCATGAAGCTCTGGCAGAAGCGCATCACCTCGGCATCGCTGCAACGCTTGCCAGGCGTGTGGGGGCTCTGCTTCGGGTTGAAGTCTGAGCCGCCCTTGCCGCCGCCCATCGGGAGGGTCGTCAGCGAGTTCTTGAAGACCTGTTCGAAGCCAAGAAACTTCAGAACCGAGAGGTTCACCGTCGGATCGAAGCGCAGACCGCCCTTGTATGGCCCGATTGCACTGTTGTACTGGACGCGATAGCCGCGGTTGACGCGGACGATGCCCTTGTCGTCGACCCAGGGAACGCGGAACATAATGACACGCTCAGGCTCGACCATGCGTTCGAGAATGGCGTTCTTTTCGTAGGCGGGCGTGGCCTTCAAGACGGGATCGAGGGTGAAGAGGACCTCCTCGACAGCCTGAATGAACTCAGGTTCGTTCGGGTTCTTGGCCTTGACGTCGTTCAGGACGGTTTCAACGTATTTGCTCATTGTTTTCCTTTGACTTTACATCTTTGGGCATCCTGAAGGGACAGCCCGACAGGAAATGTATAGCAGAAGATGTGCCATCTGGCCGTTCTTTCCTGATGATTCTTTCTTTGTGCCGATTGTTTACGCTGGGCGTAATGCGATTTCTTCGATATTTACATATATTGTCTACTGGTGGGCGGGATAGGCTGGATGCCATTGGCGTGAGGATTGCCCCACGAAAGCTTTATGGATGAACCGTTGGATAGGGTGTGGCGTTTCACAGAATGGATGTTGTCATATAGGAAGATTGAGATCCGCAGCGGGTTCACCTTGATGGAGCTCGTGGTTGTGGTGGCGGTAATATCCATTATCGTATTGGTGGCCGTTTCGCGCACAGAGCGCGTAGGGGCCGCCGCGAAGCGTATTGCTGCCGAAAGCGATCTTCGCGTTTTGCGTGATGCCTTTCTTAATGCAGAAGACGGCTATTTGCGAGATATGGGCGCAATACCAGGCTTTTCGGCGGCTTCCATGCGGGTGGCGAACCTCTTTACGCCGTCTAATCTCTATGTGAATGTGACACGAGATGGGGATTTGTCGCGTACGCCTGGTGTCTGTCTTGACGATGGTTGGGTGCCGAACCGAGGGTGTGCTCGGTCGGATGTGTTCGTTCGTTGGAGTGCGGCGACTGGGCGTGGGTGGCGTGGGCCTTATGTTAAAGGCCTGGTTGCGGTGTTCCCGCAGGCGGATGAAGTTCGTTTTGAGGGCGATGCGTCCTTTGGTGCGCGGGGCTTTTTCCCAGAGCTGACGCGGTTGAGCGTACCGCAGGATTTTCTTGTGGGGCGAAAGGGGTGCTCCATCTATGGCTTTCCGGGCGAACCCACCCTTTTGGATCCGTGGGGAAATCCTTATGTCCTACAGGTTCCGCCGCCCCAGGCGTTCAGGGGCGTTAGCACAAATTTGCCCGAAGAGGTCCGTTTTCGGTATGCGCGGCTTGTTTCGGCTGGCCCGGATGGACGGCTTGATACGCCTTGTTTTGGGGCGAACGGTACGAACTGGTGGGCGACGTCGTGGGGTGAGCGCAGGCGTCGCCTGGTTCGGCAGGCTGGCCTGATTGACGGTGATGATCGTTCGGCACGGGGGGACGATCTTGTCCTTTTCCTCTCGCGCAACGACATTGACGAGGGAGGTGAACCGTGAGTCGGGCCTTCACCCTCATTGAACTGGTGGTTGTTTTGGGCATTCTCGCACTCTTGACGCACTTGGCCGTGCGGGAGTTTGGTCGGCTTCGTGATGACCGCTTGGTGTCCGAGGCCAATCGTCAACTGGAGTCCATTCAGGCGAGTATTTATGCTACAGGTGTTTCGGGACTGGAACCGACTGGTTTTTTGGCAGACATGGGGCGGATGCCGCGTGCGTTTGAGACGAATTCGCTCTCGGAATTGTGGGCTTGCCCAGCAAATGCTCGCCCATTTTCCATCGTGCAGGCACGGTCTGAAAATCTTGTTGTCGGGGCGAAGTCACTGGCAGATTTGAGTGTGTATGTTCCGAGTGGGTGGCGCGGTCCGTATTTGCGGATTCCTTTCGGGAAATCCCGTCTGCTTGATCCGTGGGGCAATGAGTTCTTGGTGCGGGATGAGACGGGATTGGAGCGTGTCGTTGTGAGCAATGATGCGGCGGTGGCGGTTGCGCAATATGGGGCTTTCTCACGTGTGGCGGATCGGCGGGCGCTGTCGCTGATTCCATCGGGTGGGGCGCAGAGTCGCCTGATCGTCAGCGGTGTTCCGCTTGGAACAAATTCATATTCCACCATTTCATATAGGTGGTATGGCCCGGCCGATGGACTTATCACGGGCGCAGTCGCCGAAGTGAGTTATCCGACCCCGGCCATATTCTCAGGCCTGACACCGGGTATTCGCATTCTCAAGGACAGCATTACGGGCGTTGCGCGCGCGGTCGTCATTCGTCCGGGCGACAACTTTATCCAGATTCCACTCCCATGACGAAAGAGCGAGAGAAAGACGACATCATGAACGATCCGCAGGCCTTTCGCCAGCGGGTGCGGTTGGCGGCTGTGCAAGTCGAGGGACTTCGCCCGGAGGAATTGGCGGCGGCACTTGCCTATGAGGTTGAGCCGTTTTCGGGTATCACGGCGGATGTGGCAGAGGTTAGGTATAAACCTGTTGAAGAGGACGACCCGTCCGTGCGGGTTTATGATGTCGCCGTGCGCCGGCGGGTGGGACGGCGCATTGGCCACGGTGATTTGGGACATTGGCTGAGACCGGCCCTGGTTGTGGGCGCACTCATCCTGCTGCTTGTGGGAGCGGATTTTGCATGGCAGTCTTGGCATCTGAGCCACCTCGGGCGGATTGTCGCTCGGCAGGGGATTCTTGATTCGCAGGTTAGTGGCGTCCGCACAGCGGCGCGGCAGAAACGCGAGGAGGCCCGGCTCATCCGTGAGGGGAGGCAATCCATGGAGCGGGCTCAGGCCGAAGTGGCGCAATTGCGTTCGGCCTATCGTGAGATTTTGGCGGAAATTGCGACGGCTTGTGGTGAGCGGGCAGTTGTGGAGTCGATGGCTGGAGGCCCGCGGCAGATTGTGCTTCGTGCGGCGGCACTTTCGGCTGATGCCGCAGCAGAGACGATGTCCATTCTGTCCACGCGGGGTGCGGCTTGCGGATGGATTCTTGAGCCGGGGCCGATTGCCGTGCACGGCACAGGCCCCTTGACAACATTTGAATGTGTGCTGAACCATGATTGAAGTCAGGTCAAAAGACTTGGTTTTTCTTGCCGTGGCGTTCCCGCTTGCGGTTGCGGCAGTTTATTGGTTTGGGTGGCGTACGGATGCCGTGCGCCGTATCGGTGAACTTGAGAGGCGGCAGGCAACGCTTGTTTCAGAAGAAAACTTCGCGTTTGAGATGGCGAAGGCCCGTCGGGAATTGGCGGGTGCGGAAGAAGAACTTGCGGTTGAGCGACAGATGCCGACACCAACCGTCCAGGTCAAAACGGTTGGTGGAGTCCCACAGGCCGAGCGTGAGCGCGGCGTTTTGTCCGTCCTTCGGGCGAGCGGGCTGCTCGTCACATCCGTCACCTCCAGTTCAGTGGAGGAGCGCGGCGAAGGATTGCCCGTGGCAGGCGACGCCCGCGCATCCATTGGCGGCGAACGCCTGAAGGCGGCGGGAGCCTGTGAGCAGCCGATCCTCCGTGTCTTTTCCGTTGAGGGTCGCTACCCGCAGGTCGTGAAGGCCCTTGAACGGTTCGAGTCCCTGAAAATGGCGGTTGTGCCGGAGCGTCTTGAACTGACGGATGGGACGCGTGGACGGTGGAATTTGTCCATTTGGCTTTGAAGGGAGGGGTACCGAAAGATGGGAATGAGTGAACAGTTGAAGAATTTGCTGGCGCTGGGCGAAGAGTTCGAGGCGAGCGATATTCACTTGATGGTGGGTCAGCGTCCGCGCTTTCGCATTCGCGGCAGTTTGGTCGAGAAGGGGGGGCTGAGTGCATACGATATGCGGGCGGTTGACGCACTGGTGATGGAACTCGGGCTATGGACATTGCCGATTGGCTGCCCGGATGGAACGGAGAAAGTCCGTCTCCTGCTGAATCGGGAGGGTGCGCTGGATGGCGCACTGACCAGCCCGGCGGGCATTCGCTACCGATTCAACATCTTCTGCGAGTCGTCGCGGCACGCGATTGCCCTTCGGCGGCTGGATTCGAAGTTCAGGTCATTCTCGGAGTTGGGATTGCCACATCGCCTTGAGGACTTCTGTTCCGAACTCAATGGACTTGTTGTCGTTACGGGTGCGACGGGCAGTGGAAAGTCCACGACGCTGGCGACGGTGCTTGACCGAATCAACAGTACGCGCAATGGACATGTGATTACGATTGAGGATCCGATTGAGTATGTTCACAGGCCGGCGCGGTGTTTCATCAGTCAGCGGCAGGTCGGTCGGGATGCGCGGAGTTTCAACGCCGCGCTCATCGAATCGCTTCGACAGGATCCGGATGTCATTCTCGTCGGCGAGATTCGAGACCTGGATACGATTCGCACGGCCCTTCGGGCGGCAGAGACGGGACATCTCGTCTTTACAACTCTTCATGCGGGGGATTGTGCCGGGGCCGTCGAGCGGCTTGTCTCAGTCTTCCCGTCCGACGAGCAGAATAGCATCCGTCGCCAGTTGGCACTCGTCCTACGCGGCATTTTCGCGCAACGGCTCCTGGCGCGACAGGATGGCTCAGGCCGTTGCCTTGCCTGTGAACTTCTCGTCAATACGCCGGCCGTCAGCAATTTGATTGCCACGGGGCGGACGCCCCAACTTTATTCCCAGATTGAGACGGGGGCGGCCGTCGGAATGAAGACGATGGACCAGTCCTTATGTGCCCTGTTCGCATCGGGCCTGATTGACGAGCGCACGGCACTCGCCAATTCGAAGAATCCTGAACAGTTGAAGGAGCGCATCCGCCATGCTTTCCGCTGAACAACTCCTTGAGCACGCGGAGACGCTGACAGACAGCGTCCAACTCGTCGATCGGATTCTTCGGGCGGGACTATTCCTTCATGCCTCGGATGTGCATATCGACCCTCTTGCTGACTCGGTGCGCGTTCGGTTTCGCATTGATGGGGAACTGGAGGAAGTCCTACGAGTTCCGGCATCCATGCAAAGTTCGTTGACGAGTCGACTGAAGGTTCTTTCATCGCTTGACATCGCCGAGCGTCGGGCACCGCAGGATGGTGGATTTACCTGGCGACCGTCTGGAATTGGGGCCTTTAACCAACCGCCGCTCGACATCCGAATGGCGACGCTTCCCGTCAGACATGGTGAGCGCATCACACTCCGTCTGCTGGAAGTCGGTGGACGGCGGCTGTCGATGGATGACCTTGGGATGTCAGCATGCGATCGCGCCCTCTTTGACAAGGTGCTTCGCCGACCGTTCGGTCTTGTTCTGCTGACAGGTCCGACGGGCAGTGGCAAGACGACGACGCTCTATGCGGCAATCAATGAGCTTATGAAGCGGGATGCGCTGAATATCATTACGGTGGAGGACCCGATTGAGTATGAGATTGCGGGTGTTGCGCAGGCCGAGGTCGATTCCGCCGACAAGGTCAATTTCGCCAAGGCGCTCAAGTCGCTCCTCCGGCACGATCCCGATGTCGTCATGATTGGTGAAATTCGCGATTCAGACTCGCTTGACGCCGCCGTCAAGGCGGCACTGACCGGACACCTGGTTCTCTCGACGCTCCATACGAATGACGCGAAGTCCACGGTGACGCGACTTGTCGACATGGGGCTTGACCCGAGTCTGGCCGCCGCGACGCTTAGGCTTTCGGTCGCCCAGCGGCTCGTTCGGCGGCTGTGTCCGAAGTGCCGCGAGGCATACGAACCGACCGATGCCGAACTCGTTGCGTTGGGATTGAAACGCACGCCGGGGATGCGTCTTTTCCGTGCGCGGGGATGCGTGGATTGCGGCGGTCGTGGTTATGCCGGGCGCATCGGGCTCTTCGAACTGTATGAGCCAGCCATGGGCGAACAGGAGTTCCGTCCTATGCGAATGGATGCGCAGACAAAGGTCTTGGAAGGGGTGACATCCCTTGCGGAAGTCATCAAGGCGGTGGGCGACTGATGCGCTTCAGGGTTCGAGTGCGAGATTCTGCCGGTCTCACGCGGACGGATTCGCGTGAGGCGGATTCCCATACTGCCCTCATGGAAGCCTTGAGGGCCGAACGACTGCTCGTCATCGGAGTTGAAACGGTTTCCGATTCAGACGGCCTGCCCGGCCCGTGGCACTGGTCATGGCTGAAGCCGATGACGACCTTTGACATCGAAATGGGACTGCGGCAGTTGGCCGCCATGTTGCGCAGCGGCGTGACGCTGGTCAGTGCGCTTTCAACGGTTGAGGAGCAGTCGGCATCGCCTCGTGCGCGGCGGACATGGGGTCGAGTCAGGGAGGCGATTGTCCATGGACACTCATTTGCGGAGGCCCTCTCGGGGGAGAAAGGACGTTTCCCCGAAATAGTCATCCGACTTGGTGAGGTCGGGGAGCGGTCGGGTGAACTTGAGTATGCGATTACCCGTGCGGCGGATCAGTTGGAGGCGCGGCGGAATCTTCGCTCGTCCGTGGTGAATGCGTTGGTCTATCCCATTATTGCAGTGTTGATGGCGATTGGTGTCAGTGCCTATCTCGTGATTGCCGTGATACCGAAGGTTGCGGAATTTCTTGTGTCGGGCGGCGCGGCACTTCCGGCGATGACCCAACTGCTGGTGGATGTCGCCGATTGGGTGAATGTCCATGGCATCACGATTCTGATTGCCGTGGGCGGCATCTTGGGTGGCTGGGCACTTCTGCGTCTACCACGCGGCGGACGCGAAATGGAGGATGCCTTTCTTCTGCGTCTGCCGGTGACAGGGCGAATCCTTCGGCTGGCCGGGACGGCACTTTTTGCGCGGTCGATGCAGATGATGACCGAGTCGGGCATGACGCTTCTTGATTCGCTGACGACGGGTGCGCGGCTCATGTCCAATCGCCGGTTCAGGCGGCGCATTGAGACGGCGCATGAAATTGTCCTGCGCGGCGGAACGCTTGCCGACAGTCTCAGCCCGGCCGTCGAGTTTACGCCGATGCTGCGGCGGATGGCGGCCGTCGGTGAGGTGACGGGAACATTGCCCGAGATCTTTGGCGAGACGGCGCGATTCCACGAGATGCTGCTTGCGCTTGCGGTGAAACGCTTTGGATTGCTGATTGAACCCGTGACAATCTGCATCACGGGCGGCATCGTCGGCTTTGTGTACGTGGCGTTTTTCATGGCACTGTTTGCCATGGCCGGAACGAATTGAGAAGAGGAGAAACGGATGGAACGGAAAAGACAGAAAATTGGTCGGTTTGGGTTGTTCGCGATGGCGTGCCTGCTTGGAATGGCGGGACTTTCTGCGGAATCGCCCGATCCGACTCGTCCCGTGGAGGCGATGGCCGAACACCTGACGCGGGAACTGGCTGGCTCGGATGCGATGAGACTTCATGCCCTGGTTATTGGGCGTGGGAACGAGGGTGTGGCCCTCGTCGGGAGAAGCCCCGAGCAGGCGGCCATTGTCCGGCAGGGGAGCGTTCTGCCGGCAACGGTGAACGGCGTACGCCTTGATGTGGACATTCGATCGGTAACGGTGAGAGGGGTCGAGCTCGCCTCGGCATCGGGTACGAATGGGTTTTTCCTTGCTGGAACTTATTCGCCGCTTGCGGCTCCCACGAATGCGCCAACTGAATTTATCCGTTACCTGGAATGCGAATCCGTTCCCATCGGGTTGCTGATGCGCCTGGTGGCGGACCAGGCGGGCGTGAACATTTCCGCCTCCGACGCAACCGCCGACAAGACGGTTTCAATCTTTTTGCGCAATGTCTCGGCGGATGCGGCGGTCGAGGAAATCTGCCGCGCAACGGGTCTTTGGTTTCGCCGCGAGCCGAATGGGTCCGTCATCCGCATTACGACGATGAAGGAGTATAACGACAACTTGACGTCCTTTCGCGAGGAGGCGACGGAGACGTTTACGCTTCTCTATCCGAATGTCATCGAGGTCGCCAGCGTCATCTATGGACTCTATCCAGACCGAACGCTCCTTTCGCTTGGAGAGGAAGAACTGGATGAGGACGACGAGAACGACCTCTCGCGGCGGTTTCGCCGCTTCCGCGTGCTGGATGAGAACGGCGGTTCGACTTTTCTTGAGATGAACACGACGCGGGCCTCGTCCACCAGCTCCCGCACGGGGTCTGGCACATTCTCGTTCAGTCGCGGCAATGCGTTTTCGCGCCTTTCGCAGTGGGACCAGATCAATCCGCGTGCGCGGCGGCGGTTCAACTCATTGAACAACATTCTGACGACGGCGGATGCAAAGCGCCTTGAGTCGGCTTATCAGACGGGCGCGACAAATGAGTTTGATGAAGTCTACGGTCTCTCTCATCCGGGTTCGGCGAATATTTTCGTGACGCTGTCGCGTAAGAACAATATGCTCGTCGTGCGGACGAGCGATGTCCGCGTGATGGACGAGATTCGGTCGCTTGTGAAGAAACTGGATGTTCCGACACCGATGGTCTTGATGGAGGTCAAGGTACTTGAACTGGACATTACGGACGATTACGAGGCGGAGTTCAGCTACAGTTTCAATCGCGAGAAGAACCTGACGGTTTCTGGGACGGATGCCAACGGCAACCAGGTCTATCCGGCGAACAATGTGCTGGCGGGCTTCCCGGGATTCTCGCCCGTTGCCTCGGAACCGACGATTGCGGGAGCGATGAGCTTCCAGGTCGTAAGCCGCAACATCGCCGCACGCATTCAGCTGCTCCAGAAGGATGGCAAGGTCAAGACGCTTGCCACGCCAACGCTACTGGTCGCCAACAACGAGGTCTCCCGCATCTTCGACGGCCACGAGCACCCGATTGTCAAGGGCATTTCGGGTCAGGTCGTCATCGGCGAACGGCAGACCGTGACGGCACCGGCGACAGAGTTCGAGTATCAGGATGTCGGCACGATGTTGCTGATTACGCCGAACATCAATTCCGACAAGACGGTGACACTGAGGCTTCTACAGGAGAATTCGGAGGTACAGGAAAATGGCGGCAAGATTCCGATTTACACGTCCGGGAGCGTTGAGCCGGTGGCCCAAACGGCAGTGGATGTCGTCTACTCGCGTTCCCTCACGGGCACGTTCGTCGCCAAGGACGGCATGACGGTGATGGCTGGCGGCCTTATCCGCGAGACGGAAAAGGAAATTTACACACGAACGCCAATTCTGGGGTCGATTCCCTTGCTGGGATGGCTCTTCCGCGGCACCGAGAAGGGCAAGCAACGGACGGAACTCATCGTACTCATTCGGCCGCATGTCATTTCGACGCCTTACGAGGGCGGGCGCATTTCGGAAGAGCTGTTGAAGGCACTGTCGGCGCACCCGACGGCCGACGGTCGACCCAATATGGGCATCTTCAAGAAGGATGATGGTTTGGCGCCCGAGCGGAATGTTCTCGATGACATCACCAACATTGTCAAGTGACGGATATTTGAAAAAGAAAGAGAGGATTAGATGAAGAAGGCATTTACACTCATTGAACTGCTGATGGTCATCGCCATTATTGCCATTATCTCAACCTTGGCCGTCAACAAGGTCGGCGGGCTCAAGGAGACCTCCGCCCGACGGGTGTCGATTGCCAATCAGAAGGCGGTCGAACGCGGCGTAGAGGGATTCCTCTCGATTGAGGGCAATCGCCTGAATCGCCTGGACGCACTCCTTGGAGCACGGGTCGGAGGCGTTGAGCGCGGGGCTGGTGACGGATTTGGCGCGACAATCGTCACGAACTTGGCTTCGGGTGGGTTCTACCGTGGGCCGACTGACCTTGGCACGCCACCGCCCGAAGCGGTTGCCGAATGCAATCGGGGGCTTTCGCCTAACCTGACGGATGTCCTGTGCCTTTATTCGCTTAGCCGGGCGGAAGTCGAGGGCCTGGTTCTTCGGCTCGGGTTGCGGCACCTCGCCTTTCACGACCTTTACGCCAATTTGGCGGATGAGGAGGCGCAGACGGCGTACCGTCTCTACGGCATCGGGGATGACGGCGGCATCCCGACCGTGCGCAACGGACTCGACCCCGAGCAGTCCGCCTGCGTTATCCGCAATCTGACGAACGAGATGTATGTCGCCGCCATCAATCCGAAGACGAATCGCGGCCGCGCCATCTACCGCGCCTGCGGACAGGATCTGCTGGCGCGATACGAGACGGACGCGGAATATTCGGACAGCGAGGCGAAGGAAGATGTCGCCTTGACGGGCGGACCGATTGTGGCTTTCGGTTTGGGGGACGAGGCGACGATTGTCGGCAACGTTCGGGCGGGGCTGGATGCCGCGCCGTTCGGTACATTTATGTCGAAGCACTACTATCGTCGGTATGTTCTGCTGTTCAGGTTGCGGACGGTCTCGGGGGCCGCGTCGGTTGTGCCGGAGTTCGTTGGCGTGCTGGATGGCGAAGGCAACACCGTCCGGGCGGCCCAGCAGATTGTCAAGGGTCTGTAGGAACTGGCGGATAGCGAAAGGATGAACCGCCGGACCGTGCGCGGCGTTCAAAAAGGGAGGTAGGTAACTAAGACTCATCAAGAGGAGGCATTCGATTCCATGAAGACGGAAGGACGGCGTGGTTTTACACTGATTGAACTGATTATCGTAATCGCGATTCTTGCCTTTGTGGCGGTCATCGGGATTCATAACTACGGGAACATCCGTGAGATTCAGGCGAAAAAGATGAATCTTGCGAACATCAAGCGCATTTACCATGCGCTTGCCACTTACGATGCCATTCATGTCGAGCAGGGCACGGCCGAACGGTTCAGGGGTTTTGATTCGCTCATTGACGTGTCGGCGGATGGTGTCCGTCTCGGATCCGAGGGTAGAGTCGACTTCGGCACCTGGTCGCAGACGGCCTGTGATGCGCGGACGGTGAATGGGGGCTTGGGCATCTACGACGGTTCCTGGAAGGTTCTCCAGGCGACGTTGAACGCCAATGGCGAGGGGAGCGGGCGTACACCCGAGCTTGTGGAGGCGATGGAGAAGAACAAGGGTATGCGCACGACGGGGCTTTATTCATCCCTCGGCATCTACTACCTGACGGAGACGGAGGTCGCGTTGCTCAAGAACGCCGGCATTACGACGCTCTACTACCACAACCCCTCCACGGCGCAGGCCTACGGCTCTTCACGCGGCGGTTATTGCACGGCGGTTATCGAGAACTACAACGGGACGGGCATCGCCTGCTCGCGGGATGGACTTGAGATTCAGGGCGGCGGCCCTGGCTTTCGTCCAAACATGAGTGCATTCTATCCCGCCTATGTCACGAACGGTACGCCGGTGGCGGTGGTCATTCCTACATCCTCTATCTACAAGGACCTTGGATACGACCTCGGGCTGACGAACAGTGCGCCGACGGAGGCCTATGCGAAGAGCCTCGTTGAGGCGAAGGCCTCACGCGGCAAAAAGACCCCGTCCCCGAAACTGCTGGCGTTCGGTATCGGCAAGAACGCGGAGTGCGTCCGCAACCAGCTGGGGCTTGGCGAAGCCCCGTACAATCCGGTCTACGACAAGACGAACTATCGGCAGTACCTGGCGCTTTTCTGGATTAAACCCGGCGGACAGGGCGTGGCGGGTTCCTGCACATTCGTCGGTGTTGTCGACTGCGCCGGCAAGACCTACCGCACGGCGGAGTATGACGTCAACTGGACGACCCAACTTGACGCGGAATAGTTCCGCCCAATGGGCGCGGCAAAAATGAAGAAGGATGCCTTTGGGGCATCCTTCTTTCCTTATATATATAAAAGAACTCTTCCGCGTGGGGGCGGAAGAGCTGAAAAAACTGAGGAGTGTCGCCGCCGATGGACTGTCCCCGAGAGGGGAGCGGTGAGGTAGTCCGCTCAATCCATCGGCAGCCGGCTTTCACCGTCTTCAACTACTAATACAGGGGGAGCCGCAAAAAGGTTGGGTGCATTTCGGAAAATTCTTGAAAATCTTTTCGGAGTGCCGCGTGGACGCGGCGTGGACGGCCCTTGCGCGGGCGGTTGAACAGGAGTGATTCTGCTCGAATCGCGGTAAAATGCGTTTGTTTTCGGCAGAAGAGACTCTGCGCGTGCCCGTCTTGCGCGGCACTTTCGGGCATGATGGGAAAGCCGCTTCGGCATGCGGAAAGGTGCGGCTCACCATCTCGGAAGGGTGTCCTCGGCATTCCGGAAGATTCTGATGCGCATCAGACGAAGACTTACTGGGCAGTAAATCCAAACTTACTGCCCAGTAAGTCCAAAGTTACTCAGGAGTAAGTTTCCTTCCGATGGGCATCAGATTTTGTGCGAGTCCTTTTGCCGTTCACGGCGAGAACGGACATCCTTGCCGGGGGATGCTTGTCTGGTGCCCAGCGGATGCCTTTCGCCCGTGCCATTTTTCCCAGTGAGATTTGCAATTGTCGGGGAAACGAGAATCGGCTATAATATTCGGCAAGTTTGCGCAATCGTTGTCTGGCGGAATTCCGTTGGGAACGCGAAAGGAACGAGATGAGAAGAATGAGTGGCCTAATTGTGTCAAGTTGTCTGCTGGCGGCGGCTTCGGCCTTCGCGGACCTTGCGCTTGAATTCGGAAAGTACAAGAATCGGCCGGACGATGCCCCGAGGGGCCTGAGCGGCATCACCCATGCCGGCGGGGACGACTATTATGTCGTGGCGGACAATGGAGCCGAGTGCGGCCTGTACCGTGCGACGATTGCACTCGCGGCGGACGGGTTGTCGATTGCCAGCTGTTCCGTTGGGGAGCGGATTCCCCTGAATGGCATGGGAGACCTTGAGGGCGTTGCCCATGATCCGGCGAGTGGCAACCTGTGGGTGGCCGACGAGGGGCTGGGGGCGATTCTCGAGTTTGCGCCAACGGGCGGCGCGGCACTTCAACGGCTGGAACTGCCGCCCGTCATGCTGAGGAATGTCAGCAACTACGGTCTTGAGTCGCTGACGATTTCGGGGGACGGCCTGACGATGTGGACGGCAAACGAGGAGGCTCTCACGGTTGACGGCGCGAGATCGTCCCCCTCGGCAGGGACGACGGTTCGGCTCGTCAAGTTCACCCGGCGGACGATTCGGTCAAAGTGGGAATTGGCGGCCATGTACGCCTACACGACGGACAAGTGGCAGTATCCGAAGGCCTACGGGAACAGCAGTCGTCGTGGCGTTTCGGACTTGTGCGCCCTGCCGGACGGCTCACTTCTGGTACTTGAGCGCGAACTGAGTTCAAAGGATGGTTCGGCTCTAAGGGCGGACTTCTTCTTCTCCATTTACCAGGTCACGCCTGCCGCGTTGGCCCAGGCGACGGACGTCCAGTCCCTGACGGATGGCCTGCGGGTGGCATCCGACTGGAAAGCCGTGGAGAAAGTTCATCTTTTTTCGGCTTGGCCGGGTGAGCACAAGACTTTTTGGTCGAACGTGGAGGGACTTTGCCTCGGTCCACGGCTGGCCGAGGGCAAGTGCGGAATTCTGACGCTGACGGATTCGGGCGACGGGAAGACGGACTCCGTCTTCATTCCGCTCGTGTTGTCCGGGCTGGATGTGCGGACGCTGGACTTCGGAACGCCGGCCCTCGGGCGGGCGACGGTGGAAGGTTCGAACTATCGTTTCCTGACGGGCGACCGCGTCAGCGTGGCACTCTTTGGGGATGGAATCGATCCGGTGTCCTACACGAACAATGGGGCGATGCGGGCGACAAGCGTGCAGTGGCGTCTGCCCGCGCATTCGCCTTCGGAAGGAGAAGGTACTTCAATGTCATTTGTCGTCTCGAACGATGACAAGTTGACGTGGAACATCCAGTCGGAGGTGGCTGAAACGCCGGTGCTCGCGGCAGATTCGTTTGAGCGGCAGCCCGTCGGGACCGAGGTCGCCGCACTGGACGGATGGCGCGGGGCGGGCGTGACAATCGCGGCGGACTATTCGCCCGCAACGCCCCCGGGCCATCCCATGCAACGCGAGACGCATACGCGTGTCCTCAAGGTCTGGGATTCCGCCGAGCGGGAGTGCCCGGCGGTTGCGTCCACTACGCGGCAGCAGGTGGACATGATGGTGCAGGTCGTTCGGCTTGAGGAGTGGCCCACAACGGATGATGTGGGCCAGGGGACGATTGTGGCCAGCCCGGAGGGGCGGCTCGTCTTCGGTCGGGTTGGTGAGGACGGATTGGTCGGATGGACAACGCTCTCCCCGCGCATTTTTCAGGAGGGCGAGTGGGTGCGCATCGCGGTGGACTTCGACTACGCGGCATCGGTGCCGACTTGCTCCGTCTGGATTGATGGGCAGCCGTGTGGAACCTTGGCTCTCAAGGGGGGCAAGAGAAGCCTTGAGAAGATTGAATTCGAGGGCGACGTGGCGTTGGACGACCTGCTTCTGACGAAGGGTGAGCCTGCCTTTGAAATCGCGTCCGCCTCGGCTTTGGCCGTACAGGTGCCGTCCACATGGTACGCCCGATACGGGCTGGCCTGGAATCCCGACCTGGATGTGGACGGGGATGGGCTTGTTGCCTGGCAGGAGTATTTGGCGGGTTCGAGTCCGACGGATGCGTCGTCCGTCTTTTCCATACGGGGGTTTTCGGTTGAGAACGGGATTGCCGTCGTACGCTTTGCGGGCGACTTGCCTGATGTTTCGCGGCTTGTGGTCGAGTGCAGCGGCAGTTTGTCGGCGGGCTGGCGTCCGCTCGCTGCGGCATCCGTGTCGCGGGAAGGCGATGAGTACGTCTGGCGCGGCAGTCCGGGGGATGCGGATGGGGCCTTCTTCCGCGCCTTCATTCAGAACTGACGCGGACGGTGGGCGGATGGGGCTCGTCGGCGGATGGAATTCCGCGTGGTTTTGCCGCGAGAAGCGGACTGCTGCGCCGTTGTGCGGATGAAGGCCTGCGGCTAATCCATAATTTGCGAAAGAAAGTGACATTTTTGGGCGGATAGCAAAATATTCGACATCCCCTTGCATTTCGGGGTGTAAATTTGGTATACTATCCGAGTTTCCAACCCGAAAGAGGCCACTTTAGCTCAGTAGGTAGAGCACTTCCTTGGTAAGGAAGAGGTCGGCGGTTCGATTCCGCTAGGTGGCTCCATTTGGGAAGGAGAAAGATAGAAGGCAAGAAACAACTCACAGGAGTCAAGAAAATGGCTAAGGAAACATTCGAACGCGGCGGAAAGCCGCACGTGAACGTCGGCACCATCGGCCACGTCGACCACGGTAAGACCACTCTTACGGCCGCCATTACGCACGTCCAGTCCCTCAAGGGCCTCTGCGAAGAGATCAAGTATGACCAGGTCGCCAAGGCTTCCGAGTCCGCCGGCCGTCGTGACGCGACCAAGATTCTGACGATTGCGTCCTCGCACGTCGAGTATTCGACCGAGAACCGTCACTATGCGCACGTCGACTGCCCCGGCCACGCCGACTATGTCAAGAACATGATTACTGGCGCGGCGCAGATGGATGGCGCGATTCTCGTCGTCTCGGCCGTTGACGGCCCGATGCCGCAGACCCGTGAGCACGTGCTGCTCGCTCGTCAGGTCGGCGTTCCGAAGATTGTCGTCTTCCTCAACAAGTGCGACCTCGTTGACGATCCCGAGATGCTCGACCTCGTCGAGATGGAGGTTCGTGAGCTCCTTTCCAAGTACGACTACGATGGCGACAACGCCCCTGTGATTCGCGGCGCGGCCTATCCGGCCACCCAGGCGACGAGCAAGGACGATCCGGCTTGCAAGTGCATCGACGAGCTCATGAACGCGCTCGACACCTACATCCCTGAGCCCCAGCGTGAACTCGACAAGCCCTTCCTGATGCCGATTGAGGACATCTTCTCGATCGAAGGTCGTGGTACGGTCGTCACCGGCCGTGTTGAGCGTGGCGTTGTCAAGGTTGGTGACGATGTCGAAATCGTCGGTCTCAAGCCGACGCAGAAGACGGCCGTCACGGGCGTTGAGATGTTCCGCAAGCTCCTCGATCAGGGTCAGGCTGGCGACAACATCGGTACGCTTCTCCGCGGCACGAAGAAGGAAGACGTTGCCCGTGGTCAGGTTCTCGCGAAGCCGGGTTCCATCACCCCGCACACCGAGTTCTCGGGTCAGGTCTATGTCCTCACGAAGGAAGAGGGTGGCCGTCACACCGCGTTCATGAAGGGCTATCGTCCCCAGTTCTACATCCGCACGACGGACGTGACGGGCGACATCCAGCTCCCCGAAGGCGTGGAGATGGTGATGCCTGGTGACAATGTCGAGATCACCGTGAAGCTGATCGCTCCGGTTGCTCTTGAGGAGAAGATGCGCTTCGCTATCCGCGAAGGTGGCCGCACGGTCGGCGCCGGCACGGTTTCGAAGGTGATCAAGTAATCACAAGCAAGTCTTCTGTGGGATGCCTGCCCGTCAGGTCCGGCCGGAAGTGGCCGACCGGGGCGGCGGGCGGGCTCAGTCCTCACACGAATACTGAAGGAAAAAGAAAATGCGTGATCTCGCGATTTTGGCTTGCAGTGAGTGCAAGAACCGCAACTATACGACGACCCGGAACAAGAAGACGATGACCGAGCGTCTTGAGAAGGTGAAGTTCTGCCCGCATTGCCGTAAGCGCACGACTCACAAAGAGACGAAGTAAATGCATTTCATAGGGTAGTAGCACAATGGCAGTGCAGCGGTCTCCAAAACCGCCTATGGGGGTTCGATTCCCTCCTACCCTGCCAACCGGAGAATGGAAATGAGTTTCTTTAAGAAGGCGAAGGAGTATCTCGGCGGCGTTTCGGCTGAAGCGAAGCGTGTGACTTGGCCGCAGAAGCGTGAACTCTGGGAGTCCACGCTGGTCGTCATTTCTTTCATTTTCATTCTTGCGGCGACGACGCTTGTCTGCGACAAGGTGATTGAGTTCTTCATCAAGATTGTTCACGCAGGGGCGTAAGGGAGATTCTGGCAATGGAGAAGCAGTGGTTCGTTCTGCATACGCTGACGGGACAGGAGAATAAGGCCCAGAAGTCGATCGTCAATCGAATCAAGATTGAGCGGATGGAAGACTTCATCGGCCGCTGTGTCGTCCCGACGGAGCGCGTGACCGAGAAGAAGAACGGGAAGAAGCACACGATGACGAAGAAGGTCTTCCCCGGCTACCTTCTCTGTGAGCTCGCCCTCTATGATGAGGCCAAGGGCGTTGACGAAAACGGACGCAAGGCGATTTATGCGCGTACGTGGCAGTTCCTCCGCGAAACCCCCGGTGTCATTGGGTTCGTGGGTGGCGAGCGCCCGGCGCCGCTGAAGAAAAGCGAAGTGGACGCAATCCTCCTCGATCGGCCGGCAGGCGCGGGTGAGGCGAGCCGTCCGAAAGTCACTTTCAGCGTTGATGAGACGGTGAAGATTACCGATGGCGCGTTCATGGGTTTGACGGGCCAGGTTACAATGGTGGATCCCGACAAGGGCAAACTCAAGGTTGAGGTCTCGATCTTCAACCGTAAGGTCCAGGTCGACGCCGAGTATTGGCAGGTTGAGAAGGTTGCCGTTGAGGAGACCTTCGAGCCGGTCAAGGCATAATCGGTAGGTTTTGCGGTCCGCTTGACCGGGAAGGATCCCCGGGAGGAGCCGCACGAATAGAAGGAAAAGGCAAATGGCCAAGAAGGTTACTGGCGTGGTTAAGCTCCAGATCCCGGCCGGTGCGGCGAATCCCGCACCTCCTGTGGGTCCCGCGCTCGGTTCTGCTGGTGTCAACATCATGCAGTTCTGCAAGGAGTTCAATGCTAAGACCGCGAAGGATTCCGGTCTCGTGATCCCCGTGATTATCACGGTTTATCAGGATCGTAGCTTCTCGCTTCAGTTCAAGTCGCCGCCGGCATCCGTCCTCCTCAAGAAAGAGGCGGGGCTTGCCAAGGGTAGCGGCGTTCCCAACAAGAACAAGGTTGGAAAGGTCACCAAGGCCCAGCTTCTCAAGATTGTTGAGATGAAGAAGGCCGACCTCAACACGGACGATCCGGAGCAGGCGGTCAAGATGATTGCTGGCACGGCGCGCAACATGGGAATCGAGGTGGTTGAATGAAGCACGGCAAGAAGTATTTCAACGCTCTGAAGAAGGCCCCGAAGAAGGCGGTTAGCCTTGATGAGGCCGTCAAGTTCGTGAAGGCGAACCCTGGCGCGAAGTTCGACGAGACGATTGACGTCTACTTCCACCTCGGCAAGGAGCTCACGAAGGGCGATACGGCTGTGCGCGGCACGGTCAAGCTCCCCAACGGTTCGGGCAAGCAGGTCAAGGTTGCCGTGTTCGCCGGTGGTGATGCCGCTGAGGCGGCTCGTGCGGCGGGCGCTGATTTCGTCGGCCTTGCGGACCTGATCGAGAAGGTCACGAAAGAGGGCTGGTGCGATTTCGACGTCGCGATTGCGACGGTTGAGGCGATGAAGGAAGTCCGCAAGTGCGCTCGTATCCTCGGCCCGCGCGGCCTGATGCCGAACCCGAAGACGGGTACGGTGACGGACGATACGGCGACTGCGGTGCAGGAAGCCAAGGGTGGCAAGGTCGATTTCCGTATGGACAAGACCGGCAACCTCGCGGTCATCGCCGGAAAGCGCAGCTTCGAGGACGCGGCACTTGTTGGCAACATCAAGGCCATTGTCTCCGCCGTCCAGTCGGCCAAGCCGGCTACGGTGAAGGGCGTCTTCATCAAGTCCATGACTATCGCCTCCACGATGGGCGTTGGCGTTCCTGTGATCGTCTCGGCGGATGCCGAATAAAGGAGGTAATCGAAAATGAGAATTGAAAAGGTTGCCATTCTCGATGAAGTCGTCTCCCGCGTCAAGGATTCGGACTACTGCTTCATCATCAACCACGGTGGCGTGGATGTCGCCAAGTTTTCGAAGCTCCGTGCGGATCTCCGCAAGCTCGACAGCCGTCTTCTGGTCGTGAAGAACACCTTCCTCGCGAAGGTCGCCAAGGAGAAGGGCTGGAGCGAAGAGGTCGACGCGATGTTCGCGGGTCCGACGGCCGTCGTCACCGGCAAGGGTGAGCCGACCGCCGTGGCGAAGGCCATCATGGAGTTCGTGAAGGATTCGGCTGGCAAGGCTTCGGTCAAGGGTGCCGACTACGACAACAAGATTGTCGATGCGGCGATGGTCGAGGCACTCTCGAAGGTTCCTGGCAAGGATCAGCTCCGTGCGACGTTGCTCATGCTCCTCAAGGAGCCTGCGACGCGTCTCGCCCGTGTGCTCTCCGAGAAGGCAAAGAAGGAAGGTGGCGAGGCCGCTTCGGAAGCGACCCCTGCGGCCTAACGGTTGGATTTGTAAAAGCCGCCTGAACGATAGGGAAACCGAAAGATAGGGCGGCACCCCGGACGATGAAACACGCGGCCGGTTGAAAAAAAGGAAAGAAAGAAAATGACGAACGAAGAAATCATCAAGGAGCTGTCGGGCAAGACGGTTCTCGAAATCAATGACCTCGTGAAGGCTCTCGAAGAGGCGTGGGGCGTTTCCGCCGCTGCCGCTGTTGCCGTCGCTGGCCCTGCCGCCGGTGCTGCCGCAGCTGAAGAGAAGACCGAGTTCGATGTCGTCCTCAAGGCGGCTGGTGCGAACAAGATTGCGGTCATCAAGGAAATCCGCGCGATTACGGGCCTCGGCCTCAAGGACGCGAAGGACCTCGTTGACGGTGCTCCGAAGACGGTCAAGGAAGGCGCTTCCAAGGAAGACGCCGAGAAGATCAAGGAGCAGCTCACCAAGGCTGGCGCCGAAGTCGAGATCAAGTAATTCGACTTGTCGGATGAAAGGAAGCCGCGGCGGATTCTGCCGCGGCTTCCTTTTTTTCCTTAATCTTCCGTTAATGTCGATTTGGTAAAATGGCGGCGTTCCGGGAGGGAAGGGAAGGTTGGCCCTTCCACTGGGACGGAAAGGATTTTGAGGCGTTAGGATGAAGGTCGGAAACATGGCGGTGCGAGTTGCGGCAGGTGTCTGCTGCGTTCTTGCCGCGCTCGGAATCGTTGGGACGATTTGTGCGGGTGAGCGCAAGGATATGTCCACGAAGAATTCCGAGACGACGGTGACGACGAACGAGAACGGTTCGGTCTCGCGTCGCTTCATCGAGTCGACGGTAACGACGAACGGGAATATGGTGACCGAGCATCGCCGCGAAACGCGTACGACGATGGATTCGGATGGAAAGGTGCTCGTCAACGCCACGAGCGAATATTCGCAGAGTTACTCGATTGACGAGTCGGGGCGCGTTGCACGTCCGGCGGACGATTGCGCGAATGTGGCCGATTCGGTTGCGGACGCGGCGGCCGAATCCTTCATGGGGCTGACGTTTGGCGAAGAGTTCGAGGCTCAGAATTTCGTTCAGGATTCTGCCGAGCCGGCCCTCGTGAGGGCCACCTTTGAGCCGAAGAAGCCCCTGGCGGACTTCGATGACTACTATGTCTACGTCACGCCGAAGACCCATCGTGTCGTCAAGGTCATGGCTTGCGCACGGAATGCCATTGATCCTTGCGCCCAGTGGAAGCGGCATTATCTGATTGAGGCCCTTGAGAAGCGCTATGGGACTTGGGCACGGTTGGCCAGTTTCACGCGTCCGATGTACATCTTTGACATCGGTGGCGGTCGGTTTGTGAAAGTTTGCCTGGCGAAGGCTCTGCCGGACTATGAAACGGCCCTTGTCGCCTGGGACGAGGCGATGCTTGGTGAGGCGGCAAATGAGTATGAAGAACTCCGCATGGAGGCGCGCAAGGCTGCGGTTGAAAAGCGGGCACAGCGTGTAAACGATGCCTCGGCGGCCTTCTGACCTCGCGATTTAAGTGAATTTCACTCCCCACAGGCCCGGAGCATTTTAGCTCCGGGCCTTTTTCTGCTATAATACGGAATGGTCGTTTGAAGAAAGGACTTTGAAATGCCGGATACATTGGAATTGGTTGTTCGTCTTGTCGTGGCGGGGCTTTTGGCTGGACTGATTGGTGCTGAGCGTGAATATCGGGCGAAGGTCGCCGGTGTACGGACGCATCTTCTGGTTGCCCTTGGGGCGGCCTTGATGGTCATCGTTTCGCGCTACGGGTTCAATGGGGAGGGCGATCCGTCGCGGGTTGCCGCGCAAATCGTCAGCGGAATCGGTTTCCTTGGTGCGGGGGCGATCCTTGTTCAGAAGCATGCCGTCCACGGGCTGACGACGGCGGCTGGCATTTGGGTGTCGGCGGGAATTGGCATGGCCGTCGCGGCGGGATTGTATGCGGTCGCCGTTGCGACGACAATCCTGTCGCTTGTCGGGCTTGAGGCGTTTGGCCGCATCGCCCGTTGTTTGAAGCGAGGTGTCGAGCCTGAGGGAAGCGTGAATGATGCGGAAAAAGATGACCCCTCTTCACAGCCTGGTAAGGATGTGATATAATATAAAGACACTTGACAAAGTGAGATTGGGTGGATTGTATACTGGAGCTGTGAATGGCACGACTAAAGAAACCGTTGAAAGATACGGGTAAGAAACCTGCTCAGAAGGCGACAAGGGCAAAGAAGTCGGCGGAGGATTCCGCCGATTTGGAGGCTTGCGAGAAGAAAACACGCAAGCGTAAGTCCGCTTTGCCTGAAATAGGTGACGATTTGCCGCCGGAAGATGAGGAGGAAGAAGAAACCCCCGAGATTCTTGACGCGGATTCACTTGCTGCCGAAGTCGAGCGTCAGGAGGAGCATGCGCCGGAGGGGGAAGACGAGGCCGATACGAACCTGCCGACCCCGCCGTTGCCGACGATTGCCGATGAGGATGAGGTTGCCGGCGATGTGGATGCCGTCCTTCCGTCGATGGAGGGGATGTCGATTCTGCGCGAGACGGAGCTGAATGATGTCATCAACGATGTCAAGCGCCGGAGCGAGGTGAATGGCGGTTATGTCACATACGAGGAACTGAACCAGATTCTGCCGCAGAATATTGTCGACGCTATTCAGTCCGACCGCTATCTCAAGATTCTTGAGGCTCTTGGCGTTCATGTCATCCGTGAGGAGGACGTGAAGAAGTACATGGAGGCGAAGAACTCCAAGACGGCGGATCCGAAGGCGCGTGCGGCGGAAATGATTGAGGATCCGATTCGGATGTACCTCCATCAGATGGGGCAGGTCGATTTGCTTTCGCGTGATCAGGAGACCGAAATCTGCAAGACGATTGAGGAAGCCGAGGTCAAGACGCGTGACATGTTCAACCGGTTCCTCTTTGCGCCGCCGATGTATGCCGGGCTTCTGAACAAGCTTGAGGGGCAGAGCGAGCGTTTCGACCGGATTGTGACGGACAAGTTCGACGAGAATCGCGATGCCTACATGTCCTTGATTCCGGGTTTTCGCAAGGACTTGAAGGACGTCGAGAAGAAGCTGCGCGATGCAAGCGAGAAATACCTTGAGACGATTTCGAAGAAACACCCCCAGCCGGCGACGGTTCGTGGTGCGGAGAAGTCGCTTCAGAATGCCCGCAAGGCCGTGCGCAAGTGCTTCGACGACATGAGTTTCAAGCAGAAGGTGCTGGAGACGCTGTGTGCCGAGGCTGACGAGCGGATTTATCTGCCTTATCGCCAATACGTGGCCAAGCAGGCCCAGTTGCTGACGGCGAAGGCCTCGAAGAAGCGCGACCGTGACCTGAAACTCCTTCGCGAGAAGATGGAGAAACTTGAGTCCCTTTTCGGGATGCCGCCTCAGGAATTCATGGATACCTTCTCTGAGCTGCGTCGCGTCCTGAAGGAAGGACAGCTCGCCCGTACGAAGATGGTCGAGGCGAACCTCCGTCTCGTCATTTCGATCGTGAAGAAGTACATGAACCGCGGACTTTCGTTTCTTGACCTCATTCAGGAAGGCAACACCGGACTGATGAAGGCCGTGGAGAAGTTCGAGTACAAGCGCGGCTACAAGTTCTCGACATATGCGACGTGGTGGATTCGTCAGGCGGCGACGCGTGCAATTGCCGACCAGGCCCGTACGATTCGCATTCCCGTCCACATGATTGAAACGATCAACAAGCTTGTTCGTACCCAGAAGAAGCTGATTCAGAAACTCGGGCGTGAGCCAATCGAGACTGAACTTGCGGCAGAAATGGGGATGCCGGTCGAACAGGTCCGTAGCGTCCGTCGCATGGCCCAGCAACCGATCTCGCTGCAGTCCAAGGTTGGCGACAGTGACGATGCGCACTATGGCGATTTCATTCCCGATTCAACGAGCGAGAACCCGTTTGAGGTGACAGAAGGTCATCTTCTGAAGGAACGGCTCCGTGAGATTCTTGGAACGCTGACGGATCGCGAGCGTCAGGTTGTCGATTTCCGATTTGGCCTTACCGACGGGTACAGCCGTACCCTTGAGGAGGTTGGTCGGTTATTCAATGTTACCCGTGAACGCATTCGCCAGATTGAGGCGAAAGCGCTGCGGAAACTCCGCCATCCGAGCCGGATGAAATCGCTCGGAGACTATCGAAACAACTAACCAAAGAAGAAAGAGAGTAGAGTAGTATAATGCAATGCATCAATGAAGTCCTCGCCCTGTTCAAGGGTGCTACCCAGTGTGCCGCCATCACCCTGACGGTTGTCGCGTTCATTCTCGGCATCGTCGTCGCCAAGATTCTGTGCCTGGCTTTTCACTCCTGTGGGAAGAAGCAGGGCGGGTGTTCGTGCCGCGGACGTTCGTCGTCTGTGCGCAAGTCCGAGCCGAAGTTTGAGAAGCGTCATCCTGCGCCTGCGGATGGCAGCGTTGAGATCTATGTCGGCAACCTGAGCTACGAACTGACCGATGACCAGCTCCGCAAGGAGTTTGAGAAATTCGGGCGAGTGAACGCTGTGCGTATTGTCACGAACCGCTACAACAATCGTTCGAAAGGATTTGGCTTCGTTCAGATGCCCAATCGGGCAGAGGCCGAGGCGGCGATTGCGGCCCTCAACGAAAAGGAGATTCTCGGCCGTTGCATGAAGTGCAACGAAGCGAAGAATCTCGCTTAAGGATGTGACGAAAATGCTCTCCGTCCTGATTCCGCTCGCCAATGGCTTTGAGGATATCGAAGCCGTGAGTGCAATTGACGTTCTCCGTCGTGGGGGCGTATCCGTTGTCACGGCCTCCATTCATGACAGTCTGGAAGTCACCAGTGCGCACGGAATTGTGATGCGGGCCGATGCCCTTTTCGCCGAGGCGGAGAAGGAGTCGTATGATGCGATTCTCCTTCCCGGCGGCGGAGAAGGCACGGAGAACTTGCGGAAGTCCGCCGCCGTGATTGAACGGCTTCGTCGTCAAAAGTCGGAGGGGCGGCTTCTGTGCGCAATTTGCGCAGCGCCGACCGTTCTGACGGATGCGGGGGTTGTGGATGCGGGTCGTCATGTGACTTGTTATCCGACATGTGTCATGGGACTTGACCGCGTGAGTTCGAATGTCCCTGTTGTGGCGGATGGCGATGTCATTACTGGTCAGGCACCAGGTTCGGCCCTCCTGTTTGGCCTTGTCGTCTTGCAGGAACTGATGGGGCCGGCCGTCGCCGCCAAGGTGGCCCGTGGCATGGTGACGGACGTCCTTGAATGAGACTCTGCGCGGCGATTCTTGCGCTTGCGCCCTTGCTGACCTTCGCGAAAACGGAGGTCAGTTTCCTTTTCTCCTATGACCCCGAGCGTCCCGAGGAGCCGTCTACGCGATGCATTCTCGACCTTGCGCGGCGGAATCCTGAAATCGATCCGGTCAAGTGGGGCGGGCTCGTCTTGCCGGGAGCTGGTGGCCGTGCCGCGCTCATGCTGGCACTTGCGGGTGGTACGGCCCCCGACATCTATAAAGTGTGGTTTCATATTCTGAGACATGATGTCTCGCAGGGCTTCATCTATCCGTTGGACGAATGGGTTCAGCCGGGTATGATGAAGGACCTTTGGGATCGTGTTCGGATGCTTGATGGACATGTCTGGGCCTTGCCGACACCAGCGATTGCCTATTATGGAATCGTCTATCGAAAGGACTTGGTGCGCGAGGCGGGGATGGATGCTGAAAAAGCGCCGCGCACCTGGAGTGAGTTCAGGGAATGGTGCATCAAACTGACGCGACCTGGACGTCGGGCTTTTGCAATTGAGAATCGTCCGTGGGGATTTTTGCCGTGGGTGCAGTCCGCCGGTGGGGACGTGATTCGGGCTACGGATACGAACGGAACCTACGAGGCTTCGTTTGACAGCCCGGAGGCAAGGCGTGCCGCTGAATTTCTTCAAGGTCTTGTTCGCTTGGATGTTGTGCGTGGTTTGCCGACGCTTTCCGTTGCCGATGATGTTGGACGGCTTTTTGTTTCGGGTGAGATTGCCGCTGTATTTGGCGGCGAGGATCTTGTCAGGCGACTGACGGAGACGCTTGCGTTCCCACCGGACTTGATTGGGCTGATGCCATTCCCGGCGGCAGACGAGGGCGGCATGCGTGTTCTTCAGGCGCATCGCCATTTCTATGCGATGAGCGATTCGGCAGGTCGCCGTTCGAAGCCTGAGCGTGACCTCGTCTATTCATGCCTGCAGGCCTTGGCCGATCCCGCGCTTGCGGATTCCGAGACAAGGCGGAATGTGGCCGAGGGAAGAGCAATGTGGTGCCGCCCGAGCGACTTGGAGCGATTGGGCTTTGCGGAGGAACTTAAGTCAGTTCCGCCTGGCATTCGGGAGATGTATGAGGAGCTTGAGGCTGGGCGAATTAAGGCCGTAACGGAACCCTGGGTCGGCTTCTGGCAGGCGGCGAGCGATCTGATGCAACGGCGCTTTCTGGGTATCTTACTGTCCGATGAGGGCCGTCATTTCGATGTTGGCGCGGCTCTTGAGTCGATTACGCGTGATGCCAATCGAGGGCTTATGTTTGAGAGCGACCGCTCACGCATAGTGAAAGCGCGTCCTTTTGCACGAATTATCCTTGGTGCTGTTCTTGCCTGCATTCTTGTTTGCGTTGGTCTTGTTTGGCGGCAGATGCGCCGGAATGCTCCTCGGCGGAGGGGAGATCGAGAATCGGGAGGGAGAATGCGTCTTTCCCCATGGCTCTTTCTTGCGCCTGCGATTTTGTCCATCTTGGTCTGGAGCTATTATCCTCTTTTTAGGGGTGCTGTCATGGCCTTCCAGGATTATCGCATTGTGGGGAATTCTGAATGGGCTGGGCTTGATAACTTCATTCGTGTGGCGACGGATTCTGGGTTCTGGATGGCGTGGTTGCGGACGCTTGAATATGTTGTCATTACACTCTTGCTTGGATTCGTCTCACCCATCCTCCTCGCCGTGATGCTCTGCGAGATTCCACGCGGCAAGGTCTTCTTTAGATTTCTGTACTTCTTGCCGCACCTGACGAGTGCTCTGGTCGTCACGCTTCTCTGGAAGCTGATGTTTGATCCAACGGAAAATGGCATTCTCAACCAACTTCTTGCGTCGTTTGGGATTGCGCGGCAGTCTTGGTTGCTGGATTCCTCATGGGCGATGGTCTGTTGCATTCTTCCGGGCGTTTGGGCAGGGGCTGGCATTAGTTCGCTCATCTACATTGCCGCGCTTGGATCCTTGCCTCAGGACTACTACGAGGCGGCTGCCATTGATGGCGCGGGAATTCTCGGTCGTTTTCGGCATGTGACGTTTCCGCAACTTGCGCCTCTTATGGTCATTAACTTTGTCGGTGCATTTATCGCGGCCTTTCAGGGGATGGGTTCAATCTTCCTTCTTACCTTTGGTGGGCCAGGTGACGCCACGCAGGTTCTTTCGCTGCAGATCTGGAAGGAGGCCTACAACAACCTGCGCTTCTCAACGGCGACGACAATGGCGTGGTTTCTTGGCGTTGCCTTGATAGGCTTTACTTATCTGCAGATTCGGTTCTTGCGGCGAGTCGAGTTTCGTCAAGCTTCCGCTGGCAGTGTTCGTCCGTAGTCGGATGGGTGTAAGAGCTTAGGAGAAATGTCCTTCGGAGTGAAGCCCTTTTCGAGGTGGTGTTCCAAAGTGGGCGCAATAGACCTTTCGGAAGGATGATTCTGATGTGTAGCCGCAGAGATTGGCAATCACCTTGAGGGGACGTGCACCATCGCAAAGAAGTTCACGAGCGCGTTCCATTCGTACGCGCTGGATTTCATCAAGAATGGATCGACCCGTCGCTTCACGAAAATGCATTTCGGCCGTTCGTCGTGAAGCATTGAAGAGCTTGAGGACATCCGAGGCACGAAGACTGGCGCAGGCGTTTTCACGGATGTGTTCAATTGCTCTGAGAACCTGTTCATCGGCGTGGATGTTTCGCCGTGTCGATTCGCGTCGGACGACCATCAGCGGCGAAACGGCCAAGTGTCGAGGTTTCGATTCGTGGGTGCGGGGATGGAGAAATTGTTCGGCCATGAGGTGTGCGGCACGAAAGCCAATCGCCTCATTGTCCGCCAGAACGCTGGAGAGATTCGGATGAACATTCGCACAGATGGACTCATCGTTGTCAACGCCCACGATGGCGATTTCATCTGGAACGCTGATGCGTTCAGTTGCGCAAATGCCGCGGATATGATTGGAGACCTCGTCATTGGCGGCAAAAATCCCGCAGGGCTTTGGCAGGCGGCGAATCCATCGCCGCAGATGATCGGTCCATGTCATCATTTCAAGCTTGTCGTTGGCTTGGAATGTGGCACAGGTGCCGCCATTCAGTCGAACGGCAGCGCAAAAGTGCCGCGCTCGCTCGGTTGACCATTCGCGCAGATGGGGGAAGTGGACGAATCCGAAATGGTGCAAGCCGAGTTGGAAGAGTTCGCGAGCTGCACTTTCGGCCGTTTCGCGCAAGTCTTCCCCAACAGAACAGAACCCGGCGACTGAATGGCTTGTGAGGAGGACGGTCGGAAACGATTCAACATCATCTAAGTCGGGGAATAACGAGAAACTACCGCAGTCAAAGACGAGGCCATCCGCTTTCCAAAAGGCCAGCAGTCGCTCCAGATTGGGTGATTTCGAAGGAGGCAGTGTCAGAGTTTGCACACGCCATCCATGGGCGTGTGCACCATGGATGAACCCATTGCATTTTTGGACGGAGGGCATCCGTTCACTGCCCTTGAGGTAGAGGATTGTCTTCACGACGCGCATTATACCACAATTGAGCCGAGAGCTGCGCAAATGAGCCGAACTTTTTCTGCGCAAATGAGCGCGGGCGGGGGATTGAATATGCTAAACTAACAGTATCAATGGTCAAAGAGGCTCGTCAGATGAAAGAGAAATCAGTTTGGCTCGTCGCGCTTTGTGCACTTCCGTTCGTCTTGTCGACGACTGTCGCCCGGTCGGATACGGTGGGGTGGTGGCCGCTTGCATTTGAGGACGGCGTTCGCACGACAGTTGAGACGGTGTTCTCAAGTGAAGTGGGCAATCTTGTGGCGCGGCCGCTTTCCATGCAGGGTGCGACCATTATTGCAGGGAGTGACTTCTGCCCTCAGGGAACGGCGGCATTTCCGGCCGGTTGGGGCGTGTGGAATCCGCAGGCGGGGGTGCGAAAGTCGGGTGCATTGGGACTCTATTTCCATAAGACAACGTCATCAAATCCTTCGGGAGTCTTGCGCATCGCGAATGTGGATGGGAAATTGAACCTTCAGACATTCACGTTTGAGGCATTTGTCCGCAAGCAGGCCAATCTGAAGGACCAGGGGCAGTGGAACTGCATCGCCGTCATTCCTGGCAAGTTGCGCACATCATCGGGTGAAACGGTGCTCAATTACGATAGTTGGGCCGTGCGCATTACGGGTGCAAGCCAGATGCAGGTTCGATTCACGAAGCCGGGGGCCATGGAGGTGGATGCAACAAATGTCGGTAGCTATAATCAGACGATGACAGTTTCGACTCCGACCATTTACGATGGGAAGTGGCATCATATTGCGCTTGTGGTTTCGGCGGCCGACAAGAAGGCTCACGCCTACTATGATTATGAGTACAAGACCTCAATTTCACTGCCAGATGGCCTTTCCTATGGGACGGAGGATCTTTACCTTGGTGGGACACCTCAGACGGCAGGTTGCTACGGCGGTTCCTTAGCGCATGTGCGCCTTTCCGATCGGGTGCTGCAGACGACGGAATTCCTCCAGTTGTCCAATCTTAACGAATCTACAGATGTTGTGCTTCATGCCGATTTTGAGACGCCCGAAGGCTTGTCATTTAAGGACTCGATGGCTTTGAATCGAGGTGTCGGGGCTTCTGTTCTTCTCGTGCAGTCTGGTGGATACCCGATGGTAGATAGTCAAACAGTGCCCACGGTTCGAACTTATTCGTCCGTTCTGGATCTGCAAGGGGTGGCGAATGGCGCGGCCTTGAGGAATCTGCCGCAAAGTGATGACAAGAAGACCTATGCGACATTCCAGCCGTCGGGAGATGATTTCACCAACAAGTCTTTCACCGTTGAGTGCTATTACAGGACAGAGCAGGCGAAGCAGTACATCCCGCTCGTGAGGCGGCGTGGCGGCAGCAATGTCCAGTTCAACCTTGGATTCGGAGGAACGGCCGGTAAATTAAGTGCCACGGTTCTTGAATACTACGCAGGGACTGGTAAGGATGGTGCCAAGACTGTTGTCGATACGGTTGCCACCAACGATGGCAACTGGCATCATGCCGCGCTTGTGGTGGATGCGGAATTGAAGACGGTCTCGCTTTTCCGTGATTCGGTAAAGGTCGGAGAAGTCACCTACAATGGCGTACTTGTCGCTGGGACTACTCCCATTTGTCTTGCGGGTGTGGATAATGGCAATTCGTTTGATGGCCTCATTGACGATGTTCGCATTACGATGAGGGCACTTGCTCCCGAATCCTTCATGAGTGCAACATGTGTCGATACGTCGGCGAGAACGGTCGCCTGGGTTGGGTTTGAGGATGGCTCACTCGTGGCACGGGAGGGTGATGGTGCTTTGACCGTTGCCACGGCGGACGCGGCGATTTCGGGAGGAGCGGCACCGACGATAGTACCGACCGATCAGAAGGGGAAGCTGACTGATCGAGCGTACAACATTCTCCGAAAGAGCAATGAGTCGGCACTTTCATTTACCAAAAGCGTCGTGAAGTATTCGCGCAATCCCTATCTTGCGTTTCTGCGGAATTTTACGGTTGAATTTTTCTTGAAGAGTGGCCCGCAGACGATGTACACGGGCATTATGCGGGCAAATTCAACACCCGATGGTACTTTGCCGGCATGGGCCTTCTCGTTCGGGGACGAGAAGGGGACGGTTGATACATTGCGGATTCGGTGTGCGACGAGAAATGGGAGCGAAACGCACAAGGCGGCAATCAATGACAACACAGGTATTGTCATCGGAGACAACCGTTGGCATCACATTGCCGCGACCTTTGAAGAAACGCCGCGCACAGATGGGGGCGTATGGACAACGGTGAAAATCTATAAGGATTTTGCGGAGGAACCAAGTTGGGAGAAGACGGTACCAGACTCCATTAACTATGGTTGGGCCATGGGGGATGTTTGGCTTGGGGCATCGTCTTCTACGGAGACGGCATTCACAGGTCTGATGGATGAGATTCGTATCTCAAACGGTGTACTGAAGCCGTCTGAGTTCATGCGCTATGGAAAGCGCGGTATGATGATTCGTTTTCGTTGAAGGAAAGGGTCCTGACGATGATGAATCGGAAATGCAGAAGGTTCTTATTTCTTTTTGTGCTGGTTATTGGCGCGTCACCATGTTTTGCCGCCGATGTCGTCAGTTTTAAGGATGCGGCCAAACTCAAGTCATGGGATGCATGGGACGAACACAAGGTTCAGGTTTCAGTGACGAATCTACTTCAGCGGGAAAAACGAAGTGTGACCTGGCAGCGGCTGAATGCCGTCAATCCGGGATTGGTTGAAATCGGTCGCTTGCAGACACGCACCTCCGACCAGATAAAGTCCTCCAAATGGTCTGTCGGATGTGAGACGCTGGATCGTGATTATGCAATTTGGGATAACTACAAGGCGTTTCTCCCCATGCTGGGCGTGAAACGAGCGCGTTTCTTCTCGGGATGGGCAAAGACCGAACAGGAGAAGGGCGTCTATGACTTTACCTGGCTCGACAAGCCGATTCGCGAATGCGCGGCGATGAGTGTTAAGCCTTGGATTTGCATTTCCTATGGTAACCCAATCTGGGGCAGCGACTTCCGGCTTGGCATGCGCGTCAAACAAGTGACTGAGAATCCTTTGGCGATGGAGGCTTGGTTGCGTTATGTGAAGGAACTTGTCTTGCGTTACCGCGATGTCGTTGACGAGTGGGAGATTTGGAACGAGCCTTTTGGACAGGCGACAGAATACGCCGAACTGTTCTATCAAACGGCGCGGCTTGTCCGCGAACTTCAGCCGACGGCAAAGATTATCTGCACAGCCATTTCGATGAACAAGGATATGTCGAAAAGTGACTATGCCGTTGTCCTTGAGAAACTGAAGCGCGAGAACGCGCTCAACATAGTGGATCTCTTTGCCTATCATCCGTATGCGGCGAATCCTGATACATCCTATGAGGCGGGCGAGGGCCAGTTCGGTTGGCAGATGGCCATGCCCCTTCGGCGACTCGTCAAGAGTTATTCGGGGTCATTTGATATACTGCAGGGGGAGGTTGGCTGTCCGGGACAGTTGGAATTTGCGCACGCCCTGTCGGAAATAGAGTGGACGGAATATTCGCAGGCAAAGTGGAACTTGCGCCGCGCCGTTGGCGATGCGGCACGATCGATTCCTTCCAGTGCCTTTACCATGATTGACCTGCAGTACACGTTTATGCTGCAGAGCTTTGGTCTTATTCGGTCGAATACGCTGCGGGAGTTCGTCTATCGTCGCCCAAGTTGGTACGCGATGCGGAATGTCTATTCCTTGTTTGATGATGAGACGCTTCCACAGAAGCATCTTGAGGTATCGTTCGGCAGACGGAAACTTTCCTGCAACCTCTTTAGCCGTCTGGGGAGTCCACTCCGTGTCTACTGGTTTTCGGATCAGCGCCCGAGCGACAGCCTCACGTTCGAGTGCATAGACCTTGAGATTCCTGAGAAACTGAATCGGCCTGTCTGGCTTGAGTTGATTACGGGGCGCGTCTTTGAGATTCCTGGGACGAACATCGTCTGGAAGGCGAATGGCATGACATTGAAGAAGGTTCCGATGTGGGATTCTCCCATTGTCATTGCACCCCGGGGTGCAATTCCATTGATGCGTGACTGGAAACGGATGTCCCCCTACGACATTGTTGATTCATTTTATCGGACAGGCCAGTTTGAGAATAAGATGAAGGCTCTTCCGCCGCGAGATTCGGAATCGTGGATGCGGATGAAAACGGCGGACTTCCTGCCGTGCATTGATACATTTGGCCAATTCAAGTGGCGCGACTGGCCAGGGAAGACCCATTGCACGGCGGATCTTTTGTCAGCTCGGAAGGAGGAGGATCGGGATCTCTCGACGCATCCAGGACCGAATGACCGAACGGCATTTGGCGGATGGGCGAAAGGCCCGAAATTGGAGGCAACGGGACGCTTTCGGACGTACAGGGATTCGAGCGGGAAATGGTGGCTCGTCGACCCAACTGGATGCCTTTTCTGGAGTTTCGGCCCTGTCCGTGTTTCGGCCTCTTCGGCTATGACACCCATGAATGGGGATTGGGGAACGCCTCGCACGGGTGTTCCGTCCAATCCAAGGGATTGTCTATTCGAGGATCTTTCGCTGGATGAGTTCTGGTCGACTCGCGATGAACTGCTGTGGCCCTTCTTTCTGGTGCGAGGTGAAACGAGAGTCTATGATTTCTCAAGCGCGAATCTCTTCCGCAAATACGGCAAGGACTACAACACTATTTTCGCCGAACTCTGTCATCGTCGATTGAGCAGTTGGGGCATGAACACGATCGCGAATTCAAGTGATGCTCGGATTTGTCAGATGGATCAGACGCCCTATGCGGAACGAATCGAATGCCAGTCGCGCCCGATTGAGGGTAGCCATGGGATGTGGTGGAAGTTTCGTGACCCCTGGGATGAGTCTTTCGCGAAGGGCGTAAGAACCGCACTTGAGGCCAAGGGGCGGGCGGCGCACGATAAGTGGTGCATTGGCTTTTTCATCGATAATGAAATCAACTGGGGTGGACGCACCGACTTGGCGAAGTGGACGATTCAGTCGCCCCCCAGTCAGCCGGCAAAACTCGCGTTCGCAGAGTGGCTGAAAGGCAAATACGGTTCGATTCCTGCACTTAATGCGAAATGGGGATCGGACTATTCGGACTGGTTTGACTTCAGGACATCGATTTTACTTCCGCCACCTCAGGCAAAGGATGATCTCTACCAGTTCTCTAATCTCGTCATCGACCGTTATTTTCGTGTGACACGGGAGACCGTCAAGGCGTTCGATCCAGATTTGCTTTACCTCGGTTGTCGATTTGCCGGCTGGGCGAGGGATGAGGTCGTGGCATCTTGTGCAAAATATTGTGATGTGGTGAGCTACAATATCTATCGCGAGAAGATTGACGACTGGCGACTGCCGGCAAAATTGGATGCCCCTGTTCTCATTGGGGAATTCCACTTTGGAGCGACAGATCGGGGTCCGTTTGGAACGGGTGTTCGACAGGCGAAGAATCAGGACGATCGTGCGGAGAAGATGAAAACCTATGTCAAGTCGGCTCTTGAGAATCCGCAGATTGTCGGCGTTCACTGGCATCAGTTCAGTGATCAGGCGACGACGGGACGCTTTGATGGCGAATACCTGCAAGTTGGTTTGACCGATATTTGTGACCGGCCCTATCCTGAAATGCGAACGGCCGTGCGGGAGGTCGCGGAGAATCTGTATGAAAGGAGGAATGGAAAATGAGAAGATTTGAGGGCAAGGTCGTCCTTGTGACGGGCGGAAATCGCAATACGGGACTTTGGCTTGTGAAGAAGTTTGCGGACGAGGGCGCGACCGTGTTCATGTGTGGATCTTCCGAAAGTTCGACGGCAAGGGGACTTGAGTCGCTACGGACAATGGGTGTGACGGGTGTTTATGCGCAGGCGTGTGATGTCGGTAATAAGACTCAGGTTTCAGCGTTGATGGACCTTATTGAACAAAAGACCGGGCGGTTGGACATTCTTGTCAATAACGCGGCGGATCAGGGCCTTGGACTTGGCGGCCCACTCGAAATGGAGCCCGACTCCATCCTAAAGGTCATGGGGACGAATGTGCGCGGCGGTTTTCAGGTAACGCAGGCGGCGTGCACGCGTTTCTTTATGAAGAGGCCTTATGAAGTTGGAGGGCCTTTCCGGGGAGTGGTTGTCTTCCTCTCGTCCAATACGGCCCAGCGCGCCATTCGGAATCGAACGGCCTATTGTGCATCGAAGGGGGCGATCAACTCCATGGTGCGTTCGCTGGCATTGGACCTGGCGCCACATGGTATTCGAGTTAACTGCTGCGCACCGGGCTATATCTATACGGAGCGTTGGGATGTCTTGGATGAACGGATCAAGACACGCCGCCGATTGAACTGTCCGCTTGGACGGGAGGCTTCGGGGATGGACATTGCCAATGTCGTTGCATTTCTCGCATCCGATGAGTCGGCGAATATGACGGGTGAAATCGTGACATGCGATGCGGGCTGTTCGTGCCAGCACATGCCGGAGGATGTCGATGTCTAAGCGCGGCAGTTCGTATAAGTGGATTCTGGTCGCCCTGCTCTCGGGTGCATTCTTCTTCCATCAGGCGGATCGTGCCCTGTTTGGACTTCTTACGGTTCCGATACAGAGCGACCTCGGCTTGACGGATGTACAGGTCGGATGGATTAATACGACGCTCAGTTGGACGCTCGCGCTGATGACGGTGGTCGCCGGTTTTGTCGGTGACAGGTGCTCGCGCAAGTGGATTATCACCATTTCACTCATCGCGTGGTCGTTGATGACGGTGTGTATGGGTTTTGTCGGTGGCTTTGTTGGTGCACTCTTCTTCCGATCCGTTGCAACTGGCGTTGGAGAGAGTTTTTATGCGCCAAGTGCCTACGCACTTATTGCCGCGCATCACCGTGAATCACGCTCGCGGGCACTTTCAATTCATCAGGCGGCTCTTTATGTAGGGCTGATGGCTTCAGGTGTTCTTGTCGCTTGGGCACTTGGGTGGTTGGGTGGCTGGCGGCATGTCTTCATCGCGTTTGGCTTGGCGGGGACGCTACTGGGCGTACTCTTTATCTTTGCCCTTCGGGATGAACCGGCGGCGAGTGTGTCCGTTCCTTCGCCGCGTTCGCAGACTTCCATTTGGGAAGGAGTTTCGTCCTATTTCCGTAATCCATCCGCCCTGTGTGCTACGGCTGGATTTGTCGCGATTGTATTCGTCAACAATGCCTATCTCTTTTGGGCGCCGAAATTTGCCGCGCTGAAGTTTTCCCTTGATGTCGGCGCGGCCGGGCGTGGCGTGATGCTGTGGCATCACCTCTTCGCTTTCGCGGCAATTCTTGCAGGGGGCATTTTGACGGATCGTTTTGTAGGCCAATTTCCGCGCTTCCGGTTGGGATTTCAGATAGTTGCGTTACTTCTTGGTGCGCCGATGCTCTACTGGTTGGGTGCCGCGTCCTCGTTTGCCGCGATGTTGGTGGCCGCTTCGGCTTATGGTGTCTTTCGTGGCTTCTTTGAGGTTAATACTCACGCATCCCTTTTTGATGTCGTGTTGCCGAATCATCGTTCAACGGCCGTCGGCTTGCTGACAATGACGGCTTTCTTCTTTGGCGGACTTTCGGGCATTGCCATGGGGGCGTTGTCAGAGCGTTACGGCGTGCGCGGATTTGAGCTCGGCTTTTCCCTAATGGGTGTTATCTACGCCCTCGCGGCGGGGCTGATGATGGTCTCTTTCTTTTTCACTTTTAAGAAGAATCAGGTGGTGGAACAATGAAAATCAGAAGCGTTCGGACATTTGTCGTTGACTGCTTTCGTACGAACTGGGTGTTTGTGAAAGTTGAGACGGATGAAGGGCTGCATGGGATTGGCGAGGGGACTCTCGAATACAAGGAGAACGCGCTGGTCGGGGCCATTGCGGATCTTGAGCACGCGCTCATCGGGAGGAATCCGTTCGATACCGAATCCATTCTCCACGAGAACTACCGTGATGCCTATTGGCGGGGTGGAGCTGTGCTGATGAGTGCATTGTCGGCGGTTGACATGGCCCTTTGGGATATTAAGGGTAAGGCTCTGGGTGTTCCCGTCTGGAAGCTCATTGGCGGGAAGTGCCGCGAGGGCGTCCCCTGCTACGCCAACTGCTGGTTCTCGGGTGCTCGCGAACCGGAGGAGTTTGCCGACAAGGCACGGGCGGCCGTTGCCCGAGGCTTTCGAGGCCTCAAGTGGGATCCTTTCGGTAAGAACTATCGTCAGTTACCGCCCGAGGATTTTCGAAAGGCAATGAAATGCATCGCTGCCGTCAAGGAGGCAACAGACGGAATGGCGGAGATTCTGATTGAATGCCACGGCCGCTTTGATGTGCCAACCGCCTTGCGGGTCTGCCATGCACTTTCGGAGTTTGATCCCTTCTGGGTTGAGGAACCAGTCATTCCCGATACGATGCGAGCACTTGCGGATGTGCGCAGTCGAGTTGATGTCCCGATTGCTTGCGGAGAGCGGCTCTTTACAACCCAGCAGATTCTTGATGCTATTGAGTTGCGGGCGTGTGACTATCTTCAGCCGGATTCGTCCCATGCGGGTGGTATTACCGAGATGAAGAAGATTGCGGGCATCTGTGATGCACACCACATCCCATTTTGTGCGCACAATCCATCGGGTCCGGTAGCGAATGCCGTGACGCTCGCCTTGGGTGTCTCAACGCCGAGTTATTGCATCCATGAGACATTATTTGACGATGTGCCATGGCGTTCGGAAGTCGTTGATGAAGATGTAAGATTTGAAAACGGCCTGATGTACCCATCCAATCGCCCGGGCCTTGGTATCGAAGTGGATGAGGCGGCGATGCGGGCACATCCGAAAAAAGACCACTGGCTTCGTCATTATGTGGGAACATTGACGGACATTCGCCCGCCAACGGCTCACGCCTATTATCACGGGAACGCTTAATCCTTCAGCGGCGGCTTCCGGAGGGCCGGTCTAACTACCTTGTCTGGTGGGGACTGCCGGGAGACGCTGTTCTCTTGATCGGGAGAAGCTGTTCATTTGTCTCGGAGAACAGCGTCTCTCGGAGCGAAGATTGCGGGGGGTGGGTGATTTGCCCATAGCTCAGACCGATAAATCTGCCAGATTTAGCACTTGTTGCGTTTAATTGAGCGGTTATTATGATTTTGAGAGGCAAGGGCGGCGATAGGGAGGAGTGAAAGGGGTGTGGCTGACAAAAAAAGAGGGCGCAGGTTAAACCTGCGCCCCTTTCCGCCTGTACGAATCGGCGATTAGGCCTTCTTGGCAATCTCGACAATCGTCTTGAAGCCAGCCGGATCCTGAATGGCAATCTCGCTGAGCATCTTGCGGTTGATGATGACACCAGCGCGCGTCAGCCCGGCGATGAACTTCGAGTAGCTGATACCCTCCGCCCGAACTGCCGCGTTGATGCGGGCAATCCAAAGCTGGCGGAAGTCGCGCTTCTTGAGCTTGCGATGCTCGGTCGCAAGGCGCATGGCGCGGTCAACGGCCTCGGTGGCCGTACGGAAGAGTTTGGAACGGGCTCCGTAGAAGCCTTTCGCCAGCTCAAGGCGGCGGCGGCGGCGTTCGCGGGAAGCGGGAGCATTGGTAACACGCATTGTCTATTACTCCTTCTGTTAGCGACCCTGCAGCGCACGCGCGTAGGTCTTGGTTACGGTCTGGTCAGTCACGGTCGTGCCACGAAGGTTGCGCTTGCGGGAACGCTTCTTCCCGTTGTTCAGGTGGGCCTTGCCGCCCTGAGAACGCATCACCTTGCCGTTGGCCGACATTTTCATGCGCTTGACGGCGCACTTCTTTGTTTTCATCTTAGGCATTTTCGTATTCCTTTTCTTATCCTTACCGGTCGGGCAGTCGGTTTTGAGCCCGATCCAGACGGATAAGCGCGTATTATACACTTTTTTGCTTGGCATCGTCAACCGCCCGTCGGAGCGGGAAAATTGTAAGATCTAATGGGTGGGAGGATTGCCGCGCAACTAAAACCGCCGCGCCGTTCCGTATGTGCCGAATCTTGCTAACTTGAACTCTCGCAAGTCGTAGGTAGAACGCGTTTGAGTTGCAGTTAGGACTTGTGCAAGTTGCAGTTGAGGCGCGGCAGTTTGAATTTGCCGTGTGGGGAGGGAGGGGGTTGCGCATCCCAGGGGTGTTAGGTTGCGCAAGTCGAGGGTGCCAGGTTGCGCAACCTAAGGGTGTCGAC
>CAKTUI010000010.1 GCA_934621385.1 uncultured Kiritimatiellota bacterium
GCGTATTTGGCAAACGGGCAACCCGTCAACTCAGGTCTTCTCAAAGTTGGGTGTCGTTTATTATGGCAAACTGCGGCGGCACGCGTGAAGGGGGGTGTCAAATTGACGCATTGGCCGATTCTTTGGTATAATTCAACCTTTCAAGAGTTCTAAGAGATTTTGTGCTATGGCGAACAAGACTCACGATCGTAACGACTTGGCGGGTGCGGGGAGCGTGTCGTCACGCAAAAATGCCGTCCTTTCCCTGTCGGCTTTCTTTCTCATTCCACTGGCGGTGATGGCGGCGGCGGCCGATTTGCCGTCGGCGACGGTAGATGTGTCCGTCACGCTGAAGCCCGGCTGGAACGCGCTTTATGTGCCGGTTGCGCCGCGTGAAACGGCGGATGAGACGTTCGCCGACTGGCCTGTTCCGTCCGTCTCCCTCTACAGTTCGCGGGTGTTCCTTGAGACGCGATCAACCGAAGGCGGCGTTACGGGCGAAACGGTGACGCGCACCCCGTTCCTGATTTGGACGCGTGAAGCCCCCGCCGCCTCGTCTCTTTCCTCTCTTGTTGGCGATTCGGTTCTCGTCTGCTGCAACACGGGGACGGTGGCGTATGTCGCCCATCTTCGGGGCGTGCCGGCTGCGCCGCGTGTCGCGTGGCACGTCTCGAACTCGTCGGGCGAGACGCTCAACTATGTCGGCGTGGGGATGAACCTGGGTGCGAAGGTCAAGGCCTCCACCTGGTTTGCGGGGTGTCCCTCCGTGCGCGGCGGTTTGTTCTACAAGCTGTCGGGGACTGATGAGAGTTCGCCGCGTGTCTTGTCGCTTGCGGGATTTGGCGCGACGGCATCCGCCACCCTTTCGGACGGCATGGCCGTTCTGGTGCCGGGTGCGGTAATTTCGGAATGGTCGGGTCCGCTGTACGTGACGCCCCGCGATGGCGTTGATTTCGGCAATTTGCGCACGACGGACGAGGTGTCGATCCGCAATGACGGCGCGGCGGAAAAGACGGTGACACTGACGCTTGTGCCGTCTTCCGATGGCGCAGAGCCGATGACGCTGTTGGTGCGAGATGCCGCAGAGACGGTTGTGAACCCGGACTGGCAGCCCCTGACCGTCAATGGCGACGGATTGACGCGGACGTTTGCAACGGGCGAGACATGGCGGGTCTCGCTGGCACTCGATCGGACGAAGCTGCTCGGGACAGGGGCGCGGCTCGGTTCGATTCTGCGCGTTGCCGAAGTCGGCGGGACGGAAATGCGCGTCAACTTGCCCGTGTCGGCGACAGATGCACGGGAGGAGAACACCTGGCCGAGCGGACTGTGGGCGGTCGATCTTGAACTGGACCGCGTGTCGCGCTATGTGACGGACGATACCCGCGTGGACGGTGTCAAGGCGGGTGGCAAGATGAAACTCCGCCTTTATGCCCACGTGGATGCGCAGGGCGTGACGCGCCTGCTGTCGCGGGTGACGGTTGCCGGGACGAAGAAATCGGATGGGACAATCTCACGGACGGCCTTCGGTCCGCAGGCGACCTTGCCGACTGGGCTTGACTATGCGCGGCGTCTTACGTCCGCCGCGCTGCCGGTTGACTTGGATGCGCTTTTGCCGACGGGCGGTTCGAAGTGGGGCGAGAAGCAGACGTTCGACTACCGAATCGCCGCGAAAAGTCCGTCCAATCCGTTCCGTCATCCGTTGCATCCGATGTTCGATGGAAAGGACGCGAACTTCGAGCCGTTGCCGTATGATGGCGACGACTTCAGGAACTATGCGAACACGGTGAAGCCCGAACTTTTCTCACTGGGCGGGCAGGTCGTGCTGGAGCCGGACGCGACGACGGGCACGGCGTGGTCGCCGCAGGAGACGGTGTCGGGTTCGTGCGACTGGATTTACACGGGGCTAATGCGGCAGGGACCCGTCAAGGCTACAGGACGCTTTACGGCGCAGCGCGTCGTCCCCGGCGTTGCCCTGGGGCTGTGAGGGCGGTATGGGACGGACGGGACGGACAGGACACACGCGACTTTTTGAAGAAATAGAAGCGAATTTAAAACCAGAGGATTAGAAAACAGCAAGCGAACTTAAAAGGAAACCAGAAAAATGAAATTCAACAATCAACTCAAGTCGGTTCTATCGCGTCAGTCCCACGTGTCGCGTCCGTCCCGTGCGCGGTGCCTTCGCGCCTTTCTCGCGGCGGTGTGTGCGGCCTTTTCGGTGGCGGCATCGGCCGTGCCCGTTTCCGTCGCCTATCAGGGTGTCCTGCGCAATGCCCAGGGTGGTGTGATTGCTGATCGTCAGCAGACGATTGAGTTCCGCCTCTACAAGGAGGCCACGGGCGAAACGACGTCCGCCCTCTGGGGACGCTCGGTCGCCGTGCTCCTCGACACGAACGGACTCTTCAACGTCTCGCTTGCCGACGGCAACGGTTCCGTGCTGGAGTCCACGGCCTATACGAATCTCGTCGAGGCGCTTAAGGCCGCCCGCACGACCAACCTCTTCGTGGGTCTGACCGTCGTCAACAGCTCCGGCGAAATTGCGCCGCGTCAGCAGATTCTCTCCGTTCCCTACGCGACGTTTGCGCAGGATGTCGATGCCGCCTCCGGCGACTTCCGCGTCTCGGGCCGCGCAGTCGTCAAGGACCTTGAGGTCTCGAACAAGTCCACGTTCAAGGGCGCGGTCGAGTTTGCACAGGATGTCGCGATTGACAAGAAGCTGACCGTTTCGGGGGGACTCAAGGTCGCGGCGGGCGGCGGCATCGAGGGCTACGGCACGATTCCTGTCGGCGGCATCATCATGTGGAGCGGTCGCACCGTTCCCGACGGCTGGGCGCTTTGCGACGGAAAGAACGGTACGCCAAATTTGCTCAATCGATTCGTGTTTGGTTCCACGACGGTCGAATGCGGGGGGACGGGTGGCAACTCGTCGATTACTTTGACAGCCGATCAGATTCCGCCGCATCGGCACAGGTATTTTGGCGATGACCAAATCGAGGGTGTCGATGGCAACGATACGACGCAAGTTTCGTACTCCGCTCCCGGTTACGATGCCGACAGTTCGAGAAAGGGTAGTTCGAAAGTCTATTACACGAGTTATTCGGGTGGTGGTCGTCCAGTTACCATTCTGCCGCCTTACTATCAGCTCGCGTTCATCATGCGCGTGAAGTAAAAAACGAATCTCTTCTTTTCGGATTGCCATGAAGCGTCTTCTCCTTTACCTATTGGCTGCGGCTGCCGCCGTCCCCTGGCCGGGACTGGCGGCGGACGAAAAGCCGTCCTACTCCCTCGCCCTCCCGACGGCCTCCGTCCTGCGCAATACGGATGACGCGGCGGCGAACGAGTGGCTCGCGTCGAACCGCACGATTTCCGTTGTCTCCTGCGCATCTGCCTCGCCGACGGTCTCGTCCGCGACGATTGCGGGCAATTCCATCCTTCGGCTCGACTCGTGCGAGGCGGGCTTTGCGTTCGAGCGCATCAAGCCGGAAGTCTGGCTCGGCGGGACGCTGATTGCGCCGGCCGGGACGGACTGGACGAAGACTTACGAGGCCTATCTTGCGGCGGGTGGCGAGAAGACGGCGTTCATCTTTGATCCGCAGGGTGAACGCGTCTATGCGCAGGTGGGCGGCACGCACGAGTTCACGTGGGTGCTCTCGGACGGTACGCGGCAGACGCGCAACTACGTCATCTCGTCCATTTGCGAGGGGCGGCCCTATCGGATGTTCTGGACGGACGACCCGTACAATGCGCCGCCCGTCAACATGAGCGGACGCTACATCCGCCTTTTCGGTCCGGACGAGATTGTCAAGCCCGTCTACGGGACGCAGGTCGTGGATCAGAACGGCCAGCGTGTCACGAACTCGAACGTCATCGTCAGCGGCGTTTTTCTCGACTCGTCCTCGTCGTGCCTTTACGCACGCGGCAAGGTCTCGGGGCAGTTCCTCGTTGCATTCTATGACTCCGGCTCCTATGAAAAGCTTCAGCGCATGCAGGTGGTTGAGGTCGGTGAACCCGGAGTCAACTACATGAAGGGCTATGTCGGCGAGAAGATTGAACCGTACGGCACGGGCTATGACACGGCGGGGCTTTACCCGTCGCCTGTTGCGCTTGGTGCGAACGCGAACGATGCTTCGGGCACCTACTACTACCAGCACAAGGGGGCTTATTCCTACAGTCCGAAGAACAACTGGGTCTATCCGCTGCGGACGACGGAAGGGGAGGCCTGGCGGTTGGATGTCTACTGGATGGAGACCGACGCGCACGGCATCAGCTGGCCGTTCGAACGCTGCAACTACGAGTGCTCGTGGCCGACGAATCGTGCCGCGACGCTCATCGCGGGTGCGCCCGTTAAGATTCCGGATGGGTATGGTGTCACACTTGGCTCGTTCCAGGAGCCGGAGGGCCATGCGCGTGCGCCGGAGGGGAGCATCTTCAAGACGCAGGGCGCGGGCTTCTCGCTGCTCAAGGTTGATGGACAGGACAACGTCTGGTTCATTCCCGTGCGCACGATTGAGCGGACGGACACGAACTTCTTTACGCTCGCCGAAAGCGAGTGGTTCGTCGGCGACGAACTGCGGCCACGCGGCGGTTCCGTGCGCGGAACGGCGAACGGCTACATGCCCGAGATTGACATGACGGTTCCGGGGCTTCTGAACCTCGCCGAGTCGGGCGACAACTACAACCCGAACCTTTACTACGACTGGACGGCGACCTCGAACGATCTCGCGTCCGTCATCTACGCGGTCAATACCGTTCCGGCCTCCGCGAAGCCGCTGGAGGTCTGGTGGTCGTCGACCGTCCAGCAGGAGGGAATGTCGGAGCCGATTTCCTTCCCGTCGCTGGTGCAGCGCTATCGTATTACGTGGCCGGCGGTTGACCAGGTGCCGCAGATTGTCCTCGCCTCGCAGCAGGGTGGTGCTGGGACGACGCGCTATGAGACGGGTGCGAGTGCCAGTTTTGACAGTGCGGAAGCGACGCTCACGCTGCCGAATGCCTATGCCTTCCATGCGATGGGCGGTTCGATTTCGTTTTGGGCGAGTGCCGAGGAACTGTCCGCTTCGGGCGATGTGCTGTCGCTCGGGACGGCGAACGATGCGCCGCTGACGGCGCACGTGGCGGCTGACTTTGATGCGACGGCCGGGCGTGTTGCCTACAGCCTTGCGCTCACGGATGACGCGGGCGGTCTTGCGTCGCTTGCAACGCCGGCGCTCACGACGGCCGGCTGGCACAAGGTCGTTTTCTCGTTCGGTTCGTCGAACCTGACGGCATTCGTGGACGGCACGTGTGCCGCGTCGACGACGGTTGCGCGCACGGCGTTCGGCGGCTTCCTGTCGGGCAACCGCCTGGGTGGCGGTCGGGCCGCCGTTGGACTCGACCTTGACGATGTCGCCGTTTGGGCTCGCACGTTTGATGCGGATGCCGCCTCGAACACGCTTTATTCCGTTCTCTCTGGCAATGAGGATGCGCTGACGTTTGCCTTCCTGTTCGAGGATAACGATTTGGAGCCGACCTTCGCCAATGTGCCGCGCACGGCGACCGACCGCGTGTCGGGGCGGACGTTCGACGCGGTGCACATCCTGCGGGCGACGCCGGGTGCACCCGTCCTCGGCACAGGTGTCTTCGCGGCGGATTCGACCCCGGTCGTCTACCGTCAGCCCGATGCGTCGAAGCCCGGGTACAATCCGAATGAGGAACACGCCTTTATCGCATCTGGCGCGGGTGGCTATTACGCTTGGGCACTTCGCTGCGACCTCAATACGGACGAGACATCCGAGCCGTTCGTCCTGGCCCAGTACGTGTTGAACGGGCGGGCGGCCATGCGGGCGTTCTCGGTTCTCCTCACGAACGAGGTCTATACGGCGCTTGCGGCGGATGTGGATGCTGGGCATATCCTGCCGGGTCCGCACCCGATTGACCTCCTCGACACGCCGTGGTGCCCGAAGGTCCGCTGGGATGCGGTGGATGGCCAGCCCTATGCGAGCGCCTTCCGCGACCGCAAGGGGCAGGTCTGGGCGCGCGCGGCGGGGACGATTCCGATTCGGATGTACTACCGCAACCAGGACGGATTCGACTATCCGAGCCTTTCGGCACCGCCTCCCGTCAATGCGGAGATTCCGTGGCTGTCGGAGCTGGGACAAACGCCGAACGCGCATACGCTCGACAACACGCCGGCCCTTTGGACGTGGCGCGTCGCGTGGCCGTCGGGCGTGCCGACGATGCGCATTGGCGAGACGCTGACGACCGCGGCGAATGGACTGCCAGAAGTCTGGAACGCGAAGTCGGTGGCCGTCGTCTGGCCGCAGGGTGAAACGGATACGGTGCGGCTCTGGGACCCGACCGTGGCGCGTGAGTCCGGCAAGGATGGCTACAAGACCGTGGCGGACTTGCTCGCCGATTTCGGCTTCTCGGTGGATGCGGGCAATGTCAAGCTCCGTGCGGGCAAGTACACGTTCAAGGACTTGCCGCCGTCCATCGGCGACCGTTTCTATGTTGACGTTAGCAAGACGGTCACGAACTGCGTGACGCTCATCGGCAAGCTGGAGACGAATGCGGGCGGCTCCATCCTCTGGCCGAATGTCGGCAACCAGGCCGAGATAGAGGCACTGAAGGGCTTGGCACCGGAAGGGCTGGAGACTTCAAAGCGCGTGGCGTGGGAGAACCTGATTGATGGGCTGGGGCTGTCCGCACCGGTCGTGCCGACGACGGTGACGGATCCGCTCGATCCGGATGTCGCCTACATTCCGCGTGACCACTACGCCCTCACGGCGATGGGCCAGACGAACTATGTCACGATCATTGAGAACGACGCGCTCGTCGGCAGCGGTCTCGGTCAGCTCGGCGTACAAGAAGGGGACGCAATCTCCATGCACGTCTTCGCCGTCACGAACCGCTACTATGCGGGGCGTGTCATTGCGCGGGAAGATCCCCTGAACCTCCTCTCGCAGAAACTTGCCATCCTCTACACCGAGTCGTTCGCCGGTGAGGCTGACGACTACGAGTTTGAGTGGAAGAAGGCGACGCCCACGGCTTCGGGGGCGATGCCGACGGACTACACGAACGCCTATGCGCGTGTCTTCTCCGATCCGACCGAGATGCAGGGGCTTACGCGCTTTACGCTCGGCGAGCAGGGCGACACGCTTGCGAATCTCGTCAACACCTTCTATGTGATGCGTTACCGGGCCGTCGGCGGCGCGGCAAAGGAGACGATGGGCGATGCGTGGAGCGACTGGTGCGGGCCGACGCTCGCCGAGGGGTGGATTCAGCGCGTCGTCAACAACGTGACACCGTTCACCCAGCGCATGACTGACCTCTATGAGAACCGCGCCGAGACGGCCTCGTCGATGATTCAGGCCGCCGGCGGGCCTTACATGGGCGATGTTGCGCTCAGCCAGGATAACCTCACGTCCGTCGGTCTCATCCAGCTTTACCAGACGCTTCTCAACAAGGCGGAGTCGATGTCCATCGCCTCCGGCTCGGCGCAGGGCGTGAACGATGCGGAAGTGAACAAGCAGCTGCTGCTCGCCGTGGAACGCCTGGCCGACCTCTACACGCTGCTCGGCAACGATGCCTACGCCGACGCGCTTAATCCGACGATTGGCTTCGGTTCGGACAATATCAACTACGGCGCGGCATCGCCGGGGCTTTTCTGCTTCGACAATCAGGTGCCGACGCTTCTTGACGAGGAACTTGCGCTTTTGCGCGGGCGCACGGGCGCAAACAATCCGTCCGTTGAGACGGCTCCGTTCTACAACCGCCTCGTGTGGAATTTCACGCGTGGCATTACGGCGGGCGAGGTCGCCTACGCGATGAACTACAACATCAACTCGTCGAACGGTGACGCGAAGATTGACGAGAATGACGCGGCACTTCAGTATCCGCAGGGACATGGCGACGCGTGGGGACACTACCTGAGCGGTCTCACGGCCTACTACCGCCTCCTGCGCAACCCGAACTTCACGTGGCCCGTCTCGCAGTCGCAGATGCTGGTCGCGGATGCCGTCGTTGATGTCGACTATTACGACGAGGAGCGCTTCGCCGAGATTGCGAACAAGCTTGCCGTGACGGCGGCGGCGGTTGTCGACCGCACGGCCCGAAAGGCGTGGCGTGACAACGGCGGGGCGAATGGCGCGGGCTTTCTCGACGATGACACGGAGCGCAACTTCGGTTACGGCGAATGGGCGACACGCGGCGCAATTGGTGCCGTTGCGAACTGGATGGTGGCGAATGCCATTCTGCCCGAAGCTGAGACGGCCGAGTCCTGCAGCCGCCTCGTCTTCGGTTCCGACACATACCTGTCGAATACCAATCTGCCGCTGGCCGCCTCGTCTGACCTGGCGCATGGCTGGACATTCGAGTTCCAGGTCTCCGCTCCGACGAACAGTCCGACTATTGGCGCGGGTTCATTGCTGACGCTCTACGGAACCTTCGATGAGGATGCGCTCACCGTTGGCCGTCCGACCTCGGATGAGACGGATGCGACTGTCGGCATCCTGACGCTGGCGGCGACGGGCGATGGTCAGGCGATTGTCATGGCGCAGAACCGCACCTACTATGTTGTGTCGGTCACCAACTACGTCACCGTCGTCGAGACGAATGCAATGGGGGAAGTCATGACGACGCCCGGTGTCGAGAAAGTCGTGTACGACACGCGGTTTGACACGAAAATGATTCTTGACGGCGAGACGATTCCCTTGCCGGAAGGGGCACTTGTTGCGCTCGATCGCACGGCTTCGGGTGCGACGACCTTGCGCGTCCTCGATCCGAAGGGGGCTTCGCTGGCGCGGCTCGATCTTGGTACGCGGATTCGGTGCACACGGCCGATGGCCATTTTCGGCGGCGGATTTACGGGGTCGATTGGTGAAATTCGCGGATGGGGCGCGTCCCGTTCGGATGCGGAACTCCAGGCGGCGCGTACCTATGTGAATCCGCGTGAGCCGACGCTCGTGTTCTATATTCGCGGCACAACGTGGCGTACGACGGATGAGACGCTGGTGGACGAGACCCCGGGCAACGACTGCCCGTGGGAAGTCGTGAACCCACAGTGGGCGAAAGTCTCCGAGTCGGGCCTGTCGCTTGCGTTCTCGGATGATGGACTCCTGCGCATTGACCGCACGACCGTCACCGACCTCGCGACAATTCCGACCTCCGTCGAATCCATCCAACGGACGCTCGATCAGCTGGACGCGGGACTCAATCCGCTTGGCCTTTCCGACGCGGCGACGCCGTTCGACATCTCGTCCGCCGGTGTTGCGGAAGGGACGTCGACCCACTTCGAGCAGATTGCCGCGCGTGCCGAGACGGCACTCAGCAATGCCGCGAAACTCCTCAACCGCGCCCAGACGTCGGCAAACTACCGGCGGCAGATTCAGAACGCGACGTTTGACGAGGAGGAAGAGTCCGAGCGGAATGAGATGGACTACGAGTCGAAGCTCATCGCCATTTACGGTACGCCCTATTCGGGTGACATTGGTCCCGGCAAGATGTATGAGCAGGGCTACACGGGTCCCGACCTCTACCACTATATGTATATGGATCTCGCCGGCTACGGACTGACGAGTGTCGACGACATGACGGCGAAGTATGTCGTCTCCTACGACGATACGAACGCCGACAGCAAGTGGTCCTACGAGTCGATGGAAGACTACGTGAAGGGCAACGGTAACCAGTCGAAGAAGGAACTCGTCTACTACGTTTCGGCGAACGGACTCGTGGTCAAGCCGGATAGCGTGACTGGTTCGCGGGCAACGTCGGGCCGCCTGCAGCAGGCCTATTCGGACTACCTGCTCGCCTATGTGGACGCGAAGAATGCGGCTGGTACGTATACACGGGCGACGGAACTTCTGAAACTCTCCTACGAGACGGTTGATACGACGCTCTCCAAGTACGATGATGTGTACAATGCTGCGTCAGTCCTCTGTGCAGCGACGATAGCGAATGACCTCCAGTCGCTTGTGACTCAGACGGCTCTCAAGTCGCTCAAACTCATCAAGTCGGCGAGCGATACGACCTACGCGGTCGCGGCAAAGGCCGCGCCTTCGGTTGTTGGTGCGGGCCTAACCTGTGTCTTCTCGCCTCGGGGTGTCGTCGATGCAACGGTCGGCGAAGTCAATATCGCAGTGAGCAATTCGGTCGAACTGGCGATGCTCGGGCTTCAAACTGTGCAGTCGCTTGCTGATTTCGCCGTCAAGCAGATCTCGAATGTGAAAGACGGACTTGAGATTGCCGCGAGTTGGAACGACGCGCAAAATGCGGCGTGGGACGGGCTTTACGATGCCGTCATGCAAGTCCGCTCGGCGGCGACGGGCTTGCAGACCGCCGTGGCGAAGTTGAATTCGCATGTCGCGGCGTTCGACACGCTCGTGGCGGAAGGCGACCGCTTGCAGGCGGAACGCGCTTCCGTTCGGGCGCAGCGCGTGAACCGCATCATCAAGTCCCGCTACAACGACATGTTCTTCCGCCGGATGGAGAATACCGCGCTTTCGCGCTATGCGGCGGCGTTCGACTTTGCCCAGCGGCAGACCTTCCTTGCGGCGCAGGCCTACGACTACGAGACGGCCCAGCTTTCGTCCGATGCCGAAGCGGGCGATGCCTTCAAGGCGGAGATTGTCGGGGCGCGGGCACTCGGCACCTTCGACACCAAGGGCAAGCCGCAGCTTTATCTCGGCTTTGGTGACGAGGGGCTTTCGGGCATTCTGGCGCGGATGACGGAAAACTATGGTGTCCTGAAGCCGCGTCTTGGCATCAACAATCCGGATGCGAATGCGACGTGGTTCTCGCTCCGCCATGGGCTTTTCCGCATCGATCGCTCGGCGGCGGGGCTATCCGACTGGCAGAAGGAACTCGAAAAGTATCTGGTCGACGACCTCCGGAGCGTGTCCGAATATGCCCGGTTCTGTCAGCCGATCGCCTCGTCGGGCGGGCTTGCCGTGCGTGAGCCAGCGCTTGTGATTCCGTTCGAGACGACGATTGACTTCGGCAAGAACCTGTTCGGGCGCGACCTCGTCGCCGGTGACACGGCCCTTGACTCCTCCTACTTTGCGACGAAGATTCGGTCGGCGGGCGTGAGGTTCGTCGGCTACAATGCTCCGCTCGTGTCGGGTGCGCCCGCCGCCCTCGCGGCAACTCCGGTCGTCTACCTTGTGCCGGTTGGGACCGATCGGATGCGTGTGCCGGGCGACTTGACTGGGATTGTCCTTGACCGCCCTGTCGTCGACCAGGTGATTCCTGTTCCGACGCCGCTTGGTTCGACCGCCCTCGATTCGGTTGACTTCTCGGCACTTGCGAGCGGCTTTTCGGGTGTCGGCGAGCCGGGTGCACGTATCCGCCGCTTCCCGTCCTTCCGGGCAATGACCGGTTCGGCGGATGATGCGGATCGGGCGAATACGCGGCTGATTGGTCGTTCGGCGTGGAATACGCGCTGGGTGCTCATTATCCCGGCCGGGCAGATGCTCGGCGGTTCGGCCGAGAACCGCCAGGCGGCGCTCGACATCTTCATCCATGGTGCGGATACCGACCACGATGGCAAGTTGGATGTCTCGCCCGTCACGGATATTGAGATTGGACTTAAGACCTACTCCCATTCAGGAAACTGATGACCATGAAGACACTCCTCTTGATTTGCCTGTCGGCTGTCGCAAGTATTGCCGCAATCGCGGCGGTGCCCGTTTCGTTGCCGCCGTTCGTTTACACGGGGCGCATTACGGACTATTCCGGGTCGGGGCTTGACGGCACGACGAAAGGGGCCGAGATTCGGGCGCGCAAGGATGGCGTACTCATTGCCCGTGCGCCGATTGCCAAGTCCGCCGCCGACACGTCTGCCAACTATACGCTGCAGATACCGCTCGCTTCCGCCGAAACCCCTGGTTCGGCCGTCACGGGCGATGTCCTGACATTCGAGATTGACGCGAATACGGGGGATGCGGCGGGTGTCTACACGGCGACGAACACGTTTCTTGCCGTGGGGAAGCCCGGTCGTGTTGCCCGTGTGGATGTTTGCGCGGCAAGTTGCACGAATCCGTACGGTGTCGCCGACCAGTATCTCGACGAGCTTGCCGCCTGGTGGGCCGAGAACGAGAGCGGGCCGTTCGTCTACGACCCGAAGGCGGACTGGGATGGCGACGGCGTGTCAAATTATGACGAGTATCTCGCCGGGACGGACCCCCTGAATGCGGAGGATGCGGGTCTGCGCATCCTCACCTGGCATCCTGCCGCGGAGAATCCGGATGTGATGGAGGCGACATTCCTCCCGGGGCGCAATCGCGTCTATTCGGCCGTTCGCCGCGCAATGGATGTCGCGGACGCGCCATTTGAGCCGACGCTGCATGCGGAAGCCCCAAGTCCGACGGCCGTGCGCAAGAGCTACCTGAATGTCGGCAATGAGGATCCCGAGATTCGGGCCATCTACCTCTTTAAGGAAGGCTCGGCGGCACTTTACCGCCTGCGCCTCGAATAGTGGAGGGGTTATGTTGCTTCCGATTGTCTTGGCATCGGCCCTGGTGCTTTCGTCCTACACAAACCATGCGGGGCATGTCGTGACGGGGTGTCCCGTTGCCATCACCAATGGCCTTGTATCACTGACGCGGGACGGCACCAACTGTTGGCGCGTTCCATTTGCCGCGTTCCCGCCATCGGAGCAGGTTCGCCTGCGGGCGGCGGTCGGTCGCCCGGGTACGCAGTCGCCCACCACCAATGAGCGTCGTCGGTCCGCCTTTTGCCGCGAAATGCGCCTGCGCCGCGATGCCCTGCGCACACGCGACGGAAAGTAGAAGGGGGCATCCCCACGCGGCGGAGTTCCGATGCCCGTCGGACGGAATTCTGATGCCCGTCGGAAAAATTTCTGATGGGCATCAGAAAACGCTCTGATGGGCATCAGAAAGTACTCCAATGCCCATTAGACGGTTCCCCGTCCCATCGGCCCACTCGTCTCCCGCACCTACTCCTCTATATCTATATAAGGGCAGGAATGGTGGATTTGTCCTCATTTCGTTCGGCGGACGAGGGCAAGGGCTTGACGGCGGATGCGCATCGTGGCAGAATGTGGTGCGCACGACGGAAGCCTGGGATGCGCACGAGTCGGTTGCGCCCTGCGCATCCTCCGGGAGAGGAGTTCACCCTCTGTGGGCCGCTTTTGGAGCAGGAAAGCCCTATTTGATGCGTACATGATGCCTCGTGCGGCAAAACGGTCCCATGACGCGCACGGGAAGAGGGGCGTACCGAAGCGGCAAAATATGGTATAATATTCGGAAATAAACGGAAAATAGTCTATGCATCCCTATCGTACACATACTTGCAATCAGCTCCGCGCAAGCGACGCGGGCAAGACCGTTCGACTTTCTGGCTGGATGTTTCGCCTGCGTGACCACGGCGGCATTCTTTTCGTCGATTTGCGCGACCATTATGGTCTGACGCAGATTGTCGTTCACCCCTCGCGGCCGTTCTTCGGTCTGGTTGAGAAAGCCCACCTTGAGAGTGTCATCACCGTAACGGGCGAGGTGAAGCTCCGTACGCCCGACACGATCAATCCCGATCTGCCGACGGGCGAGATTGAAATCGAGGCGAACGAGCTCGTGATGGAGGGCGCGTCCGAGGTGACGCCGATTTACGTGCCGGACGAAAAGGCCGACGAGTCCGAGGATATGCGCCTGAAGTATCGCTACCTCGACCTTCGCCGCGAAAAACTCCACAACAACATCATGCTTCGTTCGAAGGTTATCCGCTTCCTGCGTGAGCAGATGTGGGAGAAGGGCTTCAACGAGTTCCAGACGCCAATCCTGACGGCTTCCTCGCCGGAGGGTGCGCGTGACTATCTCGTGCCGAGCCGCATCCATCGCGGAATGTTCTACGCCCTGCCGCAGGCACCGCAGATGTTCAAGCAGCTTCTGATGGTTTCGGGCTTTGACCGCTACTTCCAGATTGCGCCGTGCTTCCGCGACGAGGCGGCCCGTGCCGACCGTTCGCCGGGCGAGTTCTACCAGCTCGACATTGAGATGAGCTATGTGACGCAGGACGAGATTTTCGCCGTGGTCGAGGATGTCGTCTCGAAGACGTTCCGCAAGTTCTCCACCTGGTCGTGCAACGATGCCCCGTGGCCGCGCATCAAGTATCGCGACGCGATGATGACCTATGGGTCCGACAAGCCGGATCTTCGCAACCCGCTCAAGTGGGTCAACATGAGCGACTTCTTCGCCAAGGCCTCCTTCAAGGCGTTTGCCGCGTGTGTGGCGAACGGCGGTCTCGTGAAGGGCCTGCTCGTGAAGGGCATCGTCGGTGTCGAAACGCGGACGTGGTTCGACAAGCGCGAGGCGTTCGTGAAGGAGAACGGCGGCAAGGGTCTTGGCTACATCTCCTGGACGAAGGAAGGTGAGCTGAAGGGACCGATTGCGAAGTTCCTCACGCCTGAGCAGCTGGAGGAGATGAAGGCTCTTGTGAAGATGGAGCCGGGCGATGCCCTCTTCTTCATGGCGGCGGATGTGGACGAGTGCAACCGTCTTTCGGGCCTCGTGCGGACGGATATTGCGAACCACATGACGAACAACGTCTGTGAGAAGAACTGCTACAAGTTCTGCTGGATCGTCGACTTCCCGTTCTTTGAGAAGGATCCCGAGACGGGCAAGATCATCTTTTCGCACAACCCGTTCTCGATGCCGCAGGGCGGCCTTGAGGCACTGAACGGTCCCGATCCGCTGGCGATTGAGGCCTACCAGTACGATGTCGTCTGCAACGGCATTGAACTTTCGTCGGGTGCGATTCGCAACCACCGCATTGACATCATGGAGAAGGCCTTCGAGATTGCGGGCTATCCGAAGGAGGTCGTCCGCGAGAAGTTCGGGTGCCTCTACAATGCCTTCCAGTTCGGTGCGCCGCCGCATGGTGGTATTGCGCCGGGTGTGGACCGCATGGTCATGTTGCTCACGGATACGCCCAACATCCGCGAAGTCATTGCCTTCCCGATGAACCAGAAGGCTCAGGATCTGATGATGAATGCGCCGAACTACGTCACCGAGCAGCAGCTCCGCGAACTTCACATCAAGATTCGCGGCACGGGCAGCGAGGTGCAGGCGGACGCCTAAGGCGATGAGAAGCGGCGCGAAATTCAAGTTCGTGCTCAAGGCGTGGCCGGGAGTCTTTGTGCTCGCGGTCGCGCTTGCCTTTTTGACGGGTCTTGTCGGGGGATTCTTCGGCTTTGACCTACAGCAGCAGGTCTCCTTGGATGTGGTTCTTCATGCGCGGGGATGGAATCTTGCCTTCCTTGTGATGCAGGTCGTCCTGCTGGCACCGATCCTTGAGGAGTTGCTGTTTCGCGGCGCATTGTGCAAGTTGCCCGTGAAGGGGCTTGGACTTTTGACGAAGGGCCCGAATCGCGGCGTTTGGATTGTCGCGGCCGTTCTGTCGTCGGTTCTCTTCTCGTTCACGCACTATGCGCTCAACTTCTCAACCAATCCGCACGGACAACTTGTCTATCTGGGGCTGAAGTCCCTGGACAATGCGTTTCTTGCGCTCTTCTTCTTTGGGCTTGCGCAGTGTTGGATTTATCGTCGGACGGGAAGCCTTTGGTGCGCGATGCTGAACCACGCGCTCTTCAATCTGACGAATCTTGTCTTGCTTTTCGTCTCTGACTACTTTGGCTTTTCGCTGCCCTGATGGCCATGCCGGTCGAACGTGTCAGAATCGCCCTCGTTGGTGACGTAGCCCTCGACTTGATGGCCCCCTATTTTCGTGAGGTCGGGTACGAGGTCTATGTGCCGCCGGGATTCGGCACGTGGCGGCAGGAGCTTCTTGATCCCCATTCGGGCCTTCGGGCGTTTACCCCCGACCTTGTGTTCAATGTGACGGCCTCGGACGCAGATCTGGCGCGGGAAGTTCCGGGATTCTACGATGAGCGGCTTCGCAAGCTTGCGTCCATGCCCTACTCGATCGACGGCATTCGGGCGATTGTCGAGGAGGCGGCCTTTGCCCGTCTCGCGGCACCCAAGAAGATTCTCGCGGTGGATGCGGATAATACGCTTTGGAAGGGCATCCTCTCGGAAGACGGTCCGGATGCACTTGAGCCGTATGGGGCGTTCCAATCGGGGCTGAGGGATTTACGGGACGCGGGCGTTGTGCTCGTTCTCCTGTCGAAGAACGATCCGTTTGAGTTCCGCCGCGATATGCCGCTCTCAAATTCCGATTTCGCGGCGGTTTTCACGAACTGGGGCCCGAAGGCGGGGAACCTCATTGAGGCCTGCCGACGGTTGAACCTTGGGGTGGATTCGGTCGTCTTCGTGGATGACAATCCGCACGAACGCGCCCAAATGGCGGCACATTTGCCCGAGGTGGCGGTGGTGCCGTTTCCGGCGGATATGGCGCGGCCCGCGCAGTTTCTGCGGCGACTGAAGACCTACTTCTTTTCGGGGATGGGCAAGACGGCCGAAGATTCGCTGCGGGCGCGGGACTATGCGGCCGAGGCCCTTCGGCGCGAGACGGCGGTACACGCGGCGACGCTGGACGAGTACCTGGATGGGCTTGGCCTGCGCGTCCGTCCGGCGGTGGCGGATGAGGGCGATCTCGACCGCCTGGCCCAGATGGCGAGCAAGACCAACCAGTTCAACGCGACGACTATCCGCCGATCGAGGGTCGAATTTGCCGCGCTGCTGGCGAATCGGGACAAGCGGGTCTTCACCTTTCGGACATGGGATCGGTTCGGTGAGCAGGGCATCGTCTGCTATGTCGTGGCCGATCTCGTCACCCGTCGCCTGACCGATTTCGTGATGAGTTGCCGCGCCATGGGGCGGACGCTGGAACATTTTGCCTATGCGTATGTGACGAAGAACCTTGGCTACGCACCGACGATTGACTTTGTCAAGACGGCGAAAAACCGTCCTTTTGCCGATTTTCTTGCAAATCTTCGGCCAGAGATGAAGACCTACTACAAGTCCGCTGACTGAGCGGTGGCCTGATTCTTGCGTCTGGAGGGCGGCAGATTTTCGCGAGGTGCGGGCGTATGTGGTATAATAAGGCCATGATTACAGTAACAAAGACGGTCAAGTTCGATGCGGCGCACATTCTGACCAATCATTGCGGATTGTGCAAGAACCTGCATGGGCACACCTATCGGGTGGACGTTTCCGTCACCCAGTCCGAGGGACGCCCGGGTGACATGGTGATTGATTTCAAGGATTTGAAGAACATTGCGGAAGAGGTCATCTGCGCCTCCTTCGACCATGCCTTCATCTACAATACGACATCGGCGGGTGAGTGCGAAATTGCCGCCGTTGTGCAGAATCACGGCATGCGGACGGTGGCCCTGCCGTTCCGCTCGACGGCCGAGAACCTGGCGAAGTACTTCTACGACGAACTGCGTCGGCGGATTCCCGAGGTGTCGTCCGTCAAGGTCTGGGAGACGGAGGCGAGTTGTGCGGAATACCATGAGCCGCCGCGCATTCTGCCGTCCTTTCCGTTCCTGAAGGGACGCATTGATGATTCGGTGCTTCAGGAGGGATTGCATCCGCGCTTTGCGAAAGCCTTTGCGTTCTTGCGGCGACCGGATCTTGCGGACTTGCCCATTGGGCGGCATGAGATTGACGGTGATGACTGCTGGGCCATTGTGAGTGACGTTGACCTCAAGCCTTTCGGCGACAGCCAACGCGCCGAGGTGCACAGGACCTTCATCGACATCCAGGTCCCGATAGACGGACCCGAAACATACGGACTCCTCGATCTCGCCGGGCGCAACCTCGGTCCGTTCGATGAGGAAAAGGACATCGCCTTCGGACAGGAGAAGATGGTTCCCCTGACGCTTGTCCCGGGCGAGTATGCGATTTTCATGCCGGTGAACGGTGCCCATGCGCCTTGCCTGACGCTGGGCGGTCCGATGCGGCGGAAGAAACTGATCGTCAAAGTTCGGGCTTCGGTGGCCGGAGCTCGGAATTGAAGATTATCTCCCTTGCGAGCGGATCGAAAGGAAACGCCTACTGCGTCTGTAGCGAAAGTTCGGTTCTCCTCGTCGACTGCGGGCTGTGCCTGAAGAGCCTTCGTCAGCGTCTTGCCGAGGCGGGGCTTTCCCCCGACCGCATCTGCGCTGTCGTCATTACCCACAGCCACGACGATCACGTGAAGGGGTTGCCGCTCTTCCACAAGAACTATCCGGCGATTCCGCTTTTCGCCAATCTCATGACGGCGGAGACCATCGCCTGGAAGTACAAGATGGACGAGTTCGCCTTTACGCCTTTTGAGGATGGGCAGGCTTTTGGCATCGGTCCATTTGAGGTTGAGCCGTTCTCGATTCCACACGACACGTCCGACCCCGTCGGTTATCTCGTCCGGGCGGATGGGAAGACCTACTTCCACGGAACGGACATTGGAACGCCGCTGGATTCGATTGGCCGTCACTTTGCGAAGGCTGATGTTGCGACGTTGGAATCGAACCACGATGCCGTCATGTTGCGCACAAGTTCGCGTCCCGAAGAGCTGAAGAAGCGCATTTGGGGTCCGCGTGGGCACCTCTCGAACGACCAGGCGTGTGAACTTGTCCGCAAGTTCGCCTCCCCGCGCCTCAAGAAGCTGAGCCTTGCGCATCTTTCGGAAGAGTGCAATGTGCCGCATCTTGCGGAGTGCGCCATGCGGGAGACGCTTGTCGCCCTGCATCGGCAGGATGTCGAACTTGAGATTCTTTCGCAAAATGCCATTGGTTGTCCCTGGGAATGCTGAAAGGCGCGGCAGATTTTGGTATAATGCCAGCCGTCGTCCCGCAGGAGTTGGATGGCGGATATAAGAAGGAGAAAAAAGCGTGAAATTGAAGGTTGTCTTAATGTGCCTGGGGCTGGCGGCATCGCTGGTGGTCTCAGCGGCGGAAGTCCGTTCGCTCGACGGTCTCTGGGAGTTCGCATTTGACAAGGGGGAACGGTTGGAATCGGCGAACCCGACTTTTGCGGCAACGGACAAGATGTCCGTTCCAGGTTGCTTTGATATGACGCCGCGCTACTACAACCGCCGCGGACTCGCCCACTACCGTCGGGCGGTGACGCTTGACCGTGCGGTGGCGAATGCACGCATTCGCGTGAAGGGGATGGGGCTTGCCATGCGGCTTTTCGTGGACGGACGAGCCGTCGGTGAATCGCACCTGCCGTGGAGCACGGTCGAGTTCGCGGTCGGTCCGCTGTCCGTCGGACGTCATGAAATCGTTGCCGCGCTCGACAATCGCCTGACGGGCGAACCGGGCGAACTCTTCCAGCCGTTCTACGACTTCTATGCTTCGGGTGGATTCTACCATGGCGTTGACCTTGTCCTTCAGGACCGCGAGACCGAGATTGACCGCGTCTTCGTCAGGACGCAGGACTATCGCACGGGCAAGGTCGAGCTGGAACTCGTCTTCTCGGGGACGGCGCGGCCGACCGAAAAGGAGTTCGCGGCAATGGTGTCCTTCGACGATGGAGCACCCGAGCGCGTCCTCTTCACGGGTAGACGGGCGACGCTGACCGTGCCGAACTTTCGCCTGTGGAGTCCCGAATCGCCCGCCTTGCACCGCGTCACCGTCGCGGCGGATGGATATGGCGAGAAGACCGAGCGATTCGGTATCCGCGAGATCAAGGCCGAGAGGAAACGCATTCTTCTGAACGGCCGCGAGATTTACCTGACGGGAGTCAATCGTCATGAGGCGCATCCCGAGTTCGGCTATGCGACATCATTGCCGCTGATGATGGAGGATATCCAGCTGATGAAGGATCTCGGGTGCAATTACGTGCGAGGGGCGCACTATCCGCAGACGGAGGAATTCCTGAATCTGTGCGATGAGGTGGGCCTGATGGTCTGGGAGGAGTCGCTCGGATGGGGCAATGGGCCGGCCAACCTGACGAACGAGGTCTTCATTGCGCGGCAGGTCGAGCAGACGCGGCTGATGGTTCGCAACTCCTTCAATCATCCGAGCATCATCATCTACGGCTTTATGAATGAGATGGCGAGCGACTTGCCCGTTGGACGCGACCTGATTAAGCGGCTCACCGGTGTCGTCCGCCACGAGAACTCCGGGCGGCTGGTGACCTGGGCCTGCAACCGTCCGATGGGCGACTTGGGCAATGAATTTACCGACATCATCGCCTACAACACCTATCCTGGCTGGTGCTGGGGTGATGATGGGGCGATTGACGAAGAGACGCTGCAGAAGACGATGCGTGATGAGACGACATATGTCGTGAACGCCTTGAGGAAGAAGTTCGGCGAGGAGAAGCCGATCATCGTCTCGGAGATGGGCACGTGCGCCGTTTACGGCCAGCGCGATCGGGATGGCGCCCAGTGGACGGAGGAGTTCGAGTCGCAGTATGTCGGCGCGGCGATTCGTGCCGTCTTTGAGAATCCGGAAGTCAGGGGCTTCACGGTCTGGCAGTTCGCCGATTCGCGCAGCTACTTCCGGGGCGGTGCCAGCATCCGTTCCAAGCCCTTTGCGATGAACCTGGCCGGGCTTTTCGACGGCTATCGACGTGAGAAGTTGGCCGCCCAGACGGTGCGGAAACTCTTCCAGTCGAAGATTGGGCAGGAGAAGTGAGCATGGACGGCGAGAAGGCGAGTCATTTCATTCGGTCAACTCCGGCGTTGCAGGCCGCGTGTGAGAAGGCCCGATTGGAGGGGATCCTCGCGCTTGATACGGAATTCGTCTGGCGTTCGACCTACCGTCCGCAACTGGGCATCGTGCAGTTGGGGTGCGCGGCAGATTGCTGGGCGCTCGACTGCCAGACGGGGGTTCATGTGGAGGCCCTTCGGGAGTTGGTCGAAAGCGCGGCAGTCACGAAGATTCTGCACGATGCGCGGCAGGACCTCCTGCACCTGCACCACTACACGGGGGCTTGGCCGGTGAACGTGTTCGACACGCAGCTGGCCGCCGCCTTCGCCGGTTTTCGGGCGGGCATCGGCCTCCAGCAACTGCTCTTCGATGCGATTAACGTTGGCTTGCCGAAGACCGAGACGCTGACGGACTGGATGCACCGTCCCCTGACGGCGGCCCAAATCGACTATGCGCTGGATGACGTGCGCTATCTGCCCGAATTGCGTTCGGCCCTCCTGGCGCGGATGGACGAGTTCGGAACGCGGGCGTGGTTTGAGGAGGATAGCCTCAAATACGGTGACGAGGCTTTTTATGAGGAGGGCCGTCCCGAGCGGGCCTGGCTACGGATGAAGATTCACCGCGTTCGGCTTGACGGACGCGGCTGTGCCATCTTGCGGGCCCTTGCCGCCCGACGGGAGGAACTGGCCCAGGACTGGAATTTGCCGCGTTCGTGGCTTGGCGATGACGATTCCCTATCGCAAATTGCCGCGCAGGGAGAAGTGGGGCGGCTTCGGCATCGCGTCACCGAGGGGCGCGGCGAAGTTCTCCGCGCCCAGTACGCCCAGGTTCTTCGTGTGGCAGCCGAAACGCCGCCCGAGGACTGGCCCGACGATCCGCATCGCCACTACATTCAGGAGGTGTGCGAAGCGGCCAGTCGGGCGGTCGAATGGCTGGCCGAGCGGGCCAAGGTCCTTTATGTGGACGCTTCGCTCATCGCCAACCGGGCGACGGTCACGGCGTATGTTGACGATGTCATGGACGAGACGAATCCGCTTGCGCACGGCTGGCGCTACGAGGTCGTCGGACGCGAGATGGCCGAACGCTTCGGCGTGGACTGAGCGCGGAGAAATGTCCGCAGAACCTGACGCGCTCCTCCGCATCAACGCGGGCATTCCTCCGCATCATGGGATGCTCCGGGCTGTTTCGTCGGTTGAAATCGGGCGCACCTTGCCGAGCATTCCGCGTCTGATTATTCGATTCGGGGGCTTCATCCGTTGCCTCGGCAGGTTCCTCTTCCGTTTGACTTGCCTACGCGTGCAACTTCTTGGCGGTTTTCGCGGCGGATTTGCCATTGCATATTTCCGCCTGATGCGGTATAATGCGTCCGTTTTTCAATTCTATTGAAAGTATCAGGAAAGTGGAAAAAACAGCAGGACCCGGAATCGAAACCTACGGTCAGGACGTCTTCTCCGAGAAGGCGATTCGTCGTTATCTGTCGAAACCCGTTGCGGAGAAACTCCTTGCCACGATGCGCGAGGGCAAGCCCCTCGACCCGTCCATCGCCGATTCGGTGGCGGATGGTATGAAGGACTGGGCGCTTGCGAACGGCGCGACGCACTTTACGCACTGGTTCCAGCCCCTGACGGGCGGCACGGCCGAGAAGCACGACGCCTTCCTCGAACCGACGGGTCCGGCGCAGGCCGTGATGCGCTTTTCGGGCAAGAACCTGATTGGCGGCGAGACGGACGCGAGTTCCTTCCCGTCCGGCGGGTTGCGCTCGACCTTTGAGGCGCGGGGTTATACGGCATGGGATCCGACTTCACCAGCGTTCATCAAGCGTCACGAGAACGGCGCGACGCTGTGCATCCCGACCGCATTCTGCTCCTATACGGGCGCGGCACTTGATACGAAAACGCCGCTTCTGCGTTCGATTCAGTCCCTGACGCACGCGACGGAGCGCCTGATGCGCACATTCCACCAGCCGAAGGCCCATGTCGAGATTACCCTTGGGGCCGAGCAGGAGTACTTCCTCATCGACCGAAAGTACTACCTGAAGCGTCCCGACCTGTTGCAGACGGGGCGGACGGTCTTTGGTGCGGCCCCGGCGAAGCACCAGCAGCTGGACGATCACTACTTCGGGTCGATTCGTCCGCGAGTGCTTAAGTTCATGACCGAAGTCGAGAATCGGCTTTGGAAACTTGGCATTCCGGCGCGGACGCGGCACAATGAGGTCGCGCCCGCCCAGTTCGAACTGGCACCGATGTTCGAGGACTTGAACCTTGCCGTCGACCACAACATGCTGATTATGGAGGTACTGCGGCAGACGGCGGAGAAGATGGATCTCGTCTGTCTCCTGCACGAGAAGCCCTTTGAGGGTGTCAACGGGTCGGGCAAGCACTGCAACTGGTCCGTTGCCTACGGCGGCAAGAACCTGCTCTCGCCCGGTGACAATCCGCGGGACAATGCAATCTTCCTGACGTTCCTCGTGGCGATTGTCCGTGCTGTGGATCTCCATGCGGACTTGCTGCGCATGGCCACGGCCGGGGCGGGGAATGACCACCGCCTTGGCGCGAACGAGGCACCGCCGGCGATTCTCTCCATCTTCCTTGGTGACGAACTGACGGCCGTCATGCACGAGATTGAGACGGGCAAGAGCGGGCCACACTCGGGGCGCACGACGATGCAGGTCGGCGTGGATACGCTGCCGCCCCTGCCGCGTGACACGACCGACCGCAACCGCACGTCGCCGTTCGCCTTCACGAGCAACAAGTTCGAGTTCCGCGCACCGGGTTCCTCCCAGAACTGTGCGGCCAGCATGACGGTTCTGAACGTCATCGTGGCGGAATCGCTCGACTACATCTGCGACCAGCTGGACGGCATGAAGAAGGGGAGCGTGAACGAGAATCTCCAGAAGGTTCTGCAGAAACTCATTCGCAAGCACAAGCGCATCCTCTTCTCGGGTGATGGTTATTCTGCCGTGTGGCCCGAGGAGGCTGCCAAGCGTGGACTGCCCAACCTGCGCGACACCATGGCGGCGATTTCGCCGCTGAAGGATCCCGCCAACCGCATGCTCTTCGCGAAATACGGGGCGCTTTCGGAAAAGGAAATCGAGAGCCGCTGGGAAATCGCCATGGAGGACTACCATCGCCGCGTCCGCATTGAGGGACGGGTGGCGCTCGAAATCGCCCGCAGCATGATTCGTCCCGTCGTGGCGGATGAGTTCAGCCGCCTTGCGACGGCGATTGGTCGGGCCACGAAGGATGGTCTCAAGGTCGGCATCACGGGGCTGAAGGCACTTTCCCTCAAGTTGGGGGCGGGGCTGGACGACCTGCACGTGAAGTGCGAGCGGATGGAACACGCTCTCACGACGGGCTTCCACGAGGATGTGCTGGAGTCAATGGCCGACCTGCGTCGTACGGTCGACCGCCTGGAGGGACTCGTGGACGACGGCAAGTGGCCGCTCCCCAAGTATCGGGAGATGCTGTTCGTCTACTGATTGGGTGACCATCGGACAGAAAGGGAATTCATTGGGAACTATGGCTGGTGACTTTCTCGTATTTGACCACGTGACGAAGCGTTTCGGCGCACTGACCGCCGTGAACGACGTCTCGCTGACCGTCAAGAGAGGGGAGTTCTTCTCCCTCCTGGGGCCGTCCGGGTGCGGCAAGACGACGCTCCTTCGTATGCTGGGCGGGTTTGAACGCCCGGATTCGGGGCGCATCTACCTGGAGGGCAAGGACATTACGGACTTGCCGCCGAACCAGCGGCGAATCCACACGGTCTTTCAGAACTATGCGCTTTTCCCGACGATGACGATTTGGGACAATATCGCGTTCTCGCTGAAACTGGCGAAAATGCCGAAGCCCGACATCGGGGAGCGCGTGGAGGAGATTCTGGAGATGATCCAGCTGTCCGACCAGGCCTGGAAGTACCCGTCTCAGCTTTCAGGTGGACAGAAGCAGCGCGTGGCGATTGCCCGTGCGCTGGTGGACCGTCCGCAGGTTCTTCTGCTCGACGAGCCGCTGGCCGCGCTCGACCTGAAGCTGCGTCAGCACATGCTGCTCGAACTCGACACGATTCATGACCAGGTCGGCATTACCTTCCTCTACGTCACGCACGATCAGGGCGAGGCGATGAGCCTGTCGGACCGCATCGCCGTCATCAACCGCGGAACCGTCGAGCAACTGGACGGCCCGGCGAAGATTTACGAGGCCCCGGCGACGCGCTTTGTCGCGAGCTTCATCGGTGATACGAACTTCTTCTCGGGTGAAATCGTGCGAGTCGATGGGGAATACTGCGACATTTCGGTGAAGGGATTCCCGCAGATTAAGGCGTTCAACGACCGGGCCTTGAAGGTCGGACAGAAAGTCGACCTTTCGGTTCGGCCCGAGAAGATTCGCGTGACGCTGAATCCGCCGCCGCCCGAGAAGGGGGCGAGCATTAACGTCTTCCCCTCGACCGTGCAGGACATTGTCTATCAGGGCGTGTACACGAAATACTGGCTTCAGTCCTCCGATTTGCGCATCTCGGCCCTGAAGCCGCATTCGCGCTTCCTGCTTGACCAGGAGCCGATTACCTGGAATGACAAGGTGTTCGTCTGGTGGCATCCAGACGACGGCTACATGGTGGAAGTGAAATGAAGAATACCCTTCGCTCACGGCGGGCCGAGTGGCTCGTCACGTTGCCGTCCTTCCTGTGGCTGGCTCTCTTCTTCGCAGTTCCCGCACTGATTGTGCTGGCGTTCACCTTCCACGGACACGATGCAAACGGCGGCGTGGGAGAGTGGAGCATGGCGACTTGGCGGGAACTGGTGAACCCGGACTACCCGGCCATCGTCTGGAATACGCTGCGCATCTCGTTTGAGGTGACGGTGTGGTGCATCATCCTGGCGCTTCCGTGCGCCTACGCCATTGCACGGATGAATCCGCGCTGGCGGGCGATTGTCGCGGGGGCGATTATGCTGCCGTTTTGGACGAGTTTCGTCGTGCGGGTCTTCGCCTGGAAGACGATGTTGCACCCGGACGGATGGTTGCAGTCGTGCTACCTCGTGTGGTTGCGCGTTCGGGAGTGGATGTTCGACTGGTTGCCCGGGTTCTTGCAGAAGTTCTTCATCTGGACGGGCATGGCCTCGGCTGGACCGGTCGACCCGGCGTCCTCGACGATTCTCGATTCGGAGGCGGCGGTCGTCCTCGTGTCGGTCTATTCGCTCCTGCCGTTCGCCATTATGCCGATTTACACGGCGGCGGAAAAGTTCGACTTCTCGCTCCTTGAGGCGGCCCGCGACCTCGGGGCGCGTGGCTTCTATGCCTTTCGCAAGATCTTCATTCCCGGCATTCGCCAGGGCCTTGTTTCGGCGATTCTGATGGTCTTCATTCCGGCCATTGGCTCGTATGTCATTCCCCAGATGCTCGGCGGGACGGATTGCGTGCTCATCGGCAACAAGATTTTCATGCGGGCGATTCAGAATCGGAACATTCCCCATGCCTCGGCCTTGGCGACGCTCATGGCGGTCTCGGTCCTCGTGCCGATTGCGCTGGCCATGTGGTGGAAGAGCCGACAGGATGCGCGTGACCGCAAGCGGTTGGAAAGCCAGACCGCCAAGCTGATGATGGGCGGCAGTGGAGGAGGGCTTCGATGAAGCGTTCGTTCTTTTCCGTCGCCGTACTCGGCTGCGTGCTCGCCTTTCTCTACGTTCCGATTGTGCTCGTGGTTGTCTACGGATTCATCCCGAATGGCATCTCGATGAGTTTCTTCGATGCTCGCGGCACTTTCATCGGCTTTACGGGCAAGTGGTACGCCCAGATCTTTTCGGGTGACTATTCGGTCCGTGCCCTCATGCAGAGCTTTTGGCTTTCGCTGACGATTGCGGGGCTTGCGACCGTCATCTCCTGCGTCATCGGCACAACTGCCGCGCTTGCCCTCCACCGCTGGAAGGACCGCCTGCAGACGATTCACCATGCCCTCGTCTATACGCCGCTTATCATGCCCGACATCCTGATTGGCATTTCGTTGCTCATGCTGTTCGTCGCCTGCCGGATTGACTGTGGCTTCTGGACGATTCTCATCGCCCACGTGACCTTCTGTGTCTCCTATGTGGTGATGACCGTGCTGGCCCGGTTGCAGGACTTCGACGACCGCCTCATCGAGGCCGCCTATGACCTCGGGGCCGGACCGTGGACGACCTTCTTCAGAGTCGAACTGCCGATCCTGATGCCGGGCATTATCGCGGGCGGCTTGCTGGCGTTCACGCTTTCGATTGACGACGTGGTGATTACGTCCTTTGTCAATGGCGCGGGAACGAATACCTTCCCGACCTACGTGAGTTCAATGACGAAGCACTCCAAGAACCTGCCCGCCGTCTTTGCGCTCTCGACGCTGATGCTGCTCTTCACCTGCACGCTCGTCGGCATTTCAAAGTGGATTACGGGGCGGCAGCAGCCTCAGCGAAAGAAATAGTCCAGCCCATGGGCGGCATCCTGCACATTGCGCCGGGCGCGGCGGATGAGACGAACGGTATCGCCGTGGCGGCCAAGCTGATTGCCCGCGCACAGGGGGCATCCGTCGTGGACGCGGCGGATGTCACGCGGCGACAGGTGGACGTGGCGGATGAGGTGTGGGTGCATTCCATGTGGCTACCGAGCGTTCGCCGGGCGTGTCGCGGCGTTCTCAGGGCGGGCAAGCCCCTCGTCCGCGTTCCCCACGGATGCCTCGACCCCCTGCGGCTGAAGTACCACGGGTGGAAGAAATGGTGGTTCAATTCCCTTGAGCGTGGGCTTTTTCGCCGCGCCGCCCGCGTTGTCGCGACGTGTGCCGCCGAGGCGGGCTGGATTCGTGCCTATGAACCCCGTGTGCGGGAAGTCGAGGTTCTGGATTTGCACCGCTTTTTCGTCGTTTCCGCCGCGCATCCGAAAGGGGATGGTGCGGTGCGGAATGTCCATTTCCTTTATTTGGGGCGGCGGCATCCGCTGAAGGGTGTCGACTACCTCGAACCGGCGATGCAGGGACTCCGCCATGCGGAGTTGCGCATCGTTTCGGGGGCCGTCGGGGAGGAAAAGGAACATACCTGGGCGTGGTGCGATGTCCTCGTGTTGCCGACATTGAGCGAGAATTTCGGCTTGGTGGTGGCGGAGGCCCTCCAGCGCGGCAAGCGCGTCATTACGACGGACGGTGCGCCGGCCTGGGCCGATGTCCCGGGGATTGTCTACCTGCGCGGATTCGTCGCGGCGGAACCTCATGAGCGCATTCGTCTCCTGCACGAGGCCATCGCGGCGGAATGCAGGGGCTTTGCTGCGGTCTGATTTGGACCGAAGAGCATCAATCCAGTCGCAGAATGACGCGTCAAGGGTCTTGACGTCAAAATGCTATTTTCGACCGTTTTTGTCCGTTTTTTTGCTCGCCACGTCAAAGTGCTTGACGCGATTTGACGCGGTTTTGACGCGGATTTTGACGCCAAAAACGCCTGATAAATTAGTCTATCTATATATATAATAAAAAATATATATATTTATTATAAGAGAGGCATCACGCGTCAAGGCGAAGGCGTGTGTGGGGGGAAATCGGGGCCCACGCGCAGACCCCCTTTGACGTCTTGACGCGGCGGATTTGGGCGGGGAATTGAACCATGGAATGCACGGAAGTCACGGAAAGGGGCGGGTGATTTTTAGCCGAGAGCGCAGAGGTCGCAGAGAGTTGTGGGATAGTGATGAGTGGAGAGTGGCGAGTGATGAGTAGCATCGCGTCCACTAATCACTGACCACTGACCACTCTCCAGCGTCTTTGAGTCCTTTGCGACCTTTGCGGCTAAAAACAAACCGCCGCGTAGAGGATCGCATCAAAGGCGGCAGATTTTTTTTTGAAAAGTGCATCGCTCCAGACACTAACTAATATGGAAGGGCGGGCGGAATGATGTCCCTTGGTTGATGGAATGCGCATCGCGGCAGTTGGAGATGCGTACGGTTGATGGGTGTGGTGGGCACGGCTCGATTGTGTCGTGCGCTTCCTTGTGTGGCGGTGGAATCGGCCGCGTAGAGATTGAGATGGGTCGTGTAGGGTGATGGTGCGTAGAGGAATTGGACGATTTCCCATTGGCGGAGCCTGGGTGGGCATTGATTTTCGCGGCGATAAATGGTATCATATCGTCGTTTTACGGTCAAAAAGGCAAAACGAATGGCGAAAGAAGAAGATCAGGCAATTGAGGTGACTGGGACGGTCACCAAGGTTCTACCTGCCACGATGTACAAGGTTCGGCTTGAGAACGGGCACGAGGTGCTCGCGCATATCTCGGGCAAAATGAGGAAGTTCTTCATCAAGATCGCAATCGGCGATACGGTTACGGTCGAGATTTCCCCCTACGACCTTGGCAAGGGGCGAATCACCTATCGCCATAAGGCCTAAGAGTTGATTTTGGCATTTCCCCGGTTGTGTGGGGGCGTGTCGTCTGTCGTTTCATAAATCATTTAGTCAAAGTAAGGAGTACAACATGTCAGGTCATAGCCACTGGGCGACAATCAAGCGTGCAAAAGGCGCGGCGGATGCGAAGAAGGGTAAGATCTTCTCGAAACTCGGCAAGGAAATCACCATCGTCGTGAAGGCGAAGGGCGGCGATCCGGATAACAATCCGACGCTCCGTACGCTCATTGCGAAGGCGAAGGCCGCGCAGATGCCGAACGACAACATCGAGCGTGCAATCAAGAAGGGCACGGGCGAGCTTGAGTCGGCCGAAATGGTGGACGCCCAGTACGAGGGCATCAAGGGCGGCACGGCCGTCGTCGTCCGCGTGCTGACGGATAACAAGAACCGTGCGGCGGCCGAAGTCTCGAACGTCTTCAAGAAGAACGGTCTTGAACTGGCGAAGCCGGGCAGCGCGAGCCGCCTCTTCGATCGTCTCGGCCAGGTGATGATTCCGGCGGCGGATGGCGTGACGGAAGATCGCGTGATGGAAGTCGCCCTTGAGGCGGGTGCCGAGGATGTCGTCGCCGAGGATGGCGGCTTCACGGTGAAGTGCCAGCCGAACGACTTCGTGGCCGTTTCGGATGCCATCAAGGCGGCCGGGATTGCCATTGACGAGGAGGACTCCTCGATCGGTCTTGTCCCGAACATGATGAACCCGGTGAACGACGTTGCGACGGCGAAGGCCATCAACAAGTTCGTCGAGATGCTCGAAGACCTTGAGGATGTCCAGGACGTCTACACGAACATGGAAACGACCGACGAGGTCGATGCCGCCCTCGAAGCCGAGGGTTGAGTTCTCTCGCCACACTTGTTTCGGAGGCTGAGAATGCCGTTTGATACGGTTGAAGAATGCCTCAAGTCGTTGCGCGGCGGCGGCATCGTCCTTGTGACGGATGACGCCGACCGCGAGAACGAGGGCGATTGCATTTGTGCCGCTCGGTTTGCAACGCTTGAGAACGTGAACTTTATGGCGACTCACGCCAAGGGGCTTATCTGTATGCCGATGAGTGCCGCGTGGTGTCGTAAGCTTGATTTGCCGCAGATGGTTCGCCAGAACACCGACAACCACCAGACGGCGTTTACTGTTTCGATTGATGCAGTTGAGACGACGACGGGGATTTCGGCGGCGGAGCGTGCGCTGACGGCGCAGGCCTGCGTACGCCCGGGCGTGAAGCCGTCGGACTTCCGTCGCCCGGGGCACATGTTCCCGCTGGAGGCGCGTGAAGGTGGCGTTCTCAAGCGTGCGGGACATACCGAGGCGACCGTTGACCTCTGCCGGTTGGCCGGTCTTGAGGAGGTCGGGCTGTGCTGTGAGGTCATGAAGGACGACGGCACGATGGCGCGGATGCCCGATCACATTGCCTTTGCGAAGAAGTTCGGGCTGAAGTTCCTTTCAATTGCCGACCTGATTGCCTATCGTCGGCGGACGGATCGGCTCGTCGAAGCAGTTGAGGATGTGGACTTGCCGACGGATCACGGGCACTTCCGTCTGAAGATGTACCGCTCGCGCATTTCGGGCCTTGAGCATTTGGCGCTCATCAAGGGCGACGTGACGACACCCGAACCGGTTCTGACGCGTGTCCATTCCGAGTGCTTTACGGGCGATGTCCTCGGTAGCGAACGCTGCGATTGCGGTCATCAGCTGCACGCGGCGATGGAGATGATTGAACGCGAGGGGCGCGGCGTTATCCTCTATATGCGCCAGGAAGGGCGTGGCATTGGGCTTGCGAACAAGTTGCACGCCTATCGCAAGCAGGAGGAGGGACTGGATACGGTCGAGGCGAATGTCGCCCTTGGTTTCCCGCCCGACCTCCGCGACTATGGCGAAGGTGCTCAGATTCTCGCCGACCTCGGCATCCACAAGGTTCGGCTGATGACGAACAATCCCTGCAAGATCAAGGGACTGGACGGCTATGGCATTGAGATTACCGAGCGTGTGCCGATTGTGATTCCAGCAAATGCGCACGACCGCCGGTATCTGCAGACAAAGAAGGAGAAGATGGGGCATCTCATCTAAGCGGACGATGAAGGTTACGGTCATTGGAGATGGTGGTTGGGGTACGGCGAATGCCATGCTCCTGGCTGGGTATGGTCACGACGTCACCATCTGGGGTGCGTTTGCGGACTACATAGACGAGATGCGTCGGACGCGGAAGAACGCGAAGTTCCTGCCGGGGGTCGACCTGCCCGAAGGGCTTTCGCTGACGGCGGATCCGGCGGAGGCCGTCGCCGGGTCGGATGTCGTCGTGCTTGCGCCGCCCTCCAAGTATTTTGCGTCCGTTGTCGAGAAGTTCAAGGGACTTGTGACCGACAAAATGCTGGTCGTCTCGCTGACGAAAGGGCTGTGCGAGCGCACGAGCCGCCGCATGACGGAACTGGCGGAGGAGATTCTGGGCATTCCCGACGTGGTGGCCCTGGCGGGTCCGACGCATGCCGAGGAGGTGAGTCGCGGCATTCCGACGGCCATTGTCGCCGCCTGTCGTAATCTCGATCGGGCGAAGGCCGTGCAGCGGCTTTGGTCTGGTCCGCGCTTTCGTGTCTACACATCGGATGATCCCGTCGGCGTGGAGATTGGCGGTGCGGTCAAGAACGTCATTGCGATTGCCGTCGGCTGTTCGGATGGCATGGGGTATGGCGACAACACGCGGGCGGCGCTGATTACGCGTGGGCTTGCGGAGATGAAGCGCTTCGTGCTGGCGTACGGTGGTAAGCCCGAGACATTGTCGGGCTTGGCCGGTGTCGGCGACCTGATTGTGACGTGCACGTCGCAGCATTCGCGCAATCACACCGTGGGCTACCGACTTGGACAGGGTGAGAAGATTGCCGACATTCTCGCGTCCATGCAGATGGTCGCCGAGGGCGTGTGGAACTCGCGGGTCGTGCACGAACTGGCGGCCAAGATGGGTGTGGAGATGCCGATTTCGGATCTCGTCTACGCCGTGTGCTACGAGAACTACGATGCGCGTCAGGCGGCGACGGCAATTATGAGCCGTGACCTTAAGGGCGAGTAAAGGGTGGAGGCATGCGGGCCGACTTGTTTGGGATTTTCGCATTCTTCAGCTTCTGGCTCGGTGCCTGCATCGCGTCCTTCCTCAATGTCGTCATTTGGCGTGTGCCTCGCGGCGAATCCATCGTTTCGCCGCCCTCGCACTGCCCGAGGTGTGGCGCGTCGATTCGTTGGTTTGAGAACATTCCCATTCTCTCGTGGCTGGCCTTGCGCGGGCGGTGTTCGCGCTGCCACCTGCCGATTTCGCCGCGCTATGTGATTGTCGAGGCAATGGGCGGTGGACTCTTCCTCGCGGCGTTCCTTTCGGTCGGTCTCTTGGCACCTTTCCTCTGGGTTTGGATCTCGCTGATGATAGTCGGTACGTTCATCGACTTCGACCATCAGCTCCTGCCCGATTTCGTGACGGTGGGCGGAATGGTTTACGGGGTTGCGCTGGCACTGGCGTCCTCCTTTCTTCCTTTTCCCCTGATTCGGGATGCCTTTCCTCTTTTCCCGGCCCTTCAGCCGTTCGCCCTGCCGATTTATAATTCGCTCCTGGGATTGGCCCTTGGTTTTGGATCGCTTTGGCTTGTGCGGTTCTTTGGTTCGCGGGCGTTTGGCCGCGAGGCGATGGGGCTTGGGGACGTCTTTCTCATGGGGGCGATTGGCGCCCTGTTCGGTCCGCTCTCGGTCATCGTGACGCTGATTGTCTCGTCCATTACTGGCTCGATTGTCGGATGTGGACTCATTGCGGTTTCCAAGGCGCGGCTTGGCAATTTCGTTTTGATACCCTTCGGACCCTATCTGTGCCTCGGGTGTTTGGCGTGGATGTTCTATGGACCGGAGTTGGTTGGCTGGTATGTGAATCTGATGAAGTGAGGTGCGCAAGATGAAGAAGACCTATCTTTCGGCGAATGACTATCTTCAGGATGAATGGCGGTTGGCGGCGGCCATCAAGAAGTCTGGCTGGCGGCCGGACATCCTCATTGCCCTCTGGAGGGGTGGCGCACCGGTCGGCGTTTCGCTTCACGAGTTCTTCAAGTGCGCCGGCTGGTCGATTCAGCACATGCCGCTCAAGTGCGCGAGCTACACGGGCATCGGCGAGAACAAGGGCGGGGTCGTCTTTACGCATGGCGATGTCATCTTCAGTATGCTGCGCAAGGGCGACCGCGTCCTTGTGGTGGACGATGTCTTCGATACGGGCAAGACGGCCGAGGCCGTTCATGCGCGAATCAGCGAGACGGGGGCCGAGATGCGCATGGCGTGCGTCTACTGGAAGCCCGGCAAGAACCAGACGAATCTGAAGCCCGACTATTTCGTCAAGGATGTCGGCAATGACTGGATTGTCTTTCCGCACGAGATTGAGGGTCTGACGGACGAGGAAATCCGCGAGAAGGATTCGATGCTGGCCGAGACGCTGGCCGGTGTGAGGAACGCGCAATGAAGTGTGAGATCTGCCATAAGAACGAGGCCCAGACCGTTCTCCATCGCAAGAAGGACGGCGCGGCCGAGGAACTCTATGTCTGCCGTGCGTGTGCGGAAAAGGAGCGCGTCCAGCGGCAGAAGAAAAGCCAGAGTACGCGCCGCGTGAAGAACGTGCCGCCGACGGAACTCTCGCTTTCCATTTCGGGCATCACGCCGAATACGCCGCCACCGCCACAGGTTCTTGAGGCTTTGATGAAGGCCATGAATGGCGTGGTGAATGGCTTCGACCAGATTGAGAAGTCCGTCCGCAGCATTCCGCCGCGCAATGAGATGCCATGCAAGAGCGTTCGCCCGGAATTTCGCATTGGGAAGTATCTGCACCTTGAAGGACTCAACCTCATCGGTGAGCTTGATGCCATCCATCGGGCGATGAACGCGCTTGAAATGCAGCTCGTCGGTGTGGATGCCGACGGTCTTCATGCCGTGGGGCACGTCTACACCCTGCGGTATGCGGACAACCCGGCGCGGGCTGAGCGGGCGTTGCAGGAACTCGTTGAGCAGGAACGCAATGCGCGTGTTCGGCTGTTTGAGGAAATGCCGCGCATTTTCGGCGATTCGCTCTGCCGCGCCTTGGCTGTCATGAAGAACTGTCGGCTTCTCTCGCCCGGCGAATTCTTCGATTTGCTGTCGCCCATCCGTCTGGCGACGCTGGAGGACCTCCTCGATGGCGTGTCGCGTGCCGATGTGGAGAAGTGGATGTCGTCCATTGACCTGACGTCGCGAGAGGACAAGTTGACGCCCGAAGAGCGTGACCGTGTGGACGGCAGTCGGGCGGATGAGATGAATCGACGCTTTGAGGATGTCGTCCTCAGTGAGCGAGCGGAGGGTAAGTTTCTGTGAACCTGAAATTGACGAAGAATGCGAGTGACGCACTGAATGCGGCCGAGAGTTGTGCGCGGCAGTTGGGGCACGACCACATCGGGTCCGAGCACATCTTTCTCGCCCTGTTGGCGATACCGAACGCCCAGGCTTGCCAGCGGCTGGTACGGCTTGATTTGGCGTTGGACGACTTGGCGGAGTCGATGCGCACGATGATTGCCGGCAGTTCAGATGCGATGCTCCAGAAGGGACCGCTGCCCCTGACGGCGCGGACACGCAAGGTGCTCAACATTGCGCAGATTGAGGCTGGTTCGAACAACATCATTGACACGGTTCACCTGGTCACGGCCATGTTGCGCGAGGGCGAGAACGCCGCCGCGCAGTTGCTGTTTAACGCCGGCGTGACGGTGGAGAAGTTCCTGGCGGCCGGGACGCAGGGTGGGGCTTCGGAGGAAGGCGAACCGCCCGAGGAAAGCGACCCGAACGCCGAGGATGGGGCGGATGCCGCGGATTCTGGTTCGTCGCAGACGTCGACCGGGGCGAATGGCAAGCAGCAGAAGACGCCGACCATCAACGCCTTTGGGCGCGACCTGACGGACTTGGCCCGACAGGGGTTGCTCGATCCCGTCATCGGACGCGAGAAGGAACTCCGCCGCGTCATTCAGGTCCTGTGCCGCAGGACGAAGAACAACGCCGTTTTGCTTGGCGAGGCTGGTGTCGGCAAGACCGCCGTCGCCGAGGGGCTTGCTCAGGCGATTCATCGCGGTGCCGTCCCCGAACGGATGCAGAACAAGCGCGTCGTGGCGTTGGACATGGCGCGGATGGTCGCCGGTACGCAGTATCGCGGGCAGTTCGAGGAGCGGCTGAAGAAGGTCATTGACGAGACTCGGCGGGCGGGCAACATCATCCTCTTCTTGGATGAAATCCATACGATGGTCGGAGCGGGTGGTGCCGAGGGCGCGATGGATGCCGCGAACATCCTCAAGCCGGCCCTGGCGCGTGGTGAGCTGCAGGTCATCGGTGCGACGACCCTGAAGGAATACCACAAGTCCATCGAGAAGGATGCCGCGCTGGAGCGTCGCTTCCAGACGGTACAGGTCGAGGAGCCTTCGATTTCCGACGCGGTCGATATTTTGGCGGGCATTGCCCCGAAGTACGAGGAGCACCATTCGGTGAAGTTCTCGCCCGAGGCGTTGCGGGCGGCCGTTGAACTGACGGCTCGCTACCTGCCGTCGCGGCAGTTGCCCGACAAGGCGATTGATGCGATGGATGAGACGGGGGCGCGACTGCGGATGGCCGCGAGCGTGCGCCCACGCGATCTGACGGATCGACAGGATCATCTTGACGCATTGCGTGAGCAGAAGGACGAGGCTGTCCAGCGCGGCGATTTTGATGCGGCGGCCAACTGCCGCGAGCAGATCAAGGTCGAGACGAGTGCCTTTGCCGCCGCGTTGAAGAAGTGGAAGGAGACCCACGCCGAGGAGGTCATTCCCGTTTCTGAACAGGATGTCTCCGAAACGGTCAGCCTGATGAGCGGCGTTCCCGTCGAGCGGATGAACACGACCACCTCCGAGAAACTCCTCGGAATGGAGAAGGCCCTCGGCGAGGTCGTCATTGGACAGAACGAGGCCATCAGCGCAATCTCACGCGCCCTGCGGCGTAGCCGCGCCTTTCTCGCGGATCCGAAGCGGCCCATCGGGAGTTTCCTCTTCCTCGGACCGACGGGTGTCGGCAAGACGCACCTCGCCAAGATGCTGGCCGAGCGTGTCTATGGGGACGAAAAGGCCCTGATTACGTTCGATATGTCGGAGTTCCAGGAGAAGTATTCCTCAAGTCGACTGGTTGGTGCTCCGCCTGGCTATGTGGGGTACGATGAGGGTGGCCAGTTGACCGAAAAGGTCCGCCGCCGTCCTTATTCGGTCATTCTCTTCGATGAGTTCGAGAAGGCGAATTCGGATGTGATGAACATTCTCCTGCAGATTCTCGACGATGGTCGTCTGACGGACGGACAGGGGCGGGTCATCGACTTCAGGAACACGATTGTCATCTGCACGGCGAACCTTGGGTTTGACTTTGCACGGGAGGGCCATGCGATGGGTTTCGCGTCGGATACGGCGGAAACAAGCCATGATGTGCTGAAGGAGAAGCTGTTGGCGGAAGCGCGGCGGACTTTCCGTCCCGAACTTCTGAACCGTTTCGACGAGATGGTCGTCTTCCACAAGCTTGACAAGGCGGCGATGGAACGCATTCTCCAGTTGGAGATTGACAAGTTGCGTCCCCGTCTCAAGCGGGCGAATATCACGCTTTCGCTTGATGCGGCGGCACTCGACTTCCTCGTGGAGAAGGGGACGGATTCGGCGCTTGGGGCGCGTCCGCTCCGCCGCGTGGTTCAGACGTACATTGAGGATCCGCTGGCCGACCTCCTGCTTGAGGGCAAAGCGAAGTCGCGCATTCGCGTTCGACTGGCAAAGGACGGCAAGTCATTGAAATTCTAATCGGGACAGGACGCCATGCGACTTGAAAATATCCGCAACTTCTGCATCATTGCCCATGTCGACCATGGCAAGACGACGCTTTCGGACCGCATCCTTGAACTGACGCACGCTATCTCGGCCCGTGAACTCAAGGAACAGACGCTGGATGCCATGGACCTTGAGCGAGAGCGCGGCATTACAATCAAGTCGCACCCTGTGTCGATGGAATACCACGCCCGGGACGGAAAGAAGTACCTGTTCAATCTGCTGGATACGCCCGGTCATGTGGACTTCGCCTACGAGGTCTCGCGTTCGATGGGGGCCTGCGAGGGGGCACTCCTGGTCGTGGATGCCGCGCAGGGCGTCGAGGCCCAGACGGTTGCCAATACCTACTTTGCGCAGGATGCGAAACTCGAAATCGTGCCCGTTCTGAACAAAGTTGACCTCCCCGGGGCGGATGTGAAGGAAGTCAGTCGCGAGATTGAGGACATTCTCGCGATTCCGATGGATGATCCGCTGCTGGTCTCGGCGAAGACGGGGATGGGGTGTCCGGATGTGCTGGAGGCGATTGTCAAGCGCATTCCGCCGCCCGAGACGCGGGGCATCGATGCGCCGCTCCGTGCGCTTGTCTTCGATTCCGTCTTTGATGAGTTCCGTGGAGTCATTACCTATGTCCGTGTAATGGACGGGTCGATCAAGGCTGGGCAGGGCGTGACGTTCATGGCCAGCGGCGTGTCGACGACTATTCACGAGGTGGGCATCTTCTCGCCGGGAAAGAAGCCTGTCGACCACTTGGAGGCTGGTCAGGTCGGCTATCTCGTCGGAACTGTCAAGGACCCGAGCGAAATCAAGATTGGCGACACGGTGACGACGACGAAACTCGGCGCAACGGAGCCGTTGCCGGGTTTCCATGACATTCATCCGACGGTCTTCTGCGGCATTTATCCCATGTCGACGGATGAGTTCCCGAAGGTTGCGCAGGGGCTTGAGAAGTTGCACCTGAACGATTCGGCGTTCACTTTCCACCACGAGAGTTCGTTGGCGCTCGGCTTCGGCTTCCGTTGCGGATTCCTTGGGCTCCTGCACATGGAAATTGTTCAGGAGCGCCTGCGCCGCGAGTTCGGGTTGGACATCATCTCGACGGCTCCCGGCGTCGTCTACAAGATCAAGATGAAGAATGGCGAGGTCAAGGATCTTGACAATCCGCTCCAGATGCCAGACCCCTCCGCCTATGAGTCCATTTCGGAACCGATTCTCAAGGCGCGCATCATTACGCCGACGGATTCGATTGGCGACGTGATGCGTATTGTGATGGATCGCCGCGGGGCGGTTGAGGGAACCGAGTCAATGGACTCAAAGCGCGTCATGCTGCACTGCACATTGCCGCTGAACGAGATTCTGATTGACTTCCACGACACCCTGAAGAGTGTCTCGCATGGCTACGCCTCGATGGACTACGAACCGGCGGGCTACCGCGAAGCGGACATCGTGCGGATGGACATCCTGCTCAACTCCGAGACGGTGGATGCCTTTGCGACGATGGTGCACCGCGACAAGGCCCGTGCGCGTGGTCTTCAGATGTGCAAGGCACTCGCCGAGACGATTCCGCCCCACCAGTTCAAGATTCCTGTGCAGGCGGCAATCGGTAAGGAAATCATCGCCCGCGAAGACATTCGGCCCTTCCGAAAGGACGTCTTGGCAAAACTCTACGGCGGCGATGTGACGCGCAAGATGAAGGTTCTGGAGAAACAGAAGCGCGGCAAGGCACGTATGAAGGAATTTGGCCACGTCAATGTGCCGCAGTCCGCGTTTGTCGCCGTCTTGAAGGGAACGCTATGATTAAGAAACTGGTCGTCATCGCCGGAAGCGGATCCTATCCGCGCCTGATTGTCGAGGGTGCGAAGAAGGCCGATGTGCAGCAGGTCGATGTTGTCGCTATTGCCGGGTCCACCAGTCGGGCGACGCGCAAGGCCGCCGACCACGTCATCCCGATTACCATTGGCACAATTGCGGAAAATATTCGCCGCGTTGGAACAATGGGGTATGACGGGGCCATTCTCGCGGGGCAGGTGAATCCGCTCTCGCTCTTCAGCGGACGCTTCGACCGCGAGGTGCAGTCCTGGCTGGATGAGTTGCCCGTCAAGACGGCGCATACCGTTTTCTCAAAACTGGTCGAGAAGTTCGCCGAAAGCGGAATCACCATTCTCCCGGCGAGCCTTTACATGGACGACCACCTGCCGATGGTCGGAACGCTAACGGCGCGAGGCTTTACGGCGGAGGAGGCGAGCGACGTCGCCCACGCGGCGGAAGTTGCACACGATGTCGGCGTGCACGATGTCGGGCAGACCGTCATGGTGAAGAAGGGGATGGTTCTCGCCGTCGAGGCCTTTGAGGGGACAAATCGGGCCATTCGTCGCGGCGGACGGCTGGGCGGAAAGGGTTCCGTTCTTTTCAAGGCGGCCCGTGAAGGGCACGATATGCGCTTTGACATCCCCGTCATAGGTCTCAAGACCCTGAAGGTCATGCGTCGGGCGGGTGTGACGGCGCTTGGCTTCCAGGCTGGCCGACTGATTGTCCTTGACCGTGAGGCGGTCATTGACTTTGCAAATCGCCACAACATCGCCATCGTCGGTGTCGATTCGGGCCTGCCGCCCGCGCCACTGCGTCCCTAATCTTTCAACCGGGAGGTCCAACCGTATGAGAATACTGTTGCTGGCGGGTGAGGAATCGGGTCTGATTTATGCTCGTGGCATACGCGCACTGCTTGCAGGTCATGAGGTGCGGGGCTATCAGGACTACGGCTTTGAAACGACCGATCTGGCCGTGATGGGCTTCGGGGCCGTCCTGCGTCGACTGCCGTTCTTTCTCGGTGTCAAGCGGACGATGGAGCGGGCGATTGACGAATGGAAGCCGGATGTCGTCTGCACTATCGATTACCCGGGGCTGAATCTCAAACTCGCTGCGTATGCCAAGGCACGGGGTATTCGGGCCATTCATGTCGTCTGTCCTCAAGTCTGGGCGTGGAAGCAGGGGCGCATCCCGAAGATTGAGGCGGCGCTTGACCACCTGTGCTGCTTCTTCCCGTTTGAGCCGAAACTGTTCAAGTCGGGTTTTGCGACATTCGTCGGGCATCCGCTCTTGGCAGATTTCGCGGCAGATCAGTCGGCGAAAGCGGCAAAAGGGCCGTCGGTTGGTCAGGGCGGCCGTCAGCTCGTGGCGCTTCTGCCCGGGAGCCGGCGCGGCGAAATCGAACGCATCCTGCCCATTCTGCTTGCCGCCGTCCCGCTGATTGAAAATGCACGGTTTGTCATCCCGGCCGCCAACGAGTCCGTCCGCCACCTGATTGACACTCTGGTTCGGAAGGTGTCCTGTGAGTCGGAAGTCGAAACTCAACTGGGTGGCGCGCGGCAGCTTTTGTGCCAGGCGGACTGTGCGGCAGTGGCCAGTGGAACGGCGACGCTGGAGGCCGCCATCGCCGGTTGCCCGACTGTGCTCGTCTATCGCGTGAGCGCGGCACTGGCCGCCTTCGCCCGGCGCGTCATTCGTGGCACGAAGTACATTGGGCTTGCGAACGTCATCTGGGATCGGTGTGTTGAGAAGGAAACGGATGCCCTCACCTCGCAGTCTCCGATGCCGGAACTCCTGCAGGAGAACTTTACGGCTCCGCACGTGGCGGAGTGCCTGAACCGCTGGCTGAGAGATTCTTCGGCGCGGGCAACTGCCAAGGCGCAGTTGGCGCTGACTGTCAATGCCCTTCGCACGGAGGGTGAGTCCCCATTCGCGGCGATTGTTCGTATCCTGTTGGGCATCTGACACGAACAATGCGCAAACAAGAAACGCGGCAACGCCTTTTGGGCGTTGCCGCGTTTGTGTTTCTGCCAGAAACCGCTCGCTTACTTTGCCGCGAGGTAGGCGTTGATTCCTGCGGCGGCACGACGACCCTCGCCCATGGCGAGAATGACGGTTGCCGCGCCGAGGACGATATCGCCACCGGCAAAGACGCCGGGGATTGATGTGGCATTCGTCTCGGGATTGACGACAATGTTGCCTCGCTTGTTGACTTCCAGCCCTTCGGTGGTGGTCGGAATCAGCGGATTGGAGGCGTTGCCGACGGCCACGACGACCGTGTCGACATCAAGGACGAATTCGCTGCCGGGGATGGCAACGGGGGAGCGGCGTCCCGAGGCATCGGGTTCGCCCAGTTCGTACTTGAGGCACTCAAGGCCGGAGACATGTCCATTCTCATCCCCGAGGACGCGCTTGGCGTTCTGAAGGACGCGGAATTCGACACCCTCCTGCTTGGCGTGATGAACCTCCTCAATACGGGCCGGCATCTCGGCCTCGCTGCGGCGATAGACGAGGTAGACCTTGTCCGCGCCAAGGCGAAGGGCCATGCGGCTTGCATCCATGGCGACATTGCCGCCGCCGAGGACGGCCACGCGCTTGCCGTGCCAGAAGGGGGTGTCGGCATGATCCTCATCGTAGGCCTTCATCAGGTTGGCACGCGTCAGGTACTCGTTGGCGCTGAAGACACCGGTCAGGTTCTCGCCTTCAATGCCCATGAACTTCGGGAGCCCCGCGCCCGTGCCGACGAACACCGCGTCAAAGCCGTCCTTTTCCATGAGGTCGGTCAGCTTGCGCGTCCGGCCGACGACGAAGTTCGTGTCGATGGTCACGCCAATCTTCTCAAGACCCTCAATCTCGTGCTGGACGATGGACTTTGGGAGACGGAATTCGGGGATGCCGTAGACGAGCACGCCGCCGCACTTGTGGAACGCCTCGAACATCGTGACGCTGTGGCCGGCCTTGGCGCAGTCCGCCGCGCAGGTGATGGAGGCGGGCCCCGAACCGATGACGGCGACGCGCTTGCCCGTCTTCGGGGCGCAGGCGACGGCCTCTTCGGTCTTGTTCGTACGGGCGAGGTCGGCGCAGAAGCGCTCGACGCGTCCGATGGCAACGGCCTTGTCGACGTTCTTGAGAATCTTGCCGACCGTGCAGAACTTCTGGCACTGCTTTTCCTGCGGGCAGACGCGTCCGCAGACGGCCGGAAGAAGCGAGGTTTCCTTGATAATCTTCAGGGCACCGGCGAAGTCTCCCTCGGCCGCCTTTGCGAGGAAGCCCGGGATGTTGATTGCCACGGGGCAACCCTGCATACAGGGCTTTGCCGCGCAGGTCAGGCAGCGGCTGGCCTCGGTCTTCGCCTGCTCGGCGGTGTAGCCGAGCGCGACTTCGTTCATGTTGTGCGCCCGCACGGCCGGATCCTGCTCCGGCATCGCCTGCGGCGCAATCGCCATTCTCTCTTTAGGTGTCATTTTGTGAAAATCCCGGCTTTGCAAACGTGTTCACGCGCTGCGGCTTCCTGCGGCTTGAAGGCGGCCATGCGCTTTGTCATCTGGTCCCAGTCGACCTTGTGCGCGTCGAACTCGGGTCCATCCACGCAGACGAACTTCGTCTCGCCGCCAACGGTGATGCGGCAGCCGCCGCACATACCCGTGCCGTCAATCATAATCGTATTGAGCGAGACGGTCGTATGGACATTGAACGGCTTTGTCGTGAGCGCACAGAACTTCATCATGATCGGCGGGCCGATTGCGATGACTTCGTCGACTTCGCCGCGCTCACAGAGTTCCTTGAGCGGTTCCGTCACAAGTCCATTGCGTCCCGACGAGCCGTCATCCGTCATGAGGATGAGCTTGTCGCCGGCGATGGCGCGCATTTCGTCCTCCATCACGAAGAGGTCCTTGTTGCGGGCACCCATGATGATGGTCACGTCGTTTCCGGCGGCCTTGAGGGCCTGGGCAATCGGGTGCATCGGTGCAACGCCGATGCCGCCACCGACGCAGACCACGCGGCCGGGCTTTTCGCCGTTTGTGCCGCGAATGGAGGTCGGACGGCCGAGCGGGCCGAGCAGGGCGGCGATGGAATCGCCCTCATTGAGCTGGGCGAGCTTCATCGTCGTCGCGCCAACCGTTTGGTAAATGAGCGTAATCGTACCTGCGGCGGGGTCGGCATCGGCGATGGTCAGGGGAATGCGTTCGCCATAGTCGCCGTCCACCATCAGGATGATGAACTGCCCGGCTTTGCGTTCCCGCGCAATCAGCGGTGCCTCAACCTCGATGCGGTAGACATTCGCGGAGAGTTGCCGTTTCTTGATAATCTTGTTCATGGGAGCGCGTATTATATCATATTTGGGCTTCATTCGGCGGTCCCATCGAAACGAGCGGAGTCTTCTTTGCGGACCTCATGCCGAAAAAGTGCCGTGAACGGAGGGGCGAAGTGCCCAAGGCGGGGGAGACCTCTGCCCACCGTCCGCTCGGGGGATGCGGACGACGCGAAACTGTCGTGCCCATCGGAAGAAAACTTACTCCTGAGTAACTTTAGACTTACTCCTGAGTAAGTTTTGATTTACTCAGGAGTAAGTCTGCCGCCGATGGGCACGGGAGGCGCGGCGGCTGCCCTTGCCGCGTCGGGGCCTTGCCCATGAACATCCGCCGCGAAGCCGTTTGCGCGTCAGAATCCTACGTTCGGCGCATGATTCGTTCGGTTATGGGCGGACGGGCGCATGCGCCCGCCGGATCGGGGCTATCCGCCGCGCAGGCCCTGTGTTTCTCATCGATGGACTCGGTTGTTGTCGTTTGTGACAGGTCCATGTCTCCAGGAATGTCCGTGGACTCCGCAAACTGCCGCGCCGTTCTTGCGTTCAAATTGCCGTGCAGTGGCGCAGAACAGGCGTTTTGCAGCCCCATTGGGCTTTACAATTTTCCCACAGAATCTGCCAAGTGTGGTATAATTCACAGCAATGATTTCGTATGTCAGAGGTGTGTTGGTGGAAAAGGATCCGATGCGGGCCGTTGTTGAAGCTGCCGGTGTTGGGTACGAGATTCTCATACCCTTGACGACCTTTGACCGTTTGCCGCACACGGGGGCCGAGGTCAAATTGCTTGTCCAGCATGTCGTTCGAGAGGATGATGAAATCCTTTTCGGCTTCGCGACACCCGCTGAACGCGAGATGTTTGCGAAACTGACGGCCGTGAGCGGGGTTGGGCCGAAGATTGCACTTTCCATTCTGTCGGGTTCGTCCATTGGAGAACTTGCACTGGCGATTGCGAGTGGCAATGCGAAGCGACTTTCGGCAATCAAGGGAGTCGGCAAGAAGACGGCCGAGAAGATTTGCATTGAACTCAAGGACAAGGTGAACGCGCTTGAGGGGTTGGCCGCAACGGCACGAGATGCGAAGGGAACGGCCTCGCCGATGCTGCACGATGCAATTCTAGCGCTGTCGGCACTCGGCTTCAACGAGGAGACGGCCAACAAGATGGTCAGTCAGGTGATTGCGGTGAAGCCAGACGTAAAAGATGTTGAAACGATTGTCCGAATGGCACTTTCGGGAAAATAAAATAGGAGAGTTCCGCGATGATGAGCAGAAGAGTCATGGGATTGATTGCGGTTTTTGCCGTTGCGACCGTGTTTGCGGGCGAGCGTGTTCCGCTTTGGCCGGAGGGAAAGATGCCGGATGCCCAGCCGCACCAAATTGCCGCGATGCTTGATGAGGCGCGGCAGCCTGACTTCAAGCCCGAGGAGCATCGTATGCCGTATGTCGAGTGGTTTGACGCGCCGACGAACGGCCCGGCGAAGGGGTGCGTCATCCTCATTTCCGGCGGCGGCTACCAGAACTGCTGCGACGTCGGCTACATACGGATGTGGCGGGATCGGTTCACCGGGCTTGGCTTCCAGTGCGTGAACCTCGTCTACCGCACACCGCGCCCGAAGGGCCTTCCGATCTACACGAGCGCGTGGGAGGACGGCCAGCGGGCGGTCCGCCTGGTGCGGTCCGAGGCGACGAAGCGCGGATTTGACGCGGAGCGGATCGGGGCGATTTCGATGTCCGCCGGCTCCCACCTCAACGTGCTTCTCGCGACGAGCTCTCAGACCCCGGCCTACGCGGTGGTTGACGACCTCGACAAGGTCCCGTGCCACCTGAACTTTGCGATGACCTGCGCGATCGCCTACGGCGTGACGGACGGCTGCGGCATCCCGAACACGCGGGACGGCGACGCGATCGACGCGAAGATCGCGCCCGAGTTCAAGTTCGACGCGAAGACGTGTCCGATGTGGATGTCGCACGGCGGCGCGGATCCCTTTTCGCCGTTCGCTTCGACGCTCGTCTACCGCCAGCTTCGCAAGAAGGGCATTCCGGCGGAACTCCATCTCTACCCCGACAAGGGACACGGGGCGTACGGGCTTGAGCGCGCGGTCGAGTTCCTCACGCAGATGGGCTTCAACGGACCTGTCGCGTCCGAAGTGAGGCTGATGGGCCGCTTTCCGAACGACGATGCGCGCGGCGGATACGCGAAGGAGGACGTCTGGCCCGAGGACCGCACCCCCGACCTTCAGCCGAAGCAGTGCAAGCCCTACATCGAGTGGCATCTGCCGAAGGAACTGAAGACGAAGGCGATTCAGATCGTCTATTCGGGCGGCGGCTACGGCGGCAACGACCCGGAGGGCTTCGAGGTCACGCCCGTGCGACGTTACCTGAACGAGAAGGGCATGGCGGTCGTCACGATGAAGTATCGTACGCCGCGCCCGGAAGGGCTCGCGAAGCACACGACGGCGTGGCAGGACCTGCAGCGTGCGATCCGAATCGTCCGAAACGAGGCCGCCGAGCGTGGGCTCGATCCAAACCGCATCGGCATCATGGGGTCTTCCGCCGGCGGACACCTCACGCTGATGGGCGCGACGAGTTCGCGCCACCGCGCCTACTGGGAAATCGATGAGATCGACAAGTTGCCGTGCAACGTGCAGTGGGCCGTCGCAATCTATCCCGCCTACGCGCTGACGGACGGCGAGGACTGCTGGAACACGACGGGCGGGAACGACGACAGCGCCCGTCTCGTGCCGGAGTTCTCGTTCGACCCCGCGACGCCGCCGGTGCTGTTCATCCACGGCGACGCGGACGGTTGGGCGGCGATGAACTCGGTGAAGTGCTGGGAGCAGTTGCGCCGAATGGGCATTCAGGGCGAACTCCACACGCTCGCCCGGCGCAACCACTGCTTCCAGGGTTCGGCCGTCCCCGGCACGGGGAGCTACACGTGGCTCGACCGCATCTGGGAGTTCCTGTCGGCGAAGGGCTACAACAGGTGATTTGCTTCGGTTTTCGAAAACAGTCGTAAGTAAACGGAAAAACAGAAACAGAAAAACAGAGACGAGGAGAACATAATGAAAAAGTTGCTGATTGTCGGCATTGCGGCCGTTGCCTTGGCCGGTCTTGTCCGTGCGGAACTGCCGCGCGAGTCGGGCACGACGTTCGTGCGGGATGCGCTGAAGCCGTACGTGGCGGACGGTCGCCTGCCGGGGGCGATTGCCGTGCTCTACAACGACGGCGTGCAGGAAACGGCGTGCGTCGGCTACGCGGACGTCGCGGCGAAGCGTCCGATTGCACTGGACGACCCGTACATGCAGTGTTCGCAAACGAAGGGCTTCTGCGGCGTGACGGTTGCGAAACTCGTCGAGGATGGCAAGATCTCTCTCGACGACCCCGTGTCGAAATACCTTCCCGAGTTCAAGACGCTGTGGGTCAAGGTCGCCGAGACGAACGACGTCATCACGCTCGCGAAGGCGAAGAACGTGCTGACCGTGCGGATGGTGATGAACCACACGGGCGGCTTCCCGTTCGAAATCCCCGCAAAGCAGAATTCCGTCCCGGGCGGCGGCTGGTCGGGCGGCATGCCCATCCGATCCGTCGCGGCGACGGCGGCGGCCCAACCGCTCCTGTTCGAGCCGGGAACGCGCGAACAGTACTCCAACACGGGCATCGACATCGGCGCGGCGGTCGTCGAGGCGGTGACGGGCAAGAAGTGGGAGGTCTACCTCAAGGAAACCGTTCTCGACCCGCTCGGCATGAAGTCCACGTGGTTCTGGCCGACCGACGAGCAGCTTTCGCGGCAGATCGAGATGTATGCGGCGTTCAAGGACAAGTCCGCCGAACGGTGGGTCCAGAACGGCTGGCAGCAGCGGCCCTACAACGACTCCCATGTCTTCGCATCGGCGGGCGCGGGGCTTTGGACGACGGTGAACGACCAGCTCAAGTTCTACAAGATGCTGATGAACCTCGGCGTGGGCGACAACGGTGTGCGCATCCTCAAGGCGGAGACGGTCAAGTCAATTCTCGCGGTGACGACGCGCCCCCAGTCGATGGGCGGCTACTCTCTCGGACTGAGTGCGCCGAAGGTTGACGGGGAGAACGAATGGTTCGGCCACGGTGGCGCGTGGGGCACGAGCTGCATGGTCAACTGGCACCGCAAACAACTCAAGTTGTGGGCGATCCAGATTGGCGGCGGAAGCGGCTGGGCGTGGTCGGGCGACTACAACAAGGCCGTGGACGCGTTCTTCAAGGCGAAACTGGACGACGCGGCGACGAAGGAATACACGGGCCGCACGAAGTGAGGCGCAAGGCAAATGTCAGACGTAAGAGTTAGGTTCGCGCCGTCGCCGACGGGCAAGGTTCACATCGGGAACATCCGGGCGGCAATCTACAACTGGCTGTTTGCGCGGCATACGGGCGGCAAGTTCCTCCTGCGAGTAGAGGATACGGACTTGGAGCGCTCGACCCCGGAGGCGATTGCGGTTCTCATGGATTGCATGAAGTGGCTCGGATTGGATTACGATGAACCGGTCTTCTATCAGACGAAAAATGTGAAGCGGCATTTGGAGTGCGTGGAAAAGCTCCTGGAGATGGGCCGCGCCTACAAGGTCGAGAAGACGTCGCGGGATGGCAAGACCGGTGTCGTGACGATGTTCCGTATGCCGAAGGAGGGGACGATTGAGTTCGACGACATCGTCAAGGGTCACATGGCGAAGAAGGCCGAGGATGTTCAGGACTTTGCCATTGTCCGTTCGGACGGTTCGCCCATCTTCCACATTGCGAATGTCGTTGACGATATCGACCAGGGGGTGACGCACATCATCCGTGGAGATGACCATGTCGAGAACACCTTCAAGCACATTGAGATTTTCAAGGCGCTTGGTGCGCCAATTCCCAAGTATGGGCATCTCTCGATGATTGTGAACCAGCAGGGCAAGCCCTACTCGAAGCGCGACGGCGCGGCGTTTGTTGGTGAATTTCGCGAGCAGGGTTATCTGCCCGAGGCACTCTTCAATTATCTTCTGCTGTTGGGGTGGAATCCCGGTGATGACCGTGAGGTTCTGACACGTGAGGAAATGATTGAACTCTTCGACCTCGAAAAGGTTCACGTGACGGCGGCGAAGTTCGACCTCAAGAAACTTCAGTGGATGAACGGTGAGTATGTGAAGCGGTTGCCGCGCACGACATTTGAGTTGGAACTTCGTTCGCGGGTCGCGGCGGCTGGGTTGACGATTCCTGACGGATTCAACATGCCGATGCTCATTGACCAGTTGCAGATCCGTACGAAGTTCCTGAACGATATGCCGGGCAACTGCGCCTACTTCTTTACAGATGACTATCCGTACGACGAGAAGTCGGTTGAGAAGCGCCTCCACAAGGAAGGCGTGAAGGAGACTCTTCTTGACTTGGCCGATCGCTTTGAAAAGTTGCCCGAATGGACGGCTGCCTCGGGAGAGGCAATGGTCAAGGAGCTTTCGCAGGGCAATGGAATGGGACCGTGGGTTCATCCGATTCGCGTGGCCGTTTCGGGGCGCATGGATGGGCCGGGGCTCTTCGAGATGCTGGAATTGCTTGGGCGCGAGAAGACGGTTGCGCGCTTGCGTAAGACGGCGGGTATGCTGTGAAGACACTGCTCGTCGGTTACAAGGCGGCGGACCTGACCCCGCAACTTTTGGCAGGGGATGTGGTCTGTCATGTCCTTGATGTCTATCACAAGCACGCGATTGAGAAGGTTTACCCTTCGGCGCATGTCGTTTGTGAGCCGAATGTGCCAAAAGGCGATTGGAAACTCGTTCGTTTTCGGACGGGGCCGAAGGTGATGTCGGGAGAGCTCGCGCTCGATCTGCTTCAGGAAATCCACCTGCTTCTCAAGGAGACGGGCGGCAGGCTGGAGGTTGATTTTGTCGGGCGCGAGCGTGATCGAAATGATTTGCTGAACAAGGTGAAGGATTCGCCTGATCGGGTTCGCAGTTTTCGGGCGGAGTGGCTGGCCAGTGTGCCGGGTGGCCCCAAGTTGACGTTCGCAAGTTATCCGGGGTGTTTTTGCCACCGTCGGTTGGACGAGGGAGGCCTCGCCTTGGCGGAAGTGGTGTCAAGACAGTTGCGTGAGCGCGGCGGAAATGAACCGATTCGGCTTCTGGACATGGGGTGCGGCTGTGGGCTTGTTGGTCTTCTCATCGCCAGTGTTGTGCCGAATGTGAAGTTGACGATGATCGACTCCTATTCCCGCTCGGTTGCCGCCGCTCAGGAAAATGCGGTTCATCAGGGTGTTGAGGCCGAAGTCGTTATGACGGATGATGGCATTGATCGGCTCAAGGGAGTTAAGCATCGCTTCGATGTCTTCGTTGGCAATCCACCCTATTACAGCGACTATCGCATTGCCGAGGTCTTTCTTGAGGCGGCCCGCAAGTCGCTTAAGTCGGGGGGCGTCTGTTATACGGTCGTCAAGAACGACGCGGGGCTTAAACCCGTGCAGGAGCGGTATTTTCCCTCAGTTGAGGTGATTCGTCGGCGCAATTATTGCGTACTGAAGAGCGTACAACCTCCGCATGAGAACGCGAACAGGACAAAAGGAGAATTGAAATGCAAACCGTGACAACACAAATCAAGCATTCTATGGCCTCGTCCAGTTGGATTCGTCGGATGTTTGAGAAGGGGCTGGAACTCAAGCGTGAGTTCGGGGAGGATGCCGTCTGTGATTTTTCGCTTGGCAATCCAGATGTGCCGCCGCCGGCGAAGACGCGGGATGAACTGATTCGCTTGGCGGAGACGGCCGTTCGCCCCCTTGGCCTCGGTTACTGCCCGAACGCGGGCATTCCCTCCGTGCGCGAGACGATGGCGGCGTACCTGTCGCGTCAGCAGGAAACGCCTGTTGCAGCGAAGGACGTGGTGATGACGGTGGGTGCCGCAGGGGCACTCGTCTCGTTCTTCCGTGCGGTTGTTGAGCCGGGAGATGAGGTGATTACGCCAGCACCTTATTTCGTGGAGTACGGTGCCTATTGCGGTCATTTTGGTGGCGTTCTGAAGGCTGTTCCTTCGATTCCGCCGACCTTCCGTCCCGACATTGCTGGAATTGAGGCGGCGATTACGCCGAAGACACGCGCAATCATCATCAACTCGCCCAATAATCCAACTGGTTGCATTTATTCGCTTGAGGATTTGAAGTCGCTTGCGGCGGTCGTGGATCGGGTGAACGAGACGCGGGAGCGTCCGCTTTTTCTCCTGTTTGATGAGCCTTACCGGGCATTTGCCTATGATGGGGCAAAGGTGCCGGCTGCCCTGCCGTTGTCGAAGTTTGCCTGTGTCCTCGGGAGCTTCTCGAAGACCCTTTCGTTGGCCGGCGAGCGTATCGGCTATTTTGTGGCGAATCCCGCAATGCCCGATCAGGCGACGCTTATGGCGGCTGTCACGTTGACGAACCGTACGCTGGGGTATGTGAACGCACCTGTCATTGGTCAGCGGCTCGCGGCGGCCTTGGTCAACGAAACGGTCGATTTGACGATCTACGACCGGCGGCGGAGGCTGATGGCAAAAGTCCTTTCGGATGCCGGCATTGAGTTTGAGATGCCGAAGGGCGCGTTTTACTTCTTTGCAAAGAGCCCGGTTGCGGATGATACAGCCTTTGTTGACGCGCTTCTGAAAGAGCGTATTCTCGTTGTCCCTGGGCGCGGTTTCGGATTCGCCGGCTATGTGCGGCTCAGTTGTAGCGTGGACGAAGCGATTATCGCCCGTTCGGCAGATGGCTTCCGTCGGGCGATGGAGGCGTTTGCGTGATTCTCGGATCACTTGTTTCTTCCTTTTTAGTCGCCGCCTCTTTAAATGTGGATGTGGCGAGTCACTCCGTGACCTTCACCGCGAAGGCCACGGGGGTTGAGGAGAATGTGCCGCTTGAGTTCTTTTTCGTTGGTCCGACAACCGATCGTGACTATGAGGCATTGTTTGTCACGACGGATGACTTGAAGGAACTTGTGTCGGCGTGTGAGAGGGCGGGTTTTCCAATGGGGAAGCCTGTTAATCCGAAGGCTTGTTCCTTTTGGCCTGTTGGTGTGCGCGTCACGATTGAACCGGACATCTGGGCATTTGTCCGAGAGACGCGAAATCTGCCGCATCTTCCCATCGTTTGGACGGGTGGGATGAGAGGTGCAGATGGACAGCCGGAGGCCGCGACCAGCATGCCATCGGCGTTCTTCTCGCTTTACACCTGCGGACAGTCGCCGCTTCTTTTTGATGATGCGCTTGATCAGTCTGTTACTTACGGGCGATTCCTGCCGGTGCGGCAGATGGAAAAAGGGAAGGAATATACCTTTACTCTGTCTTGGGATGGGACGAAGCACCCAGCGACTCGACGCGTCGTTTTTGCGCCGGGGACGTTGAAGGAGACGCTCGAAGGACTTCGGACGGCTGAATCTGGCGCCGACATCCTGCCCGTTTTCGATCCCAGTCTGACGGTCCGTGAGGCGCAGGGGGTGGCATCAGCACTTTCGGTTCTTGACTCACGGGGGCTTAAGGTCAATGGCTTTGACGATGGCCAGTTCTTCTATCGGGGCTTTTTGCCTTTGGAGAAGTGGCGCAATCGGGCCGAGCGACTTTCCCAACCGCTGGAAGTTCGTCTGGGTGAGACGAATGTCTACACGGTTGTTGAAGAGGACTGGACGGTTGAGGGCATTGACCCGAAGTTGACCCCAAAGACGGTTGGGCTTTCTGAGTTGGCGACTTGCTTCAAGGGGGATGCGTGCCTTTTCTATGCACCAGCCGAGATGAAGGTTCAGAAAGTCTTTGATTGCATGCGGGATTTGCCGCGAACAATCCATACATGGTATGTCTTTTGTGAGCCATAAGGGACTGTTCCTCCTTGTCATGGTGGGCGGGCTATTGGGGTGTACGCCCTCCGCGTCGGATGTGGATCGTCTTGAATGGCCGGAAATGGGGACGGTCGCGGCACTTTCGTTCCGCGGCATTTCCACGAAGCAGCAGGGGATTCTAATTGAAAATGTCCGAACTGTCTACCAGCGCATTTCCGAAAAGTTGAATGCCTGGAATCCCGAATCCGAACTGAGTCGGCTGACGACGACGAACGACTGGCGGGAACATGTCTCGTCCGATGTCGTGCCGTGCTATGAGGCGGCCTTTCGCCTCATGGAGGAGTCACGGGGCGCGTTTAATCCATTGTTGGCGGCGATGTTGCGAGAAAAAGGTTTCACGCGGCGTTCCGCACTGGTTGACCTTGGTGGAATTGCCAAGGGTTTTGCCGTTGATTGTGCGTATGAAAGCGTCCAAGGGAAAAACGTCGGGCGACCGAGCGTTCTTATTGACCTCGGTGGCAACCTGCGGGCATGTGGAGGCGAATGGCGTGTTGGCATTCGCAATCCGTTTGGGTCGGGCTTGTGTGCTCGTGTTCTTCTCCGTCCAGGCGAGGCGCTTGCGACGAGTGGAACCTATGAGCGCGGCGGGCACATTTTAGACGGACGCACGGGGAAGACGGCTGAATCAGGCCTCGCATCGGTGACGGTTTTGGCCTCGACAGCCCTGTTAGCGGACGGCCTTTCGACAACGTTGTTTGTCTTGGGCGAGCACGTGGGGCATCAGTTTTTGGCGGACTACTACCCGACAGTTGGTGCATTTTTTGTTCGCTTGGATGGGACGACCGCTTCTGTTGGCTTGGACGACCGCTTTCTCAATGAGACGGGGTGGACGAGAGAGTAAGGTATGTCATTGGATATTTTGGTATAATAGGCTTCTCCTATGAGTGATTTTGTACACTTGCATTTGCACACGACCTATTCGCTACTGGACGGACAGTGTCAGATTAAGCCGCTCGTTGCGAAGGCGAAGGAACTGGGGATGTCCGCCCTTGCGGTGACAGACCACGGGAATCTTTTTGCCCTGAAGGCGTTTTATGATGAATGTCGTGCAAATGGCGTGAAGCCGATTCTTGGCGTAGAGGCCTATGTGACTTCGACGGGGGATTATACGACACGCGACAAGTCGGAGCGTCGTTACCATCTCTGTCTCCACGCGAAGAATCTGACGGGGTATCACAACCTGGTTCGCTTGATGTCACTTGCGCACATCTACGGGTTTTACCATAATGCTCGTATCGACCATTCACTTCTGGAGAAATATCACGAGGGGTTGCACTGTTCTTCGGCCTGTATTGCGGGCGAAGTTGCCCATGCGATTGACATTGGGCGGATGGATGAGGCGGAACGCGTTGCGCGGTGGTACCAGAACTTGTTTGGAGATGACTATTCGCTTGAGGTGATGTTGCATCCGCCGGGGAAGGGTGAGCGTGGGGACGAAAAGTCTCCAATTCCAGGTCGGGCGATAGAGGACTTCCATGAGCTTTACGCACGGCAGAAGAAAGTCGTGTCGGGAATGATCGAACTCGGGAAGAAACTCGGTATTCGTATTGTCGCGACAAATGACGTTCACTTCCTCAATGCGGCTGACGACGATTCTCATGACGTGCTGCTGGCACTCTCGACGGGTGTGAAGATGGCGGATGAGAAGCGCATGATCTATACGGGGCAGGAATATTTCAAGACAGAGGAGGAGATGCGCTCACTCTTCCCCGAAAATCCCGAGTTCATCGCCGCGTCCAAGGAGATTGCAGATGGGGTTGAGGAATACGAATTGAATTCGCCGCCCATCATGCCGAAGTTCCCCATCCCCGCCTCATTTGGCACAGAGGAAGCCTATGCGGAGAAGTTTGATGAGGAGAAACTGCGTGCCGAGTTCAAGAACTTCGACAAGCTTGGTGGGACGGAGAAGGTGCGGCGAATCAAGTTTGAAGCCGACTATCTTGAGCATCTGACGCGAGAGGGTGCGAAGAGGCGATGGGGCGATCCCTTGCCCAAGGAGACGGAGGAGCGCGTTGCCTTTGAGTTGAATGTCATCAAGCAGATGGGATTTCCCGGGTACTTTCTCATTGTGCATGACTACATCAACAGTGCGCGAAAGATGGGCGTTTGGGTCGGCCCAGGGCGTGGTTCGGCCGCAGGCGCGGCGGTTGCCTATGCGCTGGGAATTACCAACGTCGACCCCTTGAAGTTTGACTTGCTGTTCGAACGGTTCTTGAACCCGGACCGAATCTCCATGCCGGATATTGACGTGGATTTCGATGATGCGGGGCGGGGACGCGTCCTTGAGTACGTGACGCAAAAGTATGGGCAGGATCATGTCGCTCATATCGTCACATTCGGGCAGATGGCGGCAAAGAGTGTCATCAAGGATGTCGGGCGCGTGATGGACTATCCGCTTTCCGATACGAATAAGCTGGCATCCTATGTGCCCGACACGCCGAAGATTACGTTTAAGAAGGCGATAGAGAGTTCGCCTGATTTAAAAGCGGCGTTTGAATCTGAAGATCCAACGGTGCACCTTCTGATGGAGCGTGCGGGGCGGCTTGAGGGTGGCATGCGTCAACCGGGCGTACACGCCTGTGGCGTCATCATTTCGCGAGATCCCCTGATTGAGACACTTCCAGTCATGCCGACGGAGGGTGAGTCGTTGCTGACGACCCAGTACGATGGCCATTTCGTCGAGCCAGTTGGCTTGCTGAAGATGGACTTCCTCGGGTTGAAGACGCTGACAGTCGAGAAGGAGTGCGTCAACCTGCTTGGTCCGAATAACCCGCGAGTCCCTGAAAGCCTGCGTGGTGCGGACGGCTATCTGGATCCGGACAAGATTCCAGATGACGACCGTGAAACCTATGAACTCTTCGGGCGCGGCGAAACGACGGGACTCTTCCAGTTCGAATCGGACGGAATGAAGAAGTGGCTGATTGCCCTGCAGCCGGAGAAGTTGACTGACCTTGTGGCGATGAATGCCCTGTATCGGCCAGGTCCCATGGAATACATTCCACAGTTTGTTCGCCGCAAGCAGGGGCAGGAACCGGTGACATACGATCATCCCCTCATGGAGAAACACCTGAAGGATACTTACGGTATCTGCGTCTATCAGGAACAGGTGATGCTTTTGTCGCGGCTTCTTGGCGGGTTTACGCGTGGAATGTCGGACAAGCTCCGAAAGGCGATGGGCAAGAAGCAGCTGGCCGTCATGGAAGAGCTGAAGGTCAAATTCGAGGAAGGCTGCCTTGCAAACAAGGAGTTTCGGATTGACAAGTGGAAGGATGAGGTCGAGGCAAAGAAACTGATCGACAAGATTTGGGAGGACTGGCGAGCGTTTGCGTCGTATGCCTTCAACAAGTCTCATGCCGTCTGCTATGCCTGGGTTGCCTACCAGACGGGCTACCTGAAGGCGCATTATCCGGCGGAGTTCATGTGCGCCCAGATTTCGTCCGAAATTGGCAATTTCGATAAACTGCCAGGCTTCGTGGCCGAAGCGCAGGAGATGGGCCTGGACCTAAGGCTTCCCGATGTCAATGAGTCGGGTGCGCGATTCGTCCCAACGGCGGATGCAAAGGGCATCCGCTATGGTCTTTCCGGAATCAAGGGCGTTGGTGCGGCGGGCGATCTCGTCATTGAGGAGCGAAAAAAGAATGGGCCGTATGTTGGCTTCCTTGACTTCTGCGTTCGTTTGGCTGGGAGTGCGGCCTGCAACAAACGAGTCCTCGAAAATCTGACGCGAACGGGCGCTTTCTCAACGCTTGAGCCGAATCGGGCCAAACTCTTTCTAAACATTGAGTTTGCGCTCAAGAAAGCCCAGCAGAAGACGAAGGAGAAGGCGAGTGCGCAGGGTAATTTCTTTGACTTGATGGCCGGCGGCGAGGAGAAAGTCTCGGACGAGGAACTTCAGGATGTCACGCCCTTCGCTCCGGCGGAGGACCTCAAGAGTGAGCGCGAACTCTTGGGCGTTTATATTTCTGGCAATCCACTGCAGCCGTGCCGACGCGTCATTTCTGAGGCCTCGACCATCAGGACGTCACAACTCCTTAATGCGGACGAAATGGATGCCTTGCTCAAGGCTCAACCCATCGACCGCTGGAAGAAAAAGTCCAATCCGCATCTGAAGGACGAACGGGGGCTCAAGCACTTGGATGTTCGTCTCGTTGGCATCTTGTCGGCTTGCACGATCAAGATTCCGAAGCCTCGGCCAGATGGAACCGTTGGGCAAAAGTGGGCGATTCTCCAGTTGGACGATGGCAATGGAACGATTGATGCGTTCTGTTTTGCAAAGGCATGGGAGAAATGCTCGGCATTAGAGACGAAAGTCGACCAACTTGTTATGTTGTGCGGCGAAGTGTCGCGGCGCGTCAATTATGGCAAGGATGACAAGTTCGAGAAGAAGAATCCCGAAATCGGCGACTACAATTTTACCGTGCGTGAGGCCTATCCGCTTGAGGATGCCTTGCCGCAAATATCAAAGGCCTTGCGCATCCGCCTGCGGCAGGACGACCCTCACTTGCTTGAGCAGGTAAATAAGATTCGCTCAGTCATTGAGAAGAACCCCGGAGGATTTCCCGTTTGCCTCGACTTGGTCTGGCCGAATGGGACGGGCGTCGCCATCAACCTTGGGGCGACGCGCCATATAACACCGTCGCTTTCCTTCTTTTCGGAATTGGCCAAGGTCGTCCCATTGGGGGATACGACTTTTGGTTGTAGTGACAAGATCTACCTCGCTCCAGCGGAGCGCAAGTGGGAGGGATGAGGTCATGGCTCGTGAAACGCTGAATCTCAAGCAGGCGGCTGAACACATTCATGTGGATGCGAATGAACTTCGCCATGTCGCGCAACGCGGCGAAATTGAGGCAACGGAACATGGCGGCGACTGGTGGTTTGAGCATCGGGCACTTGACGAATGGGCACAGCGAAATCTCCTGGCGGCCGGCAAGAAGGAGCAGATTCGCCAGCATCGAATCATATTGGAGGAGAATCGTCGCGCTCATCATGCGAATTGGATGATTTCGAGTCTTTTCCGTGCGGAAGGTATGGCCTTGGACTTGCCGGGGAAAGCAAAGGCGGGCGTCGTGCGCGACATGAGCGATTTGGCCGCACGAACTGGGCTTGTCTATGATGTTGACGGACTTTTCAAGGAACTGATGGCTCGCGAAGAAATTGCATCGACGGCCGTCGGCAATGGCGCGGCATTTTTGCATCCGCGCTTTCACGACCCCTATCTCTTTGAGGAGACGTTCATCGCCTATGGGCGCAGTGCTCGGCCTGTCTTCTTCGGGGCACCGAATGGGGAGGCCACGCGGCATTTCTTTCTCATCTGCTCGACGGATCACGATTTGCACCTGAGTATCCTGGCGCGCCTTGCAGTGATGACGCATGCAACGGAATTCCTCGAACTCCTGGGAGAGGCGGAAAGTGTTGACCAGGCCATGGGGATTATTCGTGCGGCGGAGGAAGGACTTCTGAAATGAAAAAGTTCTGGTTTTTTGACTTGGATGGGACGCTGGCGGATACGGACGCGGATATTCGGCTGGCATGGAAGGAATCGCTGAAGGATCTTGGTCTCGTGTGCGATGACTTTGATTCGAAGTTTGTCGCCGGGCCACCGATTGAGGAAATGGTGAAGACGCTTTTCCCCTCGCGCTACACGGATGCACTTGCCCAGGCCTTGCGAGAGCATTTTGGTCGACATTATGACAACGACGGCTTCCCCAATACGCGGGAATATCCGGGCGTGATGGATCGCATCCGGCGGATTCAAGCCGATGGCGGGCGACTCTTCATCGTTACCAACAAGCGTTGGGCCGGGGCAACGGCGATGGCGAAGAAGTTCGGATGGATGACGGTCTTTGAGGGTCTTTATACGGGCGATATGCACAAGGACGATCCGTCCATTGGGAAGTTGCGTAAGCCCGAACTGCTGGCTCGCGTCATCAGCGAAGTCGGGGCAAAGAAAGAGGACTCCGTGATGGTGGGGGATACGTGGAATGACTTCGAGGCGGCAAAGGCGAATGGCATCGCTTCCATTGGCGTTTCCTGGGGGTACGGAACTGCCGCCGATCTTCTCGCGGCGGATCGTGTTGTCCACGCGCCGAATGAGATTTAGGTGTCAGAAGTTTCGTCGGCACGAGCGATTGGCAGCCAAATATGGTATAATGCGCGTGGATGGATGAAGCGTTTATGGTTCAGAAATTGTTGAAGAAGAGTGTTCGTCGGATTGTTCCGCGAAAGTCGCCCGTGGAGGAGGTTCACAAGACCGTCCTCGTTGGCACTTATAAGGGCGACCAACTTGAATCATGGGCAGGTTACTACAATTATCCAATCTTGCCAAAAGACAAGGTTGATATTGAAAGTGCAAAGCGAGTTAACGAAATTTGGTTGTTTAAGGGGGCGCGAGGCGGTCGTTTCTTTGCGGCCGATTTTGTTGGTCGGTTCACGAGAGATGAACTGAAGTCGAAGTTCGGTTATCCGGCGAAAGGGCGTGGACACGGTGATTCCTATCTGCTCTATCGGATTAGCCGAACGGAGATTTACAATCCAGCGAAGGGTCTTGCTGATGCCGTTATCGTTCGGGCATCGGATTTCGCAACGACACCGAAGGTGCGCAAGCAAATCAAGGCTTATCTTGAATCTCCTGAGCGAAAGGATCCGATTGCTGCAAACCTTGTTCCAAAGATTCTTACTCAAGTTCCGCCCCCCGTCCTCCGCGTCTGCGACGCGGCAGTTCAACTTGACTTCTTGTCTGGCTTAAACGAAGTGGAAATTCCTTCGAAGGATTATCGTCTTAACTGGTTTGAAGATTTGGGGCGGGCGGATCTCTATTCGGCATTGCGGATTCAGCCGATTAAGACTGCTCTTGGGTTTACTCATGTTGATTGTTTTAGTGGGGTCGGAGGCTTTTGCACAGGTTTGCATGCGGCAGGGTTCTCGACTCGGTTAGCCATTGAGAAGATTCGTTCTTGCGTTGAGACTTATTGTTCCAATCATCCAGAGGTTCGTGTAATTAATGATGATATTTGTCATGTAGGCTTTGCGGACATTTCGCCCTTTATTCCATGTGGAGGCATCGATCTTGTTACTTCGGGAATGCCTTGTGAAACATTTTCAACGGCGGGCAATACATCTCGCAGTTTTTATGATGAAAGACAGTTTCTTTTTCGTGAGGGCATAAGGATTGCGCAGTTAGCAAATGCCAAGTTTCTTCTGTTTGAGAATGTTCCTGCAATTACAACAAAAACAGTAAGCAAAGATAGCCCCGAATTGGTAGTTGATGTGCTCAAGAAGGAACTTGTAGAAGCAGGATATAGAAACTATATTGAAGTCGTTCTTGATGCAACTAAGTTTGGAGTCCCTCAAAAGCGAAAAAGATATTTTATTCTTGCGACACGCTTGGGAAATATCGTTTTGAGAAGGCCAACGACAGGGCTGATACATGCTTTTACAGTTGGTGATGCGTTTGCGGATTTGCCGGCAGTAGTGCCTAATTCTTGGGTGGAGGGAAGTTCCTATAATGGTAAGTCCAATGCCTACACACAATTAATGCGAAATGATACCTTTTGGCGGAGAACTGGCTTGCAAAGGGACTCCTTTCGGGTTACGTATCAAATGCCGATGAAGCATCGGCCTGCAACTCTTGAAAGATTTTCACTCCTTGGGCAAGGTCAAGGTTTAAGGGATTTATTTGAAAGGTATTCTGGGCAGGAAAGGATAGAACTGCAGAAAAGGCATGTTCTTCCCAAAAAAGTATTCATCAAGCGAAATTTTCGTCTTCCTGAGAACTATCCCGCACCTACCGTTACGTCGCATTGCCTTGACGAATTTGTTCATCCGTCTGAGAATCGCGCATTGACAGTCCGAGAGTGCGCCCGATTGCAGTCTTTCCCTGATTCGTATGATTTTGTAGGTGGGCCTTACATTGTGCCGCATATTGATCGCGAGGTGCAAGATAAGTATGAGCAAATTGGAGATGCGGTTCCGCCATTGCTTGCATACGCGTGGGGGCGCGTGATATCAGAGATGTTGCAGGAGGTTCAGAGATGAATACGGAATATAAGGATTTTAGTCGGGTTGTCTATGACGAGGTTTACGCGAAAGTCGTCTTGGATCAGAGGAAAACTCAGGCTAAAAAGGGGTCTCAGGCAGGTCTTCATGCTGGAGAGATTGAACGCATGGCACAGAAAGAGGCGATTAAGGCGGCAATCTTAAGAACTATGCGAAAGTTTCAAGCTGTTGAGCCTTCTCGCATTTGGAAAAGCATATATGAGATACATGTTCATCATAAGAGTGGGATTGACGATTCGGATACAATAGCCAAGGTGATTAGCGCAGACCAAAGTTGGAAGAAGTCAAGTGGACATGCTTTCGAGGAATTGATAAAACTCTTGGCCAATGCTGGGCTTCAAGAGTCTGGGATTGAGATTTTGCTCCAACGAGATCTTAGTACGATTCTGAAGGCGGGAGAGTTGGCAAATGAACCGCGAGACATTAGTTGGTTGAAGGAGCAGGTAAAAGGAAGCGTCTTTGATTTGTTTGCAACATATATGGACGAAAATGGCCGCCGATTCTGTTTTGGATGTATTCAAAGTAAAACAAGTATTCGGGATCGTGTCACGCGAGACCGCGAACCCTCTTTGGCGGCCATGAATTCGTTCTTCTGGAGCGTAGCTATTGTTCTGGATGGCGATTTTCTGAAACTCCCGAAGTTTAAGGCAATGGTAAATGGAGGGTCTGCTGAGTATTCTGATAACGGCTGGCATGGTATGTATGTGTTTTCAGATCTTTATTCGGATGGGCGAATCTATCCTCTCCATGTTGATTTTGGAGGGTTTGTTGCTCATGCAAAGCAGGCTGCGTCCTATTGGAAGCGGCAACGTCAATGGTTTGACAAGAATTGGAAGGCTGAATAATTCTCCATTTGTGTGAGTGTGAATTGCGGTTCGATGAGAATTACGCATGCCTTTACTTGCACGGGGCCGTACGCGCTTTTGATTATGTTGGGCATCAAGCGCGTTGAAAACCGCAGCGTGATGCCGCCTGGGGGCTGTGGCCGTTGTGCCGTTTCGTGCTCAAAGTCGTTCTGCCGCGAGGAATATGGAAACTTTGTCCGCTGGGCTTCTCGGGTTCTTCCTTCGGGTGACTTTGACGGCATCCCGGCTTGGACGGATGTCCAGGACTGGCCGGGGCGGATTGTCGGCACGTGCACCTGTGTCGGGCGTGGACGGAATGACCTGAGATTGTCGGCGGAAGAGGATGTCGGCGGATGTGGCGCAGGACTTTCGTGGGATGAGGGCTATCCCTACTGGTGGGACTTGTCCGAAGTGGCCTGCCTTGATTGCCCGATTGTCTGTCGCGGCAATGTCGGTATGTGGCAATTGCCGCGAGAACTCGTTCCTTCAGTCACGCAAGCGGATGAATTGGCGCGATCCGTTGGTGTGACGATAGCCTGTGCGGATGATGCGCGGCGGATTTTCAGGGCGGCACTTCCACTCGTCGGTGCGAACGAGGGGTTCTTTGTCCTTCCGTTGGATGCGCAAAATCGGACACTGGCGGCTCCGATTCTCGTTTCGCTTGGGACAACCGCCGCGACAACGGCCGTTCGTCCGCGGGATGTCTTCCAGACGGCCCTCACCAAGGGGGCGGATGCCATTATCGTTGCGCATAATCATCCGAGCGGCAGCACGGCGTTCAGTCCGCAAGATCGGCACTTGACGGAAACCCTAAAAGGGTTGGGGGAGTCGCTGGGGATTCGTGTTCTCGACCACCTTGTCCTGGTGAAATAGGGACGGTGGCGTGGTCTGGTTCTGAGGGTGTCCAATCCGGGTTCCATCCTTACTATCTGGCAATCCTTCGCGGCGTAGGGGAAAAGCGTTACATCCATCGGATTTCGGCCCGTTGGGGATGGAAGTCTCGTCTAATGGGCATTGGAGTACTTTCCTTCGGGCATTGGAGTACCTTTTAATGCCCATTAGAAATTTTTCCGACGGGCATTAGAATTCCGTCTGATGGGCGTCGGAATTCTGCCGTGAGGGGAATAACCACGGAATACACTGAAAGCACGGAAAGGGGATGGTGGCTTTTAGCCGCAGGGGACGCAAAGGCCGCAGAGAGGAGGTCGAAAAGTTTCCGTGCCCTTCGGTGTCTGCCGAAGGCAGTTTCCGTGTGTTCAGTGGCAAAACGGCGAAAGGGCACCCTTCTTGGGAGCGGCGGAGCGCAGGAGGGCGGGGGTGGAAGCCCTACCATGTAGGCGTTCAGTCTGTCGCGTTCTCCGTCTGTAGTCGGCCCGTCCTTCGTCTTGCGCACGCCGCCGCGCTGCCCTGCGCATCGCGGCGTTCTATGGTGCGCACGACAGGCGGCTGGGATGCGCACGAGACGGTCTTGTGGTGAGTACCGCATTTTCTTATACACGGAGCGTGTTCTGTGGTTGTCCCAATTCGCCGCGCACCCAGTTTGTCAAATAGAATGTGTACCCAGTAGATAGGCGGGGACTTTTCGGTTCGTCAAATACTGTGTACTCTGAAGGTGTTGCTTTTGTTTGCTGAGGGGATTTGGGCGTAGGTCGATGCCCCCTATCTG
>CAKTUI010000011.1 GCA_934621385.1 uncultured Kiritimatiellota bacterium
CGCCAGCCGGAGAACGCGCCGCGCCGCCACCAGTTCGTCGCCGCGCACATCCCCGGCGGGACCTCGGGCGGGTCGGGAATCCCCGGGACGGGGGCGACGGACGGCGCGGTGCGCACGGCGAAGGGGTCGGGGGAAGGGAGGGGCGCGGCGGATTGGCGTACGGGGGGACGCTTCGTCGAGCCGTGCAAGACGAGGGCGAGCGCAAGCGCCGCGACGCACCCGCGCCCCGCCGCCGTCACCGCACTCTGGACTGCCCCGCTCATGGATGCGGATATTTTACCACAATCCCGTCCCGCATGGAATAACGCGGCGGATTGGGTCAACCACGGAAAACACAAAAAGTCGCAGTCGGGGATTTTACCACTGAACACACTGAAACCGCACGGACCCTTGCGGGCGGCTACGCCGTTGCTTTGCAACCTGCCCTCCGAACCGCGAGCGGTTCTTCGGCGCATTGACGGCGGACACGGAAGGACACGGAAGACTTGCGTCCTCCCTGCGGGAGCGAACACGAAAGACCACCAAAACCGGCAAAGCCGGACACGAAAACTTTGCGTGAATTCCAAAGTTCAAATCCAGCGCGGCGGTTTGCACAACCACTCGGCGGGTACTCAAATCTGACCCTGTCAAAGATTGACGAATCATGATTTTATCCACTTTAGGTCATATTCAAAAACAAAGAAATCAAGTCATTTATCTTCACTTATAGATCTAATCGGGTGTTATGGGTCGGGATTCGCCTTAAGGGGGAGAAAAGTCCGGTCTGACGGCCACAACCGTCCGCCCGCGAACACGAATTCCGATGCCCATCAGACGGAATTCTGATGCCCGTCGGAAAAAATTCTGATGGGCATCAGAAAACGCTCTGATGGGCATCAGACGCCCCTGCGGCTGACATCGGATTGGTCTTCGGCGGAGGTAACGTTTTTGCGTGTCGCCGCGACTTCAGAAACGGTGGCCCTGTCGGTCACCGAAATTCCACAAACAAAACGACCCCGAAAGGAAACTGAATCATGACAAGCACTCCCCAACACAGCAACCGCCCCCTTCTCTCCACTCCTCTTTATATAAGGATGAGCCATTACGCGGAAATCAACGATTTCCGCCAAGCGACGGCGAAAATCCGTGCCAACTTCATGGCAAACGCCGAACGCCTCGATGAACTCCAGCACAACGAAAAGGGCAAGGTTGTCGAAAACCGCCGCCTCAGCGACCGGGGATGTGGCGCGTTGCGTCTCTACGCGGGCGTTTCCCTCGCAATTGACGGGGAATCGCCCATCCGCGAAATGCCAGCCTGGCGGATGGAATTCGGCCGAACCCTCCAGAAACTGAACCCGACCGAACGGCGCATTGTCCAGGCTCTTCTGATGGACTTCCGTCCCCAGTTCGCCGCACGGATTGCTGGCACGAGCCGCGTCCATGTCTGGCGCACGGTGCGTAAGCTCCGTGGACTCCTGGCCGAAGCGCACCGCCTGTGGCTCGCGCCCCGGGATCGCCAAATCCTGATGTAACGGATTTCGCCCCTTATGCGACTTCAGAACCGTGGGGGTGTGAGGCCGCCGCGTGGCGACCGCACCTTCACACAACCGCCAAATGGAAAGAAGAAAGACCATGAAGCAACGACTCCTTGCGATCCTCAAAGAGGTCGCACGCGCAGCGGTGAGCGCGTTTCTCGCCGCACTGGGACTGGCCGCCAGCGCAACGACCAGCGGATGCTGCACAATCATCTCGCCCGCCGATGAGGCCCCAAGCGTCTCACTGACGGGCGCGATACCCGTCGGTCTCCAGTTCAACCAGACCAAGTAAGGCAACCTAAGAACAACAAAAGAAAACAATAAACGAAAGGAAATAACAAATGAACGAAAAGACAACCATGAAATACCGCGTCTGCGCGGTCCGAAACCCAAAAACCGGCGGCACGCTGCTGCGTCCGTTTGTCGTCGACCGCCAGACGATGAACTTCAAACAGCTCATCTCGTACGCCCGGACGGCCGGATTCGTGCGCGGACAGCAGAAGGATCTCGAAGGGGCCATTGGCGGACTCCTCGATGCGGCGCGGGATCGCTCCCTCGCCGGGTACGCACTGAACTTCAACGACTGGTTCATCATCTCAGGACAGATCCGCGGCACGGTTGACGCGACGCGCCAGCTGACGGACGCGAACTCGTACCACGTCACCCTCACGGCAACGAAGGATCTCAAGGCCGACATCAACGCCTTCTCCTGGACACGCATAGACGAAGGCTCAATCATCCGGATTGACAGCCTTATCTCCCCGGGTGGATTGGTTGGCGAAGTGACGAAGACGAAGGCCATTGTCGCCAACGGCAAGAACCTTGCCTTCCACGCGGCGTGGGGCGACAAGGTCTCGGTCTCGTGGACGACCGAAGAGGAAAGCCAGGAAGTCGAGGTAACGCCCAGCGAGCAGAGCGAAGCCTACCTTCGCTTCGACTGGCCGTCCTCCCTTGGTGAACTTGAAGCCGGAGCTGAACTCACATTCACTTTCCGCATCCACGAAAAGGAAGGCGGTGCCGAACAGGTCATCGTCAAGACGGCGAAGCTCGTCGTCTAATGACTGCCGCGCCCCAGGGTGCAACCCCGAGGCAGACACACAACCAAAAAACAAGGCGTAGGGCCATGCCGCACTTTCGTGCGGCATGGCCTCTTTTATTTATCCGCTATCCGTGCCGCCAGCATAAATTCAGAGACGCTTCGGGCGAGCTTGGCGACCTCCCACGCCCGATGCCAACGCGGCGAATCCTTCCAGTAGGCGACGAGTTCCTTCAGCCGTCCGAGCACCGAAGTGTCGCCGCTCAGTTCCTTCTGCGAGGCCTGTGCATATCGCTCAAGATCCGACACGATGTTCGGTCGATTCCCAAGGGAACGGATGAAATCGCGTCCAATCATGACGGGCGTTGCCCCCTCGGCCTCCCCGAGCCGGACATCTCCATTCCGTACCACGGGAATCTGACTCACCTTTACAATCTCGTCAAATGCCGCCCAATCGCACGCGCCCTCATACATCTGCCGCGCCGTTCGGGCGTGAACCGTCAGAAAGCGGAGTGGAAAGACGTTGATCAGCGGCATCAGTGCCAGAAGTTCATCCGTCCGTTCAATCCCCAGCCGGGCCTTGATGGAGAACTTGCCCTCGCCCATGACCTCGCAGCCGACTTCCATCATCTGCCGCAGGACATCCGGCGTACGCAAAATGCCACTGCCGCGTCCCTTGTTGCGCACCATGGGGAATGGACAGCCGCAATTCAGGTCGGCCGTCTCGTAGCCCGCCGACCGAATGCGCTCAAGACACGTGCGCAGTGTCCGGGGATCCTTGCCGATGAACTGGGGTGTCAGGCGCAGGGGTTCACCCGCCATTTCATTTCCGCCGCGCCGCAACTCACGATCCTTCAGCGGATCAAAGCCCGCATTGGCCGTGATGAAAGGCGTTACCGCCTCCGTAAACCCGCACGCCCTCAAGGCACTCGCAAAGACATGACGAAAGCACCGAATCGTCACGCCTCGCAACGGGGCCAGAATGACATCCGCCATGGGTCGGAATCCGGACGAGAATCAGATGTGCCGCGGCGTTTCAATGCCGAGGAGTCCGAGTCCCGTGCGAAGGACGTTCCCGAAGAGGGCGCACAGCTTCAGGCGGGCATTGCGAAGGGATTCCTCGCTCTTGAGAATGGGAGAATTCTGATAGAAGCTCGAATACAGCTGCGCCGTCTGGAAAAGATAATCGGCGAGAACGCTCGGCTTGTAGGCCTCGGCGGCACGAACGACGGCCCCGGGGAATTCCAGAAGCTGAAGCGCCAGTTTCTTTTCGGAGGGCGTTTCAACACGGAAGCCAAAGGATGCGAGAGAGGACTCATCGACACCGGCCTTTTCAAGGAGCGAGCAGACACGCGCATAGGCATACTGCAGGTAGGGACCCGAATTTCCTTCCAGGGCGAGGGCCTTATCCCAGTTGAAGTCAATCGCCGTCGCCGGGTCGTGCGAGAGGTCGGCGTACTTGACCGCGCCATAGCCGATCTGCTCGGCGAGTTTCTCGTCTCCGCCGCGTTCGCGGACGATTTCAAAGGCGCGGCGCTTGGCTTCCGCCAGCAGGTCGTCCAGCCGAATCAGGTTGCCCTCACGCGTCGAAATGGCCTTGCCCTGATAACTCATCAGCCCGAACGGGACATGGACAAGTTTCGCCTTAAAGCCCAGTTTCTCCGAAATCGAGAAGAACTGCTTGAAATGAAGCTGCTGGCGATCGTCCGTCACGTAGATGATGCGTTCGGGCTGATAGTCGGCAAGTCGGCTCTCGACGCAGGCGAGATCGCTCGTTGTGTAGTTGTAGCCGCCATCCGACTTGCGCACAATGGCGACGCCAAGCTTTTCCGCCGACAGGTCGACGATGAGCGCACCTTCAGACTCCTTCGCCAGCCCCATCGCCTGCAACTTGGCGACAATGCCCGGCATCATCGAGTTGTAGTAGGATTCGCCGCGATAGGTGTCAAATTTGACGCCGAGTTTCGCGTACATGCGCTCGAACTCGCCAATCGAAATCTCGATGAACTTCTTCCAGAGGGCCAGGTTCTCGGCGTCGCCCTGCTGGAGCCGCACCAGTTCCTCGCGGCAGGCGTTCTTCCAGTCCTCGCTCTCCTTCGCCTTCGCCGCCGACAGCACATAGCACTTCTCAAGATTCGCGACGGTCAGGTTGTCGCGCTCGTCCTGCGTCAGGCACTGACGATACCCCATGATGAGAATGCCGAACTGGGTCCCCCAGTCCCCAAGATGGTTGTCGGCGATGACCTCATAGCCAAGCGAGCGGAAGATTCGGTCAATGGCGTTGCCGATGACCGTCGACCGGATGTGCCCGATGTGCATCTGCTTTGCCGCGTTCGGCGACGAGTAGTCAATGACGATGCGCTTGCCCTTGCCGGACTGCGGGATGCCGCAGGCGGGTTTCGCCGCGAGGCCATCGAGCTGGCCATCCAGCCAGTCGGTCGAGACCGTCAGGTTCAGGAAGCCCGGGCCCGCCACCTCGACCTTCAGCGCACCGTCGATGTTCTTCGCCACCATCTGCGCGGCATCACGCGGTTTCAGTCCCACGCGCTTCGCCACCTTGAGCGCGTCGTTGCACTGGTAGTCGCCGAAACGCGGATCGGTCGTCGGCACAACCTTGACGGACGAGAAATCCTCACCGGGAAACGCCTTTTCAAAACCCTCACGAACAATCGCTGTCAGTTCCATACAATCCTCTTGCTTATCTGCTGTTTGCGCATATTATACCATAATGGCCTTCCGCCGCAGGCAGGGTAAGCACAAACCGGCATCCCCGAGGGGCGTTCGGGCGGACGACGAGGTCGCCGCCCATGCTCCGGGCAAACTCACGGGCCGTGCAGAGTCCGATGCCAAAGCCCCCCTTCCCCATCGTCAGCACCGACCGTACGCGGTAATACCGATTGAAGGCCCGCCACCGCTGAAAGACCGTCATGCCCGGCCCTTCATCGACAAGCGAAAAGACGACGCGCTTCCCCTGGGTTGTGACCGTCGCTGAAACGCGTCCGTGCGGCGCGGCATACTTGAGGTCATTGCCCAGAAGATTCCAGAGAATCTGCACAACCATCGTCTCGTCGGCCCAGACGGTGTGCTCCGTGCCGCCGTCGTCGAACGCGACGTCCTTTCCGTCGAACTGGTCCCGATAGTCCGCACGAAAGAGTTCATAGGCCTCATGGTAGGCCTTTTCGAAGACGAAGGCCGTCGGAGTCGGCTTTCGTGCGCGCCCGCCGCCCTTGACGAAGTCCCGAATGTTCTCCACGATATGAATCATCCGCTCGTTGAGCGTTCGGACGGTCTGCTCATCTCGCCCGATGAGGTAGCGCATACCGACCAGAGGCGTGGACAGGTCGTGCGCGGCGGCGGCAAGAAAGTCATCGCGCATCTTGGCATCGCGCACAAGGAACCGCAGGCACAAGAACATCATGAAAACAAGTACGCCGAGAATCAGCGGTACGCCAATGAAGAACAACCGCTCGTAGTCCATCTCGTCGACGGGCGGAACAAGGACACCGTGAACCATTCCCTCGCGTTCAATCCAAACCAGCTTGACCCGATTCCGATCCGAAACGCCCCACCGTACGCCCTCAATTCGCCCGATGACACGCCAGCCCTTCCGTTCCCGGGGAGCACAGTAGTCGAGGCGACGCTCGTCCATCGTCAGAATCTTCTTTGCCGTCTGACGGTAGGCTTGGGTAATTTCCGCCCGTTGGTTTCGGATGATTCGCGGCGCAATCTCGCGCAGAAAATAAACTCCGGCGATGCACAGCAGCACGGCCGGAAGACAGAGGAGGAGGCAATTGGCAATTAGCCGACGGCCTCTCATGACGCGAAAATGAGCTTCTTCGCCCTCTGGAACTCGTTCGTCAGGTCAACCTTTCGGTTGCCATTGACATATCCACCGGCGACCAGTCCCTCCACGAAACGGCGGAACTTATGTGGGCCAGGCCGCAGGTTGTCGAGGGCGACGACCTCCGCGCTCCCGCATGTGCAGGCCTCGGAGAGCATACCCGTAGACTCAGCCGTCACGTAAAGGCGGCTCGCCAACTTGACGAACGCCGGAATCGGATTGAAATGATCCCGCGAGTAGAGAAGCTTGTAGTCCCACGGATAGGCATCGACAACCGCTTCAACGTCCGGCGGCGTACGGCGAGACGTCGTCACCCAGAACTCGATCGGTCGCCCTTCCTGCCGATTTGCCGCGAAGATCTCGTCTAACCGCGCCTTCATCCAGTCGGCGGTCAGGCTTGAGCACTTGTTGGGTCCCCCGACGATGACGGCAACGGCCGAGGCATTCGCCTTCATCGCCGCATGGCGCTCGCGAAAGGCCTGCTCACCCGCGTCGTAGAAGGCCGCGTCGTTCGCGACGAGGTTCGCCGGAATTTCAATGACATTCGCCGCCGCCTTCGGTCGATCGAACGCGGGGGCCATAATGCAGTCGAAGGTGGCGATGCGGTAGCCGCGTGGATAGAGGACGACACCGCACTTGACGCCCAACCGCCGCGCAAGGACTTTCGCCATGTAGAATATGCCCGAGCCCGTGCCGATGACGGCCGCATAAGTGCCGCGCTCCCGGGGAAGCGTCCCCTTCGTGACCCGAACCAAGCCGGTCGTGCAGATGTTCAGATTGTCGAAGAGATAGGAAAGCGCCTTCGCAAATCCGCTCCGAAAATGGATTTCAACGAGATCAAAGTCAAACCCAAGTGCACGGGCGAACGCCTTCGACTGGTTTTCATGCCCCGCCTTGCCATCCGTCAGAATCAGAATCTTACCCTTCATTTCTTCTCCACGGCAGTTTTCAGATTGAGGTCGGCCATTCGAATCGTCTTGCGGCACTGGCTCTTGAGCAAGTCCTTGACCGCCGAGCGCATCATGCGCTTGGCCGGACCCATCCCCGCCTTGATTGTGCAGCCGGAGGCCCGCCGATGTCCGCCGCCGCCGAACTTGCCGGCCAGAATCGTCGCGTCCCAGTCCCCTCGTGTACGAATTGAGCAACGCGTTTCATGCGTTCGGTCGGGAATCTGATAGAAGAACAGTGCAATCTCATTGCGCGTCACGGAACGCGGAATCTCGATGATGTCCTCGGCATCCGCCTTCGTGCCGCGCACGGAACGGAAGTCGACCCTCGACAGCGTCACCTCCGCCACCTTCCGATTCTTCCAGATGTGCAACGATCGCCACGCCAGCCGCTTAAGTTCAATCGCCTTGCGCGAGAAATTTCCATAGAGCAAGTCGTTGATGTAGGCGGTGCGGACCTTATACTTGAGGACGTCGCCAGCCGCCCGCATCGTGCTCGGACGGGTTGAGTCGTAGGCGAAGCGGCCCGAATCCGTAATCATGGCAACCCAAAGTGCCTCGGCAATTGCCGTGTCAAGCTTCCACTCCATCCACTTGGCAAACCGCCAGACGAGTTCACCCGCACTTGACGCCGTGGCATCAACGATTGAGGCGCGGCCAAAACTCCCGTCGTTCGTCACATGATGGTCGATGCAGACCACCGGCAACTTTTCCGCAAATGGTCGCACCTCAGGCGGCAACCGATCGACACCTCCGCAGTCCACGGCGATAAAGAGATCAAACTTCTGCCGCCGCAACTTGCGAACGGGTATGAGATCCTCAACGCCCGCCAAGAAGCCCGGCTTCCCCAATGCGTTCACATCGGCCGTGGCAAAAGCCTGATAACCCGCATTGCACAGGAGACGCGAAAGCGCAATCATGGACCCGAGCGAGTCCCCATCCGGACTCAAATGGCCGGAAATGAGAATGCGCTTTGCTCCTTCAATGCACTTTCGAACGGCAACGTAATTTTCTCTATTTTCTCGCATTGGCTTGGGATTATATCATAAATCAAGGCATCTCGTCTCAGTTCAGCGCATTCTTCGGCTTGCGCGAAAGTGCCGCGTCCGTCAGGGGATTCTCCCAAGCGACCTTCGCCCACGATGAATTCGATGTCCAGACCCGTTCGACCGTGCCGTCCGAAAGAAGCTGGACAACGCAACCGATGACACGTTCGCCGCGGACGGTCGACTTGCTTTTCGTGAACCCACGCGAACCGCTACCCGTCGTCCGGGTGCGGTTCTTCGTCAGGCGCGTCGTCGGCGAGACGAGTTCCAGGCTCGCCTTTCCGCCTTCCGAGAGTTCGAGGACATGGGTCTCGGACTTCAGGATGAAGGGCTTCGTCGATTCGCCCCGGTAGCCGACGTAAAAGACATGCAGTTCGGCCTTCTGCGGACGGGTCTTCCCTCGATAGCGAACCTCCGCCAACCATTTCATGTTCTGCGTCACTGTCTTGGAAGAACTGCGCGAAAGGCTGCTTGTGCGCATCAAACCGCCGCCGCGCTTGTTCGATGACGACTCGCCCCCTCGAGGCGAAACCGTCAAAAAACTCTGCCATGCCTCGTCCGCCCGGGCAGAACCCAGCGGACTCATTGCAGAAAGGGCGAACCCCACGATGAGCAACAGGATATGCGTCGACTTCCACCTCATCTTCTCACGCCCCCTTTCTACTGGACGCGGATTTGCCGCGCCGCCGCATCCAAAATGAAATCGGGCGATCCAGTCCCTGCCCGCGCATATAATTGTAGGTGGCGAGATGCAGGGCGGAACCGATGCGCTCCCAGTCGGGTGCTCCCGATTCCTCAAAGAATATTTCATTGCAGGCAAAGCGATGCGCGGCATCTCCCTCAAAAGGCAGGATTCGAATCCCGAATTTCTCGGGTTCCCGGGCAATTGGCGAATGAACCGTCAAGGCAAACCGATGCCAAAAGGCACTCTGAATCAAGTTCGCCTTAAAGAGTCCGCGAACATAGTCAAGTGCCCCCAAGGCCTCGTCCTTCGTCTCCGTTGGAAAGGCATACATCAGATAGGAGTGGACGAAAATCCCGGCACGGCTGAACGCCCGAAGCGTCCGCTTGGCGGATGCGAGAGTAATGCCCTTGTTCATCAGTTTCAGGAGACGGTCGTTTGCGCATTCAAGGCCGCCCGTCACGGCGATACAACCCGAGTTCGCCATCAAGTCGGCAAGCTCGTCGGTAAACGCGGCATCAAATCGAACATTCCCCCACCACTCGCAGACAAACTTCCGCCGCTGGATTTCTTCGCAGATTCCGCGCACCAAGGCGGGCGGCATCGCCTCATCAACAAAGTGAAAGCGTTGCCCAAGTGCCTGCATGGCATCTACGACCTCCGCCGGTCGCGGCATCTCAAAGCATCCGATGTAGGGCAGCTTCACATCGCAAAATGCACACCGATGCCAGTAGCAGCCCCGCGCCATCTGAAGTTTCACCCATCGGCCAGAATTCCAGAGATTGACGACGGGATTGTCCGTCTCGACAACATCAAAGTACTCAGACCAGTCAATTCCACGATAACTCGGTCTGACAAAAGGCGGAATCTTCAACCGCGATGCCTTGCGCGGACTCAAAAGTGCCGCGACGGCCACATAGCCCTCATCAAAAAGAAACTGGTCGAAATACTTGTAGGGACGGCGATCGGTCATCATGCGCAATTCCGTCGAGACATATCCCCCACCCAACACGACCTTCACATTCGGATAATTCCGCTTGATGTAGCGGGCAATCTTGAAGGCTCCCACCAGCGTCCCCGGAAACGAGCACGTCACGCCAACCACCGTTGGACGGACTTCCTCAAGCGCAAGCTTGAGGTGATGAATCAGCGGCGCATCAATGACACCCCGTCGCCGAACCTTCTTTTCGACTTCCCCGAAATCCGAAACCGCCGCGCCCAAGTGCTCCGCATAACGCGAGAAGCCGAAATCGGCGTCCACATGATCACGAATCCAAAGCGCCAGACGCTCGATGACTTCGCTTGCTTCACGCTTCGTCTCCTCTGGCGCAGGGCCTTGCAAGAACTCAAGAAGTTCGTCCGTCTGCTCATCGCCATACTTGCGAAGAACATCCAGCACGACCTTAATTGAAAGGTCGCGCTGGTGAACGTCGAATCCTTGCTCCTCCAAGAACCCGGTCAGATGCATCGTCGCTGGATACGGCGTATTGGGCTGTAGCAGCGGCGGTGTCAGCAGGAGAAGGCGGGCTCTGGACCGAGCAGGCATCGGTAGACTTTATTAGTCCATCGCGGCGGCAAGCGCATTGCCGAACGCCGAACACTTGACCTCGGTCGCACCCTCCATCTGGCGCGCAAAGTCATAAGTGACCATCTTCGCGGCAATAACCTTGTCCATCGCGGCAATAATCTTGTCGGCAGCCTCGTTCCACCCCATGTAGCGGAGCATCATCTCACCCGACAGAATCAGCGAACCGGGATTCACCTTGTCAAGCCCCGCATACTTCGGAGCCGTACCGTGCGTCGCCTCAAACACGGCAACGCCCGTCTGGTAGTTGATGTTCGCCCCGGGCGCAATGCCAATGCCACCAACCGTCGCGGCAAGCGCATCGGAGACATAGTCGCCATTCAGGTTCAGGGTCGCAATCACATCATACTCAGCCGGACGCGTCAGAATCTGCTGGAGGAAGGCATCGCAGATGCAATCCTTGAGCACAATTTCACGCCCCGTCCGAGGATTCTTGAACTGACACCACGGTCCCTTCTCAATCAGTTGGGCACCATACTCACGCTTGGCGAGTGCATAGCCCCAATCCCGGAACGCTCCTTCGGTGAACTTCTGGATGTTGCCCTTGTGGACAAGCGTTACTGAGCGGCGGTCGTTGGCAATCGCATAGTCAAGCGCGGCACGGACAAGCCGCTCCGTCCCCTCAAGCGAGACCGGCTTGATGCCGATGGATGCCGTCTTCGGGAAGCGAATCTTCTTCACACCCATTTCGTTGAGGAGGAACGCCTTCACCTTCTCAACCTCCGGTGTACCATTCATCCATTCGATGCCAGCATAGATGTCTTCCGTATTCTCACGGAAGATAACCATATCCGTCAGTTCTGGATGCTTGACGGGAGAGGGAACGCCCTTAAACCAACGCACCGGACGAAGGCAGACGTAAAGATCCAACTCCTGACGCATCGCCACATTAATGGACCGAATGCCCCCACCAACGGGTGTCGTCAGCGGACCCTTGATCGAAACCAAGCAGTCGCGGCATGCGTCCAAGGTCGCCTTCGGCAACCACTCGCCCGTCGCCTTGAAGGCCTTCTCGCCGGCAAGTACTTCCTTCCACTCGATTTTACGAGTGCCACCATACGCCTTTTCAACGGCGGCGTTCCACACGGTCATCGCCGCACGGGTGATATCCGGCCCCGTGCCATCCCCTTCAATGAAAGGGATGACGGGATTCTCGGGGACGCAGAGTTTTCCACCCTGCATGGTAATTCTTTCACTCATGGTCAGACTTTCCGTGGCAATCCATCAGATGTTGAGGGCCGTCTTGCTCCAGGGTTCCTTCCCGGCCAGAAGCGAGGGGGTCGTCATCTCCTGCGGAACGGGGAGACCGAGCAGCTGGAGAGCCGTCGGAGCGATTGCGGACAACTTCGCAAGCGGAGTCAGACGGACGCCTGCGGCATCATTCGCCACATAGAAGCAATCCACAAGATTCAGAGTATGCGAGGTCTTCGTCAAGCCAGTCTTGTAGTCGACCATCTGCTCGGCATTGCCGTGGTCGGCATAGATGAGCACATGGGCATCCAGCTCCAGAAGGCGCGGAAGAATCTTTCCGATGCATTCATCTGTCACCTCAACGGCCCGCGTCGCCGCCTTCAGGTCACCCGTGTGTCCGACCATGTCGCAGTTCGCATAGTTGACGACGATGAACCCATAGGGATTGTTCTCCAAGCGGCGGAGCAACTCATCCGTCACATTGTAGGCATCCATTTCAGGATGCGAAGCGAAGGTCGCAGGATCGAAACGCGACTTCACTTCCACCTGATCCTCACCCTCCGACGGCGTTGTGGACTTGCCGTTGAAGAAACTCGTCACATGACGGAACTTCTGAGTCTCGGCCAACCGTAGTTGACGAATTCCAGCCTTCGAGACGACCTCGCCCAGAAGATTGTCCATTCCGCCACCCGCGCCCATCGCGCCAAGAAGGTAGTCAGTAAACTCATCCCAATAGCGCGTGAAGCCAAGGAATGTCACCTTCGGATGTGCACTGCGCTCGCCCGGATAGTCGTCACATACGAACGCCTGGGTCAGCTGAATCGCACGATCCTGACGATAGTTCGTGTGCATAATGACATCGCCATCCTTCACACCCTGGTAATTGCCGATTACATAGCAGGGAATGTACTCATCCGTCATGGGGGCACCATCTGGTGTCTTGCCACTCTCGTACTCGGCCTTGACAGCCTCCTCGATGGTCGCGGACTTCTTACCCTTGCAGCTGACAATGCAGTCATAGGCTTCGCTTGTCAGCGTCCAGTTTTTGACGCGATCCATTCCATAGTAACGACCCATGGCCGTACCAATTGTCGCATTCCCGACGGCGGCGAGTTCCTGTTTCAGACGGGCGATGTACTCAAGCGTCGAACGCGGCGGCGTGTCGCGGCCATCGAGGAAAGGATGTACAACAATTCGCCCTTCGGGAAATTCCTGACGAGCACGGCGCATCAACTTGAAAAGATGCTCCTGATGCGCGTGAACGCCCTCGTCCTGAAGGAGTCCGAAGAAATGGAACTGCGAGTTATTCTTCTTCCAGTTCTCAATGAGGTTCGCCCATTTTGGGGACTTGAAGAGTTCACCAGAGGAAAGCCCATCGTCGATGCGCTTCAACTCCTGGACAACGATGCGCCCCGCACCCATGTTGAGGTGCCCGACCTCGGAACTGCCCTGATAGCCGTCAGGCAACCCGACGGCCTCGCCGCAGCAATCCAGAAGACAATGCGGATAGCGGGCACGGATCTGGTCAATAACGGGTGTCTTGGCCCCATAGACGGAGTTTCCATCCTGACGAGGGTTGATGCCCCAACCGTCACGAATAATCAAAACGACAGGTCTCATTTTCTATACTCCTTTCAATTCGTACGAAATGGTTTGACTCACGCGGGAGGAAGATGACTGAGGATTGAAAGGACCTCATCGCCCTTTTCAATCGAACGGTCAAGCTGGAAAAGTAGCCGCGGCGTAAACTTCAGCCGAATCTCCCGGTTGATGACAGCCTGAAAGCGCCGCGCATTGTGCTGCAGGTGCTGAATGGCCGTCTTCTTCAATTCATCGTCCCCAAAGACCGAGATACCGACCGTCGCATCGCGCAAATCCTTTCCACACGAAACGCCCGTCACCGTAATCAGTCCCGGGGCGACCGAATCCCCTTGCATCACCGAATGCATTGCATCGGCGATGACGCGCTTCAACAGGCTATTGACACGATCTAAACGATTAACGCTCACAGGCTCCTCGGCAATTCTTCAAGCAGATAGCATTCGATGATATCCCCGACCTGGAAGCCCTCGTAGTTCGCAAAGCAAACGCCGCACTCCTGCTGGCCAGAAACTTCCTTGACTTCGTCCTTGAAATGACGAAGTGTCTGGACCTTGCCGTCCCAGACCTGCTGCTTGTTGCGCAGAATCCTGAAACGCTCCTTCGCGACAAGCGAACCATCCAGCATCTGGGAACCGGCAATCTTCCCGAGCTTGCCGATGTCATAGATCGCCTTAATCTCTGCATGCCCCTTGACAACCTCCTTGTACTCAGGCGGAAGCAAGTCGAGCATACACTGCTTGACATGATCCAGCAGTTCATAGATGATGCGGAAGGAGTTGATGCGAACACCATCATGACGAGCCTGCTGCTGAACGCCCGCATCGTTGCCAATGTCAAAGCCGACGATGACGGCCTTACCAGCCGCGGCGGATTTGACATCCGTCATGGAAACATTGCCCGTGCCCGTGCCGATCACATTCAACCCGACCTTTTCGCTCTTGATCTGATTGAGAGCCTCGACAATTGCCTCAAGCGAACCCTGAGTATCGGACTTCACAATGACATTCAGTTCACGCTTGCCCTCGGCGGCCATGCGGCTCATGAGCGCATCAAGCGTCGCCGCCTTCGAGTTCGAGAGTTCCTGCTCCTTGCGCTCCTGCGCCGTCTGCTCTGCCAGCGTCCGCGCACGTTTCTCATCCAGCATGACGCGGAACTCTGCACCCGCTTCTGGCACACCCGAAAGTCCCGTACACTTCACGGGCATTGCAGGTGGAGCCTCCTTGACGCGACGGCCATGGTCGTCAATCAACGCCCGGACCTTGCCAAAATGCTCGCCAATAAGAATGGCATCGCCAACCTTCAGCGTACCGCCCATCACAAGCAATGTGGCACACGGACCAAGGCCCTGCTGAAGCTCGGACTCAATCACATATCCGTTCGCACGACGATTCGGATTGGCCTGAAGTTCAAGCACCTCCGCCTGAACGAGGATATTCTCAAGCAGCGAGTCGACACCCTCGCCCGTCACACCCGAAACTGGGCAACAGATGATGTCGCCGCCCCAGTCCTCCGGGGTCAGACCACGCTTCTGAAGTTGCTGTTTCACGCGGTCGACATTGGCCGTCGGCTTATCGCACTTCGTGATAGCGACCATAATCTGGACACCCGTTTGCCGCGCAACGCGGATACACTCCTCCGTCTGCGGCATAATGCCGTCATCGGCCGCGATAATCAGAACTGCGATATCGGTAATCTGCGCACCACGAGCGCGCATCGCGCTGAAGGCCGCATGGCCCGGCGTATCGAGGAAGGTAATCTTCTTTCCAGCAATTTCAACCTGATAGGCACTAATCTGCTGGGTAATGCCGCCCGCCTCGCCAGCGGCGACATGCTCCTTGCGAATCCAATCCATCAGCGTCGTTTTACCGTGGTCGACATGTCCAAGGAATGTCACGACAGGAGCGCGGGGACGCAAGGTCTCGGGCGCATCCTCAGGAATGAGGTCGTCCGCATCAATCGCCTTCAGGACGGGTTTCGCCGCCGCCTTGTCGCGTGCATGCTCAATCGTCACCTTGAACCCATACTTCTCGGCGACCTTGGTCGCGACATCCGGCTCAACCCGCTGATTGATGGACGCGAGAACCTTGAGCATCATCAAGTCGGCAATCAGCCGGTTCGGCTTGATGCCAAGCTTGGCCGCCAGATCCTTGACAATGACGGCTCCACGAATCGAAATCTCCTTCGCATCCTCATTGACTGAAATACGACTACCCGGTTGCTGTGGCGCGGCAGAAGCGATTCGCGGCGAACGCCGATCGAACGTGCCCTGCTCCGTACCGCCGCGACGGTCACCATTCCGGGGGCGACTCACCTCAATCTTCGGAGGTTTCGGCTTGTGCACATCGGCAACCGTAATCGTAATCGCCGCCGCCGGCTTCGCCTTCTGCAACGGCTTGAAGCCAGCCGCCGTCAGTCCCGTCAGCGAAATCGTCGGAATGGGCTTCGGTTTGGCGGTGGGGGCCACGCGAACCGTCGGCTTCGGCTCAACGGCGACTTTACCCGTCGAAACGGGCGGCTTTGGCGACTCAACCTTGGGACGGGCCTCGGTCTTCGTCTCGACCTTCTTGCCGGCGGCCGCATCCTTTGCGATCGACAGATGTCGCTGGAGAGACTCCCGGTCGGCATCCTGACGAGCCTGACCCTGTGCGTGAGCTTTCTTGATCTTGGCCAAACGAGCGGCCTCAATGTCACCCGGCTTGCAATCGGAAATCGCCTGGCGAATCTTCGCCACATCCTCCGCATCAATTGAACTAATCGCGTTCGTCACCTCAACGCCCGACTTCTCGGCCGCAACCAGAACCTCCGCGCTTGAGATTCCCGCTTCCTTCGCTATTTCGTAAACTCTCATTGTAACCGCCAATCAGTTTCCGATCTCAAATCGTCCGTAATCACTCGACGACAGGTGAACCGTCATCATCCATTGATGCCGTCAATTCTGCAACGGCCTTCGCCGCCGCATAGACACCCTTCGCCGTCACTTCATCAAGCCCAGTCGATGCGATGAAGCTCGCCTCATCCTCCGCGACGATACCGTCAATCGTCAGGTAGCCGGCATCGGCAATCTGTGTGGCCACGGCCGTGGAGATACTGAACGTCTCAGCCAAGTCCTTGATGGCCTCCGCTTTCTGATCCTCGAAGGTCGCCGTCGCCAACGACTTGCGCACTTCAATGTGCCATCCGGTCAGCTTCGACGTCAAACGCACATTCTGTCCACGCTTGCCAATCGCCAGCGAATATTGATCCGCCGCGACGACCACGTGCACAGTGTTCGGAGACACGGGGTCGACCTCAACCGACTCCAGCTTCGCAGGAGAAAGAGCCTGCGTCACGTACTGACGAATGTCCTCATTCCAGCGAATGATGTCAATCTTCTCACCGTGCAGTTCGCTGACGATCGTCTTCACCCGGCTACCACGCTGACCGACGCATGCGCCAACGGGGTCGATGTTCTCATTCGCCGTCCGCACGGAAATCTTCGCCCGGTACCCGGGGTCACGCGCAACGCTCATAATCTGGACGACACCATCGGCAATTTCCGACACTTCAAGGCGGAAGAGTGCCTCAATGAACTTTCCATTCGCACGGCTCAGAATCACGCTCGGGCCCTTGGCCTCGGGATCCACACGCAGGACAATCGCACGGATGGGGTCGCCCACCTGATACTCCTCCGTCGGAATCCGTTCCTTTCCAGGAAGAATCATCTCAGTCTTTCCAACCGTGACGTATGTGTCGTGATGCGCAATTGCCGAGACCGTCCCCGACACAATGTCGCCGATTCGGTCGCGATATTCGCTAAATGTGTTGGTCCGCTCGGCCTCGCGAATCTTTTGCATAATCACCTGACGCGATGTTGCGGCGACGATACGCCCGAGCTTTGAGGCTGGCATCTCAACTTCAATCGACGACCCCTCCTCCGGCACCGTACCATGATTGAACCGTGTGGCACGCGCTGGCGTAATAAAGCCAGGCCCCTGTTCTGTACTGGAGACGACCAGCGTGTCATAGACATGGAGCGAAAGATCGGCGCGGTCAATCACAACCCGGAGATCGTTCGTGACATTCTGATTCCGGCGAGCGGCCTGATTGATCGCCTGTTCAATCGCCGTGATGACGATCTCACGGCTCACACCGCGCTCGTTCTCAATGTGCTGGACGACCGCCAGCAACTGGTTGTTCATAGCCATTCTATCGCTCCTTGCCTTGTCAAAAATCAACACGCGACCCTCGGCCCGATTCACCTGAACCGCCGAAAAATCACATATAAGATACCATTTTTCGCCCGTCCAGTCAACCGCCAAGGCAAGAAATCAGCGGAAATTCTTTACTTTATATTCCTTTTGAGTCGTTATTGTTCAAGCATTCAAACGACTAAGCCAGAACGCCCCATTATCCGCCAAAATCTAACAGATGCCCGAGGAGCGACCGAATGCCGCGATAGTAGAAGGCAAAGTCAAAAAGCGTCCGCGTCGTCGTAAGCCGATGAAAGAGAGCCATCGGCTGTAGAAAACCACGATAAACCGACCGAATCGCACACTTAATCTCATCCTCACTCACAAGAGGCGTCTTCGTGATGGCGCGACGCATGTCATACTCGTCCCAATCAAGCGTCGTCAGCGCGTCCTGGGCCTTCAGCTCCCTGAAAAGCGGAGTCCCTGGATAAGGTATCGTCAGGGTGCACTGAAGCGTCGACGCATATCCGTTGGCCAGAAGTCGGCGAGCGAAGCGGACGGTGTTGGCGACCTCGGCCGGTCCCTCCCAGGCATGGCCGAACATGAAGGTCAAATGAACATCAAGTCCGGCCTCAGAAGCCCATTTCGCCCCCTTCTCGACATCCTCAACCCGCAGGGCCTTGGCAAAACGATCCAATGTCGCCTGGTTGGCCGATTCAACCCCGAACAGGACGAGGCGAAAGCCTGCTCGGCGCATCAGACGATAATCCTCGGGCTGAAGGCGACCGAAGCGCATATTGCAATCAATGCGAACCCTCTTAGGCAGGCCGCGGCGAATCATCTCGTTGCAGAATGTCGTCAGCCACGCGCCCACGGGGAAGGAGCCAGAGTCATCCATAATCTCCTTTACCCCGAACCTCGTCACCAGCATCTCAATCTCATCCACGACATCAATCGGATTCCGCGTCCGATAGGTTGGATAGAGCGTCGTCCAACTGCAGAATGTGCATTTCGCATGCCAGCAGTCCCGGCCTGCCATCACATAAGTCCCCGGCGTTCGACGGAAATTACCATTCTTGACGGCGTAAAGCTCCCAATGAACCAGTTCGCGGTCAATCCACGGAGCCGAATTGAGGTCATGATCCAGACGAAAGCGCCCCGTATTCCGAACCTCACCATTCGCCCGATACCAGATTCCTGGCTCGAACTTCCGTTCGTCGCCGCCCGATGAAATCAGGTTCATCAGCAGAAAGTCCCAATCCCCACCCGTCAGGATGTAGTCGACGGGACATTTCTCCATGGACTCCTCAGGAAGGGCAGTCACATGGTCACCGACCAAGATCGTCTTGACGCTCCCCGACGTCTCCTTTGTAAAGTCGGCAATCCACTTCCAATGCCGCTTGACGACGGGTGTCTTCGTCTCAAGAACCACATAATCTGGACGAAAGGCGGAAAGTTTCTTCTCAAATTCATCCGCCGTCAGTTCGGCGGCAATGCCATCGAGGAAGAGAACGTCATGTCCTGCCTTCTTCAGCATCGTCGCCGCCGTCGCCGGCACAACGGGAAAAATGTAGGTCGGACGAGAGAACCACTGGAACTGGCGATTCTGGGTGAGAAGGGCCACGCCCTTCTCACTTTTCAGCGGCGGATAGCAGATCGCAACCCTCATGCTTACCACTTGTAACCAAGACCAACAATATAGCGCAAATCGCTCTTCTTGCGATCCGCGCTTGGCTTGGAGTTGTAGTCCCACTCAATCTTGGCCAAAAGGTCGATGTTCCAGAATAGCATAGTCGTGAACCCAGCATCGGCCTTGACAAGATAGATGGTCCAGTCGTCAACCTCGGGAAGGTACTCGAAATTGTGGAAAAAGTCGAGTCCCGCCGTCCATTTCGGCGTATAGTTCAGATGATGGGCATAGCGAAGCGAAGCATAGTCATCGTTCCGACTCGGATCAGGTTCCTCATACTTGTCCTTCACCCACGCAGCACCCAGCTCTTGGTTGAAGCTCCACCGTCCGGTCATCTCAAAATCGTATTTCTCCAACCACTGGTAGCCAAGGCCCGCGCCAAAGCGAATGCGGCGATCCAGTCCGGCAATCGCATCGCGCTCATAACGCGCATTCAGATAGGAGTAGAGTTTCGTTAGCCAGAAGTGGTCATACTGCCCCTCAGCCTCCACACGATCCTTCGACTTCTCCCAGTCGTCCTTCGATGTCCCCGTCTTCGAATAGTAATACCCGAAGTCCCCATTGACGCGATCGGATTCCCACCGACGATTCACATTCGCCAACAGACTCGCCGAATTCCCGTATGTATTGCCGCGATCCGCCTGAAATGACGCATTGACCGATCCGTGCCAAGTCTCGGCGACCGGATCAATAGCCTTGACCAAGGCCATGTCAAGCGGCCGCGCATCGGCAAGATAGTTCCCCTTCTCCACCGAAAGCATCCGCGTCTCCAGATGCCCGTCCTGGTACTGAATGACATGCGAACCCGCATTCTCAAGGCTAACGATGTTCTCAACTTTGATTTCAACCTCACCCAAATCATCCGAGTTGAACTTGACGACACCGTTCTTGGCCGCACTCGCCGTACCCGTCAGAAACGAACCCGACTTTAGTACGACCTTGTCGGCAAAAGAAACACTCGCCGAAACCGCCGCAATGCCCAACAGGGCAAACTTCACACCTCTCATCATATGACTTCTATTCCTCACTTACTTGAACTTCCGGTAAACGGAATGAAACTTCTGAAATCAAACGACTCGTCCGCACCCTGCGCGAGCGGATCCCGAGCCTGCTCCTCAAGCGGCCGCATATCCAGCGAATCCATCCCCTCCATACTCTTCTCAGGACGATCCCCCGGCTCAAGCTTCTGCCCCTTCGTATACTGCCGCCCAAGAACGGCGTTCTTCGGCAATCCCGCGTCCTTCTCCATACGCTTGGGATCGACAAGTCCAACCGTCACGAAAACGATGATTTCCTTCTGCTCCTTGACGCGTTCCATGCTACCGAAGAGCCGCGAGCCAAGCCAGGGAATGCTCCGCAAGAGCGGAATGCCATTGTCGACCTGCTTTTCAGTCGTCCGTGAAAGCCCGCCGATGACCGCCGTCGACCCGCTCGCCATGTTGAACTCGGTGATGAGCCGCTGAACCTCGATAATCGGGTACTTGGACGAATAGGTCGTCTCGGACTTCGAGTCACCTCCAACCGTCACGAACTGACCGATGTCCGAGCCAAGCGAACTTATGGTCGGCACAATGACCACGTTGATGAGACCGTTCGTGCTGACACGCGGCGTAACGTCCAGCGAGATTCCCCAGCTGAAGAACGCCTCTTTCGCAAACAGCATCTTGTCCTCTCCAGGAATCGCCGCCATCTTCATGTCGAGATCAACCGACTCGCCGGATGTGTTGAATGTCTTCTTGGCCGCCACCTGCACGTTCGGATACTTGGTCGTCATGTCGACCGTCGCCTTCTTGCCAGACGAGACGATAATCTTCGGATTCGAAAAGACCTTCACATCATCTGTGGAGTCTAGGGCCTTGAGCGTCAGAGACATCTCGGAGAAATCCAGCGTTCCATTGAAATAGGAAATGTCGCCATCGTTGCCGCCGCCGCCCGAAAGCTTGTAGGTCGTCTTCTCGTTCTTTCCCGAAAGTTCACGCGTATACTCAGTCACACCCGCCCCGACACGCGTAGACTGGATTCCGCCGCCCAACTGGACGCTGCCCGTCATGCCACCCAGCATCGACCAGTCGATGCCAAGCTTGTGCGAGGCCGTATTGCCAAGTTCAACGAACCGGGCCTCGATGTAGACCTGCTGGGCCTCGCGGTCAATCTCGTCAATGACCTTCTGGCAGGCATCGAGAATCATCGCTGGTGCCGTCACCATCACGGCATTCGCCTCGGGGAAGGCATGGGCAATCTGGGAGACCTTCCACGAGACCCCGAAATCGCCGCTCCATGTCGCATTAAATCGCTCGGCAACCTCCTCCGCATTCGCGTGGACAAGCCGAAAGACACGCGTGGACATTCGACGACGACCTAGTTTCTCGTCCTCGCGAGCCTCCGCCTCAAGCTTCGCCTTCGCCTCTTCGGCACGTGCACGCGCCTCCGCCTCAAGCCGCGCCTCCTCAACCGCCTTCGCCTTCGCCGCGGCCAGTGCAATCGCCGCAACATCCGCCGCGTTCGTCCCCGCCGCCTCAATCTCCGTCTCGACGGCGGCTCCCGCCGCCGCAACCGTGTCGACGACCGGCGGCACATTCGTCTCCACCGCCGTCACGACGGTGGTCGGTTCCGCCTGAGGCTTGGGGTCGGCGACAAGGGGGTCATCGGTGACGGGATCCGCACCAGCCGTCTCCCCGGCCACAGGCTCCTCCGCAAGCGTCTCATGCGCCTCCTCGGATTCGCCACGGCAGGGTCCGGCCGCCAAAAGGAAAGGTAAGCTCACGCCAATGCAAAGGAACTTGCCCACGCGATTCACCTGTAGATTCTTCATACCGACTCCTTCACCCTCTGAAAATGACGAACTTGCGCACAGAGAAGTTGAGCAAAAATGACACCGCAACTTCCACGAACACGGCGATTGTCGTCATCAGTCCCGCCCAGCGAATCAGCAGTCCGCTGACGGCAAGGGCTATGAGCGTCGCAAAGGCCGCCACGCCAAAGAAAAGGCAGAACTCAACGAACCACCGAAACTTCCCCGCACGGAAGACGAGCCAACGACTCATCAACCAGCAGAAAATGTTCGCCAGCGTAAAACCGACACCCGTCGCCACCGCAAACCGAAGACTGCGGACGCCATCCGAGACATCCACCGCCGGGAAGCCCAGCAAACGCACTGCCCAGTCGTCCGCCGAGAGGCAGGCAAGACAGGTCGTCGCCAAGAGGTAAAAGACGCACACCTGAACGCCCGTCGACACGACTCCGACCACGCCGTATTTGACGAACTGCCAGAACGGACCGGAGTCATGCGACAGGATTCTCTTCAGCATCTCAGACATTCAGCTGGGCATCGCTGCGCGTCGCATCAATCGAGCCGCCGAGCTTGTTCAGGTCGACGTCTACGATGCCGAGCGGCTTCGCCGTCTTCCATCCGCCACGCGTGAAGTCCGGAATATCCTGCGATGCGCCGCGATGCGTCGCCGAACGTTCAGTCAACTCCGCAAGCGAGCAGCTGGCGGCGAGGTCATAGACATCCATATCTAGCGGCAGGCCGTTCTGCAGGCAGTAGCAGAGCCGCAGGTCCATCAGGAAGTCCATTCCGCCATGTCCGCCAATCTTCTTTGCAAGCTCACCCGCCTTCTTCCAGAGCGGATGCTTGTAGGTCTCGCGGATTTCCATCGTCCGCTTCTCGTCAAACCATTCGTGGGCCGGTGCACCCGGCTTGTCCGCAAGGGCAATGCGGAACGGATAGTCGTTCAGAACGCCCAATGTACCCGACATGAGGTTGATGCGCGAATAGGGCCGTGCACTCGTCACATCATGCTGAATCATAATCGTCTTGCCGTTCATCGTGCGGATGACCGTCGTCGACATATCGCCAAGCCGCGGATGCAGGCGGGCCTGCCAGCTGTCCGCACCAAACGTCTCCTTCGCATAGGCATCCATGCCAATCTGTCGCGTTGAAACGCTCGTCAGGTAATCAAACTGGTCGCCGCGATTGATGTTCATCGACTGCATGAGCGGCACAAGCCCGTGCGTCGCGTATGGATTGCCCGTATGCTCGGTGTTCCACTTCAGCCGCCAATAGCCCTGATAGCCGCCCTTGGCCGGGTCACAATAGTTGAGCGCACGCAAGTCGTGGATGTAGGCACCCTCGGCATGGACGAGTTCACCAAGCTTGCCCTGACGGACAAGGTTCAGCGTCAGCATCTCAATCTCACCGTAGCAGCAGTTCTCCAACTGCATGCAGTGACGCTGCGTCCGCTCGGACATCTCGACAAGCGCCCAGCACTCGTCGATGGTCATCGCACTCGGCACCTCAATTGCGACGTGCTTGCCGTGCTCCATGGCATAAAGTGCAATCGGCGTATGCAAGGCCCAGGGGGATGTGATGTAGACGAGGTCGATGTCGCTCTCGCACAAGGCCTTGTAGGCCTCCGGTCCGACATATTCCTTGGCAGCCGGCTTGCCGTGCTCCTTCAGCCACTTCTGCAAACGACCCGTCCGCTCCTCGTAGAGATCGCAAAGTGCCGCGACTTCAACGCCCGGGATGGCCGACATGCGCTGAACCGCCGCCGGACCGCGCATACCGAGACCGACATGACCAATCCGAACCTTCTTCAGAGCGGGCGCGGCGAAACCGGTCATCGCCCCGTTGCACAACTTGGCCGCCGACGAGACGCACCCTGCGAGGGCGGCCGTCGCCCCCATCCAAGCGGTTCCCTTGAGAAAATCCCTGCGATTTGTCTTCATGATTTCTATACCTTTCAGTTAAAATGCCTTGTTCGTTGAATTATACCACATCTTCGTTCGGACTGTAAATACTCCGCCTGGATTTGCCGTCGCCGGAAAATTGTGTCGATTGCAGAAGATAAGTGAGCAGGGGCGACGGGGAAACCCGCCCGCTTAGTCATGCAAACGAAAGCGCCCACTTTCTCCTGCAAATATGGCATCCTTTACGCCGGCACGGCAATTCCGCCATGCCGCAAGGCAAAGGAGGCCCACATGGCCATCAGAAAGGAAAGAAACAGGCGCCTCACCGACGACCTGCGGCTCGAGCCGGAGGCCGCGCTCCGGGCGCGCAAGTCGTTCTCGCAGATCAAACGCGAGCTCGGCATCCCGCGCTCCACCACCAAACGCGAAATCATGAACCACCGGGAGGAGTCGACCAGGACGTTCTACGGGCGAAGGTTCAGCCCCTGCATACACCGCGACGGCTGCAGGTCCCACGGGCTGTGCGGAAGGCCGGACTGCACGAGGAACTGCGCCAGCTGCGGCCTGCGATGCCGCAGCGGCTCCTGCCCGGGGTTCGAGGGGGAGGCGTGCCCGCGCCTCGCGGCCGCGCCGTACGTCTGCAACGGATGCCCGGACGGGGAGAGGTGCCGCCTGCGCAAGTTCCACTACCTGCACAGGGTCGCGCACAGGCAGTACCGCGACACGCCGGTGACGGCCAGACAGGGGATCAACGCAACCTAGGGGGAGCCCAGGGCCATCAACGAGGTGCCCGTGCCCGCCCTCAACAGGGGGCGGAGCGTCCACCACGCCATGGTCTCGTCGCCGGATTCCTTCGGCGTCTGCGAGCGCACCGTCTACAGGCACGTCAACGCGGGCGTGCTCTCCGTCAGGCGCCACGACCTCCCGATGGCCGTGCGCTACAAGAAACGCAGCGGGACCCCGGTGGAGCACAGGGTGGACCGCCGCTGCGCCGAGGGACGGAAGTGGGAACTCCACCTGGAGTATCTCGCGGAGAATCCCGGAGTGCAGGTCCCGCAGGTCGACACGGTGGAGGGGGGGGGGGGAGGAACGACAGGTGCGTCCTGCCGACGGTCATGTTCCCGAACCTCCGCTTCATGGCCGCGCGGCTCCTGCCCGGGAAGTGCGCCCGCCATGTCACCGACGCGTTCAACTGGATGTGGAACGCCCTGGGCGGAGACTCGTTCAGGACGCTCTTCCCCGCCGTCCTCGCCGACAACGGCACGGAGTTCTCCAGCCCCCTCGCCATCGAGGCGTCGCCGGAGGACGGGTCGGTGCGCACCCGCGTGTTCTACACGCGCCCGCACAGGGCGACCGACAGGGCCCAGGCCGAGCGGAACCACGGGTACGTCAGGCGCGTCGTGCTCAAGGGCGAGAGCTTCGACTCACTGGCGCAAGAACACGTGAACACGATGATGTCGCACGTCAACAGCTACGTGCGGGCGTCACTGGTGAAAGGCAGGGGCGACAACCTCCACGCCGAATCCCAGCAATTCCATGCAAATCCGTACCGCCAAATCCCATGAAAAAGCGAACTTTACCGGCCTACCGTCGCCCCTGCCCACTTACTTCTGCAATCGACATCTCGGCAAAACCGCAAACTCGGGGGCTTGCGCGGCGGCTCGCCCGACCCGGATGCGGCGGCGGTCTCGCAACGCCTTTCGCGCTTAGACAACAAAATCTGATTAGACAAGGCCGACAACAGGCCAAAACGCGGCAGATGGTTTTGCAGGCCTGCCGTCCGGCAGGCCATTCAAAGTGCCGCGCTTGCGCCGTCAGAACGCCTACGCGGTATGGCTTCCCCCGCCCTTCTGCGCTCCGCCGCTCCCAAAAAGGGCTCCCTTTCGCCGTTTTGCCACTGAACACACGGAAACTGCCTTCGGCAGACACTGAAGGGCACGGAAGCTTTTCGACCTCTTCTCTGCGGCCAATCATCGCCAAACGCGAGACGCTGGCCACCGACCAGGCCGTCGAGTACGCCCTCAAGGCCAGCTACGTGCGCGAACAGTTCCACGACATGCGCGGCGCACTCAACGGATTCATTGAGGTCATCCAGCAGCTCGGGCGCGACTTTTGCCGCGTCGCCGCCTTGTTTTATCCGACCCAATCTGTCATACTATCTTCCCAACCAATCAATCGTGGGAATTAGACGCTATTTTCTTGGGATTTTCGCAGTGTTTCTGCTCTTCTCTGCCGCGCTTCCAACCGAGACGCTTGTGCGTACCGCCTACTATCTTAAGCCAGGCCTTTGCGAAAAGATGATGGACGGCTCCTACACCGGTGCCACCATTGAATATCTCTCCCTTCTTACCAAGCAGAACAACTGGAAGATTTCGCCCGTCTTCTGCACCTATTCCGAAGCCCTCGACAAGCTGGAACGCGGCGAAATCGACCTCCTCGGTGGCGTTATCGACTCCTTTGAGAACCGAAAACGGTTCACCTTCGCCACCCAGGCGACTGGCATTTACAATCCCCACCTGTTCGTGCATGCCAATTCACGACGCGTTCCAAACCGCCATGAAACCTGGAACGGCATCGAGATTGCCCTTGGATGCGACCCAGAGGCCGAAAAGATCCTCACGGACTACCTAAAGGAACAGCACATCAAGTATACGCTACGGTTCTTCAGCAGCACGACCAAGGCTCTCACGTCATTCCTCCATGGACAGTCTGAGGCAATTTTCGCCCCCGGCGTCCGCGACCTTCTCTCGGCACGAAGGCTCGCTTCTCTGCCAGGAAGTCCCCTCTATTTTTGCACACCGCGTACTCGCTCCGACCTCCTCAAGCAACTGGACGAGGGATTGCGCCGCATCAAGAGCAAGGACCCCAACCTCGGCCGACGCATCTACGACGACCACTTCCCGGTTAATCCCCATAATGAGATTGACTTCTCTTCCGGGGAACGCAACTGGATAAACGCCCGAATCGCCGCGAAAAAGCCAATTGTTGTCGACCTGACACCGGGCATCCTGCCTTTCACCGGATAGAACGAAAAAGAAGACCGCCCCATTGGGCTCGTCAGCGATATGCTTCGGACCATCGGAACGATGACCGGGCTGACCTTCAAGTTCATCAAGCCCACCGACATTGAATCCACCCGTTCGCGCTATCTCCACCGCGAAGTCGACTTCTGGGCGCCCCTGGGATCGGATACGGATGACCTGCCAGGCTTCTCCGGCGGCATTTCCATCGCCATTTTCCCCATATACTCCTCACCCGTCGCAATGCGCCCGCGCCCGACTGGTCGACGATGCGCCTCGGCGTTCCGTCCTGGGATCCGCGCTGGCAGGAAAGCTACCGAGGTTCGGGTGTCAAGAACATTGTGTCTCTCCAGTCCCTGCACGAGGCCCTTGAGATGCTCAACAACGGCGAACTTGATGCCACGGCCGCCGCCCTGCCGCAGGCCATTCTTGTCAGCCAGCAACTGCACATGCTTCACAAGCTCAACTTTACATCGGTCAAGACGCGGATGCCCCACCTCCAGCGCATCGTGCTCACTCCGGCGGCCGGCATCAATCCCCTGCTCATCTCAATCATCTCCAAGTGCCTCAACGCATTCTCGGAAGGTGAAATCTCGTCCCTCACCTACCACGCCGTCTCAGAGTCCATGCCGATTACGATTCTCTCGGATACGGAGTGGATTATCATCGTGTCGGCCCTCGCCCTTCTGGTCATTGCTATCATCATCGGCATCTCCATGTTCTTCAACATCCGCCTCTCCCGTGCACTCGTTCGCGCCCAGGCCAGCGAACGCGTCCGGACGAACTTCCTCGCATCGATGTCGCACGAAATCCGCACGCCCCTGAACGCCGTCATCGGCTTCGCGGAACTCCTTTCGCAGCCCAACCTGACCGACAACAACATCAAGACGTATGCCAACGGCATTTTCCGCTCGTCCCATGTCCTTCTCGACCTCATCAACGACGTGCTCGACCTTTCAAAGCTCGATGCCGGCAAGGTCAACCCGCGTGAGGAAATCACGGACTTCTCGCTTCTCAAGCGCGAATTTCTGACAATCTTCGCGTCAAGGGTTCGTACCCAAGGCATCAACTTCATCTTCGAACTGTCCCACGACTTCCCCCTGCTGAAGATTTCGCCCATGCACCTGCGGCAGGTTCTTCTGAACCTCATTGGAAATGCCGTCAAGCTCACGCACAAGGGATTCGTGACCTGCACCATCCAGTTTAATCGTGCGACGGAGCAAAGCGGCGACCTCGTCATCACGGTCTCGGATACCGGCATTGGCATCTCGCCCGATCGGCTGGATTCTATCTTCAATCCGTTCGTCCAGGACATTTCCATGCGCGGCGGACACGTCTACGAGGGCACGGGGCTTGGACTGCCCATCGTCAAGCGAATCGCCGAGGCCGCTGGTGGAAATCGCCCACGACGCAAAGGCCAAGGTTGAGCAGACGGCGATACCCGACAACGAGAAACCTCTCTCGATTCCCGAGTCGGCGCTCCTGGTCGATGATGTCCCTCTGAACTTGACGATTCTCCGCGAGCACATGAAACGGCTCGGAATCAAGAACATCCTCACGGCGAAATCGGGCAAAGAGGCCCTTCAGGTGCTGGACACGCACCCCCGTCGAGATTCTGCTCACCGATGTGTGGATGCCCGAGATGGACGGACCGAGCCTCGCCAAAAACCTGCGCCAGAACCCCAAGTTCGCCAAACTCCGAATCGTCGCCGTCACAGCCGATGTCGGTGCCAGCAGCGAGTTTGACATGACGCCCTTTGATGCCATCCTGACGAAACCCGTCACCCGCGACAAACTACTGACCGTCTGTGGCCTGCCCACCTGAATTCAGGGCTTGAGCAGAGCCTCGCGCATCTCTGAGATCCGAAAGGCCTCGACGGGCACAACGCCTGGCACACACCCTGGATAATCCTTTCGGAAAGCCCCCGTCGCCAAATAGTCCATCAGCCGCCTCACACTCGGATTCGCCATGTGGTCAACCACCGCCCTGACAGGTTCCGGAGGCTGAAAGCGCGGCGTTCGCAACCAGACGGGGTTCGTGATGGCGCACTGCCGAATGCGCTGCTGAGTCTTAAACGCGTAGTCCCCATCCATCTCACCAAAGCACCGGGCGACGAGATAGCCGCCCGCGTCAGTACCCCGAACATCCCATTCAATCGTACCACCGGCAAAATCGCGGACGACGGCGAGAACTTCGCCTCCCCTCCCTACGAGCTCGACACGAGAGAGCCGCGACTCGTTTCGCGCCGGATAGGCGACAACCTCCACCGCATGGCGCACACCCGCTCCCGAACGAAGCTCATCTCCCTGTGGGTGATTGTCCACCGAAAGGAAGAGTACCGGACCCGACGACATCGTGTGCCGCGCCGCTCGGAATTCGCGGATGAGATCCTTCTGCCTCAGGGGCACGGGGATTCCCGTCGCCGGCAGGACATTGAACAACGCCGTATCGCGTCCCGTTATGTTGTGCCCGATTGAAATGTCGAGTTCCGAGAACCCGGGCACACGATAACCGAGGTCGAGCAAGGCGAACCACAGGGCCTGGTAGTCACGATGATAGGCATCGTATCCCTGCACGGTCAGCCCGTCCAAGTACCCATCCTCCAGCAGCTGAGGAATCATTTCCGCCGCGATATTCGTGACAAATGGGCCGTTTGGATCACCGTTCGTCGTCCACCAGCTCGTCGGATGCGCCCAGATGCACAGCGCACCGCCCGCTCGCTGCTCATCGACGACCGCCCGGTAAGTCCGCCGCTTGTGCGGGCCGCCCGCCACCGTATTCGTCTCGGCCGTTGCATCATCAAGCGCGGAGTACCAGACCGGGCGATCCTGGTTGTAGTCGTGCCAATTGGGGACGACGACGCGGAATCCGATATGCCACAGATGCCCATAGCGCGACTTCGGCGTTTCATTGTCCACATAGAAGAGCGTTCGATTGCCCGGATAGTCATTCGCCGCCTGAATTACCGACTCAATCTCGGCGGAATTGAAGGGACAGTCCGTGGCCTTGCCCGCGAAATAGAGGTCGCGGAGTTCGGTCTCGTAGTGCCGCGTCATTGCCGCGTTCGCGACGGACCACGGGCTGCCCAGTCCCATGGCGGCGACCTCGTTGCGCTCGGCCCACTCGTGCAACCGCTCGTAGGTTGTCTGCATACTGACACCGGGCTTGCGACACGTGTGGGAATGCCCGGCGACCTTCAGGACGGCGGGTGCATTTGTCCCCGTCGTCGTACGAACCAGTGCCACTGTCGGCAGGCGCGGCGTTCCGTCGGCTCGCCCGACCACATCCGAAGCCCCGAGCGAAGAGGCTACGGACACGGCCAGAAGCGCAAACAAAGGGCTTTTTCTCATCGGGGACCCTCCCTCGTCCCTTTGGATTAGGCAAGAATCAGCGTCAGAAGGCCCACGACCGCGCAATACGGACCAAACAGCCAGAACCAGCGTCCCTTCAGCGACTTCAGGAGAAGCTTCAGGGAAAGATAACCGACCACGGCCGCCAGCAGGCATCCGTAGATCGTCAGTCCCCAGCTGACCTCGGCCGTTTCGGCGACGGCATCCCCCGCCTTCAGGATTTGCAGAAGTGCCGCGCCAGCGATGGGTGGTGCCGACATCAGGAATGAGAATTCGGCACTCTTCTCGGCTTCAACGCCGCTCGCCCGCGCCGTCGCCAGCGTCATGCCGCTCCGCGAAACGCCGGGCAGAATGGCCACCGCCTGGGCAAGGCCCATCAGAATCGCCCGACCAAACGAGACACCCTTCTCACCCTTGCGCAGGAAACGGGTCGCCGTCAGGACAATGCCCGTAAAGATGAGCGCACCGCCCACCATCTTCGGCTCGGCAAAGGCCGTCTCAAGCTGATTCTTGAAGAGCACCCCGACTGCACCCGCCGGAATCGCGCTCACAATCACCTTGACAAGGTAATCCCACTCAAGGTTCTTGACGATGCGGTAGATAATCTTCCAATAAAAGGCGAAAATCGCAAGGAGCGTGCCCACATGAAGAAAGATGTCGATGCGCATTCCCATTTCCTTCATGCCAAGAAGGGACTTGCCGAGAACCAGATGCCCTGAACTTGAAATGGGAAGAAACTCGGCGATGCCCTGGAGAATGCTCAACAGCGTGACTTCTATCATACTTCCTTACTCCTTATATAAATAGAAAGAGAAACGGGTACAGTCCCTCTCCTATCCGATGGACGACGAGACCTTGAAGACGGCCATGAGAATGGCAATCGCAACAAAACCGACGGCACAGGCAATCAGGACGATGAGCATCGGCTCAAGGGCATTCGTAAAGGATGTAATCTTGCGGTCCATCTCTTTCTGATATCGCTTGCCGATGTGCTCAAGCGAGGCGGGCAAGTCACCCGCCTGCTCACCGACCGCCAGCATATCGGTCATCATGCGCGGAAACACGCCCGAAGATGCCAACGGACCCGAAATCGACGTGCCGTCCGTCACCCGCTTCCGGGCATTCGCCAATGCCTGCGCGATGACCGCATTGCCGCATGTCTCCTCGCAAATCTTCAACGCCTGCAACACATTGACGCCATTCACCAACAGCGTCTTCAGCGTATAGGCGAGCGACGAATAGGCTCCCGTCGCCACAATGCCCGAAACAAGCGGCATCCGAAGCTTCCAACCGTCGATTTTCAACCGCCCGGCATCCGTCTTGCGCCACCGCCGGAACCACAGGAAGAACAGGGCCAGCGCCAGGGCAATCGTCCACCCGTAGTGGATCGTGAAGTCGCTCATCCCCAGCAGAATCCGCGTCGGTGTCGGCAGCGACGCACCCATGGACGCAAAGACCTTCTCGAACTGGGGGATAATCCAAACCATGGCACCGATAACCGCCGCGATGCCAACGACAAGAACGACAATCGGATAGGAAAGCGCACTCTTGATCTTGCCGCGCATATTGTCGTAGCGCTCGTAGTGGTCGCTCAACCGACGCAAGACCTCCACCATCGCACCCGAGGCCTCACCGGCGCGAATCATGCTCGAATAAAGCGGCGGAAACGTCTTCGGATGATGTGCACACGCATCGGAGAAACTTTCGCCGCGCACAATCCGGTCGCAGAGATCCTGGCTGATGTACCGCTGGGCACTCACCTCCTCCCCCTGATTCGCCAGGGCACGAAGGGCCTGACCCAGCGTCATGCCCGCCTCGATGAGGTCGGCAAGTTCGGACGTGAAGAGCAGGACCTCCACGCTCTTCATGTCCGTCTTCTGCGAGGAGCCACCGATTTGCATCTTCCAGATGGATGTCGGCTTGGCTCCCGCAGCGTCAGAGGATACGAAAGCGGGCGCGGCGGATGCGGCAGGTCGCCCAGCGCCGTCCGCTACCGTTCCTTTCCGCTTCGCGTATCCCATTGCGCACCCTACTTCACAATGCGCACGCGAATAACCGCCGCGCTCGCCTCAAGGGCCTTGACGACTTCCGCCGGGACGACCGTGTCAGTGTCAATCAGCGTGTAGGCGAAGTCCCCACGGGACTTGTTCGCAATCGCGTCGATATTGATCTTGGCGTTGCCCAGAATCGACGTGAACGTGCCCAGCATGTTCGTCTCGTTCTTGTGGCAAATGGCAATGCGGCAGGCCTTGTTCGGCTTGCCAAGCGAGCAGGCCGGATAGTTCACCGAATTGACGATGTTGCCGTTCTCAAGATAGTCGCGCATTTCCTTGACGGCCATGACCGCGCAATTGTCCTCGGCCTCCTCGGTCGATGCGCCGAGGTGCGGAATGACGATGCAGCCTTTCTGGCCCGCCGTCGTCGCATTCGGGAAGTCCGAGACATACCGACGGACCTTGCCGGACTCAAGCGCCGCCAGCATGTCCTTCTCGTTGACCAGCGCATCGCGAGCCGCGTTGATGATGATGACACCATTCTTCATCATGGCGATCGCCTCGGCATTGATCATACCCTTCGTTGTCTCCAGTGCCGGCACGTGAATCGTGATGAAGTCGCAGGCCTCGTAAATCGACTCGACATTCTTGCAGTGCTTGACGGCGTGGTCGAGGTTCCAAGCCGCGTCGACCGACAAGTAGGGATCGTAGCCATAAACTTCCATCCCGAGGCTGACGGCCGCATTGGCGACCTTCTGGCCAATTGCGCCCAGCCCGATGACACCGAGCTTCTTGCCCTGGATCTCCGTCCCCGCAAAGGCCTTCTTCGCCTTCTCGGCCGTCTTGTTGATCGCCGCGTCGGCCGCATTCGCCTTGACCCACTCGATGCCGCCGATAATGTCGCGACTCGCCAGCAGCATCGCGGCAATGACGAGTTCCTTCACGCCGTTCGCATTGGCCCCCGGCGTATTGAAGACGACAATGCCCTTCTTCGCGTATTCGGCATGGGGAATGTTGTTCACACCCGCACCCGCACGGGCAACCGCTAGGAGGTTCTCGCCAGGGACGAGTTCATCCATCTTCGCCGAGCGGACAAACGCGGCATCCGCCTCCGCAAAGTTCGCTGTCCGGGCATAGTTATCGGGTAGGTTCTTCAGTCCCACATCCGCAATCGGATTGAGGCACATGTACTTGTAGTTCATCTTTTTGTCTTTCTTCCGTAGAATTTATCATGGAATTTGCCGTCACGAATGACGACAGTCGATATTATACCACAAAACCGCCTGCTCGGGGGCTTGCGCGAAGCTGTCGCTCGGTCTCGGCTTCCACGGTTGCGCTCCCCTCTCACGCGTCGATAACAGAGTCTTCTTAGCCGGCCCTGTCTCGGTGGTTATCTCTGGTTGCGGGCAAGACAACTCCTACGGTGGTGCCCCGTGGAAGACCTCACTCGCGACACTTCGCGCTCACCCCTCGCCCGAGAAGAAGGACAGGCCGACCACAGGCACCCCGCGGCAGATTGTTTTGCCGCGCTTGCGCCTACTAAACACCTACGCGGCGGGGCTGTTCGCCACCCTTCTGGGTCCCGCAAAGAACAGACGTGGAAAAACGAGCAAGCGGAGATACCCGGACCGGCGGGCGCATGCACCCGTCCGTCCATAACCGAACGAATTACGCATCAACCGCAAGATTCCGCCGAACGAGCGGCTTCGCGGCGGATGCTCATGGGCAAGGCCCCGACGCGGCAAGGGCAACCGCCGCGCCTCCCGTGCCCATCGGACGGAGACTTACTGCGCAGTAAATCAAGACTTACTGGGCAGTAAGTCTAAAGTTACTCGGGAGTAAGTTTTCTTCCGATGGGCACGGGAAATTCCTGTGATGCGTACGCGGCGCACTTCCCCTGCGCACGACAGAAAATTCGGATGCGCACGGGAATAGGCTCTCGTGCGCACAAGACAGTTCCCTCACTGGCGCAGGAGTTTCGCCTGTTCCCGATATTTCGTCATCGTCATGCCCTCCGCCCGCCGAAAAAGCATGGTCAAGTAGCTCACGGAGGCAAAACCGCAGGACAGCGCAATCGACTTGATTGACTCGTCCGTCTCCGCCAGCATCTTCCGGACATGGTCCAGCCGCGTCCCAAGGAGCATCTCCGACACCGTCCGTCCCGTTTCGGCGGCGAATCGCCGCTCCAGCACCCGTACGCTGACACCAGCATGACGCGCCACGTCCGACACCGTCGCCCCGCGCACGGCATTGAGGGCAATGAACTCCGCCGCCGCACGGACGACCCCGTCGCGCCAGTACCGAACGCCAACCGCACAGACCCGATTCTGGACTTTCCCCGGACCATAGAGGATCTGGTGCGGTGCCGAAATGCCGCGCAACACATTGTCCAACTGCCGCGCCGCCAGGTAACCGGCACGTTCCGCCGTCAGCCGAATGCTGGGAATCGGTGGCTCAACCGACTCACAGACGGCGGCATCATCATCCACGCCAAGTACGGACACGGACGAAGGAACCTCAATCTCCGCCATGGCACAGGCATCGACAACCTGCCGCGCCCGTCCGTCCCAGGCGCAGAAGACGGCGCACGGCTTCGGCAGGGTGCGCAACCATGCGCACAGGCGCGGCAGTTCGTCGACGAAGGATTCGCCTTTCTTCACACCAAAGAAGGAGACCTCGTGGTTCTGCCGCCCCAATTCGTCCGCAAAGGCCCGTCCACGCAAGTCGGACCACCGCGCATCACCCGTCGCCCCGACATAGGCGAAATGGGGAAAGCCCAGTTCGAGGAAATGGTGCGCGGCAAACTGTCCGACCGCCTGCGTGTCACAGCGAATGAGCGAGGCCCTCGCCAAAAGGCGGCGATAGGCGGGCGTGAGATGGTATTTCTGCGGGTCGACCAGTACCTGCGGAATCGAGAGGGCGGAAAGCACACCGACCTCAGACTCCGTCAACGGCTGGGCGATGATGCCAGAATACTTGATGCGCGAATTGCGCAGCTTCTGCTCGCAGTCGCGCCCTTCCACCAGGTGCAAAGCCCACGGACCGTGCGTCCGCATATACTTCAGGATGCCGCGCCGCATATCGCGGCAGACCTTGATGGCCGCAGGCAGCATCACCACCACCTGCGGCATTTCGGTCAGGAACCGACGCGTTGACGACTTGCGCACTCTCATGGCGGGCGGGCCGCTTCCGAGAATGGAATTAGTCTTCCTGCTTGAGCGAGGCACCCGTTGAGGCATTGCCGACGAAGTGCGCATAACGCTCCAGCCATCCGCCGCGAATGCGCGGCGTCCAGGCCTTCGCCTTCTTGGCGCGCTTTGCGATTTCCGCCTTCGACAGCTCGGCCTTGATGGCCCGCTTCGGAATGTCAATCGTAATCGCGTCGCCATCCTTGAGGAGTCCGATAAGGCCGCCTTCCGCCGCCTCGGGCGAAACGTGCCCGACACACGCGCCGTGCGTCGCACCTGAAAAGCGTCCATCCGTAATCAGCGCAACGGACTCCCCGAGTCCCTGTCCGATGATGTAGGACGTCGGCGCGAGCATCTCCTGCATACCCGGTCCGCCCTTCGGACCCTCGTAGCGAATGACGACCACATGTCCCGGCTTGACCTTTCCTCCGAGAATGCCCTTGCACGCCTCTTCCTGGGAGTCGAAGCAAATCGCCTTGCCCGTGAACTTCATCATGGACGGCGCAACGCCGCCCTTCTTGACGACGGCACCTTTGGTCGCGAGGTTACCCCAAAGGACGGCGAGCCCGCCATCCTGCGAATAGGCGTTCGCAATCGGGCGAATCACGTCATCATCGGCAATCTTCGCCGCACGGACCTGCTGACCCAGCGTCTTGCCGCTGACGGTCGGGCAGTCGGGATGGAAGAACGCGGACTTCGAGACCCGCTTCAGGACAGCCATGATACCGCCCGCACGGTCGACATCCACCACATGGTAGTGTCCACTCGGCGCAACCTTGCACACATAGGGCGTTGCGGCGGAAACCTCGTTCATGCGCTTCAGCGAATAGTCCACGCCCGCCTCACGGGCAATGGCCAGCGTGTGGAGCACCGTATTCGTCGAACCACCCATCGCCATGTCAAGCGTCAGCGCATTGTCGAGCGAATCACGCGTCACGAAGTCCTTCGGACGCGGACCACCCTTCTTCGCCAGTGCGACAATCCGCCGCGCCGCCGCCCGATAGAGATCCTGTCGACGCGGATCGATGGCAAGAACCGTTCCGTTGCCGGGCAGCGCAAGGCCGAGAGCCTCATAAAGGCAGTTCATCGAATTGGCCGTGAACATTCCCGAGCAACTGCCGCAACCAGGGCAACTCGTCTCCTCGATGCGCTCAAGATCCTTCGGCTTAATCTTGCCGACGGACTCCGCACCGACCGCCTCGAAGACCGAATTCAGGTCCGTATCCTTCCCCGTCACCGGATGCTTGCCCGGTGCCATGGGGCCACCCGAAGCGAAAATCGTCGGAATGTTGACGCGCAAGGCACCGATGAGCATGCCGGGAACAATCTTGTCGCAGTTCGGCACGCAAATCATCGCGTCAAAGCAATGGGCGCGGGCGACCGTCTCGACGGAGTCGGCAATCAGCTCACGCGAGGGAAGGGAATACTTCATTCCGGAGTGTCCCATGGCGATTCCGTCGCAAACGGCAATCGTATTGAACTCCATCGCCACGCCTCCGGCCTCCTCGATGCACTGCTTCAGGAAGGCCCCGACCTTGTTGAGGTGGCAATGCCCGGGCACGAAACTCTCGTAGGAGTTGCAAATGCCGATGAACGGCTTCTTCATGTCCGCCCGCTTCATGCCGCAGGCAAACATAAGTGAACGATGCGGCGCGTGTTCCTTGCCGAGCTTAACCTGATCCGAGATCATTTCGTGTTCTCCTTCTTTGCTTTACCAAACAGATAAATCTTGTTCTCCGTCCCATGAACCAGCCGACCCAGGTTGGCGCGATGCTTCCAGATGACGAAAAGTGCAATCAGCGTCACGAGGATGCACTGGGGCAAATCCGCCGCGCCCCGCGCCCCCAGCACGGGAAACCAAATGGCCACGCTCAGAAAAAGTGCCGCGCCGCAGCTACCCAGCGAGATGTAGTGGGAGAAAGCGAAGAGAACCGAGAAGACGAGAAAGGCCACGCCAACGAGCGCGGGGACAAGGCCAATCAGCATACCGAAAGCCGTCGCCACACCCTTTCCGCCGCGAAATTTCATGTACGGCGTGAGCATATGCCCGAGGACACAGGCGATGCCCACCGCTAAGGGAAGCCATGTCCAATTGTTCGCCCACGCCTTTGCCGCGAGCGTCGGGAAGAGTCCCTTGAGCACATCGCAGATGAACGCCAGCAGACCCCACTTCTTGCCAACGGTACGAAAGACATTCGTTGCGCCAATATTTCGTGAGCCGACCGTCCGCACGTCAATGCCGCGCAAGCGGCCGATGAGGAATCCGAACGGGATGCCGCCAATGAGGTAGGCCGCCAACAGCCAGAGGACAGGTTCAATCAGATGATTCATGTTACAATCCTTTCATTTTCAGTTGCGCAGGTGCCCCTGGGCATGGTCGGCGCCAATGAACTCGCAGGGGGCGTGACGCGCCAGAAGTCCCTGGACAAAGCGGATCCCGTACCAGACATGCGTCGCCATCACGCCCAGCCCCGTGAGAAGCCAGACGTGCGGACGCAGGCTGACCGTCGTCAGGACGACCGCCGCCAGATAAAGCCCAAGCGGCGCGAAGGCAACCCAACCGATCAGTCCACCGAAGGGAGACCAGATGCCCGCAATCCAGCCAAGGGCAAGGCACACAAGGTAGAGGTCGAAGAGCGTTGGGATAAAATAGCTCAGTCGAAGCGAGTTGGACGGAAACCGCTTGCAGAAATAGCCGCGATGGAAGGCATAGCGGCCCAACTGACGAAGATGCGGAAGAAAGAGCGGGCGACGATGATGATAGACGACGACCCACGGGTCGTAGACGATTCGCTTCCACCCGTCGATAATGTCCTTGCACAACAGCGTATCCTCCCCCGGCCAGAAGTCCGTGCGATAGCCGCCGATTCTCGTCAGCACATCCTTACGAACAAGGAGGTTGCAACTCGGATAGTCGTCGACATCCTTGCGCACACCGCCCGCCCGATAGCGATAGCGGAAATTGCCAGAAACAAGAATGTTGTCATAGACACGACCGCTCAGGCGGGCGAGCCACCCATCCCCCGACGGCGTGATGCCCGGTCCACCCACGGCACCAATCCCCGGCTCGGAAAAATACCGAACGGCGTACTCCAGCCAGTGCGCGTCCGGATAGGCATCGTCATCAATGAAGGCAACTATCTCACCTCGGGCCGCACGAATGCCGCAGTTTCGCTTCTCGGCCGGACGAACCTTGCCCGTTGGAATAACCCTGAACGTCCCACCCGCCTGCGGGACCGTGAGCGCCTCGTCGTCATCCGGCAGGATGATGCACTCCCAGTTCCAGTAGCTCTGCGCACAAATCGCCGCGATGCACTCATCCAGCATCCAACTCATGTGCGGGCAGGCAATCACAATCGAGACCATCGGCTCATGGCTCAGCTTGCGCGGCACGAGGGCCCTGGCATAATAGCGCAGGATACGGAGTCGATAAAAAACCGCCAGCGAATCCTTTGCCATCTGAACGACCGTCCGTGGCCTGAGCGCCCCGAACTTCGAGCCAAAGCGAATCACCACGGGAGCCTCTGAAATCTTCGCCCCACGGGACGCGGCAATTGAGAGAAGTTCCAAGTCAAAGGCATACGTCTTGACCAGCATTCGGTCGAGGGCCGGACCCAAGACCTCACGCCTGAAAAGCTTCATCCCCGTCTGCGTATCGGTGATGGGCAACCCAACGAAAAGGCGGGCGAGCGCAAAATAAACCGCGCTCACGATTCGCCGATGCCAAGGGTACTGGACGACGGAAAGCGGATGCCGCTTCGAACCGACGACAATGTCCGAATGATTCCTGACGAGCGATTCAAAGAAAAGTGGCGTTTGCGCCGGATGGATGTCAAGGTCGCCATCCAGCAGAAGCACATACCGACCTGACGAGGCTTCAAATCCTGCACGCAGGGCAGCCCCCTTGCCGCCATTCTTCGGACAGACAACGGGTGTCATGGCAACATGACGATAGGCTTTTGAGTCAAAGGCGCGAAGGATTTGATCCGTCCCATCCCCCGATCCATCGTCCACCGGGACGAGTTCCGTCGGGATGCCATGCAACTCGAAGAGATCGGCGACTTGCCGAAGGTTCTTCGCCACCGAATCCGCCAGATGAAAGAATGGCATGACAATCGAGAGACGATCCGCGCCGATCGTCTCTCGCGTCAACGCCCATTTTTCATCGAGCTTCGTCATCGGCGAAACGGCCCGAACCGGGCCGTGGTCTCTCAAACCTCAGATGGACGCACGGTCGCAAAGGGCCGACACAAAGAGAGCCTTGATGGTGTGCATACGGTTCTCGGACTCATCAAAGACCTTCGAATACTTCGATTCGAACACCTCGTCCGTCACTTCCAGCGCACCGCTCTCCTTCGTCACCTCCGTATTGAAGTCATGGAAGGCCGGCAGGCAGTGCAGGAACATCAGTTTACCGTCAATGTTTCCCGTCGCCCGCATCAGACCCATGTTAATCTGATAAGGCCTCAGCATACGGATGCGTTCGGCAGTCTTCGCCTCCTCACCCATCGACACCCAGACATCGGTGTAGAGAACATTCGCCCCCTTCACGCCCTTGATGGGGTCGTCGAAGACGCGAATGTCCACGCCGTTGCGCTTCGCAACTTCCTCCGCTTCCGCCAGAATCTTCTCGTCCGGCCAAAGTTCCTTCGGCGTACAGCAGATGTAGCGAATGCCAGCCTTGGCACAGCCCATCATCAGGGAGTTGGCCACATTGTTCCGTCCGTCACCCACATAGGCGATGGTGCAGTCCTTGAGGTCGCCGAACGTCTCCTTGACCGTCAGCAAGTCCGCCAGAATCTGCGTCGGATGGTAGTCGTCCGTCAATCCATTCCACACGGGAACGCCCGAATAGCGCGCAAGATCCTCGCACGTCTTCTGGGAGAATCCGCGGAACAGGATGCCATCATAAATGCGCCCGAGGACACGCGCCGTATCCTTCACGGACTCCTTCTTCCCGAAATGGATATCGGGGCGCGTCAGGTACTCCGCACCGCCGCCCTCATCCCGTGCGGCGATAATCGAACTGTTGCGCGTCCGCGTTGAGGACTTCTCAAAAATCAGCGCAATGTTCTTGCGGTGCAGCAAATCGCCGCGCACCCCCGCATGACGCCGCGCCTTGAGCTGCCCGGCAAGATCCACAAGATTCAGCATTTCCTCATCCGTGAAAGATGCGAGGCGCATCAGCGAGCGCCCCTTCAGGCTGTCCATCCATTCGAGCATGGTAATAATCCTTCCGTTATATCAATGCGACTCGCCGCCCTCCGTGGCCAGCGAGAAATTCCAAACATCCGCCCCGCGACAGGTGTCAATGACCTCGACGAGCGACTCGTACTTCGTCTCACGATCCGCACGGATGATGACGGGCTGCCCCGGGTAGAACCGCGCAACTTTCTTCAGTCGCGACTGGAGTTCGCCCAGCGTCAAAGCGGTTCCGTTGACCTTAATGTGCCCGTCCTTCTCCAGATTGACGATAATCTCCCCTGGCAGGCGTTCCGGCTGGTCGGCCGTTTTCGCCGCTGGGAGACGAATGGAAATCTCACTTTCCCACTGCGAGAAGACGCTCACCGTCACAAAGAAGCAGAGCAGGAGAAAGATAACGTCAAGCATTGACGTCAGGGCGAGAACTGGGGCGCGGCTCTTCGTCTCGACCTTAAACTTCATCGGCCGCCTCCTCAAGTTCGGCGATGCGCCGCGCCGCACGACGACGGAAAATCGCATACGCAATCAGGGACGGAATTGCTACGGCAAGCCCGAAAATCGTCGTCACAATGGCCTTCGAGACGCCCGCCGCCAGTACGACCGGCTTTGCGCCAGCCGAAACGTCACTGGCAATGCCCCCGAACGCCTGGAACATACCCAGCACGGTACCAAGCAGACCGACGAGCGGCGCAATCGCGGCAATGTCGGCCAGCCAGTCCACGGCCGAAAAAGCCCGCGCCGCGATTCGGCCGCCTTCGGCCGCCTTGTCCTTCGCCGCGTCAAGCCGCCGCCGCGCCAGCGGAAAGAACATCCACCGCGACTGCGAGACCCACAGATAAATGACGACCGCCAGGGCAAAGACGGAAAAACCCGCCAGAACCCACATCAGAAAGCCGCCGTATTCCCATGCCTGACCAAATGTTATGTCGTTCATCTATCGTCCTTCTCGTGTTTTTTGTGTATTATACCAAATCTTCAGTGACACGGACAGGCATGGGGGCACGCGCCACAGCCGTGCGCACAGGAACCCGGCATCGAGATGTCCTCACCCGTCCAGCAGTACGTGCACACCTGGTCCTTCGGCAAGCCAATCGCCGCGATGAGGTCATCCACCGTCTGAAAGGCGAGCGTCGTCAGGTTCAGTTTCGTGCGGATGTAGTCCACCATACCCTTATAGGCCTCTCCATTCGGATCCACATACTTCGAGAGATCCGCCCCCTCGCCCTCATGCCCGCGAATGTAGCGGCGCGTAATGAGATCGTACTCACTCTTCGACCGGGAGAAATTGATGAATCGGCAAGGATAAAGAAGCGGCGGGCAGGCAATCCGAACATGGACCTCCTTGCACCCTTCCTTATAAAGTCGGTCCGCCTGCTTGCCCAACTGGGTGCCGCGCACAATCGAATCGTCGCAAAAGGCCAGACGACGATCCCGAATCAGGCCCGGAATGGGAATGAGCTTCATGGCCGCGACCTTCTCACGCTGCCGCTGATCGGACGGCATGAAACTGCGTGCCCACGTCGGCGTGTACTTGACAAACGGACGCGCATACTTGATGCCAGCCTCATGCGCATAACCAAGCGCGTGAGAAGTCCCCGAATCCGGGATTCCACAAGCCGCGTCGACATCAACCGGATAACGACGGGCCAATGCACCGCCACAGCGATAACGCGCCATCTCGACATTCCGCCCCTCATAGCTGGATGCCGGGAAGCCGTAGTAGACCCAAAGGAACGAGCAAATGGCCATCTTCTTGCCCGGTTCAATGACCGTCGTCAGCCCATCGGCCGTCATCTCGACCATTTCGCCCGGACCAAGGTCGCGCACATACTCGTAACCGAGATTCGGGAGTGCGCAGCTCTCCATCAAGGCGATGTAGCCGCTGGCCTTGCGCCCGATGACAATCGGCGTACGCCCGTATCGGTCACGTGCGGCATAAAGGTGACCTTTCTCATCCACCACAAGAATCGAGCAACTGCCCTTGACGCGTTCCTGCACATAACGCACACCCTCGACAATCGAACTGCGCGTCGCCAAGAGCGCGGACACGACCTCAGTCGGGCCAACCATACCGCTCGTCGTCGAGTACTGCAACTGGGACGCATAATCCCGGAAAAGCTCGTCCATCAGCTCTTTTATGTTTGAAATCAATCCAACCGTCGCAATGGCGATCCGACCAAGACGCGAAGTCATTACCAGCGGCTGGGGATCCGTATCCGAAATGACACCAATGCCAACCTTACCGGAGAAGCGGCCGAAATCATTCTCAAACTTCGACCGAAACGGTGCATTCTGAATGTTGTGAATCGACCGCTGGAATCCCTGATCACCCAGTACCGCCAACCCACCCCGATGCGTACCGAGATGCGAATGATAGTCCGTACCAAAAAACAGATCGCCAATGCAATCATCCTTCGACACAACGCCGCAAAAACCGCCCATAAGACCTCCTTGTGAATGGGCGAATATTATACCATAAACCGCTTACCCGTGGGTTTGCGCGACGCGAGAGGAAGAACGAGACCGACAACAGGCGGCGCGGCACTTTGCAGTTGCCGCGCCCGCGCGCGCCATCGGAACGCCTGCACGTCAGAACGCGGCAAGAGCAAGGCCCGACAAACCACCCAACAGAAGCGACCAAAGGGGGGAGAACTTGCGCGTCACTGTCAGTACAAACGCAATTGCGGCCACAACCAGCGAAACTGCATGGAACGAACCCGACAGACATTCCCGCGAAAGGTCAAAGCCGGCCCATGTCACGAGCAGGGCGACAATCGGGCGAATAACCATGAAAACGCGCTTGATCCACACCTTTTCACGGTTCCGCTCAAACCACGCACCTCCAAAATAAACGCAGATGACACTGGGAGCCGTGACTGACAGTGTCGCAAGGAGTGCCCCCAGTAGCGAAATGCCGATTCCACCCCCCAGGGCCTCAATCACCCGGTAGCCGACAAATGTCGCCGTGTTGACGCCTATCGGACCCGGCGTAGACTGCGCAATACCGATGATGTCGAGGAACTGTTCCGTCGTCATCCAGCCCCGAACGGCCATTTCACGCTGAATAAGTGGAATAATGACAAGTCCACCGCCAATCGTCAGAAGGCCAATCTTGAAGAACGAGTAGGCAAGGACAAGAAAAGCCCGAACAATCATTTCGACCTCCCGTCCTTTTTCCCATCCCGATGAATGAACCCACGAAACGCCTTGACGACCATGTTAATACCAAACCCAAGAATCATTCCAGCCACTGCCGGTCGAACACCCTCAAGAAAATTCATCACCATCGGCCATCCGTTGACTTGCGAATAGGTCATGGCATAAGCGGCAATCAGGAAAAACGGAACGGTAACGAGACCAAGTGAAGAGACGAGATTCCCCGAAAATCCACGCAAGCGATTACCAACCAACATCGCGGCATTAATGGCTATCACACCCGGAAGAAGCTGGGCCAATGCATAGTAGTCGCCCATTTCACCTTCCTTCGCCCATCCGCGGCGCTTAACGACCTCATCCTCAAGAAGTGGAAGAAGCGCATAACCACCGCCTATCAGGAGTGCCCCCATGCGGACAAATGAAACATAAATCTGCCAGAGGGTCGGCCGACTCGCACTCGCATCCGCCGTCTTTTCCATTTCCGTCCTTTCCATTCTAAATGCGAACGGCCTCCGCAGCCCTGAGAAGAACCGTGGAGACCGTTAGGCACCGCCCTTCAGTTAGCGGCAGAGCGTGTAGAGAACGCCCGCGACAACGGCCGAGCCAATCACGCCGGAGACATTCGGCCCCATCGCCTGCATCAGGACGAAATTCGTCGGATCCTGAGAGAGCGAGACCTTGTTCGAGACACGCGCCGCCATCGGAACGGCCGAGACACCAGCCGAACCAATCAGCGGATTGACCTTCTCCTTCGAGAAGAGGTTCATCAGCTTCGCCATCAGGACACCCGCCGCCGTACCCACGCAGAAGGCCAAGAGACCCAGCGCAAGAATCGCAAGCGTCGTACCCGAGAGGAACTTCTCGCAGGCGAGCTTCGAACCAACCGAAAGTCCCAGCATAATCGTCACGATGTTGCACAGTGCATTCGACATCGTGTCTGCGATACGTGCCACGGACGGACCGATTTCCTTCGCCAAGTTACCGAGCATCAACGCACCAATCAGCGGCACGGCGGACGGCAGGAGCAATGCGCAAAGGAGAAGCACGATTAGCGGGAAGCAGATCTTCTCAATCTTCTTTACCGGACGAAGCTGGGGCATCTTGATGAGACGCTCTTCTTTCGTCGTCAGGGCCTTCATAATCGGCGGCTGAATAATCGGGACAAGCGCCATATAGGAGTAGGCCGCAACCGCAATCGCACCGAGCAAATCGGGAGCCAACCGCGACGTCAACCAAATGGCCGTCGGGCCATCCGCACCACCGATAATGCCGATGGAGGCCGCCGCCTTCAGCGCGTCACAGCCGAAGAAACCTTCGCCGAAAACCGCCGCGAGACCAAGTGCGCCAAAGAGCGCAAAGAAGATGCCGAACTGCGCCGCACCACCAAGCAGGGCTGCCTTCGGGTTCGCAATCAGCGGACCGAAGTCCGTCATCGCACCGACACCCATGAAAATCATGATGGGGAACACGCCCGTGTCAATGCCGAACTTGAAGAAGTAGTGCAAGAACCCACCAGGCTCAACCACACCACCGCTCATCACGGGGATTCCGCTCTGCAAGAACGAAATGACGCCATCGTGCATCATCGCCGGGGCCGTAATGCCCGTCAGCGGGCAGTTCGCCAGAAGTCCGCCAAAACCAATCGGCAGAAGCAACAGCGGCTCAAACCCCTTGACGATCGCGAGATAGAGGAGAATCAGGCAGACGGGAATCATAATCAACTGGCCGACACCATACGGAAGTCCGCCGAGGACTTTCACCTCATGACCCGCTACGAAAGTACCAACTTCATCGAAGTAGCCGCCATGCCAGTTGAGATCCTTATCCCAATAACCATTCCGATTCGCGCTCAGGGGAGCCTTCGCCGGACGGTCGGCTTCAGCGAAGTCGCCCGTAATGTAGGCTGGAGCCGTCTTGCGCGCAAACCCGGCGATGCCAGTGTCGCCCGAAAGGTCCTTGACCTTCCCGAGCGTAGCCTTCCAGTCCCCATCGGCGTGTGCCGCAAAGCAGCACCCCGCCGCCAAGACCAGAGCCATCAGAATCTTCTTCATCGTTCTCACTTTCCTTAGTCTGGGACTTGAATGTTAGCCAATGACCGCAAGGACATCACCCGTCGCAACCTTATCCGTTGCCGCGACAGTCACAGTCACGGTGCCATCGCACGGTGCCGTCACAGGCGTCTCCATCTTCATGACGTCCATCACGAGGATTTCATCACCCTTGGCAACCTTCTGGCCATTCGTCGCGCTCACACGAAGAACCGTACCCGGGACAGGAGCCTTGACCTCCTGCCCACCAGCCGGGGCCGTTGCGGCAGCCGGAGCGGCCTTGATGCCCGACTCCGCCTTAAACGCGACTTCCTTGCCATTCACAATTGCCTTGCCGTCGCCGGTAATCTTGACACCATAGGCCTTGCCGCCGATGGTCACCGTCACGCCGTCCTTGTTCGCACCGGCCTTCGGTGCATCCTCCGCAAAGCGGCAGCCCATCGGACCCTTGCCCTGGAGGAAGAGGATGCCCTTCTCCTTGCAGGAGGCACTAATGAAGACATTTTCGTCCGTCACGGGCAAGCCTGCGTCACGCAGACGCTTCTCGGCAGGTGCACGGCCCTTCGTCGGATCTGCATCATTGAGTTCGAGAACCGTCTTCGTGGTCGGCTCCATCTTCATGAACTCAGCAGCCTTCTTCACGATTTCGGGATCAGGCGCAACCGGAGTCTTGCCGAAGTAGCCAAGGACCATCTTCGCATAACCCGGCGCGAACTTCTTGAACTTGCCGAACATGACGTTCTGAATCGCCTGCTGGGCGTAGAACTGGGAGACGGGCGTGACGGACGTACCAAAACCGCCCAGACGCACGCAATCGTACATCTCGGCAATCATGTCGTCGTACTTGTCCATCATGTTATTGTCACGCAACATCTGCGTATTCGCCGTCAGTGCGCCGCCCGGCATCGGGCTCCACACGATCTGCGGATTCACATTCATCGCTTCCGGCGGGAGGAAGTATTTCTTCATCGCCGCCTTGAATGCATCCTCAGCCTTCTTGATCTTGTTGATGTCGAAGTCGAACTGGAAGTCGGGATCACCATCAAGGCAGTGCCACATCGTGATGATGTCAGGCTGGCACGTACCGCCGCTCATCGGGGCCATCGAAAGATCGAGGCCGTCGGCACCACCCTTGAGGGCCGCCAAATAGCACGCAACGCCGTTGCCCGCCGTCTCGTGGCTGTGGAACTGGATGTGCACCTTGTCGCCAAGGAGCTTGCGAGCCAACTTCATCGTATTGTAGACGGTCGCCGGGGTCGACGTACCCGAGGCATCCTTGAACGCCACGCGGTCAAAAGGAATGCCCGCATCAAGAATCTTTTTCAGGCGATCGCGGTAAAACTCCGGCGTGTGAGTTCCCTGATTGTCAATGCCGGGCGGGAGTCCCATCATCGTCACGACGACCTCGTGCTTCAGCCCCGCATCATGAATGCACTGACCCGACCACTTGAGGTTGTTCACATCGTTGAGCGCGTCGAAGTTCCGAATCGAGGTCATGCCATGCTTCTTGAACATCTCGGCATGAAGCTTAATCATGTCGGACGACTGCGACTCAAGACCGACCACGTTGACACCACGCGAAAGCGTCTGGAGATCCGCCTCAGGTGCCGCCTTGCGGAAGGCATCCATCACATCAAACGCATCCTCCTGGCAGTAGAAGTAGCAGCTCTGGAAACGAGCACCGCCACCCGCCTCAAACCAGCGAACGCCCGCATCGTAGGCCTCCGCGACACAGGGGAGGAAATCCTTGGAGAGAACGCGCGCACCGACAACACTCTGGAAGCCGTCGCGAAACGCCGTGAGCATGTACTTAACCGTCTTCTTGGACATTTTGTCTTTTCCTTTTCTTTAAATCTTAAGCCGTAAAATAACCTTATCCGCGGGCGATGGCAATCGCCAGCGCGATATTTGCATCGTCATCCGAGGCCACGACCTTCGCAGGCGACTTCTTCGGCGCATCCTGGGGAAGAATTGAATCGAACTTACCAATCCCCTTCATCGACACCTTCGTCACCGCGATGAGAATCGTGAGGAAGAAGTAAACGATGCCCATTCCTGCGAGCATCAGCACCAAGCCCTGTCCGAGCACTGCCATAATCTTTCAGACCTTTCTTTTTACCTAAATTCCACGTTCCAAAACGCCTCAGGGGTCGACAAACGTCAGTTTCAGCGTGTCGAAGTCAATCTTCCTGTAATAGCAATTGCGCGGCTTGCCGGCCTTGTTCTTCGTGTGGCAGATGCCACCGCGGCATGGACGCACAATGTAGAGGAGTGAATTCTGCTCGCAGTTGACGTAGGCCTCAAGCAGGTCGAAGGTCTCACCGCTCGTCTCACCCTTGAACCACAACTTATTCCGGCTCGTCGACCAAAGAATGAGTTTTCTCTTCGCAAACGACTCCTTCATCGCATACTCATTCGTATAGGCGACAAGGATGACTTCTTTCGTATCGGCATTTTGAACAGCCACGGGAATCACGCCCGGATCGCACGCGGCAGTCCCCAAAGTACGCGTTTCCGCGACCTGCTTCCCGACTTTCTCTAGTTTCGTAAAATCAAGTGTTAGTTCCGCCGATTCTTCAAGTTGGCCCATTTTCGTCTCTTTCGTTTAGAAGTTGGCACATATTGTACCAAAAAAATGCGCCGCCGTGTCAGAAGATTTCATGCGCCGGATTTCGGCCAAGACTCCGCAGCCCTTCCCCTCATGGAGAGCACTCAGCCACGGAGGCCCTTTTCAGAATTCAGCGCGAACGCATGTTCCCGCCTCAACTGTCAGTCGACGACCGTCCGGCAGGACGAGCGTGCCGCGCCCACCATCGGACTGGACCTCAACACGCTTCTTATCCGCTTTGACGCGAATCTCGCCAAATGGTGCGGGGACCCGCCCTTCCATCCACTCTAATCCACCAAGATTCGGGCAAACCTCGTATGTCGCAAAACCCGGTGCCGTCGGCTTCACACCGAGATAGTAGCGTCCAAGCAGATAGACTGGACTCGCCCCCCAGGCATGGCAAAGGGACTTTCCAAACGGCCGCCCGTACATCGCATAGTGTTCAGCCCCCTTCTTCGCTGGGTCGTACTCCTCCCAGAAACTCGTCGCACCAAGCTTCAGCATTCCACCCCAGTAGTCCTTCATCATCTGCGTCACATCCTTCTGGCGACCAAGAAAGCACAGGCTCTCCAATTCATAGTAGCGCATGTAAGGCGTGACAATCTTCATCACCGAATCATTCTCAAGCACATTCTTGACAACACTCGCCCGCTGCTCGTGTGTAAAATAGCCGCAGAACAGACCGAAAATGTTCGGATAACGCGTCAATTCGCTCACGCGGCCTTCCCGGTCGCGGAAACTCAACAACCCCTGCCTTTCCTCGCTCCAGTAGGTCGGCATGATTTTCCCGCGAAGATCGGCGGCTCGCCGCGCATATTCCACCGCCTTTACCGAATCGCCGGCAAGTTCCGCCGTGCGGGCTGCGGACGACAGGGCCTCAACGAAGAGAATCTGCTCAAACGCCAAAGCCCCACCGTTACGCGTCATCGGACCCGGTGCCCAATCAACAAAGACCCAATCCCCCGGCTTGTCCACGAGAAAGCCCTCTTCGTTCGTCTGGGCAAGGCAGTACTCCGTTTGGGCTTTCACACGCGGCCAGATTTCCCTGAGATAGTCGGCATCGCCCGAGTAAAGGTAGTATTCACCCACGCTCATAATCCAAAAGAGCGTATAGTCCAAGATTGTGTTGATATGCGCCCCAATCGGGTCCTTGCCGCCGAGAAGCGACAGCGTCCGCCGCGTCACCGCCGAATCGGCGAAAAGGTAGGCCGCCATATTCACGCTCTGCCGCGTGTCACCGCTCCACACCCATCGGTCGCGCTTGATGCCATCCAAGTAGAACTCTCGCGTCGTCAAGTGCAGCGTGTAGGCCGCGACATCCCAAATGCGGTTGATTTCCTCGTCATTGCACCGGAAGGACCCCTTGTAAGCAAGCGGAAGGTACTCATACTCCATCGAAAGGGATCCCACCCGAACGTCACCCGAAAGCGGCGTGACGCGAATGTACCTGAACGCCCGAGAAACGGGCATCCGCAGGCTCGTCCCCTTCGCCACATCAAGCGCAACATTCTCCCACACGTCAACATCCAGCCCGCCATTCGCCTCCTCGGGCGACTCGGCATAGACAATGCGGACCGTTCCTCGTCCCTCAATACCCTTCAGAATGGGGAAGCCGAATGTCTCCCGACCGAAATCCGCAACAAGCCCCTGACTATCCCGCGTCTGCGAAACTGGCTCCTTCGACTCAAGTGCCATTCGAAAGACCGACGGGCGTTCCTCGGGCTTCACGCAGTCATCCGCCGTTGCAACAGGAACCGAACCGCAAGTATTCCAACGCACGGACCAGTTTTTACCCGACTTCACATGCTCTCCCTCAAAGCGGATGGCGGGCGGATGCGCCGCGTTGTAGACACGGGCCTCAAGGCTGTAGTCACCCGGACCAAGCGTGATAAACCCATTCTCGACAGGAATCTTCTGCCCACTCCACGACGTGTAGATGTACGCATCACCCTCAACATCGACGCGGACGCGTTCGGTCTTCTTGAGCGAGACGGGGCCCGAGAACGTCACCTGCTTCCAATGCGAATACTCGGGCCAAATAACACAATCCGGCTCGCCCTTCTCAATGCGGCGCATCTGCACCTCGCCGCCAAGGGCTATCTCCCGGTCACCCGGATACCACACCCACCGTGCACGCTCGCCTGCCAGCGTCGGCAGAAGAAGCGAACAAAAACCAATCAGCAAACTTGTCCTCATTTGTTTCCCCTCTTTGTCTACACTTTGATGGCGAACCCCGAAGGCCGCCGACATGTGCGAAACTGAACCTCGTAAAGTTGCCCCTTATAAAGATCGCGCACCCGAATGTAGGTTGGCGTCTTCTCAAACTTGGGGAGAACAATCTCCTCGACGCCCGACTGGATGTCCGTCAGGACTTCGCCCGTCGCAACCGGCTGCCAAGTCAAGCCCTTCGGTTCCTCCGCCCCCATCTGCTTCAGTCGCCCACCCCAACTGCTCACGTCCTCCGCGCCCCAGTCCTTGTCCGCCACCGGCTCATCCTGGGTCTCCTTCGCACGATCCGCCCCCCACGTACGAATCGAGTTCCCGCCACAGGCGGCGAATTCGGCCAAGTCACCAACGCCACCCGCACCGCGCACGAAATATGGCTCACCATTGCGTGACAACGACCAGCCGCTTGTCGACTTCTCAATCCTGACCTGCCCAGCAAAGCAGGGTACACAGGCAAGAAGCAAAAAGAGGGGGAAAACCGGCACCTTCACTCTCAACACTGTCCTCATGGCCGTATTATATCATATCGGCCAAATGTCTGCACAGAATCCATCGCCGCGACCACAAATGCGGCGCGGCACTTTATCTCAGACAAGGTTGTACGCGTCAACATCAAGCGCAAGCCGAAGTTCCGCAGGGGCCGGACGCTCCTTCATCATCCACTTCCAGGCGGCGACAATCTGCGACACGGACTTTGCCCGCACGACAATCTGCCACCGATACCACCCCTCAGCCTTCTCAAGGGCACTCGGCACGGCCTCAGAAACGCGCATTTCCACCGCCTTCGGCACCGAACGAGCGTAGGCCGCCAGAGAGTGAGCGTACATATCGGCCCACGCGGCGACAATCTTCGGTTCCTTCGACCTCAGGTTGACCGATGCCAAATGGCAATACGGCGGGAAGTACCCCTCCTTGCGATCCTGCATCTCAAGCGCGGCGAACTTCTGAAAATCCCCATCCGCCGCCAGACGAATCGCGGCAACGGACGGGTCATAGCTCTGCACAAAGACCTCGCCCGGCAACTCCGCCCGCCCCGCTCGCCCAGCAACCTGGGCAATCAGCTGGAAGGTCCTCTCCGCCGCACGAAAGTCCGGCATGTTGAGCGAACTGTCGGCATTCAGAACGCCCACGAGCGTCACGTTCGGAAAGTCAAGCCCCTTTGCTATCATCTGCGTCCCCAGCAGAATATCGGCCTCTCCGCGACGGAAAGCGGAAAGAATGTCGTCGTGGGAATGCCGTCGGCTGGTCGAGTCGGCATCCATCCGAAGAATGCCCGCCCGAGGAAAGCATGTCGCCAATGCCGCCTCGGCGCGCTGTGTTCCAATCCCCTTGTAGGAAAAGTCCGGCGAATGGCACTGGGGACATTTCGCCGGCGGCAGAATCCAACCCCCGCAGATATGACAGCGAAGACACCTGTCGGCCTGATGGTACGTATACGGCATTCCGCAATCCGGGCACGTCATGACATAACCACACGCATTGCACGTCATGGAGCGCGAATAGCCACGGCGATTCAAAAAGAGAATCGTCTGCTCGCCACGGTCAATCCGCAGTCGAATCGCCTCCAAAAGTTCCCGCGAGAAGATCCGTCCCCCATCGCCCTGATCACGCATATCGACCAAGTGCACCAAGGGCATCGACCCCGCGCCAGCCCGCTTGCGCATCCGGACATAGGCATACTTGCCGCGATGAACGTTCATCCAACTCTCAAGGGATGGCGTCGCCGATCCAAGGACAACCGTCGCGCCCTCAATCCAGCCACGGAGCACGGCGACATCCCGCGCATGATAACGCGGATTATCCTCCTGCTTGTAGCTCGTCTCATGCTCTTCGTCAACGACGATGAGTCCAAGGTTCTTGGCGGGAGCGAAGATGGCGGAGCGAGGTCCCACGACAACGCGAGCCTCGCCACTGCGAATCCGATGCCATTCGTCATATCGCTCACCATCCGAAAGTGCCGAGTGGAGGACGGCAATCCGATCCCCGAAGCGGCTGGCGAACCGTTGGACGGTCTGGGGGGTCAGCGCAATCTCGGGGACCAGCACAATCGCACCCTGTCCTTCCGACAGAACCGCCGCGATGGCCTGTAGGTAGACCTCCGTCTTGCCGCTCCCCGTCACGCCATGAAGAAGAATCGTCCGACCTCGCTGGGTGCAAATCGCTTCGAGCGCGGCGGTTTGCTCCTCATTGAGCGGAAGGGGTTTCGAGGGCAGGATGCGTCGTCCGGACAATGGATTTCGCCTCTGGGCCTTTGTCTCAATCGTGACAAATCCCTGCGTCCCAAGGCCGCGCAATGAGGCAGGGGTCGTCTTCAGCTCCCGGCAGAGCGACTGCAACCAGCCGCCCCCAAGCCGAACAATCTGGTCGTAGAGCCACTTCTGCCGCGCCGTCAACTTGACATCGGATGGGACAGCATCCACAGGCGCAACATACAGAAGTTCACGGGCATGGGCATTGCGCTTGAGAACGGCGGCGGGCACGGCAGCGCGGAGAACTCGCTCAATCGGCGCGGCCGTGTAGTCGGCAATCTTCCGCACAAGCGTCAGCAGAGCGGGCGTAAAGAATGGAACTTCGTCAACAATCGACTGGACAGGCTTCAGCGAATAGCCGAGCTGTTCATGGCCCTCGCAGACGGCGAGGGCGAACCCTCGGGCCTCGCGATGCCCGAATGGAACAGAAAGAAGCTGGCCAACGGCCAGCTTCTTCTCCAGCGCATCCGGCACCTCGTAGGTGAAGAGCCGGTCCAGCGCAAGGTCGATGGCGACCTTGACGAGCATCCGTTAGGGCTCAAGATACTTCATCGTCACGCCGTTCGGAATCGTGAAGCTCTGCTTGTTGTAGATGAGGTAGAGCTTCGCATATTTCGACTTCACGACGCTCGCCGCGCCACCCTTGTGAATGACGATGCAGGCCTTGTTACCGAACGGAGCCGCGTAGGTCTTGCCGAGCGTAATGGACTCCTTCTTCGTGGACATATCGTGCGAACCGGCGGAAGTCGGGAAGGTCGAGACATCCGCATTGCGCGTCACGAGCACGGGCACGACATCCTCCATCTCATCCGTGATGCCGCTCGCGATCGTCCACGCGACATTGTTCTTCTGAAGCGTCCCCGTGAAGGCCGGAACACCCGAACCGGAGAGAACGCCGATGTCGACGCCGCTCACATAAGGCGACCAGCCGTCCTGGCCGTAGTTGTCGAGGTCGAAGAGGTACTTGAAGTATTCGGTCGACGTGCCGCAGCTCTTGCCGGCGATGTCGTCCGTGTCGTCGCTCTTGCCGTCAGCCTCGGTCTGGTGAGGCCACACGCTCGTCAGCCCCTGAGCCTCACGCTCTGTATTGGCCTGAGTAATGCCAACAAAGAGGTTGCGCCCACGCATCGACATGGCCGACGTGTTCGCCGCAAGCATAGCGGCCGAGATGGCCGGGAACAACGCACCCATCAGAACGCCGAGAATGCCAATCACGACCAGCAGCTCGACAAGCGTAAAACCCTTCGACTTCATTTTCATCATTTCCAATCTCCTTATGTTAGTTGGGGACTTTCGTTTTCGGTGTATATTATCTCACAAATCGGCCTTACGTTCAAGTGCCCTTCTCAAGTAGGGCCGATAGGCGGCCGTGTAGGTGAAAAGGCTGACCAGCGTCAGGCCAATCAGACCAAGTTCCACGACATAGCAGCTGACGAGCCAAGGCGTTTGCCAGGAAGCGGGGGCCATCCGGTGAAAGGCAAGATACAGGTAGACCCATCCGGCACCGGGGAACGAGAGCGCCGTACGAACCTTGCCGAGCCACATCGCCGCGCCATCCGCCCCGTACATCGAACCAATGGCACGCATGAACGTCACCCACGTATCCCTCAGCATATAGAGGATTGTGAAGAACAACATCACCAGCGCATGCGCACCCGACTCGCCCTGATGAACGACCTGCCACACAAACGTCGGGAAGACGACAATGTAGAACACCTTGTCCATCAGGGGGTCGGCCATCTTGCCCAAGGCCGAGACGACTTTCCAGCGGCGGGCGAGCATTCCGTCCCACGCATCGGTCAAGCCCGAAAGCAACATGGCCAAACACGCCCAGACACCCAGCCAGAACCCGCCAAGGAGTTCCTGCGCCACGGCAAAGCCAAGCCAAATGAGAATCAGCGGTGCACGCGAAAACGTGAGCGCGTTGACGAGAACCGAATGCGCACTCACTTTCAGTTCAGCCCTTCCGCAATGACTTCCTGCATGACGCCCAGCGTTTCCTGAAGCTGCCTCAGCCGCGCACGAAGGGACTGAATCTCAAGTTCGGCCTTCTGGAAATTCCGCCGCGTCACAAAGAGCTGCTTGAGTATCTCACCCGGATCAAGGTCAAGGTCCGTCAGCTCCATGCCGTCGGGAATCGGCACCAGGACGGGCTCTCCACAGGCACAGCACTTGATCTGCAACCCCGCGCCCCGATAGTCGATGACAAGGTTCTTTCCGCAATGCGGACAATCGAAGACGATGTCCGTATCGCGAATCTCGGCACCCTCGGCATCTTGGGTTTCCAATGCTTCGTTTTCCACTTGATCAGCCATGACGACCTCCTTGACAGCCTGTATTATATAAAATCTCCCGCCTCGCAGTCAACCCTGCGCAAGGGAAACGGGGAGCGCGTCGAACCCGCCCCGCCGCGAAATTACTTTGCCGCGTCCGGCAAAGACTCTGTCTTATCCACAAGTTCCATCAGACGAATCACCGTCTCGATCTGCCTGACCATCATCTGACGCTCCCGTGCGACGGGCTTCGGGACTTTCGCCGTCTTGACCTTTTCAAGAAGAGCCTGCAGACGCGGCACGTAGAGGGGCGCAAGCTTCCGCACCGCCGCCTTGGCCGCGTCCGCATCCGCAGTCCCCGGCCCCACGGACTTCTGCACGTCGGCTTGGAGTTCGCCCAGAATCTTCTCCAGCTCGGCACGCGGGGACTTGAGGTACTTGTCCGAAAGCACCGCACTCTTGAGGTGCTTCAGATACTTCGCGCCGCCACCCTCCTGGTAGCCGGTGGTTGCCAAGACCTCCCCGTTCGCATCCAGCACGAGTACGGTTGGGAATCCGCGCACCTTGTACTTCTCAACCAACTGGGGATTGCGTTCAGCCGCCGCAGGCGAGAGGAGGTTCTTGTCTTTCGGCAAATCGATGTAGACGAGCGCATAACGGTTGGTGGCCTTCGAAAGGAATGCCGCGTCCGACAGGACTTCCGCCTCCAGTTTCTTGCACCATCCGCACCAGTCGCTACCGCTGAAAACGGCCACAACCTGCCGCTTCGACCCCTTCACGGAAGCCAAAGCCGCATCCAAATCGTCCGTAAAGCCCTTTGGCGTGGACTTCCCGACATCCGCAACGCTCGCAAGCAGTCCACCGAGAAGCACGGCGGCAGAGAGAATCATCTTTTTCATGGCACTTTTCCTCCTATTGAACACGAAGATGAGGACATTATATCATAAACCGCCTGCTCGGGGGCTTGCGCGAAGCTGCCGCTCGGTCTCGGCTTCCACGGTTGCGCTCACCTCTCACGCCTCGACAACAGAGCCTTCTTAGCCAGCCCTGCCTCGGCGATTATCACTGGCTGCGGACCGAACAACGCTTACGGTGGCGCCCCGTGGAAGACCTCACTCGAATATCCGCCGGACGAAGTCCGCCGTCGCAGACGGACGCTAGTGCGGCGCACTTCGCTCTCACCCCCTCGCCCGAGAGGAGGGACAGGCCGACCACAGGCACCACGCGGCAAATGGTTTTGCCGCGCTTGCGCCTTCTGAACGCCTACGTGGAGGGGCTTTCCCCCGCCCTTCTGCGCTCCGCCGCTCCCAAGCGGGGGGTTCGGGGGCGCAGTCCCCGTCCCTTCGCCGGCCTGCGTTGCGCGGCGGCCTCGCGGCGTTCGCGGGTCTTGCCGGCCTGCCGTCCGGCAGGCCATCCAAAGTGCCGCGACAGGGCCTTTCACAACGCTCGCGCAGCGAGTCCCGCCTGCAACCCGGGCGGGCGCAAGTTGCGTCCCGCCCGACTCGGCTCGCTCCGCCTCATTCGCCAAGGGCTTCCTCCTTCAGTTCCTCAACGCCAAAATCTTCATTTTCGGCATCACCGCCCTCACCTGCTTCATTACGCCCCATCACCAGACGCTTGGCATCATCCTTGCCGCCGAATATTTCATTGCGACGCTCGGCACGGTCGCCACGCTCACCTGGATTGGATTCGGCCTGATCATCCAGCGATTCTACCTGCGCCACTTCCGAATCATCAACATCCTGATGGCCCTGACCCTGCTTGAGTGCGTGTGGAGCATGCTGACCTCGTGAGACGGCATCCGCCGCACCCCGACCTGACAATGCCGTAAGGACCATCGCAAACAGCGGGGATGCGCACAACTCGAACCCGGAATCTGGTCTTATTCAAAATACGCTAACTGGTTCTTCAATGAACTCAGCGAAAAGGGTATCCTATGCGCATTCCAACAACGGAAAGGACAAACCGAATGAGCAGCAACCGCTATGAACTGAACAAGAACCTCGCCCAGATGCTGAAGGGCGGCGTGATTATGGACGTGACGACCCCCGAACAGGCCAAGATTGCCCAGGAGGCGGGTGCCTGCGCCGTGATGGCACTTGAGCGCATCCCCGCCGACATCCGCGCCGCCGGTGGCGTGGCCCGCATGAGCGACCCGAAGATGATCAAGGGCATTCAAGCGGCGGTTTCCATTCCGGTGATGGCCAAGTGCCGCATCGGGCACTTCGCCGAAGCCCAAATTCTCCAGGCCATCGAAATTGACTACATCGACGAGAGCGAGGTGCTCTCGCCCGCCGACGACCGCCTGCACATCGACAAGACCCAGTTCGACGTCCCGTTCGTCTGCGGTGCCAAGGACCTCGGCGAGGCGCTGCGCCGCATCTCGGAGGGTGCGTCCATGATTCGCACCAAGGGCGAACCGGGAACCGGCGATGTCATTCAAGCCGTCCGCCACATGCGGATGATGCAGTCCGAGATTCGCCGTCTCGTCTCGCTCAATGCGGATGAACTCTACGAGGCGGCGAAGGAACTCCGCGTTCCGTTCGACCTCGTCAAGTTCGTCCACGAGAACGGCAAGCTGCCCGTCGTCAACTTCGCGGCCGGCGGCGTGGCGACCCCGGCGGATGCCGCGCTGATGATGCAGCTCGGTGCCGAAGGCGTGTTCGTCGGCTCGGGCATCTTCAAGAGCGGCAACCCGGCCAAGCGTGCGGCGGCGATTGTCAAGGCCGTGACGAACTACAACAATCCGAAGGTTCTCTCCGAGATTTCGGAAGACCTGGGCGAGGCCATGGTCGGCATCAACGAGTCCGAAATCAAGGTCCTGATGGCCGAGCGCGGAAAGTAATCCATGAAAATCGGCGTTCTCGCCCTTCAGGGGGCATTCATCGAACATGAACGGCGCATCGCCGAACTCGGTGCCACGCCGTTCGAGATTCGCCGCCTGCCCGACATTGATCAGCCCTTCGATGGGCTGATCCTGCCGGGCGGGGAGTCCACCGTGCAGGGCAAGCTCCTGCACGAACTCGGCCTCTTTGAGCCGCTGAAGCAGCGCATCGCCGAGGGACTGCCGACTTTCGGCACGTGCGCCGGTCTCATCTTGCTGGCGCGGAACCTGGAGGACGACCCCACCGTCCACTTCGGGCTGATGGACATCACCGCCGGGCGCAACGCCTACGGGCGGCAGCTCGGCAGCTTCGCCGCGTCCATTCCATTTGCCAAGGGAGCCGAAATCCCGGCGACCTTCATCCGCGCCCCCGCCATTCGCCGCGTCGGAAATAATGTCGAGGTTCTCGCCTCCGTGGATGGAATCCCCGTTGCCGCCCGCGAGCGGAATATGCTCGTCACGGCCTTCCACCCCGAACTGAACGCGAACCCGGCCGTCCACAAGTTCTTCCTGGACGGCATTCGCGCCTGAATCAGCGGCAGAGTTCGAGAACAATCATGGCGAAGCTCGTGCACAGCACGGGGTCGCCTTCCCAAAAGCGGTTGTTCTCGTTGACCCAGCTACCGTCCTCGCCCTGCAGGGCGAGGAGTTTTGCCGCGAGTTCGCGCTTCCAGCGAATCGTGCGTCCGTCCTCGGCACGAAGCTCGTCCACGCCTGCGGCGGAAAGTGCCCGGGCGAGGATGTCGTAATAATAGTAGAGGCCCTGATTCCCCATGCCGGGATTTTCCTCCACCGACCAGTAGCGTGTGCAGTAGTCGAGCGCATTGCGTACGCGGGGGTCGGACTTCGTCAGCTTGGCACTGCACATCGACAGGACGGCCGCATAGCTCATCGATCCGTAGGCCCTCAGATTGACCCGCCCCGCACGGTTCGTCTCCGTCCCGGCCTGCGGCGTTCGGTCATTGTAGGCGGCCCCGCCCCGTTCATCTCCCTCCGTCTTCTGCAGGTGTTCCACGAATGCGATGGCCCGATTCCAGTCGAGGTCAATCCGCGCCCCACCGGAACGACGCTCCTCAAGCGAAGCCGTGCGGCTCATCGCATCCATCGCATAACTCGTATTGGACAGGTCCGCATATCGCCTGCGGGACAGCCGATCGTAGCCGAAGCCGCCCGCCATCGTGTCGTCGCCCGTCAGCTGGGACGAGGCGATGTACGCACGCGCCTTCAGCATCGGCTCCGTGGGTGCCAGGCCCGATTCGAAAAGCGCAGAAAGGCAAACCGCCGTGTTGTAGTTGCCAAGTCCCGAACCGCCGCGCCCCGGCTTCGGCACGTAGAATCCCCCGTCCGAGCGCTGGGTCGAGAGGACGAAGCGCACGGCCTTCTCGCGAACGGATGCCGCGCAGTCCACGCCGGGAGCCGACAAGGCCCACAGGGGGAGGGCCGTCAGGGCCGGCATCTGCGCGTCACTCCAGTGTCCATCCTTCGACTGCCGCGCAACGAGGAACCGGGCACCTCTTGCAAGTGCCGCGTCCAGTTCATCCACGCGAGGGTCCTCCGCCCCAACGCAGGCAAACGCAAGCGCCGCGCCGAGCGTCAAGAATCCATGCCGCCAACCTTCAACTGTCCGTCGCATCATTTTCCCTCTTCTCTTTGAATCCGGTGAATATTCGGGTTTTGGTGGATATGATACACTTTTTCTCCCCGATTGTGTAGTCCTCGGTCCTTCCGGCAAGGCCTGCGCAGTTTGCCATAATAGTGTGCACCCAACCAAAGAAGGGCTCAGATCTTGGCATAGCCCGTTTGCCAAATA
>CAKTUI010000012.1 GCA_934621385.1 uncultured Kiritimatiellota bacterium
AAGGAGACAACCAAATGAGAATGTTCGAACTGCTGCCGAGGCCCCTCGGATCCATCTTCAGAAAATTGACCCACCTGGCTTGCAATTCACGGTTCGGGGCGTTTTGCGAAGACCATTTTCAGGCATTTTGCGAAATGCGGAGGCCGCAGAACCGCAGGACGGACGCGATGACTTCGGGTTTGCGACGGAACGCAAGGCCCACGGCGTGGACGCGGAGACAGGGGAGGTCGCGGACGGTTGATTTTGGAGAGGGTGTGCGCAAACCCCAATCGCGGCAAATTTCCATTTCTACTCCCGTCCGACGGGCGTCCCCCGCCAGAGCCGCAGGACCTCCGGGGAATGGAGCGGGTTGCGGAACTCCGCGTCGATCTCGTCCGCCGGGCGGACGCGCCCCGTGTCGTCCTCGCCCCAGACGGCGCACCGCCCGCCGTCCGCGTCAATTGCCGCGAACCACGCCCGCGCGAGGGCGACCGCCGGGGGCGGAAGTTCGTGTCCAATTCCGTCGAAAACCTTCCAGACGACGCCCCGCCCGGCCTCCCGCGCCGCGTAGGCGAACTCGCGCCCGATCCGCAGTCGGTCCGCGTCGCCCTCCCCGCACATGACGAACCCCTCGGGCCCCCTCCCCGCCAGACGCTCCGGGAACACGCCGCACCCGTAGACCGCCCACGCCGCGACAAGGTCGGGGTCGTACGCCTGCAGAAGCGCGGCGAACTGGCCTCCCGCCGAATAACCGAGCACGAAGACGGGCCGCTCCTCGATCCCGTGGCGGGCAAAGATCCCCGAAACCGCCGCGCGGAGCGCACGGCCCGACCCGCTTGCCGGCTCCCAGTACCGTCCGCCGCGGAAGGACGGCGCGAGCAGGACCCATCCCCGCGCGTCCGCCCACGCGGAAAGCCCGAACGCACCGAGCGTCCGCGTCCCCGACCAGTCCCGCCCGCCGACGCAGACGAGGATGCGCGAGCCGTACCGCAGCCCCGCCGGAAGCCGGACGACCATCTCCACGCCGTGCACGGACTGCGTCTCCGTGCGGGCCGGGAGGGCGGATCCGCCGCACCCGGGCCGACCCCAGGCACGGGCGACTGCCCCGGACGGCAGCGGGATGCGCTCGTCCGGCGGCACGTCCCGCGCCTGCGGCGAGCCGGCGGGCCAGTACACGCCGTCCGCGTCGTCCCCGACGAAGTCCCCGCCCGGACCGCCGGGCGCGAGATGGTGCCGCAGGAAGGCCTTCGCGAGCCGGACCGAACCCGGCGGCACGTCGTGCGGGTGGTTCGGGAACGACCACCAGACGACGGGTGCGCCGAGGGCGCGGGCGGACGCGACGAACTCCCGCCCGATGACGTAGCGGGCGAGGTCCGCGTCCCCGCAGGTGACGAGTCCGGGCAGGGCCGCCGTGCGCGGGGTCGGCGTGTGGAAGACCCCGCAGGCGTGGGCCACCCACGCGAGGCAGAGGTCGGGCCGCCACGCGGCGAAGAGGTTGCCCGCCTGGCTTCCCGCCGAGTAGCCGTAGTAGAGGAGACGGTCGGATTCGACGCGGTGGGTCTCCGCGATCCTCCCGAGGGCCTCCAGCAGGGCCGCGCCCGACCACGCCGACGGCTCCCAGTAGCCGTCGTCCCGGAACGTCGGCGCGACGAGAAAGACCCCGAGCGAGTCCGCCCAGTGCGTCCAGCCGAGCTTGCCCGAAACCTCGCCGCGCCCGTCGCAGTTCCGACCGCCGAACAGCACGAGCACGGGATGGCGGGTGCGCCCGGCGGGGTCGTAGGCGGCGGGGACGCGATACCACACCCTCACGACGGGGTTGTGCGGGGCGCGGGTGCGGACCTCGACGCACCCGACTTCGCCGGGGGCGGCCGCCGGGGTGGGATGCGCAAACGCGAACGCCGCGAGCGCGAGGAAGACCGTCAGCCGCCCGGACATGAGACGGGAATGCCCTTCTCCTCCACGAGGTAGTCCCACTCGCGGCAGTCCCCGAGCAGGACGACGCGCGCGACCTCCGTCCAGTCGAGGTCGCGCGGGAAGCGCGAAACGCCGCGCACGGGCACGGCGAACCGTTCTCCACAGGACGACCGGACGGAACGCAGGGAACGCGTCCCATCGTGGAGGACGAGCGTCCGGGGCGGTTCGCCCGCGAGGGCGTACCCGCCCTCCACGCAGGGAGTGCCGTCGTGCGGGACGAGGAGGGCGGACGCGACGAGCAGGGCGGAAAGGACGGAGGCAAGGGCCGCGCGGCGGATCGTCGCCACCGAAAGAAGGAGCCGGAGGCCGAGGGCGAGGAAGACGAGCAGGAGAAGCCACGAAAGAAACCAGTTCAACCGTCCGAGTCCGCCGCACCCGGCGAAGTCGAACAGCACGGGCCAGTCAAAGACGGTCGAGGCCCCAGCCGAGAGGACTAGTCCCGCGAAGGCGATTCCCGTACGGGGATGACGGCGGAAGCCCGACAGCGCGGACAGGACGAAGGCGGCCCACGCCCAGCCGGCGAACCGGCCGAACTCGGCGAGGAGCGTCAAGTGCGAACTGACGAGCGTACGCACCTCCGGGATGCCGTCAGGCAGAAGGAACGCCAAAGCGACAGCCCCCGAATTCCCCAGCCCCACGCCGGACGGGTTCGCCGCGAAGAGCCGCAGCCCCGCAAGCCAGATGCGCGGACGGTTCAGGACCGCCGCGTCAAGCGCGAGGCGCGGCCACAGCCACCACACGGCGACCGCCGCGACGGCGAGGGTGGCAAGAACGGTGGCCCATGTCCTCCGGGTCCCCTCCCCGCGCCGCACCCACAGCCACGCGCCCCACGAGAGCGCGAGGACGACCGCACCCGTGCGGGAGAACGTGAGGAGCAGCGCGGTGACGAGTGCGGCGGAGAGGATGCGTCCAAGCCGGCGATGCCGCGTCCATTCCCAGCAAAACGGCAGAAGCGCGCAGGCGAACGCCGCCGCGTGGTTCGGGTTCGCGAACCCGAACCCCTGCCGCACCCACTCTCCGCACATGAACTCCATCAGTTAATTCTCCTGTTTTTCTATGCCCATAATAGAATTCAATCGGCAATATCGCTCCAGTTCATAGTCAACACCATCCTGTCAATACCGCAAAATAAATCCCCAATCATACCCACCTTCGGCAAGTTCTTTACAGGGAATGTTCTCCACGTTCAGGACTATATTGGCGGAACTGACCGATTCATGGCACTTCAATTCCTCAATTCGGCGCAACTTGTCGTTTATTCTGCCCGACACGCTGCCCTCCAACACAACCAGCAGGTCATCAACGGTCTGCACCTTATACCTGATCAGGATTTCCCTGCTGTACAAGACCGCATGAACATAATGATCTTTTCCTCTCACCCCGTGACTGGGTTTGTTGCTTCTGCTGAAGATTGCCGCAACTTCATTGGCTGTCAGTTCCACCCTATTAGACCAACATCCCCCATTTGTTTTTTGTTTTAGTTTTTGCGGGACTTCAGGCGTTGGGTGTCGCCGATTGATGGCATGCACAATCCTGTTGCATGTCCAACCCCGTACCATTGTTCCTATTTGACGCGGCGTGTTCCATTTGGGCAAAGGACCAACTTTCTCGTCTTCAAATATCTGGACCACATATTGCTCCTTCAACTTGTCGTTCAGCAACCCAATCTCAGCGGGCAACAAAGTCGGAGTCTCAATCACAACGGATGTCTGGGATGCGCATACCGTTCCAACCGCAAAACAAACAACAATCGCAAAAAACTTAAGCATAATTGACCAGTTCCTAATTATTTATGTCATTAATGAAGACTTAAATTACATCCCATACGTTCTTCCGTCCATCAAGACTATCACACATTTGCTGACATTCACATATATGCACTCATCATTCCCCGGATTGCCCAACCGAGACACAAACACCACATCATCAATTCCGTTAATCACATAAACAACATTTGGACCTACACTCGTATGTTCATTGAATTTCTTCCAGGGAGAAAACCCATGTCCAACCTCATCACTTAGAACTTTCATCATGAGTTCCTTATCAACGGCAAAGGCTTTAAACCAATTCGCTTCGGATGCAACTATTTGTTCGTTTTCCAATTCATATCTTTCTATGAAGGACCCAAAAAGTCGTGACACGGAATCAGGCACGCATCCCACCAGCAGAAAACAGACTAAGATAAAAAAGCGGCGACAAATCATATCACTCCTTAAGTTGTTCAACCGAGAAATGCTCCACATTGAGTGCAGAACCTGATAATTTATACGATTCACCAATTCCGCTTGATACAATGATTGAATACAACGAGGCAATCTCAAATGGGATAATCTCACCAAAAATCGATCTCAATACCGAATCGCCATTATGCACATCAAAATCCCATGTATCGGAAACCTCCATGTCGAGATACCCATCACCATAGACATTCCGATAATATGTGCCATCTTCTTTCAGATACCACGGACTATCATTCCAACGGAGACTCATTTTCCATTTAACTGTTGTTCTTCCCAATATGTCCCCTTGTTCCCATTGATAGGATGAGGATAATCGCAGTATCCCCGTTGTCGCATTATACGGCACATGAGCAAGCTGGTTCAATATATATTGAATTGCATCTTTATATCCTTGCGACGATACCGATTGAAGGATTACTGACGAGTGAATTGTAGCGTCCTCACCATCACCATATGCATAATGATTTAATGCATCCATAAATGATGAAATCACCGCCTTACCACCACAATAATCAACAAAAAATGTCGGCACATTCCAGCAGTACGCGAGTGAGTTCCAGCCGTCTGGGTAGCCGAGCGGGTCGGCGGTCGCCCACTTCGCGAGGTCGGGGCGGTAGTTGCGGAGGAGGAACGCCCGCCCGAGGCCCGCGACGGCGGGCTTCCCCGTGAAGTACGCCGCGTCCCCCTCGCCGAACGCCGTCTGCCGGGCCGCCGCGTACCTGCGCCCCCTTTCCTTTTCGCCGAGCGTCGTGCCGAGGATGTCGCCGAAGTACGCCGTCCCCGACGAGGAGAGGACGGGCGATCCGCCCCCGGTGTGGGGCTCGTTGAGGAGTTGCTCCCCGCCGCGCCTCACGAGCGCGAGGACGTCCAAATATAGGTGGTTCTGAATCATTGCTTTCGGATGAACTTTCCGTTGATGAGTTCACACCGCCACAAATTCGATTGGCTGTTCAACACGCCGCCATCACAATAGGCGTAGATCCTTTTTCGTGAATAATCCGATGAATAGTTCGGGCAGCCGCCAAACGGCCATTTCGACAATTCATCAACCTTTAGCGTCGGTATGTAGACATTAAATGTCATGCTTTTTTCGTCACACCTTATCCCTCCATACCATAGATGCCATGCCGTACCATCTGTCAAATAATGCAAACTCGTGCCATTTTCAAGTCGCAAGAAATCCTCAGGTAGACACATCTCCTCTACTGTATGGGGAAAACGACCGTGGCCAACTCGAAATTGTCGAATCTTCTGACCGATGATGAACAATCTTCTAAATCCCACAAGCAGATAATATGTACGCCGATGGATCTTCTTGGGCGGGGGCACGAACAGGCATTCCGGCAATAATAGGTCTAAATCGCCTGCTGCAAGCGGAAAACCCGATTCGCTCACTCGGGCCATTTCATACAAAATGCGCTCCATGCACCCGTACAATAATAGCCACCTTTCATTCTCCTCTTGAGCATTCTCCCTCTGCCGCTCAAGCATCACGCCTATTTGAACAGCAATGCCCAAGAACTCATTGCGATTATTTTCCCTTGCAAAGCGATCCAAAGACTCCAGAAGGTTCTGGAACTCCAGCCTGAACCTATAGTGCGAAACACCTGCGGACAGGCGTGCACGCAAGTCTCGCTCCGAGAATCCAACTGCATTCGTTTTCACCTCGCACAAAAGCCCGCAGAAGTCAAACCCAGTCTCCCGAACACATAACGCTCGAAACTCACCATACGAGACAACATCATTTGGCTTTGTTTTCAATGTCATGTCTTGGAATAGTAGAAACGACAGCACAACTCCGAACATATTCATTCCTCCCATTTCCTGCAAACGACTTCCCATGTGACACTCATATGATGTATTTGGATGGCTTCCGCAATGTATTCAGCATCAGAAGATGCAGAAAAGTAGCCTACACTATACACCTCATAATCCTCAAATCCCTTACGCCCTACCCGTTCGGCTTCAGCCTCTGCTATTGTTGCGTCGCGCGCATTTATCTCAGCCTTATATCAATCCCATAGCGGTTTCATGATTTCAAGGGCAAAATTTGTGATAATTGTAGCACCCGATCCGGCGAAGTAGTTGAACACTTCCTGCCAAGCATTAGGACTGATGCCTGGCATATCCAGGGGTAATCCTCCTGGCAAGACAACAAAGTCAGTATACTCATCCGCATACCAAAATGTCTTCGTCACCCACCTTGCACCCTCAATGTCCACACCCATCAAAGGTGAGTTCGGCCCGTATGCAAACCGATTCCAGCCGTCGGGGTAGCCGAGGGGGTCGGCGGTCTGCCACTTCGCGAGGTCGGGGCGGTAGTTCCGGTAGAGGAACGCCCGCCCGAGGCCCGCGACAAGGGGCTTTCCCGTGAAGTACGCCGCGTCGCCGTCGCCGAACGCCGTCATTGCGGCGGCGGAATACTTGCGGCCTTGCTTCGCGCCGAGCGTCGTACCGAGGATGTCGTTGAAGTAGGCCGTGCCCGACGAAGCGAGGACTGGAGCACCCCCGCCCGCATGGGGATCGTTCACAAGCCGTTCGGTGCCGCATTTGATGAGCGCGAGTCCGTCCCAGAGGAAGTCCTCGGCCGTCCCGTCCCCCCAGTCCGCGCGGGCGAGCTGGCCGTCGACGTGGTAGTCGTAGGTGTACTTCCGTTCGCCATCGGTGACGGAGAGCACCTTGTCGAGGTAGCCGTAGCGGTAGGTGCGGTTGCCCTCGCGGACGAGCCGGCCCGCCGCGTCGTACGCGTACTCCGTCCGCACGCCCCCGCACTCGGACGAGACGAGCTGGTTCGCCGCGTCGAACGCGAAGGTGGTCGTCCTGCCGCGCACGGTCTTCCTGAGCACGTTCCCCGCCGCGTCGTAGGCGTAGCGCTCGACATCCTCCCCGCCCTCCCGCACGGAGAGCAGCCGGCCCCGCGCGTCGTACCCGTACTCCTGCCGCACCCCGTTCGCCGTGCGGGCCGCGACGCGGCCGTCCCGCGAATACTCGTAGGCGACGGAGGCGACCGGCTCGCGCCGCCCGCCGAACCACTTCGCCATATGGTTCGGGTTAGTGAAGCCAAACCCCTGCCGCACCAACTCTTTGTATGTGACCTTCATCAATACATCCTTTCATTTTCATTCCAGCATCTTACCCATATGCCTGTTGAAATTTTCCATTCCTATACCCTATTTATCCAGTTTACTTATCCTTTCTCTAACACCATCCATTTCCTTTTGGAAAAGCAATCTTGTCATCCTATCATAAATTCCCATTGCAGATATCGCGTCAAACGAAATTCCCCGCACTTTTACTTCACTCAAATCATATGAGCGACTTATGCTTCCATCTTTCATGTTCACATAATATCCATCTTCGCCATTTCCAATCAGCACTCCAAACTCACAGATGGCCACAAACACATGCCCACTCAACAGCAATCCTCCATCATCAGAAGTAATCTGTGATTTTTCCGAATCAACAAGCGACCACCGCAAGTGGGGCGTGATATCGATTGACCGTTTTTGCAGTTCGCAGCCTAATAAGGACATGAATACAATACCGCTGAAAATAACTCTAACTCTCATATTCTCACTCCTCTAAAAATCGTTTTTTCCCTTGTCCTGTGGCTCTATAATTCTTCCAAATGTGCCCGTAATCATAAGGAGCACCAGTTGGAGCCTCTAAGTCAGGTCGATCAATGTAATTTATCACATCTATCGGATCTTTAAAAGAGTCGGAGTACTTCATCTCCCCTACAAATTCCCAAGAATAACTCTTGACCATATATCGACATCCCCTATGGTCTATTTCAAATTCTGTGTTCCAAGAAATAGACAATTCTCCAGATAAATTTCCAGAACCACCCCCCAATGCCCATACAATTGAACCGCACGATACTCCAAAGGGTCGTGAATATGGCTGCTTCGGCACATTACCAGACAAAGACTTCATTATCACAGAAGTTACATATTCGTCTATGATTTCATTAGCTTTTGCATCCATAAGGCTGAAGATGGCATCGGTAAGTCCCATTGTATCTGTATCCAAACTATCGTCCACTACCAGTGGTCGTATTAAATCCCAGACGCTTCGCAATGTTGGCGACATCAAACTAATAGGTGTGTACCGAAAATAGTACGCCACCATTTCTGCATTTCCCCAACTTGCCCCGAGCAAATCAAATCCGGACAGAGGCGAGTTCGGCCCGTACGCGAGCGAGTTCCAGCCGTCGGGGTAGCCGAGCGGGTCGGCGGTCGCCCACTTCGCGAGGTCGGGGCGGTAGTTGCGGAGGAGGAACGCCCGCCCGAGGCCCGCGACGGCGGGCTTCCCCGTGAAGTACGCCGCGTCGCCCTCGCCGAACGCCGTCTGCCGGGCCGCCGCGTATTTCCGTCCCTTCGCCCTCCCGCCGAGCGTCGTGCCGAGGAGGTCGTTGAAGTAGGCCGTGCCCGTCGAGGAGAGGACGGGCGCACCGCCCCCGGCGTGCGGCTCGTTGAGGAGACTCTCCCCGCCGCGCCTCACGAGCGCGAGGCCGTCCCAGACGAAGTCCTCCACTCTTCCGTCCCCGTAGTCCGCACGGGCGAGCTGTCCGTCCGGGTGGTAGGCGTAGGTGAAGGTTTTACCGTTCTCCGAAACCTCGAGCACCTTATCGAGCCAGCCATAGCGGTAGGTGCGGTTTCCCTCACGGACGAGCCGCCCCGCCGCATCATAGGCGTACCGAGTCGTCACGCCGTCGGTCGTGGACGAGACGAGCTGGTTCGCCGCGTCGAACGCGAAGGTGGTCGTCCTGCCGCGGACGGTCTTCTTGAGCATGTTCCCCGCCGCGTCGTAGGCGTAGCGCTCGACATCCTCCCCGCCCTCCCGCACGGAGAGCAGCCGGCCCCGCGCGTCGTACCCGTACTCCTGCCGCACCCCGTTCGCCGTGCGGGCCGCGACGCGGCCGTCCCGCGAATACTCGTAGGCGACGGAGGCGACCGGCTCGCGACGCCCGCCGAACCACTTCGCCGCAAGCTGGCCCCGTTTCGTCCAGTCGTAGTCGACCGGGATGCCGTCCACCGTCTGCCGCGCGAGCCGTCCCCGGCGGTCGTAGGCGAACGTCACCGACCGCCCGAAGGAGGAAATCTTGGCGAGCCGCCCGTACCGGTCGTAGGTCCGCCGCTCCGAGACGACCGTCCCGCCGCTCCCGTCCGTCACCGCGAGGGAGGTTCGGCAACCCCACGCGTCGTAGGAATACCTGTAGGCGAGGTCGCCGCACCTCCGCTCCGCGAGCCGCCCGAAGTGGTCGTAGGCGTAGGTCTCGCGGGCCTTGCCGAGCGTCCGCTCCGCGAGCCGCCCCCATTTGTCGTAGGCGAACGTCTCCACCTCCCCCTTCGCGTACTCGATGCGGACGACGCGGTCGTACTTGTCGTACGCGCGGCGGACCGTGCGGTCGACGCGCCCCGTCGCGGACGCGGTGACGGACGCGACGAGCCCGTTTGCGTCGCGGGCGAACTCCGTCAGCTGGCCCGCTGCCGTGCGCCGCGAGGCGAGGCCGAAGTCATTCCACTTGAACTCAATCTCGTGCCCGTTCTCGTCCACAACCTTCGCAAGCCGCCCGAGCGCGTCGTGCAGGTAGGCGGCCTCCGACCCGTCCGCGTACCGCTCGCGCACGATGCGCCCGAGCGCGTCGCGGTCGCAGGAGGTCGTGCGCCCCTCGCCGTCCGTCGCCGAGACGGGTCGCCCGCACCCGTCGTACGCGACGGAGACGGACGAGATGACCGACCTCCCGTCGCGCCGCTCGGCCCGCGCGAGGCGGCCCGCCGCGTCGTACGAGAGCCGCGTCTCGACCCCGTCCGCGTCGGTCGCGGAGACGGGGCGGTTGTAGCGGTCGTAGGAGAGGCGGAGGCGCGTCCCGAGGTCGTCCGAGACCGAGGCGGGGAAGCCGTTCGGCGCGTAGGCGACGGCGACGTTCCTCCGCCCGTCGGAAACGCGCACGGGCCGCCCGCGCCGGTCGTACGCGACGGACACCGTCCGCGCCGCGTTCCCCTCCGCGTCCAGGTCCGAGACCGCCGTCACGCGGCCCGCCGCGTCGTGCGCGAACGCGCGCACCGGCTCCTTCCCGGAGAGCCACCCCGACCGCCGCAGGACTCTCGTGCAGTTGCCGTCCGCGTCGTACTCGAGGTGGCGCACGTTGCCGAGCGCGTCCGTCACGCGGGTCGGGAGGCCCGTCGCGCGGTCGAACCTGAGCCGCACGAGGTCGCGGCCCCGCCCGTCCTCGACGAGCCGCACCCTGCCGAGGTAGGCCGAGTCCCACCGCATGTGGTGGTAGGTCGTCGTCCGCCGCCCGTCGAAGCCCCTGCGGTGGAGGATGCCGCGCAGGACGTCGAGGGACGTCTCGGACGTGCGGCCCGCCGCGTCCGTCAGCGTCACGGCGCCCGGGCCGGGGTAGGCGTAGCGGTAGTCCCCGTCGGCGAGGAGGCGGCCCGCCACCCTCCCCGTGGGCTTCGCGCCGCCCGCCGCGTCCCTTCCGAGGAGGCTCGCCTTCCGCTCCGCCGGGGTCTCGTTCTCCACGGTGAGGGTCTCGGACGAGTTCCCCTGCCGGACCGAGGTCAGGTAGCCGCACTTGTCGTAGCCGAGGAGGACGGGGTCGGACTCCGGCGACGAGACGGACGCGAGGAGCGCGACGCGGCGCTCGGAGGGCCGCCCGTCCGCCGTTTTCGGCAGGACGGGGACCGTGCGGGCGGCGTGGGCGAAGTCGTGGCGGATCCCGTTCAGCGTCAGGGACGCGGCGGTCCCGTCCGCGTTGTAGGCAAGTTCGGCGAAGGCGACGCCCCCGGCGGAGAGCGAGACGGGGCGTCCCGCCGCGTCGTACGCGACGGACGCAACCGTGCCGTCCGGGGTGCGGATCTCGCGCAGGAGCGAGTCCGCGTAGAGGAACGACCACCCGCGCAGGGCGTACCGCCCCGTCACGGTGAACCGCCGCGCGGACGCGGGGTCGGCGGTCGAGGCCTCCGCGCGCCAGTCGGCGGCGCGGGACTCCAGCGTCCGCCCCCCGCCCTTCGGGGGCGCGAACCTGACGCGCTCGCCCCACGGCGTGGTCCAGAGCGCACCGTCGCGGTCCGGGCGGAGCGAACTCTCCAGCTGGGGGATGCGCCACCCGTGGCCGGGGAGGCCGGGGGTCTCGGAGGCGGACGCGTAGGCGAGCTGGACGGGGAGCGTCAGCGAGGGGGAGATCGCGGCGGAGCCGAGGTCGCGGATGACGACGTACCCCTCCCCCGCGAGCGGGACTTTGCCGACGAGTTCCGGGCGGTGGGAGAAGTCGAGCGCGTCGGCCCGCGGGGCGGCGGCGAGGAGTCCCGCGGCGAGCAGGAGCCCCGCGAGGCGGCGAAGCGGTTCGGGGCGAACTATGAACAGTTTTTTCATGGCACTACGCCTCTAGTTCATGGCACTACGCCTCTAGTTCATGGCACTACGCCTCTAGTATGTTCTTATGTTCTTCCTTACACCGCACATTCTACCAAAACTCCCCGCAGGGCCGCAAGCCGTTCGGGGCGTTTTGCGAAGACCATTTTCAGGCATTTTGCGAAATGCGGAGGCCGCAGAACCGCAGGACGGACGCGATGACTTCGGGTTTGCGACGGAACGCAAGGCCCACGGCGTGGCCGCGGAGACAGGGGAGGTCGCGGACGGTTGATTTTGGAGAGGGTGTGCGCAAACCCCAATCGCGGCGAATCCACACCTCTTAGACCACGAACAGAATCATTTTAGACCGGCATGAGATTTATTTTTAATGAGCATCGGAATTCCATCTGCCGGGCATCTCCCATCGAGGGGTTCGCAACGCCTTAAAACCAAAACCGCACCTGAAGTCCGGAGGAAACGATTCGAGACCGCCCGCGTTCAGGCCCTGAAGCCAGACTTCCGCCCCATCCGCCACGACGAGCCGGTTGCCCGAAACCTTCACCGCCTTCGGCCACTTCGCACGGTTCTCCCCCTCGCCCGGCACGAACCGCGCCTTCCGGCGCGGCGAGCGACCGCGCCCGAAGGGACGGATCATTCCGCCGGGGCGAGCCCGCCGCCAAGGGCCTTGTAGAGATCGATCAGGTCAAGCGTAATCTGTCCACGCGAGACGACCATCTCCTCCTCCAGCGTCAGACGACTGCGCTGAGCATCGAGGACATTGTTGAAGTCCTTCAGCCCGTTCTTGTAGAGGTTCTGCGAAATGGCCACGGCATCCGTCGCCGCACGAACCGCCGCGACGAGCGCCTGGTAGCGGTGATACTCCTGGGTATAGGCCGAATAGGCGTCGCGCACTTCCCCATAGGCGGTCTCAAGCGCCAACTCGTAGTTGAGCAAGGCCTGCTCGGTCTTAGCCTCCTCGGCCTTGACGCTTGAGTAGATTGCACCAGCCTGGAAAATCGGCCAACTGATGGACGGGCCGAACGAGGACATCACGCTCCCGTACTTGAAGAGATCGGAGATGTGCGTCGACTGGAGACCGACCGAACCCGTGATGAAGAGCTTCGGATACCACTGCGACTTCGCCACGCCGATGCGGGCAACCTGCGCGGCAAGTTGGCGTTCCACCGCTTTCACGTCGGGACGCGAACGGAGCATATTGAGCGGCAGATCCGCCACCCGCTGGGGCGCGAGCAACCAGTCGCGGCGCATATCCAATTCGCCAAGTTCCTCATGAAGGGCACCAGGAACCGTACCAGCGAGAATCGCCAGCGCATTCTTGATGGATTCCTCCTCCGCCAGCAGGGCGGGAATACGCGCACGCGTCTGCTCGACCACGTAGGCGCACTGGTTGACGGCCAACTCATCGCCGATGCCCGAATCAAGGCGCGACTTCAGAATGTCGTACGTCTCGCTCTGAAGGACGAGGTTCGTGCGCGCCACGGCCAGCCGCTCCTGCGTCGTGCGCAGGTTGACGTACTGGGTTCCAATCTGCGTCGTCAGCGCAATCCAGGCATCCGCCACGGTCCAGCCTGCCGCCTCCGCCAACGCCAACGCGGACTCTGTCGCCCGACGGCTGCCGCCGAAGATGTCGATTTCCCAGTCCGCACCAAGACCGAGGCTCGTCGTCCGCGTCCGCTTGCTCTCAAGCCCCGTATCCGCCAAGTTCGCATTGTACTTGCGCAAGACGTCGTGGGACCAGCTACCGCTGGCCGAGAACTTCGGCAAGAAGGCCGAATACGTCCCGAGCAGCTCCCAATTGGCCTGCACCAGGCGACTCTGGGCAATGCGGAAGTTCACATTGTTCGAGACTGCGCTCGTCACGAGGTTCGACAGCACGGGATCGTTGAAGCGCTCCCACCAGCGTGCCATTGAATCCGTCGAGATGACGACGCGGTCGTCGGCATTCGATTCGGCGCGAACATACTCGCAGCCCTGCGTCAAGTTCGTCGTCGGTGCTCCCGCATCAGGGAGCGCATACGTCACGTCGGTGAACGCCGGTTCCGAATAGTCTGGCCCCACCGAGGGAAGGTACTGGGTGCAGCCCGTGAGCGCCGCGAGCGCGGCAATCGTCGGATGTCTCAACTTCATTTCGAGTTCCTCCTGTCCTTGAGTTCGCGGCGGCGACGCGCCGTCGCGGCAATGTAGCCGAAGAACCGCTTCGCGTTCTCGCGCCACGTCTGGAAGAGTGCATAGAGCCCGGGGACGAGCAGAATGCCGAAGGCGACCGAGGCCGCCATACCCCAGAACTCGGTTGTGCCGAGGTGGTTGCGGCTCGCCGCGCCCGCACCCGTCGCCACCATCATCGGCAGCGTGCCAAGGAGCGTCGTCAGAGCGGTCATCAGGAGGGCGCGCAGACGCTCGCCCGCCGCCGAACCGGCCGCCTCGACAATCGAGTAGTGCTCCTTTTCGCGCTTGTCCTTCGCGAACTCAACAATCAGAATCGCGTTCTTCGAGGCGAGACCAATCAGCAGCACAAGGCCAAGCTGGGCGTAGATGGAGAGCGAATACGGCGCACCCGTCGCCACAATGCCCCAGAACCGAAGGCCCGCAAGCGCACCGAGCACCGCGACGAAAATCGACAGCATCACGGGTAGCGGAATCGTCCACGACTCATACTGCGCCACGAGGAAGAGGTAACCGAAGATGACCGCCAAAAAGAGGAGCGGCGCGGCGGAACCGGCGTTCTTCTGCTCCTGGTAGGTGATACCCGACCAGTCGTAGCCGTAGTCCTCCGGCAGGGTCTCCTTGAGGACGGCCTTGATCTGCTCAATCACCTCGCCCGAGGCCACACCCGGGTTTGGCGTCACGTTGATGGCCGCCGAGAGGAACATGTTGTAGCGGCTCACCGCACGAGGCCCGACCTCACGCGTAATCGTGCCGAGCGACCCGATTGGCACCATGCCGCCCTTGTCGGAGCGGACATACAGGCGCTCAATCGCATCCGGCGTCGCACGGCCCGACCAGTCGGACTGGACCGTCACGCGGTTGACCTGCGTTCCGAGGTTAACGTCGTTGACATAGCGCGAGCCGAGATAGTTCTGGAGCGTCGAGTAGACGGTCGAGACCGGCACGCCGAACATCTCGGCCTTGTCGCGGTCGAGGTTGAAGCGCAGGTGCGGCGTATCGGCCGTGTAGCCCGAGAAGGCCGCCATGACCGTCGGCAAACGGTTGAGCTTCTGCAGCACCTCGCCCATGACGCGGTAGAGGCGCATCGGGTCGGTGTCGCCCTTCGACTCAAGGCGCAGGTCGATGGCTGAGTTGTTGCCAAGGCCCGGAATGGCCGGCGGCACGAACACCATCACCGATGGTTCGGGGATCTTCGCGAGAACCTCGCGGAAGCGCTTCATCAGCGGCTGAATCGCCTGGTCGGGACGCTTGCGCTGTTCCCACGGCAACAGGTCGACGATGAGCATATTCATGTTTTCGCCGCGCCCGCCAATCATCGAGAGTCCCGAAACGGCCAGCACCGAGTTGACTTCGGGAATTTCCTCCGAGAGCAGCTTCGTCGCACGGGCGACGACATCCACCGAACGCTGCCGCGTCGAACCCTCGGGGAGTTCCAGCGAGCAGAAGATGACGCGCTGGTCCTCTTCGGGAAGGAAGGAGGTCGAGGTCGTCATGAACATCTGAACCGTCAAGAAGATCGTCAGCAGGAGCAGCATCAGCGAGAGGAAGATGCGGCTCGCGAGCCACTTCGCACACATAACGAAGAAGCCCTTGAAGTGCTCAAGGCACCAGTTGAACCAGGCGAACGGGCCGTGCTTGTAGGGACGCGCCTCGTGCAGGAGGAGCGAGCAGAGGGCCGGAGCCAGCGTCAGGGCGCAGACTGTCGAGAAGCAGACCGCCGCCGACAGCGTCACCGAGAACTGCTGGTAGATGCGCCCCGTGATGCCGCTCATGAACCCAACCGGCACGAAGATGCCGAGCAACACGAGCGTCGTCGCGATAACCGCACTCGTCACATCGCTCATGGCTTGAATCGTCGCCTCCTTCGAGTTCAGCCCACGCGTCTCAATCAGGAACTGGACGCGCTCGACCACGACGATGCAGTCGTCGACGACCACGCCAATCGCAAGCACGAGACCGAAGAGCGTCAGAATGTTGATGGAGTACCCGAGCATCGACATCAAGATGAACGTCGAGCAGAGCGAGACGGGGATCGTCAGGCACGGAATCAGCGTCGCCCGCCAGTCCTGCAGGAAGAGGTAGCAGACGAGCACCACGAGCACGAACGTGATGATCAGCGTATCGACGATTTCACGGATGCAGCGGCGCACGTAGTCCGTCGCATCGTAGCCGAGGATGACCTCCATATCGTCCGGGAAGTCGGCCTCAAGTTCCTTGAATGTCTTGACCACCTCGTCCATCGTTGCGATGGCGTTCGCGCCAGGCTTCTGCTGAAGACCAATCGAGACAGCGTTGCCGCCGTTGTAGAGGCCGTTGAACATGTAGTTCTGCTCGCCGATTTCCGTGCGGGCGACATCCTTCAGCTTCACAATGCCGCCGTTCTCATCGCGGCGGACAACGATCTCGTCGAATTCCTTCGCCGTCATCAGGCGGCCCTTGGCGAGGAGCGTGTAGGTGTAGCCGCCATGCTCCTCGGTCGGCGAGGCACCAACCGCACCAAGCGAAGCCTGGATGTTCTGGGCCGAAATGGCCTGGATGACCTCCTCGGAGTTCATGCCCTGGGCCGCCATGCGCGCCGGGTCAAGCCACACGCGGACGGAAAGCTTCGGGCCGTAAATCGTCGCATCGCCCACGCCCGCCACACGCAGAAGGGCCGGCTGGATGATGCCGTAGGCGTAGTTCGACAGCTCAAGGCGCGAACGCGTCCCCTTCGGAGAGCGCAAAGCAAAGAAGCCGAGGAAGTCCGTCGACTGCGCACGGACGCGGCCGCCGAGCTGCTTCACCTCGCTCGGCAGTTTCGCCTCCGCCTGCGACATACGGTTCTGAACCTTGACAAGGTCCATGTCGCGATCGGACTCGACATCAAACGAAATCTTCAACTGGTAGTTGCCATCGTCCGTACAGTCGCTCGACATGTAAAGCATGTCGTCCACGCCGTTGATTTCGTCCTCCATCGGCGTGGCAATCGTGTTCTGCACCTCGCGGGCGTTGGCTCCCGGGTAGTTGTACGTGACTGAAATTTCGGGCGGCGTCAACTGCGGATACTGCGCAATCGGCAACTTGGTAATCGCCAGCACACCCGCCATCGTCAGTACGATTGCAATAACCATTGCAAAGCGCGGACGCTCGACGAAGACGCGTGAAAACGTCTTGATCTTGTCAATCGAAGCGCGAATGGGTAGTTTCATCTCTTCTCAACCTTCCTTACCGTCGCAATGAAACGAGGACTCAGAGCTTCGTCGGCTCGTAGTACGGGTCGTTCTCCTCGTTCGAGGTGGGTGTCGCAAGCACAACCTTCGCCCCGTCACGGAGCTTACGCGTACCTGATGTCACGACCGTCTCGCCTGCCTTCACGCCCTCCACAATTGGAATCAGACCGTCATGGACGGGGAGCGTCTTCACGGCGCGGGCCTCGACCGTACCGTCCTCCTTCACCACGTACACGCCGACACCGCCCTGCGGCAAGTCGACAATCGCCGTCTGCTGGACGGTCGGGTAAAGCGGCGGCGCCTTCTTGTCGGCCAGCAGCGTCACATAGCTGTTCGGCACAAGCAGGCGGTCGGGATTGGGGAATCGCAGGCGCATCATAATCGTCGCCGTCGTCAGCGACATCTGGTTGTCGTCGAAGTCAAATGCACCCTCACGATCGTAGGTCGAACCGTCCGGCAGGATGAGACGCATGCGGTGGTCGTTGCCACCAAGCCTGTTCTGCCGCTCGGACTGCCGCCAGGCGACATAGGCACGGTCCGTCAGTGGGAAACTGACGCGAATTGGGTCGACCTGCACGATACGGGCGAGTGCCCCCTTCGACGGGGCGACATAATCACCGACATGAGCCGTCGTCTTACCGATCTGGCCCGAAATGGGCGCAACAACCTGCGCCTTCTTGCAGTCGTACTCGGCCACGACAAGATTCGCCTTCGCCTGAAGGACGGCGGCCCGCGCCGTATCGGCACCCGCCTCGGCGTTGTCGCGCTCCAGCTGGGTGATGCCACGCGCATCCGCCTTCTGCATACGCTCCCAGTAGCGTTCGGCGCGGCGGGCCTCGGCCTCGGCGGACTCAAGGTCGGCCTTGCGCTGGTTCACGACGGCCTGATAGCGTTCGTCATCCAAGCGGTACAGGACCTGACCCTCCTTCACCAAATCACCTTCCTTGAAGAGAATCTCCTTCACATAGCCGTCGACCTGAGGCAGAAGGTCGACCTCCTGCAGGGCCTCGGCGTGGGCAACGAACTGCTCGGGCAGGTTGTAGGGCAGGTTCGTAACCACCATCGTCGCCACGGTCTCGGGGGCCGCAGGCGGCATACCGACTGCCGCGGACTTCTTCGTCATCCGCCCGTACACGTCACCCGCAATCCAGCCGCCGACGGCGGACACAATGACCAGAACGGCCGTGCCGATAACCGCACCAACCGCTCCGCCCTTCTTCTCTGTCGTATTCGTCATTTTCTTACTCCTTACTTCTTTTAAATGTCACTTAATTGAAATGTTTTCCCAAATCGCCGCGTAGGCGTGCACAAGCGTGTCGCGCATATCGCAAGTCAGGAAGTTATCAATCCGACCTTGCACCAGCCCATCCCACAGCACAAGGCAAACTGTCGCAATCTCGTCAACCTTGACGTCCGGGCGGACGCGACCGGCCAGGATATCGTTCCTGAGTGCCCGCATAAACGCGTGCTTCGGCCCGACGCGTTCGTCCGTCAGCAGTTCCGTACGGACATTCGCCATAGACGAATCGCCCCACTTGATCTGACACTTCATCAGACGGAAGAACGCCGTACCACGCGGATCGGCGACCAACTGCTCCGCATTGCGCACCATCATGTCGGCCACGGCTGGGAATGTCAGCTCGCCCTCCGACATCAGCGACAACAACTGCCGACGAAATTTCTCAAGGGCCACATCGACAAGGGCCACCAAAAGCGTTTCTTTTGAATCGAAATGCCAGTAAACCGCACCCTTCGTTAATTTCAGACGGGCGGCAATATCCGTAAACGTCGTGTGCTCGTAGCCCTTCTTCGAAAAGAGGGTGAGCGCACTCGCAAGGATTCGCGAACGCGTCTTCTGGGCATCTTCTTTGCTCTTTCTTGCCATGACGGACGCATATTATACATACCTTCTGGTATGTATGTCAAGGGGGTGATTTCAAAACTTTTGCACTGGCGCGGACACGCCGGAAGAACCATCGTATGAGGGCGGGGAGGTAAAAGCGGCAAGCATAGTAGTCCTGCCGTTCGCGTAGGCGACGCGCTCCTCGACGAGGTCCCAGCCGTCGGAGGCGAAGGTGCGGACGCCGTCGGGGTCGTACGCGAACTGCGCGTACTGGTTGAGGCTGTTCGCCGCCCAGCCCGTCGGGTTGCCGATTTCGTCGTAGCCGAATTCGGAATAACCGAGTCCCGCCTGAATGCCAACACAATTTATGCAGTTTCGCCCGGTTTTCGAGCTATTCGCGACGGAAAGTGACTTGTCCTTGTTCATAGGTTGCTCTCTACAGCTGTAATGTCTCTCACGGCTTTACCCCCGCTTCAATCCATAGGTCGCGCTCCGAATGTCCATCTAAGACAAATCTCTTGTTTGGACAAGGCAATTTGGCTTTAGATGTGTAGTTGCGCAACAAGTCCATATCAAAATACAATTTCAACGATATGAGGATTCTGCCATTCAGTACAAGGTACCGCTCTCCATAAGCTTCAAGTATGCGTGACATCGCTAAGATTTCTTCTTCGTTTTTTGGCGCATCCATATACCGAAGTTCCTGATCATGATGTCGCAATTGGATGTAGTAAACTGTCTTCATCGGAAATATTGGAACAAGATATAATGCCGCGATGGCAATTACCGATAAGATTAAGCAAAAAAGTAAGCACGCTTTCTTCATAAACAAGGTCATTGTCTATCGCCTCCAGTATTTGTTCCAATCGCGTTAGATGTTGTCTTTCCGTTTCTAATACGAATTCCGCCATTACCAGAAACCGGTCCATTCCAGATAAATGTCGATTTGTTCCAGAGGCCGGTCTCGGCCTCGTAGTACTTCGTCGAGAAGCGGTGGCGGAAGAAGCCGGCAAGCGGGCCGGACGCGGCGATGAGTCTGCCGAATGCGTCGTAGGCGAACGCGCAGACCTCGCCGTCGGAATACCCCGTGGCGACAAGTTCGCGCTTGGCGTTGTAGGCGCTCTCGCGCCAGCGTCCGCTGGCGCAGGTGGTGCGCAGCGGAAGCCCGTCGGGCGTGTAAGAGTAGGTGACCGTCGTTCCGTCGGCGTATGCCTTGACCGAGCGGAAGCCAGTCGCGGGGTCGAACGTCCAACCGGTCGCATCCCAGACCGCGCCGTCCCGCGTCGTCGAGAGCGAGGTGCGCCGCCCGGCGGTGTCATAGCCGTGGCGCACGGGATAGGCCGCCCCGCCGGATTCCACCAGGCGGTTCGCAGCGTCGTAGGCGCAGACCGTCACCGCGCCGAGCGCGTTCGTCGCGGCGATTCGGTTGCCGAAGGAGTCGTAGCCGTAGAACTCGGCGTATACGCCGTCGCCCCGGGCGTGGAATACGTCGTACTCCACGACGTCGCCGACGTCGTCGCGCCCAATCCAGTCGACGCTGCGCCCGTCCCTCTCGGTGTAGAACACGCGGCCGTACGGGTCGAAGAAGCTCCTCGTCGTGCCGGCGGGCGAGGTGGTCTCGAAGGCGATGCCGTATTTGCTCCTCATTGGCTATCTCTTTCGTGTTCAAAGTCTTTCTCAATCCATAGAGAGGGAGCACCATCCTCATTTTCAATGGAAGAAAATTTGCGGTCACGCAACCCAAGCCCAGCCTTTGAAGTATAATTCCAGCGAAGGTTTTTATCAAAGAACAGCCCTCCACGAACTAAGATAACATCGCCTATTCTTATAAATGTTTCATTATAATTCTCAAGCATAAGACAAATATCTTTTGCGTCTTTCGAACCCAAAACCACTGATGTCGACAGCAACCATTTCGTTCCATTAGCTTGACGAACAAAATAAACAGGCTGAAACGGCCACATCGGAATATACCATGATAAGGTAATGACGCAAAACAGAATTATCATTCCACATGAAAAGACAATTCGTCTATAATGGGTGAAATGGCCGTTCATCTGCTGTTTTCTCCAGTAAGAGACCCTGTTATCCTTGATGTGGTGCGTCCGTATCTTTCATAGATTCCCGTGCCACCATGCATTGGTTCTTCCCATGTGAAACTTGATGTGTTCCACACATATCTGCGGATTGTATATGTCGCATCCAGTTTTTGTGTCCAGGTTGAAAGCATCTTAAAAGAGCGGGCCAACCCATTGATCTCAAGGCATCGAGCATCTGAATCCTCCACATTGCCAAATCCAGGAATATACGCCGAAAGCCCAATATGCCAATCGTAATCATCATGCCACCTGTGATCAAGATTTCCAGCAATTGTCACAGTGCATCCATTTCTAATTAAACTGAATTCCCCGTATGATGAAACCGTGAATGTACCGCTTGCATAGTACATTTCAGAAAACACATTTGCGGTGTTCATAGCATCATAGTAATCGTAAAAAGTTATTTTCTCTCCATTAGCCAGCGTTCTTGCCTTTTCTTTTAGTTTGGATTCAAACCTCGCCTTGTTCAATGACTCAGAGGATATGACTGAATTGAATGAACGAACCCAATTCCAGTCCAATATCCTCGTTCCTCCTCTGCCGGACAAGAAATACTCAAGATTGTCTGCAGCGACGTTCTTCCCCTTCCTTCGCGCCGCCGCTATCATATCCCTATACGTCTTTTCAATTTCGGCCAGCGTCTTCCCGCTCCCGCCCTTTAGATCAAGACGAGAAATGGCATTGTTCCCGCAGAAGGCGTACAGATTAAAACCTCCGCTCTCACCAATCGGATCCTCGGTCAGCCACCGCATGATCTGTGGTCCGTAGTATCGGTAGCCGTAGTAGTAGAGGCCGCAATCCGAATCGAAATACTTGGTCGAATGGCGGAACGGGAACGCATCGGGCATCGTGCCCGACTGCGAGACAATATTGCCAAAGGCGTCGTATGTGTAGGAGGCGACGACATTCCCCCGCGCATCGCAGTAGCCGCGAATGTTGCCGAAGGCGTCGTAATGCGGAACATAGATCTCACCATCGCGCTTCAGGTAGAGAAGCCCGCCGATTCCCGCCGCACCGCCACGCGTGCCGGAGACGTCCTTGCCCCAGGCGTATTCGATTTCACCGGTGGTACCATCAGAGCGCGTGACGTGCTCGTACACGAGCAGCCAGCCGTCGTAGAAGTAGCGGTGCGTCCCATCGGCGGAGATCTTCTTCACGCGCCGCCCCCGTGCGTCGTAGGCGAACGCGGCGACCACGAGACCGTTTGACGACGCGGAAACGAGGCGGCTTCCCGAGTCGTATGCGTATGACCATTCGCCGCATTGCGTCATGTTCCCGTCAAGGTCGTAGGACGTCTCACGCGGAGACGCGGAGTCACGGAGGATGGAGGCGTACTGGTTGCGGCCGTTTGAAACGTACGTGTTGGTGGTCGAATTGGCAACCGAGTGGAGCAGGTTGCCAATCTCGTCGTATGCATACCCATCCTCCGTGACTCCGCGTGAGGAAACGACTTCCCCCCGCTCGTTGTAGCCGAATGTGTCGGCGTTTCGGGAGACGGGACGGCTTAGCGCGTCGTATGTATAGGCGAGCGCTCCCAAGGTGAGACCTCCAACTGAGTTTGTGACACCTATGACGAGTGAGCGGCGGTAGGCATCACGCACCAGCGCATGTACAAAGTCCACGCCGTTGGAGAGCGTGATGGAATGTGCGCATACCATGTCATTCACCTCCCTCAACAAGAAGTGCGATAGTAAGAATGATGAAGAACCACAATGGGGACAGTATAATTTCAAATATCGAAACCGAGATGACTTTCCTAAGAGACCACTTATTCAAAAGACAAATAAATCCAAGACAAAAATAGGGCGAAAAAAATGAGAACACCAAAATCAACACTCCTATGGAAAATTTTACACATGGAGAGAGATATAAAAATAATCCAACAGCCGATAGACAAAAAATACAATACACACTCTTGTGCACAAGACATGGCAATACGGATACTGCGATCAATCGATAGAGAATAATCGCGAGTAAAGTCACGCCTACTCCACTCCGTAGCATTATGTCATTTACTATTCCAGCGAAGGACAAATCCATCGGCATATTGGTTACTCCTTTCGCGAGACAAAGACGAATCTCGCGTCACTTGGCACTCCTATGTGTGTTAGTATAACTTCCACGAACTGAAGAATATGTTGTCACTCGCCAAGCTCCTTTCTCCTTCCATTTAAGATAGATGAAGCTTTTGCGATAGCCATGTATATCTTGCAAATATCTCGCGGCACTGTACGATGGTGCTATGTCCCTTATTCCACTACCACCATACGACAAAGGATCCCAAGATACAACTTCAAGGTCCATCGTTATATCTGCTTGGAACTCCATCGATAAGAAATTGTGTCCTGATTTTCTGCACCATGAAGCGGTTCCAAGATAAGAATAATGACTGCCGTACAATGCATAAAACAATCCCATATCATGGTATGGCTGGAATCTATGCGAGAACATCTGGCGAAACAGACCATCTATCCGACCAGTCTGCAATCCCTCTGAAAATGATTCTTTATGCTCAATGTCGCCAATTTCAACTTTTTTATTTGTGCCATTAGGGTCTTTCTTTCTCAATTCGGCAACAACGCTACCAATGAAGCTTTGCTGCCAACCACTATCATTATATATCTGGCTCGCGTAACGCGACAAATCTAAGTTTGAAGAATGGTTGCCAATATAATGCTTTATCGCATCAGCAGCAAAGTTATATCCATTCTCTCGCATCTCTCTAATTTTATCACGCAGTTCATTGATAGCCGACTCTTCAGACCAAGTCCATCTTCCGTCAGAATCAATTACGCGTATGCTTGAATTGTTACAGAACAAATAGAGATTGTTGTCTCCTTCTTCTTCAATCGGGTCGCGGTTGAGCCAGCGCATGAGGGCGGGGTGGTAGAAGCGGTAGCCGTAGTAGTAGAGGCCGGTCTCGGCATCGTAGTACTTCGTCGAGAAGCGGTGGCGGAAGAAGCCGGCGAGCGGGCCGGACTGGGAGACGATGTTCCCGAAGGCGCCGTAGGTGTACCGGGCGACCGTGTTTCCGTCCGTATCGAGGTAGCGCGTGACGTTGCCGTTCGCATCGTAGCAAGGGATGTAGGTCATGCCATCAACCGTGAGGCAGAGCAGTCCGCCGACCCCGCCCGCGCCCTGCAGCGTCCCGGAGAGGTCCTTGCCCCAGTGGTAACGGATCGTCGAGGTCCTGCCGTTCGCGTAGGCGACGCGCTCCTCGACGAGGTTCCAGCCGTCGTAGAAGAAGGTTGCGGCCGCCTCCCGAGTGACCTTCCTCACGCGGCGGGACTTCGCGTCGTAGAAGTTCTCGACGAGCGGCACGCCGTTCGTCGAGACGGCCCTGAGGCGGTTCGCCGCATCGTAGGCGAAGGTGCGGACGCCGTCGGAAAGCAAGTTGCCGTCGGGGTCGTACGCGAACTGCGCGTACTGGTTGAGGCCGTTCGCCGCCCAGTCCGTCGAGTTGCCGATCTCGTCGTACGCGTGGAGTTCCGTCCGCCCCGCGATGGTGGCGTTCGTCACCTCGCCGCGGTCGTTGTAGCCGAACGTGTCCCCATTGCGCCCGACGGGGCGGCCCAGGGCGTCGTAGGCGTAGCCAACACTTTCAACAATATTGTCTGCCCCCATCATTCTATACACCTTCAATCGTGCCATAGTGCCCCCAATCCGGCATCCCCCGATTTGTCCAAGTTTCGTACGTAACAAGAATATTAAACTTGTCCTCAATCATTGGAATCGTAAAAGACAAGCTAAAGATAATCCAAAATGCGATGCACAATTCCTTTTTAAATAGGGAATACATTATCTCAAAAAACGCCAAAACATAAACACAATCCCGATAACAAAAGATCAGCTTATCGGCATGATTACACGGAAATCTAATTGCAAGCTCTGCCATATGTAGAAGTAAAACTCCAACAAGTTCCATCATCAGGAGATTTCTTTTAACAAATCGAATTGCCATGATTTTTCCTCCTACTTTTTGGGATATCGTATAGGGTCAAGCCTGTTACCATCATCGTCAAATGCCCAAAGATACACATCAGAAAAGCCGAGAACAACACCCCATTTAGATTTCGCATTGGGATTACTTGAAAAAGAACTTGAAGCGGTCTGCCCTAATGTTGGCACGTTTTGCGATTCGTAGAAACTTCCCGCAAGCGACTCTCCAAATCCATCTTCCACACCAGAATTACAGCCTAAGCATTGAATCTCTGCGCTTGCCGCCCAATTCAGAGATGGCAGTCTTTTTATTTGCGATGCCGTAGCCGTAGAGTTATGCAGGAACAACCTGCCAGGCCCGGAGTGTGTAAACAAATACAGCCCCTTGACCTGATAGCGCGTGATTCGTTTAGATTTCTTTCTGCTATGTGCGTTTAGCGTACTCCAAACGCTAAAGAAATCATTGGTTGTGCGTATACTATAAATTTCAACGGAATCGCACTTTGAATTGAAAGTCTTGGACCTTTCAATTTCATTTTTCCTGGTTTCTGCAGCTCGCTTAAAATTACTGCCGCCCTTGTTTTCATCATAGTAAAGAACATACCACAGATACAACCCTATGCAATCGACATATTGAATGCTATTATTTTCACAAAAAGCATACAGGTTTATTCCGCCATCAACACCAATCGGATCCTCGGTCAGCCACCGCATGATCTGTGGTCCGTAGTATCGGTAGCCGTAGTAGTAGAGGCCGAAATCCGAATCGAAATACTTGGTCGAATGGCGGAACGGGAATGCATCGGGCATCGTGCCCGACTGCGAGACAATATTGCCAAAGGCGTCGTATGTGTAGGAGGCGACGACATTCCCCCGCGCATCGCAGTAGCCGCGAATGTTGCCGAAGGCGTCGTAATGCGGAACATAGATCTCACCATCGCGCTTCAGGTAGAGAAGCCCGCCGATTCCCGCCGCACCGCCACGCGTGCCGGAGACGTCCTTGCCCCAGGCGTATTCGATTTCACCGGTGGTACCATCAGAGCGCGTGACGTGCTCGTACACGAGCAGCCAGCCGTCGTAGAAGTAGCGGTGCGTCCCATCGGCGGAGATCTTCTTCACGCGCCGCCCCCGTGCGTCGTAGGCGAACGCGGCGACCACGAGACCGTTTGACGACGCGGAAACGAGGCGGCTTCCCGAGTCGTATGCGTATGACCATTCGCCGCATTGCGTCATGTTCCCGTCAAGGTCGTAGGACGTCTCACGCGGAGACGCGGAGTCACGGAGGATGGAGGCGTACTGGTTGCGGCCGTTTGAAACGTACGTGTTGGTGGTCGAATTGGCAACCGAGTGGAGCAGGTTGCCAATCTCGTCGTATGCATACCCATCCTCCGTGACTCCGCGTGAGGAAACGACTTCCCCCCGCTCGTTGTAGCCGAATGTGTCGGCGTTTCGGGAGACGGGACGGCTTAGCGCGTCGTATGTATAGGCGAGCGTCTCGACCGCCGCGCCTGCGGCAGAGTTGACGATGTTTGTCACGAGAGAGCGACGATATCCGTCGCGTGCCAGAGTGCGCGTGAAGTCAACGCCGTTGGAGAGATCCATCGAATGCCCCGCGTCAAGTCTATCGCTCGTATAGGCATACGACGCAACAGCCGTTTCGTTAGATATGATGTCAATCTGACCGTCTGCCGCGTAACCGATGAGCATTTGATCGCCGCCGATGCGGGCAAATTGCGCAGGCCGTCCATAGGGGTCGAATTCGCGAAGGAACGATACCGAAACCCCGTCAACCGTCTGCACCTCGTTCGTCACGTTGCCGTGGTCGTCAAGGGCGTATGTCACATAAGAAACAGCGTTCGATTCAGATGTGACATTACCAAATTCGTCCCGCGTCATGGCGGCATCCAGCGCTTCGTCGCTCGAAACGATGCCGACAATCCGCCGCGCAGAATCGTAGGCGCTCTCGCGCCACTCACCGCTCGGCCGCGTCTCGCGCAGCGGAAGCCCGTCGGGCGTGTAAGAGTGGGTGACCGCCGTTCCGTCGGCGTACGTCTTAGCCGTGCGGAAGCCAGTCGCGGGGTCGAACGTCCAACCGGTCGCATCCCACGCCGCGCCGTCCCGCGTCGTCGAGAGCGAGGCGCGCCGCCCGGCGGTGTCGTAGCCGTGGCGCACGGGATAGGCCGCCCCGCCGGATTCCACCGGGCGGCCCGCGGCGTCGTAGGCGCAGACCGTCACCGCGCCGAGCGCGTTCGTCGCGGCGACGCGGTTGCCGGACGAGTCGTAGCCGTAGAACTCGGCGTATACGCTGTCGCCCCGGGCGTGGAACGTGTCGTACTCCACGACGTCGCCGACGTCGTCGCGCCCGATCCAGTCGACGCTGCGCCCGTCCCTCTCGGTGTAGAACACGCGGCCGTACGGGTCGAAGAAGCTCCTCGCCGTGCCGGCGGGCGTCGTTGTCTCGTAGACGATTCCGAACCTGCTCCGCGTGACCGTCGTCCCGGCCGTCGCCGACTCGGAGACCTCCGTCAGCACGGCGTTCGTCGCGGCGAAGGAGGTGCGCACGTGGAGCACGCGCGCGCCGTTCCGCCACAGTTCCGTCTCGCCGCGCAGCTCGTCGGAAAGGCCGGTCAGGCGCTCCCTCACGACGGACGAGGCGTTCGTGACGGAGCCGGAGACGACCTGACGGGACACGCGCCAGAGGGCGTTCGACCCGACCTTGTAATCCGTCTCGGAAACGGACGCGACGCCGTCCCTCGCCTGGCCGACTGCCTCGCCCAGGGCGTTGTAGAGGCGGGTGACGATCCCGCCGGAGACGGAGTCGGTCGCCGTCAGGACGCGCGAGCCCGCCCCGTCGTACGCGTAGGCGACGTCGGAGGCCGGGGTCGTCTCGCGCACCGTGCGGCCGAGGAAGTCGCGGCGGGTCGTCCGCAGCGTGACGGCGCCGTGGTCGGAGGCCGTGACGGTGACCGCGTCCACCCGGCACCCGTTCGCATCGTATGAACTTGAGGTCGCGGTCTCCTTCCACTTCCCGTCCGGCCATTCCTCGCGCAGGACCGTCGCGCCGTTCCGGTAGGCGGTGGCGGTGGCGGTCCCGTTCGTCCCGGCGGTCTCGACGACCTCCCGGTCGGCGTAGGCGCGGCGGATCGTCGTCGTCACGTTGCCGCGCACGTCCGTCGACACCGCGTAGTCGGACGTGCCGTGGGGATAGGCGGTGGTTTCGGCCGTGCGCCACCCCCCGTTGAGCACGTAGGCGTGATTCGTCGCGCACCCCGGCTCCCGGGCGACGCGGACCGTGGTGTTCGTCTCCCGCCCGAGCGCGTCCATGAAGTGCTGCGTGACCCGGTAGTGGTCGTCCACGAACCGCGACGATCCGTACGGGATGTACAGGTTGTCGTGCGGAAGCCGGGCCAGCGACACCTCCTCCGTCGCCCAGTAGAGGTGGTCCTCGCCCGTCACCGCACTGCGCAGGATCCTGCGCCCGGTGCGGTCCCGGCTCCAGAGCAGGCGGCAGCACGAGTAGGCGTTCGTCGAGGACGAGCCGTCGGCGTAGAGGGTCGCACGCAGGCGGTTCCTGTCGTCGTAGAGGTATTGCCGCCCGCCGAAGGCCGTTCCGCTCGCCGCGTGGACGCTCCACTCGCGCAGGAGATTGCCGTAGGTGGCGTCGCGCTCGGCGACGGTCGCCACCGGGTGGGCATGGGACCCACGGGACTTCCGGGCCGTGCAGGACACGATGCCGCCGGAAGTCGAATGGGCGCGTTCAGTCGTGATGCCGTCCGCGTCGGTGGCGGACACGACCTCGCCGCGCAGGACGAGCGGAACGCCTGCGGCGTCTCCGTCGTAGCGCGTCTCGACGGCGACGGCGTTGCGGGGGTCGCCGATCGCGGTGTCCTGCGCACCCGCCGCCGTGGTCTCGACCGTCACCGTCGCATGGCCGTCCGCCGCGCCGTGCGTGTAGCGCGTCCACGTCCGCCCGACGAGCGTGACGGACCCGCCGCTCACGAGGTAGCGCGACTCGGTGCGCACCCTGTCGGCATCGGCGGCTGCGGCGGCATCGCCCGCGAGCGGCGCGTAGTCGCAGACCGTGGCGATTGCCGTAAAGGGCTGGCCCTTCAGCCAGGCAAGCGCATCGGCGGCACCATCGAACGAATCCGCCGCCAGGCTCTGGAGGAACGCCGCCGGACATTCCGAGCCCTCGTGCTGGTCGAGCGTCAGGATGGCGCGGCCTTCCGCGTCGTAGGCGCGGAACCGCCAGGCGCGGGCATTGCCCCACTCAAGGCGGACGCTTCCGTTGCGCCTCGGGTTGTCTCCGTCCGTGTAGTACGAGGCGAAGGACTCGTCCCAATGCCCGTCCCAGCCCCTCTCGGCGTAGCGGGTCTGCCGCAGGACGGCGCTGGCGAACGAGCCGAACCGCCGCGACTCGCTGATCGTGTGCGAGAGGACCGCGCCCGCCGCGTCGCGGACAATCCGCTCCTCGCGCCTCGTGCCGTCCGCGTTCAGCGAATTATCGAGGACGAGTTCCTCGGAGGTCTTCGACACATTGTCGAACCTCGTCCAGTCGCCACCGTCGCAGATGTACGTCTCGTCGCTCATCGTGTTCCCAAGGCGGCTGACCTTCTGGAGGCGAATCCGCGAAGAGGAGCCGTTGACATTCGTCAGCTCCCACATGTGCTCCAGCGAACCGGACGCGGTGTCGGTTATCGTGATGCGGATGCCGCTCTCGATGGGCGCGAGGACGAGCGTCCGCCCACGGTTGTCGCCGCAGACGACTGTTCTCGTCCCACCGAAGGTCGAGTCGGTGACGCTTGCATCGCGGCGGGAGAGAACCTGCAGCGTGTCGATTCCGACAGTGAACGGTCCCTCCGCCCTGAACCACGCGAAACCGCTCATCTGTCCCCGACGCGGAACACCGAGCGGGATGCGGAACTTGAGCGAACCCAAGTCCGCGCCCTCCAGCGCATCGCAGTTGCCTTCCTCACAGCCGCCGCAGTCGTCGCAACCGTCATCCGAGAGCAGTCTCGTCTCGGACGGGCCACCGCCTCCCGTCGAGATGTCGTGCTCCGCCGTGCCGCGCCACACCTCGACACCGCCGACCGAAATCGTACCAGTCGCCGTTCCGTCGTTCACGGTGATGTCGGTCGTCATGTCAGAATAGGCATCGAAGTCGAACCCCGGCGAAAGCACCGGCCGGCAGTCGCACACATAGCCGCCCGACGCGTCGGAATGGAACGACCGCCACAGGCACCCGGAGTCAAGCGGGTACTCGTATGTCTCGTAGTAGCTCCCGGACTGCGAATCGTAGCCGAGGCCGGAACCGTCCGCGTGGTGTCCCCTGCCGTAGGTGATGCGGGGCGCGAGGAGCGCAAGCCGGCAGGCGTTCGTCATGGAGGGCTGTGGGGGGGCGAGATGCCGTCCCCCGCGCAAAACGGGCCAGGTCCGCGACGACAGGTCCACAGTCGGCATCGGGTAGACACCAGGCGCGGATGCGATCAGCGTCCCGTCGCCCCGGATGCGGAGCAATCCGCCGTTCGCGGTGAACTCCGCCGCCGTCTCCATCGGGTGGAGCGCGGCCCTGCACGGACGATCCGTGCGGTCGATGAAAACGGGGAATGTCGTCGCCTCCCCGATCGTCGCCACCGTCCACACGGCGTTGGAGGTCGCAATCCGCCGCGCACCCGCGACCTCGACACCGGGCGAATGGGCGAGCAGGTAGAGCGGCGTGCGGCAGGCGACATCGCCCGCCGTCCGGCGGAGGCGGACCGTCAGAAAGGCCGGGCCGTTCGTCGAGACGGGCAGGTACAGGCTGTCCCCGGCGGGCGAGGCCGTCGCCGTCCCCGACGCGCCCCCGGAATCCTCCCAGTCGAGCGCAAGGCCCTCAAGCCGCCACGCCCCGGCGTGGTCGGGCCTTGACGAGACGAAGTACTGCTCCCAGCCGCCACTGCGGGCGATGCGGAATGTCCGCTCGTAGACGACATCCGTTCCCGCGAGGCCCTGCGCGGCGAAACCATCCGTCACCTTCCACGCCGCCACATGGTTCGTGGACATAAACGCCTCCGCCGCGCCGTCCACCGGATTCAGTCCCGCCGCAAGCGAAAGCCCGACGGTGAAACCGTTCGCGCCGCGTTCGTCGGCGGAGTCCACGGCATTCGTTCCGCCGAACCGAAGGACCTCGTACACATCGGGGACGCCGTCGCCGTCGAGGTCGGCGAACGGAGTCGGGACGAGCGGATCGGGATCGGAGCCGTCCACCAACCCGTCCCCGTCCGTATCGCGGACGAGGGGGTTCGTGCCGAGGGCGACCTCGTCGCCGTCTGGGATTCCGTCGAAGTCGGTGTCCGGCAGATGCGGGTCCGTGCCATAGCGGAAGAGCTCGTCTGCCGTGGAAAGCCCATCGCCGTCTGGGTCCCGATTGAACCGATCCCCTTCCGCCAGTGGATAGAACGCCAGCGAGGTAACATCTGCCGCGAGCGCATTGGTCGTCCACGCGCCCCCGGCGAGGGACGCGCCAATGAGGACATTGGTGACGGCGGCGAGCCGCGCGAGGTCGTAGCGGTAGACGAACTGTCCATCGGGCTTGAATTCCGCCTGGAACGAGACAGGCGAGTCGGCGCGGCGGTCGAGGAGCGCGTTCCGCCACGTGACGACGAGCGAGTCCTGCGGTGTCGCCGCGTACCACACCTCGCTCGGCGCGGCGGTTTCGCCGAGCAGGCCCCAGTTCGCCTCCGGCACGATGCCGAGGGGCGCGGCAAGCGGCGCAAGCCAGTCGCCCGCAAGCGTGCCGACCCTCCCCGACGAGAACAGACGGAAGCGGTTGACGTCATTCGTGCCGACGCGAAACGCCTGGTTCGTGAACGCGAGGTAGACCCAGTCCTCCGCCGCGCCGAAGGCCCGCCAGTCAGCGACGGCGGTCGCATTGGACGGGGGCGCGAAGTCGTGCGCCTCACCCGTGCCAACGCGGCACATCACGAACCCCCGCGCAAAGTCGCCGTCCGTCAGCGTCCGTGCCGCGACAGGCGCGGCAGAATGGCGCACGGGCGGACGCTTCGTTGAGCCGTGCAGGACGAGGGCGAGCGCAAGCGCCGCGACGCCCGCGCGCCCCGCCACCGTCAGGAAGGATGGAAGAACCCCGCGCATGGATACGGACGCAAAAACCCTTTAGTCCTTAATTAGAGGAATTGCTGCCGCCGGGCTTGACGGGGTTTCCCCGCCCATCCACTTGCACCCAGTCGAAGGCATCGACGCGGCGCTTCAGCTCCCTGAACGGCGCAATTCGGACGCAGTAGGCGTTCTTGTCCGTCAGCTTGCCCGACGCGCCCACCGTCCCCGTCAAAACGCCGCGAATGCGCAGGAAGTCCTTCAGGTAGACGGTCTTGCCCTCCGCGCCAAGCCGTTGCATCGCCTCCAAAAGTCCGTCGAGAATGCCGCAGATGTCCGCCGTGCGTCCGCGCACATACCCGTACTTCAACGCATACTCGACGAGTTCCGCCTCGCCATACGTCTCGCTTTCGACGACCTGCGGCCGACGGATGACACCTAAACCGCCAGGGCTTCGTCCCTCAACGACGCGGTATTTCAAGGTCGGCCTCAGGGCCGTTTCTGCGGAATTCTCTGTCATGTCAAACTCCTCACTTCAGATTTAAAACGGCGTTATTATACCACATTCGGGGCATCCCGTGGAGAAAATCCACGCATCCGCTGCGCCGAGTCCGCCTACGCCGCGATTTTCTCATGCCGACGGGAAGAGAACTTACTGCCCAGTAAACTCAGACTTACTGCCCAGTAAGTCCAAAGTTACTGCTCAGTAAGTTTTTCTCCGATGGGCACGACTCGCGGCGGACGCAAGCACGACGCGGCGAGAGGCTCGGCAGAAGTCGACGCGGACGAACCCAATCCGCCCGCGGCGGATCGGCAGTGCCGCGCCCTCCCGTGGCGGTCGAAATCCGCTGCGTCAGCGGTCGGTGGCGGACGGCCTGCCCGTCAAATCACGGGGGCATTCGGTAGTCAGTTCCCATTTTTGGTATACTATGTCCTCTTTTCAACCCTAACCAAGGTCACATCATGAAGTCCAGAAACACGACGATTCATCTCACATCAATCACCAGTAAGTTTCTGTTTCTAATTGGATTCACGCTTCTTTCGGCGAATATCCTCGCAGAGGAAGCCATCGCCGAGCTGTCGCCCGTCGTCGTCTGGGGCGAACGCCTCCGCATGGGCGACAACCAGCCGGACGATTCGCTCTGGAGCGGCGCACCGCCCGCCCTCAGCATCCGCAACCAAAGTGAGGCGGGGGCACTCGTCGACCTCAGCATCAACGGGTCGGCCTTCTCGGAATCGGGCATCATCTTCAACGGTGCCGCCGTCCGAAATGCCCAGACGGAGCATTTCAACGGCGACCTGTCGTGTCCCTCGGACTGGCTTGAGACCCCGAACGTGCTGACGGGCATCGACCTCTTCCGCTCGAATGTGGGGCATCCGGCCGGCTCGCTTGAGACGCGCATGGCTCCCGTGTACGCTCGCGGCGGAAAGGCCACGCTCGGTGTCGGAACGGACGGCCTCTACTTCCTGCGGGCCAACGACCGCGAGTTCTTCAACATCACCGACTCCGTCTACGGCTGGGTCGGCGCGTTTATCGAGGCTGCCCACGCCGACCGCATCGACGGCTATGAGGAAAACGACCTCGACCGCTTCGCCGTCGGCGGACGCTTCGGCATGGCCGCCGAGTACTGGACTTTTGACGCGCTCATCTCCTACCGCTGGCGCGAGTTCGGGTGCCGCGGTGCCTACGGCTACGATGCCCGCCCCGCCTGGGAGGCCAATAAGTCCGGTCTCCTCTCCATAGACTGGATCTACGATGCGGGCGAAGACCAGCGCAGCGAAATCTCCGTGCTCTGGTCTCGCGCCCATGACGCGTATCGGCTGGACGAGGAGAATCCCGACTACTACGAGAACAAGCACCTCGCGGACGAAATCGTGCTTCACATGACGACGCGCCGCCACCTGACGGACTGGCTCTTCGTCGACCTGCGCGGCGATACCGAGTTCGAGGTCTACGATACGCGCCGCCACCACAACTACACGGGCACGTCGCCCTACACGAAGAAGAGCCGCTACGACCGCGTCCACGGCTCCTACGCCGTCCTCCCCGGTGTCAAGTTCGACCGCTGGGAAGTCACCGCCGGTGCCTCCGCCGAGTTCTACAGTGCCTTCAACTCCGAATGCAACCCCGCCGCCGGCATCGCCTACTACTTCGACGAGCAGGAGTGGAGCAAAATTGAGCTTTCGTACCGCGAGGCAACGCGGATGCCGAGCTATACGGAACTGACCTACGAAAGCCCTGCAACCGTCGGGACCTACGACCTGCCGCTCTCGCATACGCGCACGCTCGCGCTCGACCTCACCTACCGCCCGACCACTGCGGCGACGCTCGAACGCGTCCGCGCCGGAGCCTTCCTCTCGCGCAGCGAACGCCTGACCGACTGGCTCAAGCTGAACCCGAACGGACGCTGGACGGCGACCGCCCTTGAACCCGTCACCTTCTTCGGCTTCTCGGGCGACACGGTCGTCAAGGTCACCGACTCGCTCAAGCTCATGGCGGACGGCGCGGTCATCGTCAAGGAAACCGACACCGACTACTACTCCTCGCGCTATGTGATGGACTACCCGATTGCGTCATTCGCCCTTGAGGCGCGCTACGACATCACCGACGACTGGCGCGTTTCCTACCGGCAGGGCGTGGAGGCGTGGAAGTCGAACCCGATTCGCGACGGGTCGAGCGTTCGCAACGTCTCGCAGCTTGAGACGGAATTCAAGCTGCCCTTCTGCCGCGACATCTCATTTGCCCTCGGGCTTGCGGACATCTTCGACCAGGCGTTTGAAGTCGTGCCCGGTCAGAAGGCTCGCGGCTTTACGGGCTACCTGTCGGTGACCTACGCCTGGTAAAGCGCAAAGTCGGCGAGAATATGGTATAATTTACGCCGTTTTTGAAGAAAAGAGGATATGATGGCAGAGGTTGATTATCTGACGAAAATACTCAATTCGACGGTCTACGACGTGGCGACAGTGACGCCGCTCGAACCGGCGGCGGCACTGTCGCGGCGGTTCGGGTGCCACTTCCTGCTCAAGCGGGAAGACCTTCAGCCCGTCCACTCGTTCAAGTTGCGCGGTGCCTACAACAAGATGAGCCAACTGCCGCGCAAGGATCTCGACAAGGGTGTCATCTGCGCCTCGGCCGGCAACCACGCACAAGGCGTCGCCCTCTCGGCGAAACGCCTCGGCTGCAAGGCGACCATCGTGATGCCCGTGACGACCCCCGAGATCAAGATTTCGGCCGTCCGCTCCTACGGGGCCTCCATCGTCCTTCACGGCGACTCCTACTCCGACACCTACGAGGAACTCGAAGCCCAGATCAAGGCCCACGGCTACACCTACGTCGCCCCGTTTGACGACCCCGATGTCATCGCCGGTCAGGGGACGGTTGCCAAGGAAATCCTCGAACAGGCCGGGCGGACGCTCGACGCCATCTTCGTCCCGATTGGTGGCGGCGGACTTGCCGCCGGCGTGGCCGCCTACGTGAAGGCCGTGCGTCCTTCGGTCAAGGTCTATGGCGTGGAGCCGGTCGACTCGGACTGCATGCGCCGTTCCATCGCGGCGGGCAAGATTGTCACGCTTGAGAATCCCGGGCTTTTCGCGGACGGCGTGTGCGTCAAGACGCCGGGCAAGGAGACCTTCCGCATCTGCCGCGACTGCCTGGACGGCATCGTCTGCGTGACGACGAACGAGACGTGCGCGGCGATCAAGGACATCTTCGAAGCGACGCGGGCGATTTGCGAACCCGCCGGAGCCCTCGCCCTCGCGGCAGCCAAGAAGACGCTCAAAAAGAACGAGACCGGAGCCTGCATCGTCTCGGGCGCGAACATGAACTTCGACAACATCCGCTTCGTTTCGGAGCAGACGGAAATTGGCGAGGGGCGCGAGGCGATTCTCGACTGCTGCATTCCCGAGCGGCGCGGCAGTTTCAAGAAGTTCATCTCCAAGCTCGGCAAGCGGCGCATCACCGAATTCAACTACCGGCTCAACGATGCAACGAATGCCCATGTCTTCGTCGGCATGGCCGTCAAGGATCCGCAGGAAATCGCATCCATCATCTCCGCGCTTGAAAAGGCCGGCTATCCGACGGCCGATCTCTCAAACGACGCCATCGCCAAGGAACACGTGCGCTACATGGTCGGCGGACGCGTCAGCGGCCTTCACGACGAGGTCGTCATGACGTTCGAGTTCCCCGAGAAGCCGGGTGCGCTCAGGAACTTTCTCTCCGAACTCGCCGACCGCTGGAACATCTCCATGTTCCACTACCGCAACCACGGTGCGGACCACGGCAAGATTCTCGCCGGTTTCCAGGTGCCGAAGGGCGAGCGCAAGGCCTTTGACGAGGCTCTGAAGAAGATTGGCTACGCCTTTAGCGACGTCACGGACGATGCCGCGTACAAGAGCTTCCTCGGCAGCAACGATTAGTTTATTAAGATTTGTCTGCTCCTGCAAGAATACGACAAATATGATATAATTCGGCATAGCGTATGGTGGACGATATTGATAGGCGGTCGTTTATTAAGGCAGGGGCGGCAACTGCTGTAGTAGCAGGAGTTGCTTTGACAGGTTTTGCACATCAGAATGGCCGGCGACATCTGAAGCCAATTATTAAGTATCGTGGTGGGAAGTCGAGGGAATTGAGCCAATACGAAAGGTTTATACCTCGAGACTTTGACACCTACTACGAGCCATTTCTTGGTGGAGGGGCGACATTCTTCCATCTTGCGCCACATCGTGCTGTCATCGGGGACATTAATGAGCCATTAATAGACTTTTATCGAGATGTCCGAAATCGATTTGATGAATTATCGCAGGAATTATCGGAAATTGAATCTATTTACGAAGCCAATCAGTTGGCCTATGTGCGATTGAAGAAGGAGCATCCGACGGAACGGGTTCCGAATGCCAACGAGGCTCTCTACTACAAGTTGAGAGATCAGTTTAATGGTATTGAAAAATGTAGATATTCACGGGCTGCACTTTATTTTTTCATTAATAAAACCGCCTATTCGGGGATGATCCGTTATAATGCGAACGGACAATACAATGTGCCATTTGGGCGGTATGCTCATTTGAATACAAAATTGTTAACTCGGCAACATTCCGAACTTCTTCAACGGGCAGAGATTCTGAATGCCGATTATTCGGAATCGTTTAAGCGGGCTGGGGAAAACGATTTTATGTATCTTGATCCACCCTATGATTGTGTGTTCAATGACTATGGGAATCTTGAACTTGCCAATGGATTTGACGAAACAGAGCATCGTCGGTTAGCGAAACTTTTTAGGGGTCTTAAGTGTCGTGCAATGATGGTAATCAGCCATACACCTTTGACCGAGGAACTATATGGCGATTTTGTGAAGCATGAATACGCGAAAGAGTATGCGGTGAATATTCGCAATCGATTTCATTCTCAGGCGACGCACTATGTTGTGACAAATTATAAAGTATAGGGGCGATATGGCGACGATTAAAAGTCCGATGTTGTTTTTCGTCACATCTCCGCGAACGCCCGCGAAGATGCGTCCTGAGATTAGATTGCTTGTGGAGCGGTTCGCAGGGCAAAAGTGGAATGGGAATTCAAAATTGCAGTCCGATTTTATGGACAGTCTTTCCCATGTGCCCGATTTTGAGGGTGGATATAATCACAATGACCCTGCTTTAAGTGCGCGAGATCGAATTACGCGAGCACCCAAGGCTTTAGGCTTCGTCAAACTTGAGAAAATTGGATTAACATCGGCAGGGGCGGCATTCCTTGACGATGATAATTCTGAAGAGGCTCTCCTTCGTCAATTGCTAAAATTCCAATTGCCGTCTCCATTCCATCGTGCGAATCCAAAGATAACGAAAACTTTTTGGATTCGACCATATTTGGAAATTCTTCGGTTGATCTATAGTTTAGGTAGACTGTCGTTTGATGAATTGGCCTTATTTGGTATGCAACTGACGGATTATCGCCAGTTTGATGTGTGCGTAGAGGCTATCCGTGAGTTCCGTATTCAGAAAGAAAGCAATCGTGGACATTATAAGCAATTCCGACACAGAATTGCCCAAGAAGTTATTAAGAATGCTTTTGCGACTGAGATTGCGCAGGGGCACATAAAGACAAGAGAGAGCAGACAAGTTTCTCTTGAATCATTCATTAGAAAAAAAGTTGGCAATCTGCGTGATTATGCCGATGCCTGTGTTCGTTATCTTCGTGCAACTGGACTTGTGACTATCAGCAATCCCGGTCGAACATTGACGATTATAGAATCTCGTCGAGAGGATGTTGGGTTTATTTTGAATTCGGTAGACCGCAACCCCGTCTTTGTCAATGATGAAGTGAAGTATCGGGAACATCTGTATGATGCGACAACTCCCGTGCTTTATACCGATAATCGAGAAGCCCTTGTGCAAAGAGCCTTGCAGATAGGGGCGACGATAACTGCAGAACAAGGGGATTCGCTTACACTCAATGAACTTAAATCTGCCGTTAAGAAAACGGTAGATGCGCGAAGGTCTGCTGTTATTGCTGCTCAAGTGACGGAACTCAAGTCATTTGCCCATTACGATGAAGTCGTGGATATGTTTGATAAGATCAAGCATAAGGATGTTTATGATCCGGCGCTTGCGCTTGAATGGAACACTTGGCGTGCAATGACGATGTTGGATGGCGGAACTATTAGGGCTAATCTCACATTTGATGATGTAGGGAATCCACTTTCCACGGCTCCAGGAAAAATGCCTGATATTGTTTGTGATTACAGTGATTTCTTTGTTGCTGTTGAGGTCACACTCCTGTCGGGAAGCCGACAATTTGATGCAGAGGGTGAACCCGTTGCACGACACTTGGGTGAGCTGAAAGGGAAAACAGGGAAGATTGCCTATTGCTTCTTTATTGCCCCATCAATAAATAAAGATATTGTCCCTTATTTTTATATGTTGCAGAAGACGGAGATTCAGCACTATGGCGGCAAATCTGTGATAGTCCCATTGCCGTTGGATAAATTTGTGGGAATGATTCGCAGGTCAAAAGAGTGCGGCTATATCCCCGCTCCAAATAAAGTGCGCGAGTTCTTTGAAAGCATCGCGGCATCTGCTCAACAGGTACGGGACGAGCAGGAGTGGTATGCTACCATTTGTCACAAGGCTGAGCATTGGCTTAACAATTAAAAGGAGTAAAGAAATGGATATTATTTCGACTGAAAAGGCGCCGGCGGCGCTCGGCCCGTATTCGCAGGCCATCAAGGCGAACGGCTTCATCTGGTGCTCGGGGCAGATTCCGATCGACCCTGCGACGGGCACGATTCACGCCGAGGGCATCGAGGCGCAGGCGCGGCAGGCGATTGGCAACCTCAAGAATGTGCTGGAGGCTGCCGGTTCGGGTCTCGACCGTGTCGTGAAGACGACCGTCTTCATCCGCCACATGGACGATTTTGCCGCGCTCAACGCGGTCTATGCCGAACTCTTCGGCGCGAGCAAGCCGGCCCGCAGCTGCGTGGAGGTTTCGTGCCTGCCCAAGGGTGCCCTACTTGAGATTGAGGCCGTCGCCGCCCTCTGACGAAAGAAAGGGATTGGGAGAATTCAATGGGTGCCGTCTACGACGAATACGCCAGTGCCTACGACCAGTGGTTCATGAACAATGAGAACCTCTTCGTCTCCGAGGCGAAGATGGTTGCGAAGGCACTCGAAGGCTGTGGGCGCACACTCTCCATCGGTTGCGGCAGCGGCCTGTTCGAGTCGTACCTCAAGCGCGAATGCGGCATTGTGGTGACGGATGGCGTCGAGCCGTCCGAGGCCATGGCCGCCATCGCCCGCAAGCGCGGCATGACCGTCACAATCTGCACGGCCGAGGACTACGTTGCGCCCGAACCCTACGAGACGGTGATGTTCAACGGCTGCCCGTCCTACATCGCCGATCTCGGCAAGGCCTTCCGCAACACCTACGCCTCGCTTGTTCCCGGCGGACGAATCGCCGTCATGGACGTGCCGAAGGAAAGCGGCTACGCGCTCATCTACAATCTCGCCATGTCGCTCGGCACATGGGATCATCCGCTTCTTGAGGGCATCAAACCGCCGGATCCCTATCCGATTGAATTCGTCAAGAGTGCCCACTGGCGGACGCGGGCGGAGGTCCTCGGTTGTCTGAAGGATGCGGGCTTCGTCAATCCCCACGCCTACCAGACGCTGCTACGCTACCCGTGTCGGTCGAACGATTCGGTGGAGGAGCCGATTGAGGGTTGCGATCGCGGCAGTTATGTCGCCATCGTCGCCGAAAAGCCCTCTGACGCAAAGTAATGGCCAAACGCTGGAGCGAGGGGGCGCGTGAATCCGCCCGCGAGACAATCGCGGCGATTCTGCGCCTCCCGTTTTTTGTCGGCCTGCGGAACGGAACACTCCCTCGCGGCACTTTCGAAAATTACCTGCGGCGCGATGCCGACTATCTTGTCGCCTACGCTCGGGCCATGCGGCAAATCGCAAACCGCCTGACGGACGAGAACGGCCGAAAACTCTTCATGCGCTTCGCCGACGAGGGCGTTGCCGCCGAACAGACAATGCAGGCGGGCTATGGAATCCACGGGATTGAAACGGCGGACACCCCCTCGACCTGCGCCCGTCTCATCTGCACGGCGGCGGAATCGCGTCCGCTCGCCGTCGCCCTCGCGGCCGTTCTCCCCTGTTTCCATGTTTACGCCGAACTCGGCCGCGCCCTGCGGGACGACATTCAGTCCACCAACCCCTATGCCGACTGGATCCGTGCCTACTGCGCCCCCGGCTTCGCGTCGGATGCGGCGGCTTGCGCGGCACTTTGCGACCGATTCGCCGCGCAAGAACCGGCACGCGTCGCCGAAATGACGCGTGCCTTCGCCGATGGTGTCGCCGCCGAACGGGAATTCTTCAGCCTTTAACGGCTTCAGCGGAGCAGGCGGAAGAGCTGCTCGTTCTCCAGTTTCGGATACTTGGCGCAAATCTCCCGCGCCTCGGACGAGATGGGCCAACTCCACGCCTCGAAGTAGTCGGCGAAATCCGCCTCGTACATTTCAGACAGCCGCGTGGCCCACTGGTCCATCCGCTCTTGATCGTTCTTCGGCAGGTCTGCGCCCGGCTGACGATACTGCGCGAAGAGTTTCTCGAACAGTTCCCAGCCGTACGCCTCCTGAAGGCGCGTAAATGTCTCCAGTGCGAGGAACGGCCCGTTGTCAGGCCCGGCGCCCCACTCATCGAAGGGCTTACCCCGGGCAACCCAGTCGCTGACACGGCGATCGCACCCCTCGACGGACATCCACTCGCCGAACGCATCGCGCGGCTTGATGCCGAGCAACTTGTCCGTGCAGTAGAGCGTGAAGATGTTCACGGTCACCTCGGCCGCCTTGCCGAAGGTCCAGGCACCGTTCTGGTGATTGTGCCCGAGTTCATGCAGCACGCCCCAGACGCCATGCGCCTGAATGGTCTCCTTGTCGTAGAGACCGCTATTGCCGTCCGCCGACACATGGCACATCATCGGATAGCCGTTGTGCAGGAAGCCCGCCGTCAACTGGGTATCGGCACAGACGCGCTGCTTGAAGTCAAGCGGACCCGGCAGTGCCGTAAGGCTGACATCCAGGTCGTTCGCGTCATCCCAGAACTTCGTGACCCATTCGGGATCCGTCAGCGAGGAGAGGGATGACGAGGGAAACGTGATGACCATGCGATAGCCCTCGATTTCCGCCTGCGGGGCGTGGTAAGTCTCAATCGCCTTGGCCCAAGTCTTGTTCGTATCACGTCCGCGCTTGAAGTGCGGCGCACGGTAGGCCCCGTCGACCTTCACCTGCACGACATTCCCTTTCGGCGTGGAGAATGGAACGACGATGTAGACGAAGCCGCCGAAGGGCGAGGAGAACGTCTGCGTCGTCTTGTTGAGCGCAATCGTCTCGGAGACGACCGGCGAACGAATCCACGTCGCCTGCGCCGAGCTGATGTCGTCGTCCGTCGTCCCCACGCGAACCTGCAGGCCAAGGCCAAGCGCCGATTCGGGAACATGAACGGTAATCGGGTCGCCGGCATTGGCGAAGAGCCCCGTCGAGTGCCAGCGGCGTTCATCGGTCTCAACCTGGATTTCCACGCCCTTCACCGGCTTCGCCCCCTTGGCCATCAGCCCCGGGTAGGTGGCGGCACTCGGGTCGGCTGGCCATACACGGACGGGATCCGCCAGCCAGCGGTTCTTCTCAAGGACGATCCTCACGCGAGCATAGAAGTCCGCCGCCGTCACCGGTGTCTCCGGCGAGGGCACCTTCGCCGCGAGCGGATGTTGGGCGAGTTCAAGAAAGGCCGCGTAGGCCGCACTGTCATCCGGCGGATAGGCATCCGCCGCCATGGTCAGCGTCTTCGACACCTGCTTGCGGAGCGTCTCCTCGGGGATGCCATCCGGGTACTTCTCGGCGATGGACAAGGCCGCAGGAAGATCCGCGCCGAGCGGAAAGTCAACCGACGTGAGGTAGCCCTCGTCGCCCGTATGCCCGATGCCGAGGTCGGTCGCCACGATACCGAGCGGTGCAAGCACCTTCTCATCGACGAAGTCAAGCGCGAGGCAGCTGAATCCCGTGTAGTTCTGGGCGATGTTCTTCCAGCCCCAACCGATCGAGGAGGTCATGTAGCCGCCGCCCTTGGCGATGTAATCGAAAAGCTGCTGCCGCTTCTCAGGCGTATCGAACGCCCCGGCCCCGGCGAGAAGAGCTGGCGAGGCGAAAGCCTCGTCAAGGTCGTTCACCTCCGCCACCTCAACACCCGCTGCCGCCAGCACTTTTGCCGCGCCGCCCCAACGGTAGACGGCGAGAGGGCCCTTCTTCCCCTGCTCAATCCATGCGACCGCATTCGCCAGCATCTGCGCCGTATCCGCCTGAAAAGGCTGCGTCTCGAAGAAGGAGCCGTGCCCGAAGACTATGGCGCGGCCCTTGCCATAGAACGCGGCAGCCACGACGGGATGGTAGGTGCCGTCCCAGTTCCGCCCCGCCACAACGCCGAACGCCGACGGCGCAACACAGATGAACGATCCCGGAAGTCCTTCCGTACGAATCGCCGACACGCCGTCAATCAACTCCGTCCGCGCCGCCTTGATTTCTTCCGGCGACACCGTCGTCTCAACGCCCTTGTGCGCAGTGGCTCGCTTCGACGGCTGAACCGTCTTCGATGGGCTTGTCCGCCGCGCCGACTTCGTCGCCGGGGTCTTCTTCCGCTCAATCTTCTTGCGCTCGATTTTCTTCGGACGAATCACCTTGGGTGCCGTCGCCTTCGCGGGCTTTTCCTTCGCCGGACGCGACGGTTTCGCCGCGAATGCGCCTTCCGCGATGGTCAGGACCGCCAGAATCAGAACCAGTAAACGTTTCATCCGATTTTCCTTCTCTTCTTTCTCGTTCGTTAGCGGATGCGGAGGGTGAAGCCCTGGTCGAGACTGTCGCACAGGTAGCCATCCGCATCCAAGGTAAAGGTCACCTTGCGCGTCGTGACAGACTCATCGTAGCGAATGCGGCTGAGCTGGTCGGCGGTCAGGCCGTTCGCCGTCGTTCCGAAGCGGAAGCGGTTCTTGCGGTCATTCTTTGATGCGCCGCACTTCAGGGTCAGAACCGCATCGTCCGCCCACGCCGCCCCGCGCGAGTCGGCGAAGGCGAAAGTGCCGTTCGTCGCGTCGAGCGCGGCGTTTCCGTCAAGCGTCAGCGCACCGGCCGAGACCCCGTCGTTACCCTGCGCGAGGCCCAGCCCCCCCCCCTTCAGGATAACTGCGTTATTCGGCTTGACGCCCTTCGGATTCGCGAAGATGAGTTCGCCCGCCTCCACACGATACGCACCATTGTTGTAGTTCTCTGCGCCCAACATTAAGACGCCTGAACCTTTCTTAACAAAGGTGGCATCCGCAACATCATCGCGAAGCGATCCGCCTATCGTTGTTGCCGCGTTTACGTCAAAGACGATTGTTCGGTTTTTAGCCACATTATTAAACAGCGTAAATCCCGTTCCAATCGTCACGGGATCAGGGCCGGCAATCAACCACTGCCCTTCAAGACTCCATCCGAGACGTGGGCTTACACCGCTAACGGAACCTCCATTTCGAATTGTCACATCATTGACGTACAGAAAGTCATTCAAAACATCCAAATGCCCACCGTCAAGAGTGATAGAGCCACCATGCGTGACGCACATGCCTTCGGACAAAACGAGTGAGGAGTCCTTTCCTACCTCATAATGACGACTGTCGCCACCATTGTAGTCGCCTGCGGAGGCTTCCAGACGCAATGTGCCGCCATTTTGAATCACATTCCGCGAGTTGGCGGGAAGCGGCTGTTTCGTCACACGGACAGGACCTTCGAAATAGGTTCCCCATGTCGTCCAGGAAGCCTTGGTAGCCGAAAAGTTGATCGACGGCGGCACTCGCAACACAAGCGAGGAAAGCGAATAATAAACTGATCCGACGCTGCCATACTCGCCCGCGGAGAAATCGTCCCCGACTTTTCGCTTGTTTCTGCTTGCATAGCGCCCCCAGACATAACGCACCGCAATCCCCTGAACCGAATCTTTCATCTCCACCATGACAGACTGGATGTTGTTGCCGTCGTCGCGCTGGGCCTGGAATGTGACACCGCTTGCCGAATAGCGCAAATGGTGAATGCTCATATCATGCACGCCCATCCATGCGCCGGCAGATTTTGCGGAGACGACTTCCACGTCTCGCGCGATTCCGCCCGGCACAACGACCCGCGCCTGATCGGAGAGATTCTGTCCGTTCAACACTTCGATATCCGAAGTCCCCTCTCCCTTCACGAAAGAGACGCTTGCGTTGCCCGTGATATTCAGGTCGAAGAGATCGTTCGTCACCGTCGGCTTGATGGCGAGCACGCCTTCATTGACCAGAAGGGTATCCGTTCCCGATTCGCCGACCGTCGCGGCATATTCCTTCAATTCGGTCGGCGTTGTCTCAAGGACATTCAGCACCTCAATGTCATAAACACCGTATGCGCCGTTGTTCTTAGAAGACGAAACCTGCATGTTAAAACATGAGTCAGCAATGGGCGTTCCGATTGACGAGGAATTATATCCTGCGTTCCGTCCCCAAATAACAACATCATCACCCACCTGTTCCAAGAAAGCAAGGACCGCTTTGTTATAAGCCCCGTCCTGCGCCTGAAATTGGACTTCCATTTCCTTGTCCGTACGGCTGACAATCAAGGCTCGACCAGAAAACTCTTGTCCATTAAACCACCCACCGCTCATCTTGCAGCGCATGGCCTTCACATCGGAAAGTTTCTTGTTCGTCCAAATGACAGCCTTCTGATCCGTCCCCCAGTCATGCCCGTTTGAATACGGCTTGAGCCACGGAATCCAGCCTTCGTACTTCGGGAAGTTCGCGTCTGTGCCAATCGTGATGACACCGTCCTTAACGGTGACCTCACTTAAACCAACGGCACTCGCGACTTCCGTCGCGAGCACCGTGAGACCGATTGCCATGAAACGAATCGATTTACTGCGCATCATTCTTGCCTCCCATAGACTGTAATTTCACGGGCCATGATTCCGTTCTGGTCATTGTACTCAAGTCCATAGACGCGCACGTACCGAACGGGCGTGCCGTCGCAAAAGAGCGTCCAACCCTCGAACGGGAATTTCGTCGTATCCGTCTTCTCGGCGAGTTTCCGCCACTGCGCGATGGGCTTCGCGGCATCATCCGTTCCATAGACGGCCCACTTGACCGAGTTCTCAAAGGCCATGTAGGTGACGGCTGTCACGGGCACGACCTTCTCAAGGTCAATCTCGAAGTAGCACTTATCCGCATCGTCGACCGTCATCTGGGCGCGGCCCTCCTTCGTCGTCCACTCGCCGTCATTGAACTTCCCATCCGTAACGCGAGGAACCGACTTGCCGGTGCCGATGCGTGCGGGCTTGCCGAGCGACACGATTTCCCCAAGGGTGGGGTTGCTCGGCAGGGGCGTAATCTCGCGGAACGCGCAGACATCGCAGTCGCGGAACTTCTCGCCGTCCTTCGTCGCCGTCGGCAACGACTTGAGTTCCATTCCACGGAAGCGATGGTTCTCATGGAGACGCGTAAACGTGCACCCCTTATCCGTGCAGGCGAACCAGTGCTGGTCGGCGTTGAAGACACGATTCGTCGAGAATGTGTGCGCGGACACGGGAGCCGGCTGCGCGGACGGCTGGCCGTAGGCCGAGAATTCGGCAATCGCCAGATTGTTCACGAGGCTATAGATGCGGACATAGCGTCCCGTCACCGGTTTCGCAAAGCGAATGGTGCGTCCCTCGTACTGGGCGGGGTTCACGCCATTCAGCACAGCGGCACGCGTCCAATTCGTAATCGGGGCCGTCTCATCCGGCGAGACGAAGATGGCGAACATCCGCTTCGCATTCGAAAGGTCGTCGACGAAATTCACGGACGAGAGATCGTACTGCGCCCCGAGGTCAATCTCGAAGTAGCAGGACGAATCGTCGTCAATCTTGTCCAACGGCTGGGCATTGCCGATAACGCCACGCCATCCCGAGACATAGGCTCGGCTACCGTCCGTCATCCACTCGGCGGGCGACCCGCCAGAGAACTTCGCGGGACGACCAAGCGCCAGGTTCACACCCATCGAATCCACACCAGGGAAGACGCGTTCCGCACGGCAGACGCGGCAAGTCTTCGTGATTTCGGCCGGGCGACCACCCTCCGAAAGTTGCGTAACCTTGCCAAGATCCCAGGTGTGCCGCGCCGCATTGACGCGGGCCGTGCATCCGGCGTTCGTGCAGGCGAACCAATGCCAATCGGCATCGTGTTGGTACGTTGGGTTCTTCGCAAGAGCATGCTCAGGCGCGGGAGCCACCTCTCCCTTCAAAACCTTACCGAACACCTTCGGATGATCAATGAAGAAGTCGTCACGACCCCACGAGCGCATGGCATAGACGCGCACATAACGGGCCTTGACCGGAACGAAAGCAATCGTATAGAGCTGGCCATTCCTTTCCTCGGGGAAGACGGCGTACTTGCCGCCGAGCTTCGTCCACTCGCCAATCGGCTTCGTCGCGTCAAGGCTCGCATACGCCTCCCAGTAACCGAGGATATTCCAAGGACCTTTCGCCTGAAGGTACTCAATCTCGCAGACATCGCCAAGGTCGATCTCGATGTAGTCGTCACCTTCCAACCCACGGGAAACCTGCTGCTGGCCGGGGTCGGCACACCACACCGTACTCGGACGCGTCTCCCGCTTGCCACTGGCCACATCCACCAAGTTGGTCGGCACGACCGGATTGACCGTCGGAATCTGGTTGCGCGGACTCAACTTCCCGTAGACCTCCGCCTCAATGAAGAGCGGATCCCCCTGTCCAATCTCGTGAACACCATAAACGCGGACAAACTGGGCATCCACGGGCTTGAAGGCAACCGCATACCCATCCGCCGTCGAGGCCTTCTGATCGGTCTTATGATAGAGGAGCGTCCACTCGTTGAGCGGCTTCGTCGCGTCGTCCGTCGCATACGCCGCCCAGTAGCCCACGCCATTTCCTACGAACGGGAAGACGCGAATCTTGTCAATCGTGTAGAGTCCCGCGAGGTCAATCTCCTGATAGCAGGTGCTCTTCTCAATCTGTTCAAAGGTTGTCGTCGAGCCGCACCGGATGTAGCCATCAATCTTTCCATCGGTCATGCCCGTGTTCCAATTGTCGCCATTGAGGCTAAGCTTCCCCGCCGCGACATTCACATCATCCGGCCCAATGGTGCACAGGTTGGGGTTTTCGGACTTGTAGTAGACCGCTTTTGGAACGAACTCTTCGCCCGGTTTCGCCGCACCCGTGTAGACGGCCTCGACGAACTGCTCGATGTAGGGATAGAGAATGTCGTAACCGAGCGTGTTCGGGTGCAGGTAGTCGCCAAGCGCCGTGCGCGTCTCGGGCTTTAGCTGCTCCGTCACCGACTCGTTCTCCCAGAGATTGAGGTAGGGGATGCCCCACTTTTTGCAGATCGCCTTCATGAGCGGCAGGTATTCGGGCATCTTCGCCCAGTCGGACCAATTGGACTTCATCACCTTGAAGTTGATGATAAAGCCGATTTTCGCCGTCGGATGCTCCTTCTTCGCCTGCCAGAAGAAGTACTCAAGCGAACCCGCAAAGGTCTTGAAGTCCTCGGCGGACGGGTTGTAGTCCTCGGGCTTGCCGGGGGTCATCGTCCCGGCCGCGCACTTGCCCATCGCGTCGTTGATGCCGCCATGGGTAATCAGGATGTCGAACGGCATGTCCTTGTGCCAGTTGAGCTGTTGCCGCGTCGTGTTGTAAGGCCCCCAGTTGTTGGAGACCGTCGCTCCCGAAATGCCCACGTTAATCCAGCGCATCCCGTTCGCCCAGCCAATGCGCCCCGGCCATCCAGCCGTGTACCGCGTGTGCGGATTGTAGACTTCGCAAATGGCCTCGGTAATCGAGTCGCCCACAAAGAGGATGCTCTTGCCCTTCAGCGGCGAATCCTTGCGAATCTTGACCGTTGGCTCGAAGTCAATTGGACCATCACTCAAGAATCCGTTGTCGGTGGAGACAAACGCCCCCTTCGCTGAGACGCCCTCAAAGCGGACGCGGTCGCCCTCCTTTACGATCATCTTCAGCGTGTAGGCGTGATCAGCCTTGGGCGTCAGCCCATAGGGAATTGTCGCGACACGGAAGACCGGCCACGCATCCTTGTTCATGTCGCGAATCGGATAGGCGAAAGCGTATTTCTTGCCAGCCGTCTCATCCGTAATCTCGAAGTGCAGCGTGTAGGTACCTTTCACGCGAAGTTCATTCGACAGTGCCCGCGAGCGCGCTTCCGGCTCGTAGGAGAAGACGAACGATGTCCAACCGCCCACATTGGCAATCGCCCCTTCAGCGGGAGTAATCTTGATGTCGACGATTGAATCGTCCGGGACACCGCTCAGGAACTCGTAGAGAACGGCAGACTCCTCTTCGGAGAACTTTGGATACTTCGCGCACTCGGCAACGGCCGACTCGGAAAGCGGCCAGCTCCACGCCGTGAAATAATCGGCGAAGTTGCGATTCAGGATGCGCGACAGGCGCGTCGCCCACTGGTCCATCTTCTCCTGATTGTTCGCTGGCAGTTTGCCCACGACTGGATCGCGATACTCGCGGAACATCGTCAGGAACGGCTGCCAGCCAAACACGCGGCGGATGCGCACAAACGTATCAAGCGCAAGGAAGTAGTCATTCTTCCAGTCATCAAACTTCTTGCCGTCCTCAACCCAGCGAACGGCACGGCGCTTGCAGGCAGCCTTTCCCGTTACACCCTCAAAGAGTTCCAGGTCGGTCAGCCCAGCGGCCTTTTCGGACGAATAGAGCGTGAAGAGATTGACCGTCACCTCGGCCGTGCCATCAAACGTCCAGTAGTGGTTCTGGAAGTTGTGCCCGAGTTCGTGCTGGACGCCCCAGCACCCACTCTTCTCAATCAGGCTACGCGTGATGATGTCCTCCCGGTTCTTCGCCAGGGAATGGTACATCATCGGATAGCCGTCGTGAAGCCAGCCACTCCTGAGCTGGACATCGGCGCAAATGCGCTCCTTGTAGTTCCGCAGGCCCGCAAGGCCCGTCATCTCCGTATCGACCTCAACGACCCGATCCCAGAACTTGGCAATCCACTCCGGATCATCGCACTCCTTCGCACGATCGGCGAAAAGGGTAATCACATAACGCTTGCCCTCGATTTCAGCCTGCGGGGCGGCACCCTCGGCGAGAATCCGCTTCCAGTCGGCGTTCGTGTCGCGCCCAAGCACAAAATGCGCGGCACGCACTGCCCCCGAAATCGTCACGTCCGCCGTCCCCTTCTTACCATCTGGCACGACCACGTAGAGAAGTCCACCAAACGGTGTCGAGAAGGTCATCTCAGGCTTGTCAAGCGGCATCGTCACCGTCACAAGTGGAGCACGCTTCCACTCGTCGCAGGTCGTGTTATCATCGCCCGTCGTGCCTACGCGAAGCTTCAGCCCGAGTTTCTCGGCTCCCGGCGCAAGTTTCACCGTAATCGGCGCACCCGCATCCGCGAAGAGGCCCGTCGAACGCCAGCGCGGGACAGAGAGATCGACAGGAATTTTCTCATTGTCGACGACCTTGGCCCCCGCCTTCGCCCGCCCAGGATAAACCGCCGCCGCTGGATCGGCCGGCCACAATTTCACGGGATCCTGCTGCCAGGCGTTCTGTCGCAAGACCATCCCCACACGCGAAAGCGCATCCGCCGCCTTCAGCGGCTGCTCGGGTGACGGGCGTTTCTGCGCCTGCGGCTCATTCCCCAGAACGCTCAACTCGCCAAAGACCTTTTCCGCGCTGGGCGGGCACGCATACGCCGCCTGAACGAGCGTCTTCGTCACCTGTGCACGCACGGACGCATTCTTCTCCGTCACTCCATCACGAAGCGCCTTCAGCGCCTCGGGGAAGGTCGTGCCAACCGGGAAGGGAACCGCCGTCTCAAAGCCCTTGCCGCCCGAACGGTTCACCCCGGAATCGCCCGCGACAAAGCCGAATGGCGCAAAGAGCTTCTCCGCATCGTAGTAGAGGGATGGCGTAATCAAGCCAGTCGAACGCTCCGCGAAATAGGCCCAACCCCACGTGAGAGCTTCAGAAAGCAGTCCGCCGCCTTTACGCACATAATCATGAACTTTCGCGAATTCAGACGACGCGACCTCGCTCGACATGAGCACCATCACCGGGTAGGTCAACGCCTGATCGACGCTCTCCACCTTCTCGGCCTCTACTCCGCACGATTTCAGATTCGCAAGAACCCCCTCGTTTTTGATGACGGCAACCTTGCCCGCCTTACCCTGGCGCAACCAGGTGGTCGCATTACGAAGATACTGGGCCGTCTCTCCCATCGTCGCCTTGTTTGACAGGAACGCCGGATGCCCGAGGGCCACGACCCGCCCCTCGCCATAAAATGCACCGACGGTGACTGGATGAATCGTCCCGTCATAGTTCCGTGCCGCAATCACATTGAAGGCATCGTCCGAAAGGCAGACAAATGGACCCGGCAAGGCACCACCAGGCGCATCAATCGACTCGACACCCTTGATTAGTTCAGCCCTGGCCGCCGCATTGCGGGCCGCATCTGCCCACCCCGTCCAGGCGGACAGCAACGCGACCATTCCGACAATCGTCAACTTCCTCATTGAGACATCCTTTCGTTCTTCTTACGCTTATTTGGGCAACTCCCAAAGACTCGAAAGTCACCCGCCGCGTATTGTATCATATCCGCGGGATGAATACATACGCGCCTACGCAGAAAAAACAATGAACTTGCGCACACCATCGGCCTCAACAAGTTGGATATAAAACAAAACAGGCGTGAGACCAAAGCCCCACGCCTGTTTGAACGTAATCCAGCTACTGCTTACTTAGCAGGAGCGGAACCATCGTCACCATAGCCCTTCGACTTGAGGTACTCAACGACCTTGCCGACGGTCGTCAGCTTCTCGGCATCTTCCTCGGGAATCGAAGCACCGAATTCCTCTTCAAACGCCATGATGAGTTCGACGGAATCAAGCGAGTCCGCACCCAGGTCGTCAATGAACGAAGCCTCGGTCGTGACCTGCTCCGCGTTGACGCCGAGCTGCTCAACGATGATTTCTTTTACGCGATCTTCAAGCTTTCCTGCCATGATTTGTTCAACTCCTTTTATTTGGATGAGTGTATTATACTAAATTTTGGCCCTCTCGTGCAAGGGGGGGTCAGCCAATCATGCCGCCGTTCACGGAAATGATCTGACCGGTTACATAGGCACTCTCGTCACCGGCAAGCCATGCGACCGCCTTGGCGATGTCCTCCACCGTACCGAAGCGACGAAGCGGAATCTGCTCCATGTAGTTCTTGCGAACCTCTTCGGGCAGCACGTCCGTCATCTTCGACTGGATGAAGCCAGGGGCAACGGCATTGCAGCGGATGTTCCGCGAACCGAGTTCCTTCGACGTCGTCTTCGTCAGGGCAATCACGCCGCCCTTCGAAGCCGTGTAGTTGGCCTGACCGGCATTGCCCATGATGCCGACGACCGAGGCGATGTTGATGATTGAGCCACCGAGCTGGGTTCCGTCAGCCGCCTTGTTCTTCATCATCGGACGGGCAACCGCACGCGTGAAGAGGAACGTGCCCTTCAGGTTCACGTTCAGCACGGCATCCCAGTCTTCGTCCGACATACGCATGAGAAGGCCGTCCTTCGTAATGCCAGCGTTGTTGACCATGATGTCAATCTTGCCGAAGTCGGCGAGCACGGCCTTCACGCAGGCATCGACCTCCGCCGAACAGGCGACATTCACGCCATAGCCCTTGGCCTTGACACCAAGTGCCTCAAGGGCCTTCACGGTCTCCTCGCACCACTCGGCCTTCAAATCGCAAATCGCGACATTCGCGCCGTTGGTAGCCAGTTTCTTAGCAATTGCCGCGCCAATTCCGCGCGCCGCGCCAGTCACAATGGCGACTTTTCCTTCGAGGTTCTTCATTGTATTTTCCTTTCTTCTGCAAAATCCACACTTAGGCGTTCAGCATCGCCACCGTCGCGTCGAGCGAGGCGAGATCACCTACGTTCGTCGTCTGAAGCGACGCGTCTATCTTCTTGATCAGGCCCGACAGCACCTTGCCCGGCCCAAACTCGACGAAACGCCCACAACCAAGCTCCTTGGCCGCCGCGACATCGGCCGCCCAGTTGGTCGTGCCGGTCACCTGCTCCAGCATCAGGGCTTTAATTGCCCCGGGATCGCTCGCGTGAGGCTTGCCAGTCACATTCGAGAGCACCGGGAACTTCGGCGAATGGAAGGTAATCGTGTCGAGAACCGGCGCAAGCTTCTCGCGTGCCGGTGCCATGAACGGAGAGTGGAATGCCCCCGCCGTGGCCAACGGAATCGCCCGCTTGATGCCGAGTTCCTTCGCAACGACCGCCGCCTGGGCAATCGCATCCTTCGAGCCGGACAGCACCTGCTGCGCGGCGGAATTGATGTTGGCCACCGTGCACCCCGTCTTCGCGCAGAGTTCGGAAAGCTGCTCCGACGACGCTCCGACAATGGCAATCATGCCGCTCGGAGTCGCCTCACACGCCTCCTGCATGAAGCGTCCACGCGCCTCAAGGACCTTCAGCGTCGAGTCAAAGTCCAGCACCCCAGCCGCACAGAGCGCACCCCACTCACCAAGCGAAAGACCGGCCGCACAGGCAAAGGTCGTCGGGCGGCGCTTCTGGAGAGCAAGATATCCCGCATAGCTCGTCACGAAGATGGCCGGCTGGCAGATGTTACTCTTCGTCAATTCCTCGGCCGGGCCCTCAAAGCACGTCTTCTTCAAGTCAAAGCCAAGCACGGCGTTCGCCTTGTCGAACAAGGCCATCAGCTCGCCATCGGACTCGGCAAAGTCCTTTCCCATTCCGGGCACCTGCGCACCCTGTCCCGCAAATATACAGCAATCGGACATTATTTCGTCTCCTTGATTTGTTTGGTTGTTTCCGGCTGATACTTCCAGCCGGGGTAAAGAAATTGAATGTTCCGCAGGTAATACCGGGCCTCCACCTGCCGATCTGCGCCGAGAGCCTCCTCATAGAGTCGCTCAAGTGTCCGAAGAACTCGATTGCTGGCGACCGCATTCACCACTCCAAGACTTTCTGCGCTCATGCGCTCACTTCGGGCAAGTTTCCGCGACTCGACAGGGAGCGTCATGTCATTTTCTGGCAGAATCCGAATTCGCTTCACGCGCCGAACAGCATTCGACTCGCCGCCGATGACATCTGCCTCACGCTCTCCAACCCATTCGAGATCGGCCGACGTCTTGTCGGGATGCAACGCCCGCTCACGCTCATCCAGTTCCTGCTTGAACTCAATCAGCTGACGCTCCAGGTTCTCAAAATCAATCTGCCGCAGTTCAAGAGCTTTCGCCTCTGCAATGATCGCCTCGGACTTGAGCTTTTCCGCCGCGAGCCTATCCGCAGCCGTCTGCGCCTCGGCTTCGGCCTTTGCTTTCGCCGCGTCAGCGACGGCACGAGCCTGCTCATCGGCGAGACGGGCTGCCGCCTGACGCTCCTTCTCCGCCTCACGGGTCGCTTCAGCCGCCCGTGCGTCAGCCGATGCCTTCTTCGCCTCCGCCTCCGCCCGCTGGGCCTCGGCAATCGCCCGCTCGCGCTCAAGTTTGGCCGTCTCCTGCCGCGTCTGCTCGGCCAGGCGATTTTCACGCGCCGCTTCCGCCGCAGCCTTCCGTTCTGCCGCCTGCGCCTCGGCCGTTGCCTGCTCCGCTTTCGCCGTCTTCGCCTCGGCAACGGACTTCGCCTCCTCGCTTTCCGCACGAAGCCGCGCCGCTCGTGCCGCATCCGCACGATTGTTCGTCACGACAATCCCCGAAATCGCCGCAAGAATCACGGCGATGGAAACGAATACGATGGCCGTGATCCTACTTTTCATCATCCGTCCCGTCCGCCGAATTCGCCGCCTGCTGCGGCCGCGTCCGAATGTCTTCCGCCAGTTTCTTCAGCCCTTCCTGGCTCTTTTCATCCAACATCTTCTCCTGGAGTTCCTGCTGGACCTCTCGCTGGAGTTCATCCCTGTGCGCCTCCATCCAAAGGGCTCGCTCGGCCTCGCCCATCTTTTCAAGGGCCTTCGCACGCTGAAGTTTCTCGGCCTCAATGGTCAGTCGCGTCTGACGCTCCTCATCCTGCTTCTTCCACTCGTCCTTCAGGCGACGTAACTGCTCCTTCTTGGAGACGGGATCGGCCAAGGACGACTTCGACCAGCCATGGTCGTCCCACGGACGCGGATCGCTCATCGTCGCCTTACGGCGCATGGCCTCGACCTGTGCCGCGTCACTGTCATCCAACACGTAGGGCGTCATGAAGACGAGCAATTCATTGCGCGTCTCAGACGATGATGTCGAGCCAAACAGGTACTTGCCAATCCACGGGATATCTTTCAAAATCGGGATTCCCCCCTCGCTCTCGGAGATCTTCGTCTCCGTCAGGCCGCCAAGGACGACCGTTTGGTTGTTCTCCAAAAGGACATCGGCCTCCATGGAACGCTTCAGGGATGTGTCAATCTGCCGCTCCGTGCTCTGCGGATCAAGAATCGTCTGCTTCGCACCCAACTGCGTATACGTCTCAGAAACTTTCAACATCACCGTTCCGTTCGGATTAATCTTCGGTGTCACCTTGATTTTAATACCGAGCTCTTCCGATGTATACTGCGGCGCCGTCGAATTGCCCGAAGCGTAGACGGATGAGGAGACCTGATAACCCGTCAAGAACTGCCACTTCTGTGTCGCGTCAATCGTCGCCTCCTTGTTGTCCACGGTCATGATGACAGGCGAGGCGATGTACTTAGAGCGCGAATCGTTCTTTGAGGCCTGAATGACTGCACCCAAGTCAAGCCGTGATGAATAGACACCGTAGGTGAGTCCCACGCCCCCCGGCGTGAAAAGAGCTGGCAGTCCAATGTCTTGCATTCCATTGATGAAGGCATTCGTCAACGCCCCGACCACCCCAGCCACTTTATTCTTTCCACCTCCGCCACCAATAGCCTGACGATACTGATTTCCTTTCCGCTGCATCCCATGCACCCAGTCGATACCCGTGGCAATGTCGTCGCCCAGCTGCACCTCGATGATGACCGTCTCGATCAGAACCTGAGAAAGCTTGATGTCCATTGACTCAATGATCTGTTCAATGGTCGGGATGTCCTCCGTGCGCGCCATGACAACAAGACCGTTGATGCGCTTGTCAGCCAACACGGTGACATTGTCCTTCGAGAGCTCGCCGGCCTTGGATTCGCCGCTCCGCTGATTGACTGACTTCCGTGGAGCCGCAGCCGTCGCAGTCGAACGCGTCAGATTACTGCCCGTGCCAGATTTGGCATTCTGGTTTTGATTTTGCTTACTGCTCGATTTAGAACTGGCGGCATTGCCAATCAGGTCGTTGATCATGTCCGAGACATCCTCGGCATCGGCATACTTGAGGCGATAGACCTTGACCTGCACATCTGGCGTCGTCTCCACGTCCAACTGCTCAATCACCTTGTCAAAGAAATCCATGTTCGGCTTCTGCGTTACGATAATGAGCTTGTTCGAACGCTCATCGGCCAGAATCAGCACTTTGCCGCGAATCATGCCCCGATCGGCATCTGAAACCGACATGACGAGCGACTGGTTGACGGTCGGCTGGGGCTGTGGAGCGGCCGGCTGGTTTCCACCCCTCAGAAGTCGCGCCCCCGTCATGAACGGTGGACGCATCGTGTTCCCCTGCGAGGCGTTGTTGTTGACGTTCTTTCCGTTCTTTTCCTGTTCCTTCTGGGATTCCTGGACAATCGCCTCAAGGGCTGTCTTCACGTCAGCGGCACTCGCGTTCCGAATCTGCCGCACAAAGACGTTCTCAAGAACGGGCGTTGCGACATCAATCATCTTGGCAATTTCCATCATCCGATTGATGTTCTGCCGCGTATCGGTGACAAGAATGGAGTTCGTGCGCTCGAAGACGAGAAGACTGCCACTATCCGACTTGAAGCCCTCAAGAGCCTTCTGTGCCTCATCCGTCGAAATGTTCTTGAAGGGAATGATCATCGAAACAACCTTGATCGTCTCATCAAGTTTTTCATCTGGATTCATGAGGAGCGGGATTCCGTCCTTGCGAACCTTTGCACGGGGAAGTGCCCGAACGAACTTCTCCCCATAGGGCTCCAAGTGGATACCATTCATCTCAAGGATCGTCTCTATCGCCTCCACCTGTTCGGCATCCGACAATTTCTGCCCAGGTCGGGACTGGAGGGTAATCGTAGGGGATGGGGCACCGGGATCCTTCAAGACCGTCTTGTTGACGAGCTTTGAATAGACCTCAAAAACCATATCCACCGGAGCGGCGTTAAAATTCAGGTCAGAAACCTCCGACGAACTGGACGGACGAGCGGAGGATGATGGCACGGCATCTGCCGCCGAACGAGGAAGCGGTAGACCGAGGACCAGAAATACGCCCGAAACAGCCAGGAATCCGACAATTACACTCTTCTTCATCATACGCTATTTCTCCCTCATGTAGGCACAGGTGACGGTGAACGACCCCTTCAGGTAGCCCCGCTTCGAACTTGGACGCAAGCTGAGCATCCGAATGTCGAACATTCCCTCATCCGTATTCTCAAGTTCATGCAGAAACTTCACCATGGACTCCAACGCACCCTCACACGACTTGACATCAATCGACAGCTCATAGACATCGCCCGCCTCAACCTCCTTGCCAACTTGTCGCTGCGAAATCGAAATGTGATTCTTCTGCGCAATTTCCTCCATTTTCCGCTGCCATGTCGTTTCCGTCGCCTTTCCAGACTCAAAGGTCGGCATCAGGGCCTTCTCATCCTCATAGGCCTGATTCCACCTCTGCCGCTCGGATATGAGCCGACATTCGCTCTCATAGGTCTCATGTGCCCGCGCATATTCACGAGCAGCCTTTTTCCAGGCATCTCGTTGAAAAAGAAACCAATAGGCCACCGTTAGGAGATAGAGCAAAACCATTCCCACAATGGACAGGACGACCTTCTCGCGAATGGACATGGCAGCCATCAGTTCTCCGACTCCTTTTCATACCGGCAATCAAGGTCGAACTTCTGACGCCCACCCTTAACAGCTGTCGGACCATGCAAGTCAACACGCCCAAAGACGCCCTGCGTTTCACCCTCGCCGGCAAGGGATGTCATCGCATCCTGAAACTTCCAAATAGAATCCGCATCATCCGCCTCACCAGCAACTTTCACCCCATCCTCACGCCGAAAGAGCCAACTGTTCAGCGTCACACCCTGGGGCAGTCGGTCACTCACAGCCTTCATCACCTCAAGCGCACCACGCGAATGATCGGAATACTTTTGGACAAGACGCACCTTGTCGCGCATCTCTCTTACCGCCTCATAGGCGCGGCGATGCTCCTTGCGCAGGGACTTCTGTCGATCCGTCATGAAGCCATAACCCATTGGAACACCCAGGAGAACGGCCAGCATCAGCATCCAAAAGCCACCCGCAAGCGCAAGGCCTCGCGTCAGTTTGCGTTTGAGACGGGACTCGTCAAGCACCTCACGCCAACTTTCGGGAAGGGCATTCAGCGAAGCCGGGTCTTCGGACCGTTGCTCAATGCCAACCAAAGCCTCGTCCGCCGTCATCTCAATCCGTCGAACTGGAGCAAGATCAGCCAAATCATCAACCTGAAGATCACCGGAAACAACAATCTCCGAAAGACTCCTCACGCCTCCAAAATCCTCAGACTCCAATAGCGAAAGCATCACCTCGCGGCGAAGATCGGACTCACTCGTAAAGGCACGGATTGCGCTCGGCAAATCACCGTCAATGACCAAAAGCGAAATACAGTCCTCATCCTTCAGCAGAAGAAGTCGGCGTGCATCAGCATTCCCAAGCGCATTCCAAAGCCCACGAATTGCACCAAGAGCCAAGACATCAACACGCGTCACATTGAGTTTCGCCGCGTCAAGGGCCTCAGCAAGATCGTCTGCCGCACTTTCTGGCAGGGCAGCAGCAATGACGACCAAACCATCTGGCGACTCACGAACCATTTCGCAGGACACCGTGAGCGTCTCGTCTGGATAGGGACTTATTGACTGAAGAATCGGGTGCGCAAACGCGGCAGGATCGCTTCGATTCTCAACCGGCACACGTACCAGTTTGACGAGAAGGCGAGAAAGGGGCAAAGCCAAGACAACCTCGCGGGATTGAATCCCGGAGGAAAGAAAACGCAACGAGCCGCCCGAATAGGCGGCAACTTGGAATTGACCTGCCATCCTTAACGGTGGTATTATACCAAAAGTCGCGGAAATGAAAAAGGGGGCGGTCCTGGCCGTCCCTTCTCCCTGCGCGTCCCTTCCTGCGGGTCCCGCGCATCGCGCACGGTGCGTGTGGCGTGGAAAAGGAAAGGGCCGGCGGCGTCCTACTCTCGCACGGGC
>CAKTUI010000013.1 GCA_934621385.1 uncultured Kiritimatiellota bacterium
GATCAATACCAGGGAGAATCTTCCTTTTGCAAGAGTAACCGCTTCAGGGACTTGCGTTTACTCCTGCAATCGGCACATTTATAAAATATGACAATTCCAATTGACTGTGAATCAAGAAATGTGCTATCATTTAGACATTATGACGAACCTACAGGGATTGGCGGGGGATTCGGGCGGCATCAGATGTTCGCCTCTGGCGCACGGATGGGTGCGCCACTCATTGCCTGTCCTCTTGCTCGGCTTGGATTGGGTGTCAGAACGAAGACTGAAGCAACCAAGAGGTCGTGCGGTGTGGGGAGTGTAGGTCGGGGCAGCGACATTGACAACCTGAAAGAGTAAGGGAGAAACAGATGTTTTGTATCGAATGTGGTGCACCAATAGACGCGGGTGCGGAAATCTGTCCGGCGTGTGGTGCGGTCGTCGTTCTCGGTCGTGGAGAGAAGGCTGACGGCTTTCAGATGGAGGACGACGATGCAAGGCCGCTTGACAACAGTCCAGATCCGCTGGCCTTTGGGATTGCGAACTTGATCTTGTGGATTGTACCCGCCATTGGCTTGCCTGTTTCCGTCGTCGGAATGGTGATGAGTGCCAGACGAAGGAAATGCATCAGCCTGTTCCTGTGCATCGTTGGCGTTGTGTTTTCGCTGGTGAATGCGATCGCCGGAGCTGTCATTGGCGGTATGAGCGGGCTCGCAATCGGCATCCTGCTGTAGGCTCATCGATTGGACCTGTTTTGCCGCGTTGTTCGCTTTTGATTTTCTTTCAGACCCCCATTGACGGCGTGGCGCGGGAAATGATATACTATTGACCACTTGACCGGTGGGATGGCCGAGCGGTTAGGTAGCGGACTGCAAATCCGCTTACAGCGGTTCAACTCCGCTTCCCACCTCCAATCTTCAAAGTGAGAACATGATCGCAACTTGGGGCCTGATTCTCGGTTTACCGCTCCTCGCCTTTGGCGGGGGTTCGCTTCTTTTGAGCGGTCGAATGTCCCGTTTTATTGACTGGTTTGAGACTTCCCGCGCTGTTGCCGTGCTTCTGACGGTCGTCGCCTGGTTTTGGACGGCGTACGAGTGCGATACGATTGGAATTGATGTTTTCGACATGATTCTCAAGCGTTTTCCCGGTGAAGTCTGGATTTTGGCGGCGGTGCTGTCGTTCCTGACCGTGGTTTGGATGCCCAAGAACTTGTCCGTCCGGGCCTTGACGGGCATCCTGATGCTGATACCGGCTGAACTTTTCAAGGTGACGCGGTTGCTCCTGCCCGAGAGCGGTGCCGCGCCTGTGCACCTTTTCGTGGTGACGGCCTACATTGGGGCCGTTCTCGGAATGTATGGTATGTTCTACCCCTGGCGGCTTGAGCGCGGGATGCGCTGGTTCCAGTCCTCGCCCCTTCGGCTGAAGGCGCTGGGTTTTGTGTGCGCGGCCTGGGGGCTTGGTCTTCTCCTCATCGGTTTTTCGATATGAAAGATATTCTTCTGATCCTCGTGACGGTTTGCGGAGGCCTTGGCCTCTTCCTGTTGGGGATGAAGCATCTTTCGGAGGGGCTGCAGGCGACGGCGGGCGGCGGCTTGCGCAAGTTCATGTCCCATGCGACGAGCCGACGGCTTGTGGGCGTTGGGACGGGCATCATCTCGACGGTCATCGTCCAGTCGTCCTCAATCATCACGGTGATGCTCGTTGGCTTCGTCTCGACGGCCCTGCTGACGTTGCCGCAGGCGATAAACGTGCTGATTGGTGCGAATATCGGCACAACGGCGACGATTTGGATTATCGCCTACGCGCCGGATCCCCAGGTTCTTGGCTTCATTGGCATCGCGCTTGGCGGCGCGATGTATTTTTTTCTGCGCGGCGAACGCGTCCATAACCTCGGCCTGACGGTCGTTGGTCTTGGCCTGGTCTTCCTTGGCCTTTACTTCATGTCGAAGGGCGTCATGCCGATTCGTGAGAATCCCGAGATTGCGAAGGTTTTCACGTCCATGAGTTGCGAGACCATCCCGGGTGTGCTACTGGTTGCCTTCGCGGCGATGCTACTGACGGCGGTCATCCAGTCCTCGGCGGCGACGATTGCGATTGCCATGACGCTGGCGGCCCAGAAACTGATTACCTACGAGGTGGCGATAGCCGTGCTGTTCGGGGCGAACATCGGCACGACGGCGACGGGGTGGATTGCGGCGATTGGCGGCACGGCGGATGCACGGCGGACGGCACTGGCGCATACGTTGTCCAACATTATCGGGTCGATTGTGTTTCTGCCGCTGTTCCCCTTGTTCGTGAAGGGCGGGCAGATGCTCTTTCCGAACTGGAACGTTGCCGAGACGATGATTGTGTCGGGGCATCCGGCGCAAGTCCTGACGCACATCATGGCACCCATCGCCGTGACGGATACGATTTTTGCCGTTTGCCGCGGAGCGTTGCTTTTCCCATTTGTGAAGCCTTTTGCGCGTTTGATTGAGTTTTTGGTCAAACAGCCGGAGAATGAGAAGCCCCACCTGTCGGCGCTGAAGGTTGGTGCGCGGCTCTCGCCCGTCATCGCCTGCGACCAGGCTCTGCTGGAGGTCCAGTTCATGCGCAAGAGTAATCTTGAGTTGCTGGACTGTGCGCGGCAGGTCATCGCCGGCACGAGCGACGAGGAGATGGAGAACCACATCATCCACCGCGAGGACATCCTGGACAATGTGCAGCGGGAAGTGACCGAGTTTCTTGGTGGGATTATGACGAAGCGACTCGGGTGGGATGTCGCGGAACGGGCGCGGCGGCTCCTGCGCATTACGGACGAATTGGAGTCCGTCTCGGACGAATCTGCGGCGATTCTGCGTGTCGTCCGTCGATTCAGGACGCGCAAGCAGCGGATTTCGGAGGCCTCGGTGGCCGTTCTCCTCTCCGTCCACGACCGTGTGAATGCGTTTGCCGAGAAGGTTTCGCCTTGGATTTGTTCGCCGCGTGTGCCGATTGACGTGGAAGCCGTACAGGCGGAGTCGCGGGAGATTCACGAGTTTATCCGCGAGTGCCGTCGGACGCAGCTCGGTCGCATTGGGTCGGATGACCCGGAGTCCCCGTTGCGCGTTCTGGGTGAACTGGACGTCATCAATGCCTATGAGCGCATTCGGGCCTATTACCTGAACATTGCCGAGACGCTGGCGGGCGGGAAAGTCGTCAAGTGATGAAGCGGCACCTGATTGGCATTGGGGGCGTTGGGATGAGTGCCCTTGCGACGACGCTCGTTCGATTGGGCGAGCGGGTGACGGGGGCGGATCGCAACCTGTCGACGAAGAACATCGCCTTCCTGCGTTCCATCGGCATTGCGTGTTTTCCGGATGACGGAAGCGGGGTGGATGCCGAGACGGGCGAGGTGATTGTCTCGACGGCGATTGAGGCGGACAATCCAGGGCTTCGCCGGGCGAAGGAACTTGGAATCCCCGTTGTCCATCGGGCGAAGGCCCTTGCATCCGCCCTGTCCGGGCATCGGCTCGTGGCCGTTGTTGGGACGTGCGGCAAGTCGACGGTGACGGCGATGCTCGGTCACATCCTTGCCCAGTGCGGATTCGACCCGTTTTGCGTCAATGGCGCGAATGTGCCCGGATGGGAAGGGGCCGTCCGCGTGGGGCGCGGCGACTATGCCGTCGCCGAGGTCGATGAAAGCGACCGCTCCCTGGTCGCGTTCCATCCCTACGCGGCGATTGTCACGAATGCCAGTGCCGACCACTACTCGAAGGCAGAGATGGACAAGGTCTTTGACGCGTTCATCGAGGATCTCCCGGGGCCGGTCGTGGACGGTCGTGTTCAGCTTGGCGAGGCGGATGTCTCGATACCGGGACTGCACAATCGGCACAATGCGTGGTTGGCGTTGCGCATGGCGGTCGCCCTCGGGTGCGACGAATCTGCCGCACGCGAGGCGTTGCGCCATTTCGGCGGGGTTGAGCGTCGCCTTCAGCGGTATGGAGCGCGCGTCTATGACGATTACGCGCACAATCCCGAGAAACTGCGGGCCATGTGGACGACGCTGGCGGAGGCGTATCCGGGCGGCGTGTGCGTCGTCTGGCGGCCCCATGGGTATGCGCCGCTTCGGAAAATGCTGGATTCGCTGGCCGAGATGTTCGCCGAGGTCGTCCGTCCACAGGACAAGCTTCTTCTTTTGCCCGTGTACGATGCGGGTGGAACGGCCGACCGCTCGATTCAGTCGGATGCGCTCGCCGCACGGCTGGGGGGTGGAATTTGCGAGCAGGTCGCCGACTTGGAGGGGGCTTATGCGTGGATTCGGCGGAATTGTGCCGCTTTTGCCGCGTTTGCGACATGCGGTGCGCGAGACCCCGACCTGCCGTCCCTTGCCGCACGAATTGCCGCGCTGGTGGACGGACCCAAGATTGCCCCTTCTTTCGTGTAGGCGCAGGCGCGGCACTTTGAATGGCCTGCCGGACGGCAGGCCGGCAAAACCTTTTGCCGAAGCCGAGGCCGAGCGGCAGCTTCGCGCAAACCCCCGAGCAGGCGGTTTTTTGGTATAATACGCGGCAAATAAGGAGGCAGGAAAATGGAAGAGCAAATCAAGGCGAAACTTGAGGAACTCCGCGCCGGACTTCAGAACGACGGCGGGGACTTGGAACTTGTGAAGATTGAAGGCAAGGTTGTTCATCTGAAGCTCGTCGGGCACTGCGGGTCCTGCCCGTTTGCCATGATGACGCTGAAGCAGGGCATTGAGGTCGCCCTCCAGGAAATCGACCCCGAGATTACGGTTGAGAGGGTCGGATGAAGACGGTCAATGTTTCCCTCGTTGGGGTCGGTGGGCAGGGCATCCTGCTGACGGCGGATTTGCTCGCCAAGGCGGCGGCTTTGGCTGGGTTGGACGTCAAGAAGAGCGAGATTCACGGCATGGCCCAGCGCGGCGGTTCGGTCATTAGCCAGGTTCGGTTCGGTGCCGATGTGGCCTCGCCCATCATTCAGGAAGGAACGAGCGACATTCTGGTCTCGTTCGACAAGTTGGAGGCGCTTCGCTGGAGCCATCTTCTGTCGGAAGAGGGCGTTGCGCTCGTCAACGACCTCTACCTCGTGCCGGTGACGGTGTCGTCCGGGCAACAGGCGGCCGTGGAGAACCTCGACGAGCGCGTCCATCAGGTCTTCCGCAAGTCGGTGTTCGTCGATGCCATGAAGGTTGCGACGGAAGAGGTCGGCAACGCCCGCACGATGAACATGGTCCTGGCCGGTGCGCTTTCAGCGCTGACGCCCTTTGACGAGAAACTCTGGCATCAGGCGATGAAGGAGATGCTGACCGGTCCGAAGGCGAGGCTCCTTGAGGTCAACGAGAAGGCGTTTGCGCTCGGCCGGAAGGCCGCGATGCAGGACTAAGCGTCCACGGTCAGAACGACAGGAAGGAAATTGCTTCGATGGGTATGTGGAATCGAGCGGCGGAAACCCTCTCAAGGGACGAGTATGCGAAAATCCAGTTGGAGGGGCTGAAGAAGTCCCTCTGCCGCGTGTGGACGAACGACTTCTACCGTTCGCGGCTCCATCGCGGCGGAATCGGTTCGCCCGAAGACGTCCAGAGCCTTGATGACTTGGCGAAGTTGCCGTTTTTCACGAAGGACGACTTCCGTGAGGCGTATCCGCTGAAGATGAGCTGCGTGGACCGGAAGGACCTGATGGAGTTCCATATGAGTTCCGGGTCGACGGGCACGCCGGTCGTGATGGCCTACACGAAGAACGATCTGCTTCAGTGGGCGGAGTGCATGGCGCGGTGCTACTCGATGGCGGGGCTTGAGAAGGGCGATGCCGTTCAGATTATGCCGACATTCGGCCTGTTCAACGGCGGGTTCGGGTGCTACCACGGGGCGCGCAAGGCCCAGCTCTTCACCATCCCGGCCTCGTCCGGTAATACGGATCGGCAGATTCGGCTGATGCGCGACTTCAAGACGAAGGGATTCATCTCGGTCGTCTCTTATGTGCCGCGCATCATCGAGAAGTTGGATGCCGACCCCTCGGGCGACCACGACATCCCCTCGCTTCGCGTGGGCATCTTTGGGTCCGAGACCTTCTCGGACGAGATGCGCAAGAAGATTGAGAGCCGTCTTCACATCGAGTGCTTCGACATCTACGGCATGACGGAGACGGGCGGCATCGGGACGACGGGGCAGGATTGCCGCGCCCATGTAGGCATACATGTCTGGGAAGACCAGTACATTACCGAAATCATCGACCCGGTGACCGGCAAGGTGTTGCCGGACGGGGAGTACGGTGAAATCGTCTTCACGTCGCTGACGCGGGAGGCCATGCCCATCATCCGCTATCGGACGCACGACATCACGCGGATTTTGTCGCGTGAGAAATGCGCATGCGGGCGCACCTCGCTCCGCATTGACCGCATCACGGGGCGGACGGACGACATGCTGATTGTGAAGGGTGTCAATTTCTATCCGCGTCAGGTGGAGCAGGCTCTGATGGAGATTCCCGGCGTTCGGGACGAGTTCCAGATAATCCTTGAGGAGCACAACGGCATGACGGACGTGACCGTCAATGTGGAGGCCGATCCCGGCGTGACGGGGCATACCGTTGCGAAGCACTTGCGCGAGCGGCTTGGCTTTCTTCCGAAGGGCGATGTCTTCCCGGTGGGGACGTTGCCGCGCACGGAAGGCAAGGCAAAACGCGTGATTCGTCGCAAGCTTGACTGAAAGGCGTTCGTCCCATGAAGCAGCGCATTGGTCTCTTCGGTGGCAGTTTCAATCCCGTCCATTCGGGGCACGTTGGGGTCGTGCGTGAGGCGATTGAGGGGCTGAATCTCGATCGGCTGATTGTGATTCCGGCGGCCGTCTCGCCCTTCAAGGTCGCATCGTCGCCCGACGGCACCTTCGACCGGCTGATGCTGGTTCGGGCCGCTTTCAATGGTATGGACAGGGTTGAGGTGGATGACCGGGAGCTGGTGCGTGGCGGGGTCTCGTATGCGATTGACACCGTTCGCGCCATCGCCTCCGAGAACCCGGACGCGGAACTCTTCTTCCTCATTGGGGAGGATTCCGTTGAAGGTCTGCCGCGCTGGAAGGACTACGACGAATTGCGCACGCTGTGCACGTTCAAGGCGTTTCCGAGGACGAAGGAATCGTCGACGGAAATCCGTCGTCGCCTGACGGCGGGCGAGCCAATTGACGACCTCGTGCCGGCGGCCGTGGCCCTCCTTATCTGGTACGGGGTTCGGGAGAACGAGGACCGCAAGATTGTCTCGCTCATTCGGGCGGGGCTTGCTCGCAAGGGCGGGTACTGCCCGTGCCGGTTGCCGAAGACCCCTGAGTTCTTCTGTCCGTGTGCCGAATTCAGGGGACAGTTGGCGGATGCCGCGTTTCATGGCCTTTGCCATTGCCGGCTTTACCGAAAGCCATAAAGGGAGTTCCCGATGAAGAGGAGTCAGGATTATACGTCGGGCGAAGAGGTCGCCAATGCCGTGACGCATGTCGTTGGTTCGCACTTGGGTGCGGCGATGCTGGCGTTGCTTGTCTGGCAGGGCGCGACAAGCGGCGTGGATGTTGCCTGGAAGGTGACGAGTGCGGCGATATTCGGTGCGTCGATGATTCTGCTTTATGCAGTCTCGTCATCCTACCATGCGGTGACCTATGCGCCGGCAAAGCGCATTCTGCACGTCATGGACCATATGGCCATCTACTTTTTGATTGCGGGCAGTTATACGCCTTTCTGTCTTGTGACGCTTCGCCCGGAGCATCCGGCCCTCGCCTGGAGCATTTTCGGCATTGAGTGGGGGGCGACGCTCGTTGGAATCCTCTTCAAGATTCGCACGACGGGGCGGATGCGCTATATCTCGACGAGTGCCTATGTTCTGATGGGGTGGGTTGCACTGGCGGCCATTGTGCCGCTGGTTCGTTCGCTCAGTGGACTTGGCACGATGTGGTTAGCGTTGGGCGGAGTTCTCTATACGGTTGGATGCGTCTTTTACCTTTGGAAGTCGCTACCTTACGCGCACATGGTCTGGCATCTGTTCGTGCTGGCGGGGACGATTTGCCACTTCTTCTGCATCCTGTGGTATGTGATGTGATGGAAGAGGATCGGAATCAGTCGCGGCGTGAGTTGGAAGCGGAGCGGACGGTTCTTGTTGCGCTCGGGTCCAACATTGAGCCGCGCGCGGACTACTTGCGCCGCGCCATTGAGGCTCTCGCGGCATTCCCGATGACGCGCTATGAGCGGGCGAGTTCGGTCATCGAGACCGAACCGGTGGGCGTTCCGCCCGAATTCCAGGGGATGAAGTTCCTGAACCAGGTGGCAATTCTGCACACGCGCCTCGATCCGTTCGACTTTTCGCGGCGTATGCACGAGGTCGAGTCGAGCCTCGGTCGGGTGCGAACCGTCCGCAACGGACCACGGACGATTGACATCGACCTCATCGATTTCGGGGGCCTTCGTCTTGAGACACCCGAACTGATTCTGCCGCATCCGAGGGCGCACGAGCGGGATTTTGTCCTGCGGCCGCTCAGGGAGTTGGAATGCTCGATTTTTGCAGACGGCCAGCGGAAGGAGGACTGACATGACGCGGGAAAGATGGGATACATTGGGGGCGACGGTGCCCTATGTCCTCTGGATGGTGCTGATGATGGTCTTGCCATCCACTGCCGTTGGGTATGCAATACGGGCGTTTGTTTCGTTTGTCGCGCTCTTTGCCCTTTATCCGAAGCTGTCCGACGGCGCGGCAGATCGCGTGATCCGCAATCCGTGGGCGACGGCTGGTTGGGGAATTGGCATCGGCGTGCTCGTCGGCGTTCTCTGGGTTGCACCGGAGTCGTTTGCCTGGTACCGTCGGTTCCTTGTTATCGGGGGTGGATCGGCGGAGACCATCTCGCCCTACGACCCATCCGTCTGCGGGTGGCCCCTGACCCTTTGGCGGCTCGTCGGCAGTGCCTTCGTCATTGCCCCGGCGGAGGAACTGTTCTTCCGATCCTTCCTCTATCGTCGCCTGCAAACCAGGCGGTGGACGGAACTGCCGCTTTCCACATTCGACTGGTCGGCGTTCCTTTGGATGGTCGGGCTTTTTGCGCTTGAGCACGACCGCATTTTGGTCGGTGCGTTGGCGGGTGCGTTCTATGGGTGGCTTGCGATTCGTCGCGGACTTGGTGCGGCCATTCTTGCGCACGTCACCACCAATCTGCTGCTGGGGCTCTATGTCATCGGCTGTGGTGAATGGGGATTTTGGTAAGGGAGGTCACGACAAATGGCTGACGGATTCATAAAAGAAGGTGTCACGCGGCGGATTTTTCTTGGGGGGCTTCTGGGAAGCCTTGCCGTAGTTGGTGGCCCTGCACTGGGGCTTTCGCTCAGGCGTGTGCGAAAGCCGAACCTGAGGCTTGGCCTTTTGTCCGACATCCATATCTGTGCGGAGGACGGCGACTTCAACAAGTTTGGCGACACGCAGACATTTGAGCACGCGCTCACATGGTTTCGCGATCAGGGTGTGGACGGGGTCGTCATTGCCGGTGACATGGCCGACAACGGCATGGTCGCCCAGCTGAAGAAAGTCGGGGAGGCCTGGGAGCGTGTCTTTCCCGGGAACAAGGCACCTGACGGGCGAACCGTTGAGAAGCTTTTCGTCTACGGCAACCATGACCTGGAGGGGCAGAATTACGACGGCTACGACAAGCGGTTCTTCGACAAGGAGTCCTTTCGCAAGGGCTGGATTCGGACGGATCCTGCTGCCGCATGGGAGAGCATTTTCCATGAACCTTATGCCCCGATTTGGCTGAAGCGCGTGAAGGGTTATCCGTTCATTGGTGCGCACTGGGTGGCCGACAAGTGGGACGGCATCGCGTCTGTTGAGGGTTGGTTTCGCGACCACGCCGCTGAGATTGATCGGGATCGTCCCGTCTTCTACATTCAGCACGCCCATCCGAAGGACACCTGCTTTGGGCCGAACATCTGGGGTCAGGATGCGGGGTATTCGACGCGGGCCCTTTCGGCCTATCCGAAGGCCGTCGCCTTCTCGGGACACGCGCATTGCCCGGCGACGGACGACCGCTTCATCTGGCAGGGGACCTTTACGTCCATCGGTCTCGGTTCCCTGCGCTATGGCTCGACATCCAACGTGACGAGTCTTCTGGGCGGCGCGGCAATCAACCGAACGTCCCGCTGGAAGGTGCGCCAGGGAATGCTCCTTGATGTGTTTGACGATGAGATGATTTTGAAGTGCCGCGATTTCGTCAATGACGAGTTCGTGCGGGACGAGTTGGTCATCCCGATTCCCGAGACGACGGCTGATATGCGCTACGGGTTCGCCGCACGCGCCGAAAAATCTGCCGCGCCCACATGGCCCACGGGGGCGAAGATCGTGGTCGGCGAATGCGACCAGGCAGTTCGGCTCACGTTTCCCGCTGCTACCTGCACAAACTGCCGCGTCATTGCCTATGTGGTTTGTGCGACGCGTCCGGACGGTGTGCAGGTGGAACGCTTTGCCCTTCAGCCGAACGAGGATCTTGCCTTGCGCCATGTCGAGCCGACGGTTGAACTTGACCTGCCGTCGAAGGACTTCCCGAAGGGGACGCGGTTTGGCGTCATCCCCGTCAATAGCCTTGGCAAGCGGGGAATGGAGCTTGTTTCGTGAAACGGACGGGAAAGCGGCGTACATCCTGTGTGATTCTTGCGGCGGGAGATTTCCCGAAGCGCGGCGGTTTGGCGTGGCAGGCGTTGGAGCGGGCCACGGTTGTCGTGTGTTGTGACCACGCGGCGGATGCCTATCGGTGGCGCTTCCATACGGAACCAACCGTTGTCGTGGGCGACTGCGACAGCGTCAAGGGGAGGTTCGCGGAGACCGTGAAGATTGCCGAACAGGAGACGAACGACCTTGAGAAGGCTATCCGCCATTGCCGTGAGCGGGGATGGACGAATCCCCTGATTATCGGGGCAACGGGGAAGCGCGAGGACCATGCGATTGGCAATGTCTTTCGGGCCTTGGCCCATCGGCTCGACATCCTGACCGACTACGGTCGCTTCCATGCCGTTGACGCGAAGGCTGTCTTCCGCGTCAAGAAAGGAACGCCCATTTCAATCTTCGCGCCGAATCCAAGGACGCGCATGACATCGACGGGACTTGAGTGGCCCTTGGATGGTGTCCGATTTGAGAACCTTTACTGTGCGACGCTCAACAGGGCCTCGGCCTCGCGTGTCGCGCTGACAACCACGGAACCCGTTTACGTTTACATTGCGCAATGAATCGAATCATTTTGGCAAGTGGAAGCCCGCGCAGGGCGAAAATCCTCAAGGAACTGGGCGTCGATTTTGACATCGTCAAGACGAATGCTGCGGAAGTCTGCTACGCGGCAGATCCTGAGCGGACGGTTCGGGAGAACGCCCTGCTCAAGGGTGCGGCAGTTCGTGCGCAGGGACGCGGTCGGGTGCTCAGTGCCGACACGATTGTTTGGTACAATGGGCGAATTTACGGAAAGCCGCATGACTTGGATGAGGCGCGGGCATTTTTGCATGAATTGAGCGGTCGAGTGCATTCCGTCTTCACGGGTGTGGCCTTCGATGGGGCGTTCAAGGTCTGCCGAAGCGATGTCACGTTCCGAAAGCTTTCGGATGAGCTGATTGAGGCGTATGTGGCGCGGGTGAAGCCGACGGATCGTGCCGGGGCCTACGACATTGACGAGTCGGGCGACCTGATTGTTGAACGGTGGACGGGCAGCTATGAGAACATTATGGGGTTGCCGATCGAGCCGCTTCGGGACTGGGGCATTGTTTCCGAAAAGTAGGTGGAGAGGCGCGTTTTTAGTTCATTTTCCGTGCGCGTTATGGGCACGAGACGAATGTGATATAATATGCGCCCGTTTGGACGGGCCGGAAAGTCCTGTGTAAATCAGGCGCTGTCGCGCAACCGTAAGAGTCGGAATGCGGAACGTCCACCAATAGAAGACAACATCAAGTACCCTCGCATGAGGGGGAAAGAAGGACTATGCAGACACTGCTGTTCGCGGCAATTGCAGCCGCGACGAATATGGTTGCGGAGTTGCCACCCGTGGTGGTTTACGCTTCGCGTGTGAATGAACAGTCGGCCAACTTGCCGCAGAATGTGCAGGTTATTACCGCCGACGAAATTGCCCAGTCGGGTGCCCATGATGTGGCAGACCTTCTGTCGAAGGTTGCGCCTTCCGTGAGCCTCAGTCACCTGGGCGGGAAGAATCCGGCCCTGACCCAGATTTCCATGGGCGGCTACGGTGAGAACGGTTTCGGACGGACGCTTGTGCTTGTGGACGGCGAACGCCTGAACAATCCGGATATGGCGGCTCCGAATCTTGCACAGGTCTCGCTTTCGTCCATCAAGCAGATTGAGATTCTGTCGGGTCCGCAGACCGTCCTGCACGGGGACGGTGCTTCGGCTGGCATGATCAACATCGTGACCGAACCCGACGACTACGAGCGTCACAGCGCGGTCGAGGCCCATGTCGGCAACTGGGGGACGGCGGGAGCCTCCTTCGCCACGCGTGGTGGCATTGAGGAGGACGGTCTCATCTACTGGGGGGGCGCGGCCTACGACCATTCGGACGGCTACCGTGAGAACTCCAGGTTCGACATCTGGAACGCCAATGGGGGCATCCGCAAGAACTGGTCCAACGGGTCGTGGTTGAAGGTCTCCGCCTTCTACAATTACAGCACGTATGACCTGCCGGGGTCCCTGTCGCGTGATCAGTGGCACTCGAATCCCCGTGATTCGTTCGTCAACCACCAGGGGAAGGACTACTACCGTCGCTCGACCTATGGGCTTCACTCGACGCTGAATGTTCAGCTCAACGACGAGAACGCCCTTCGCTTGATTGGCAGCGTCTCGCGGCGTCATTCGCAGAGCCGCTCGACGGGTTCGGGCATGAGCTACTATCCGCCTTATGCTCCCTATACCTACGCATGGGAAGTGGACTACGATATGTATTCGTATGAATTCACGCCGGAGTGGATTAATACGAGCGATGTCTTTGGCTTGGAGAATGAGCTGATCGTTGGTTCGACCTTTCGCTTGGATCGCAACGATGCCGCGTCGGCAACGACCTACAGTTATGGGTACGTCTATCCGGCGCGTGGACGCGTCACGCGGCAGAATATGGGCTTCTTCGCGCAGGACACGCTTCACCTGACGGAGCAGCTGGCCGTTCAGTTGGGCGGTCGCTATGAGCGCGTGTGGCTGAAGGATACTGGCTACAACGCGGCGGCTTCGCGTGCTTCGGATATGTTCGCCTACGATGCGGGGCTTCTCTTCAAGCCGATTGACGACCTCAAGACCTACATTCGGTTCTCGCGCTTCTTCCGCTCGCCCTTCGTGGATGAGTTCTCCTATACGACGGGTTCGGCCGAGGTGCTTTCACCCGAGACGGGCTGGATGGCAGACGTTGGCGCGGACTGGTCGTTCCTGGAGGAGTTCTTCCTCGGTGGCAATCTCTACTATTCAAAACTCAAGCACGAGATTTTCTACAATCCGCTGGCCTTCAGCAACATGAATGCACCGTCTGACACGGTTCGCGAGGGCCTGAATCTCCGCGTCGGTTGGTCGCGTGAGAAGGTCGCTGGCGTTCAGCTCGCCTATTCGCTTGTCCACGCCGAGTTCGACGGTGGTGCGTTTGACGGCAACGAGGTCCCCATGGTTCCCGAGCAGACGGTCTCGCTGACCGGGCGCGTGTACCTGTGGGATGACTGCTTTGTCTTTGGTGGCTATCGCTACCAGACGGCGCAGTGGGCGGCTTCGGACTTCGCCAACAACGGCGGCTATGCCGGTTCGCGCCGACTGGGCCGCATTCCCGACTTCGGGCTTTTCCACATCGGCGTGGAGTACGCCCCGACGTTTGCCGACTGGATTCGCGGCGTCAAGGTCGGGTTCACGGTGGATAACCTATTCGACAAGGATTACTGCGATTATGCGACGTATGGCGTGAACTACTGGCCGGGTGCCGGTCGCTCGTACACGCTGACGCTTCGCTACGAGTTCTGATAGGAATACCCCGCCACGATGAAAGAGAAGATTGGAAAGGTTGTTTTTGTCCTCCTGCTGGTGCTTTCGGCAATGCCGTTCATGACACCGGCGTATGGGCTTTTCCTCGGGCTTGCCTGTGCGCTTGTGTTCGGGAGCGTCTATCCGACGTTCGCGAAGAAGGGTTCGAAGTACCTTCTGCAGGCCTCGGTTGTTGGCATCGGCTTCGGCATGAACCTATCGTCGGCGATTCACTCCGGGGGCGGCGGAATGGCCTTTACAATCTTTTCCGTTGCACTGGTTATGGTGGCGGGCTACTGGCTTGGCAAGGCCCTGAGGACGGATGGGAAGACCTCCTATCTGATTGCCTCGGGGACGGCCATCTGCGGCGGCAGTGCCATTGCCGCTGTGGCCCCCATCGTCAAGGCGGACGACAATCAGATGTCCGTCGCCCTCGGCACGATCTTTACGCTGAATGCCGTCGCTCTCTTCGTCTTTCCGCCGATTGGGCACGCGCTTGGATTGAGTGAGATTCAGTTTGGCGAGTGGGCGGCAATTGCCATTCACGACACCTCGTCCGTCGTCGGTGCGGGAGCCGCCTATGGCGACCAGACCCTTCAGACGGCGACACTCATCAAGTGCACACGGGCGCTTTGGATTGTGCCGCTGGCCTTTGCGACGACGCTCGTCTACCGTGAGAAGGGAGCGAAGGTGGCCATTCCATGGTTCATTGTCCTCTTTGTCGCGGCGATGACGCTCAATACATTCGTTCCGATGCCAAAGGTGATTCCAACGATTGCCAAGCACGCGATGTCGGCGACGCTCTTTCTCATTGGCTCCGGGCTTTCGCTGTCGGCCGTTAGACGGGTCGGACCGAAGCCCTTCATCCAGGGGATTATCCTCTGGGTGCTGATTGCCCTCGTCTCGCTCGGGGTCATCTTGTTCGTCGGCTGACGACCGTCGATGTGCGTTTTGTTTTAAACGAATAAATTGACGCCTCCTTGTGGGAGGCGTTTTTTTTTTTTTTTTGCCGCGCTGCCGCTTAGCGGCTCTTGGTTTCGGGCAGAGCCTCGGGGTCCCTTGGCCTCAGCAGGAGCGACGGGTTTTCCTGGAGGGCGAGTGCAAGGTCGCGGATGGCGCGGGAGGCGCTGCTGATGTTCTCGACGGTGTCGTTGATGCCGGAACGCTGGCTCTCGATCAGCGCGTTGACATTGGCGGTGAGTTGCGCGGCAGATTCGGCAATGGACGCGATGTTGCTCCAGGTCGAAGAGAAGTCCATCCGATTGATTTGGTTCATGACCTTCGTCGCAGCATCCGAGAAGCTGTCAATCAGGGAGGGTGCGGAAGGGATGACGAGGTATTCAGGCTTCCAGTTGTAGCTGGCCGCTTCGTCCATATCCGATTTCGGATAGTTGAGTTCAATGCGCGAAAGCCCCGTGATGCCGCTGGAGGTCACGGTGGCGCGGAGTCCCCTGGAGACCATGCTGCTGAGGACATCCTCTGGCGTTCGGTCCTTTGAGACGATAAATTGGTTGCGGTCGAATGCCATAGTGATGCGAATCTTCTGCCCATCCTGCACGGGGACATTCGGATAGTCGCGAATGACGAACGAGATGCGCTTGACCTCGCCGACCTTCACGCCGCGAAAGTTGACGGGGCTGCCGACGGAGAGTCCGCTCACGGGCGTGTCGTAGTAGGTCTCGGCCGGTAGGATGCTACCGGCATCCCGAAAGCCGCCGATGTAGATGAGCGTGCCGACGATGGCGGCGATGCCGATGACGACGGCGAAGCCAATGCGCGAATAGTTTGCATGATTTTCATTGGACATGGTATTCTCCTCGACTGAAGAACTTCCGGACGAAGTCGTCCTGTGAATGGTGTTCAAGTTCGTCTGGCGACCCGAGGGCGACCATACGTCCCCTGGCCTTGTCAAACACGGCGCATCGGTCGCCAATCTTTCGAATGCTGGGGAGCTCATGCGTGACGACGACGAACGTCATGCCGCGTGTGGAGCGCAGGCGCAGAATCAGGTTGTCCAAGGCGGACGAAGTGATGGGGTCAAGCCCGGCACTGGGTTCATCCAAAAAGACGATTTCGGGGTCAAGGGCCATGGCCCGCGCAATGGCGACGCGCTTGCGCATACCACCCGAAATCTCGTTCGGCATCTTATCCGCCGCGTCCGCAAGTTCAACGTCCTCCAGCAACTGTCGGGCACGGTCGATGCGTTCCCCTTTCTTGAGCGTCGTGAACTCCTCGATGGGCAAAAGGACATTCTCAAGGCAGGTCATGGACCCGAACAGCGCTCCGCTCTGGTACATGACGCCGATTCGGTGGCAGAGTTCGGGTCGCGTCTCCCGCGTCCATTCGAGACCGGCGACAGTGAGCCGTCCGGAAAGAATGGGGTTGAGCCCAATCATGTGCTTCATGATGGTGGACTTTCCGCAGCCGGAACCGCCGAGAAGAATGAAGATCTCTCCACGCCTGATGTCAAACGAGACATCGGAGAGGATGACCTTGCCGGGATAGCCGGCATCCACGTGCTCAAGCACGACAATTGGTTCGCTTAGAGATTCCATACGTAGCAGATGACGGCGAGGATTCCATCGGCGATTGCGATTGAGACGATGCCGCCGACGACGGCGGAGGTTGCGGCAACGCCCACGCCGTCCGCCGTGGACTTGGTGCGCATGCCAGCCGCGCAGCCGACGAGACCGACGAGTAGTCCGAAAAGGGCGGACTTCGCCAAGCCGAAGGCAATCGTGAAGGTGTCCGAGGCTGAGACGACATTGCCCCAGTAGACGACATTCGGTACGCCCATCATCTTCAGTACGACGGCACCGCCGACAAGGCCCGCGAGTTCGGCGCAGATTGTCAGGATGGGCATGGCGAGAACGGCCGCCGCGAGACGCGGCATCACGAGAAAGCGAACGGGGGGCAGGCCCATCGTTGAGAGGGCATCCAGTTCCTCGTCCACCTTCATGGTCCCGATTTCGGCGGCGAAGGCACTGCCGGAGCGTCCGGCGAGGATGATGGCGGTGACGAGCGGTCCGAGTTCCCTGAACAGTCCGATGGCCAGGAGGTCGGCGACATAGGACTCCACGCCAAACGTGCGCAGCGCGGCGGCCGACTGGAAGGCCAGGATAAGCCCCAGGAGAAGACCGATACCCGCCGAAATCGGCAGCCCGTCAAAGGCGGCCCGCTGAAAGGCCAGCGCAAAGTCCCCAAAGCGAAAGCGCCGCGGATGAACGAGCATCCCGAGTCCTTCGACGATTGTTTCGCCGAGAAACGCGAGCCCCTCGCCGAAAGAGGCGAAGGCGTCGACTGTGCGCTTTCCGATGGAGGCGAGCAGGGTCATTTTGAAGTCGACTTGTCCGTGAGGGCCGAATCAAGGGCGGACGCAAGGGCCCGCGAGAATGCGTTGGAGTAGTTGCCGTCGGTGACAGGAATCGCCCCTTCCCCATGGGAGACGGAAAGGACTTTCCGCCCGTCCAAAAGGACGCAGTCAAGCGCAACGGAGGCCTCGTAGGGCTTCTCCTTTCGGCAGTCAAGCGCGAGACGTGTGACGGCAATCTCAAGGGAGTAGCGCGTCTGCGCGGCGGAGTTGGCGGCGAGAATCGGCTGGAATCGGCCGGACGCGGCAATGCAATCCTCGGCGGCTCCCCGGATGAGCGCGGCGGGATTCGCCGCGAATCCATTCAGAGGGTCGAAGGCGATGGAGCCGTCCTTCCTGAGGACGGCCAAGTGTCGTCCGTCAAAGGGGGCGCGTACGCTGACTTGCGCGAGCCGGAGACTGTCGCGGCTGTTCGCAGCAGGGACTTTTTGCGAACGGGGCACGATGGACGTGCAGTCGATCGTCCAGTTCTCGGGCACCCGGGGTGCGGGGGAAAGGCATCCGGCGAGTGCAAAGAGGAGTGATAAGGAAAGGAATTTCATCTTCATGGAACCGATTATAGCACAGAACTTGTGTCATGTGCAAGGCGCAAGCGCGGCGGTTCCATTGACGGAAAATTGTAAAGTCTAATGGGTCAGCAAAAGCGGAAAGGACCATGACTGGAAAGAAGGACGGGAATAGCGTCCAGCGGAATTGTCCTGCGGGGAGATTATAGATGTTCAGTAGTCGGCATTTTATGGTAAAATACCGACCTGTACCGATAAAAGAATGGTGAGGGCTTCGAGTCAAGGAGATAACAGAAGATGGCATGGGTTCATCGACTATTTCGAAAAGGGGATGGCGTCGTCCTCCTGACGGGAGTGTCACTGATGTTGGGCTTGGCCAGCCTGCTGATGAACAAGTTCATGTTCCAGCCGGTCAGGGGCGGATACGACGAATCGCTGGACGGGTATGTCGACATCGGGACGAATGGTGTCTCGATTGCCGCGAGGCTGAAGGGCGACGTGACGAGCGGAAAGGTCGTTCTGTACTGTCACGGCAATGCCGAAGACATGACGGCGATCGACGGTCGCTTCCATGGGTTGGTGGAGAAGGGGTGTGCCGTCGCGACATTTGACTATCCGGGCTACGGTCTTTCGGCCGGTTCGCCGACGGAAAAGGGGTGCTATCGGAATGCACACCGGCTTTACGATTGGCTGACGCAGGAAAAAGGTGTCGCGCCGGAAAACCTGATTGTCGTTGGCTATTCCATCGGCACAGGCGTGGCAACAGAACTTGCCGCGACGCGAAAGGTCGGGGGATTGTGGCTGGAGGAACCCTACCTCTCCGCGCCGCGCATTGTCACACGCGTGAGAATCCTGCCGGTTGACCCGTTCCCAAGCTACAGGCGGATTAGGGATGTCAAATGTCCGATTTCAATTCTTCATGGGACAAAAGACACCATCATTCCATTCTCCCAGGGCCTTGCGCTGTACGAGTGTGCGCCCAGCTCCAAGCGGTTCGTGACCGTGGAGGGAGCCAACCACACGAATTTCGTGGATTTCCTGGGGTTTGAGCAGTATGAGGAGATGCTGATTCGCTTTATTCGCAATCCAGCGGAAATCTCCTTATAACCCCTACACTGGTAGGAATTTGTTATGCTATAATATGCGCGTTTCGGAGCATTGAAAGCATAAAGAAATGTCAGAGATGATTGCAGAGAAGTGTCCGCTGGTGATGTGCCTCACCAACACGGTGGCGGCGAACTTTACGGCGAACTGCCTTTTGGCGGTTGGGGCCAAGCCGGCGATGATTGAGGAGTCGGAGGAGGCGGCCGAACTTGCCCAGTACGCGCAGGCCGTCCTGGTGAATGTCGGCACGGTGACAGCGCACCAGGCGGATGTGATGCGTGCCGCCATTGCGAGCTGCAATGCGCACGGCGTTCCGTGGGCCTTGGATCCCGTCGCGGCGGATAAGATTGGCTTTCGTCGGCAGCTTGTCCTTGAGTTCCTTACGCGGCGGCCGGCCCTGATTCGCGGCAATTTGGATGAAATCAACTTCCTGATGCGGGCGGTTCCATCCCTGAAGGGGACGGTGCCGATGCTGGCGACGGGGCACGTGGACGAGTTGTGGCCGGCGGGGGACGTGAAGGATCCCATGCGCATCGACGGCGGTGTCGCCATGCTCCAGTCGGTGACGGCGACCGGGTGTGCCCAGGGGGCCATCTGCGCGGCCTATCTTGGCGCCGGGGCAAAGCCGAGCGAGGCCCTCATGCAGGCGAGCCGACTGATGAAGAGCGCAGGCGAACTCGCCTGGAAGACCGCGAAGAAGCCTGGTTCATTCCAGGCCGCGCTCATAGATGCGCTCTACACGCTGACGCACAATGATTGATTATCGCCTTTATCTTGTGACGGACGATCCCTCGCGCTATGCGGGCGACTGGATTGAGAATGTCGTCGCGGCCGTCCAGGGCGGGGTGACCTGTGTGCAGTATCGCGACACCGAGAGCGCGCCCTCCGTCCAGTACGGGCGAATCCGTCGCCTGAAGGACGCACTTCTGCGCTATGGCACGCCGATTGTCGTCAACAATGACGCGTCGCTCGCGGCGGCTGTTGGTGCCGAGGGCGTCCATGTCGGCCAGCACGACCAGCCGCCCGAGGAGGTGCGGCGGATTGTCGGCCCGGCCTGTGAAATCGGCTATTCGGTGACGGCGGTCGACCAGGTCCCGGATGCGGCGCGGCGGTTTGCCGCCGGGGTCGTGGACTGCCTTGGAATCGGGCCGGTCTACGATGCGACGCGGACGAAGGCGGACGCGGCACATGAGATGGGGGTCGCAGGCCTTCGGGAGATTGTCGCGCTGCTACCGAAGATTCCGAACGTTGCCATTGGGGGCGTGACACCCGAACGGGCGGCCCTGCTGATGGAGGCGGGGGCAAAGGGCCTTGCCGTCGTGAGTGCGTTTTCCCGGGCGGAGGATCCGTTCGCCGTCGCCCGACAGTTCAGAAAGGTGCTTGAGAAATGACAGTTGATCCCTGTTGTCTGACGATTGCCGGGTCTGATTCCGGCGGAAATGCGGGCGTGCAGGCCGACCTGCGGGCGTTCCACGCCTACGGCTTGCACGGGTGCACCGTTTTCGCGGCACTGACGGCGCAGAATCCCTTTGGCGTTTCGGCCATCCATTCGGTGCCGGCTGATTTTGTCGCCGCCCAGCTTGATGCGGTTCTCGGAACGTATGCGATTCGGGCGCTCAAGACGGGAATGCTTGCGGATTCGGCAGTCATTGAGGTCGTTGCGCACAAGTTGCGGTCTCATCCCGAAATCGCCAAGGTCATCGACCCAGTCATGGTGGCGACAAGCGGGGCCAAGCTGATAGCGGACGAGGCAGTTGCCTCGCTTGAGCGGGACCTGCTACCGTTGGCGACGGTGATTACGCCCAACCTGCCGGAGGCGGAAGTCCTCTGCGGGAACGAACTCGCGCCGGATGCCCAGCGGACTGGGGATGCGGCGCATGCGCGGGAACTTGCGCGGCGGCTGAACGGCAAGTTCGGCTGTGCCGTCATCGTCAAGGGCGGGCATGGTGCAGGGGCTTCGGCGGTGGATGTCCTGTTTGACGGGCGCGAGTTCCATGAGTATTCGCTCCCCTGGATTGAAAATCCGGTCTCGACGCATGGCACGGGATGCTCATTCGCTGCCGCGCTCGCGGCGGAATTGGCGCGTGGGCGGCCGCTCGTCGCGGCGGTCGACGGCGCGAAGCGGTATGTCCACGCGGCAATTTCAAATGCGCGGTGGGTGGGCGAGAACTGCGGTGTGCTCGGGTTTGTACGGGGTCTTTCGGAGGAGATGACGTGAACGAGATGTCGATTGATGAACTGGTGGCCGAACTGAAGAGGGGAACGCGGGTCATTCTCCAGGTGCGCCATGCGGAGCGGCCGAAGATGGACCCGGACGACCCGACCTTCGGGGATTCGCTCCCGATAACCGAGGAGGGCATACGCACATCGCGGCTTTTTGGCGAGAAACTGCGTGATTTCGCCGGGAATGTCCAGTTCTATGCAAGTCCCCTGCGACGGACGCGCATGACGGCGGAGAAGATTGCCGAAGGGATGGGGGTTGCCCATCCCGAGATTCCGACGGACGGACAGTTGGGGAACGATTCCTTTTACTACGACGACCCCGCCGAGGTGCTGGACGTCTTTCGTCCGGAGAATTTCTTCAACGCCAGTTTCGAGTACATGGCGACGGGGCATCAGCGCGGGTTCAAGGAACTCCATTCGGCATCGGATGCGCTGGAGAAGTGGCTGTTCGGGCGGTTTACGCGGCAGCTCTTCATCGTCGTGACGCACGACCTCTACATCGCGTCCTTCCTCGCGGCGCGCAAGGCCGTGGAAAGTTTCTCGCGTGAGACATGGACGCGCTTTCTCGATTCGGCGGCGATTCTCGTCGATGCGGACGGGACGCGGCGGTATGCGCTCGTTCGTGCGGGGCTTTCGGAGGGCATTTGCGGGGTCGGCCCGAAGGTCGGCACGGCATCCTGACGGCACGCGCACCGCGGCCGCAGTGAAAAAAATTTTTGGCCTGTGGCGGAATCTCGCCTGCCGCGTCCCAAACGACCACCGCGCGGGGTCTCAAGACCGAAAGGCGCGGCATGCGCGGACGGCGAAATCTGATGTGCCGCACACGTTGTGAGATGCCCGGCGGGCGGACGGTTCCGCACACGAAAACCGCCGCGGCGCGGCACTTTTGAATGTGCCGAGTCCCAAAGGAGCGGATGCGTTTCTTTGGTAGGACGACAACCGTTTCTTTGGAAGATTTCCGGATTTCTTTGGGTGATGGGTTTTGCTTCTTTGGAAGACGGGATTCCCTTCTTTGGGTGATTTTGAAATTTCTTTGGGTGATAGCTTTCCCTTCTTTGGGAGACAGGTGACCTTTCTTTGGGAGAGAGACTTTCCTTCTCCCAAAGAAAAGTGCCGCGCAACGGGGACGATTAGCCGCGCTTCCAAACGGAAAGACGGACGGGGCCGTACGCCTCGTCCGTCTGTTTACGCGGCAAAAAGTGCCGCGTTTTCTCGTTTTTGCCGCGTTTTATCCGTCCATTCGTCCGTTGGCGCGGCAGTTTGGAGCGTCGTCCGTCGATGGACGGACGCGGTGTGTGGCGATGGGATGCGCCGAATTTGTCGGACTTCGCCCTCGGGGTGGAAACTGCCGCGTGGCGTTTCGCATTCTTCCTGTCGTCATTTCTCTCATCTTCAAATCTCCTTTCGGGACGTGACCTGCCGCTTCTCCAGCCCGGAGCGTCCCGTGGCGGACGCGGCAACCCCACGTGTTCGGGTTGGGGTGCGCCCTTTCGTCACCAACAAATGTAGCAAAATTCCGCGTGGGGCGCAAGGGGGTGACGGCGGCCGCGACGGCCGCACATTTGTTCGTCGGTAGGTTCTGACCCCAAATTTGTGCTATAATTCCCGTCCGTTCGCGGCAAGGTGTCGCGGATAAGTGATCTTTGATATCGGCGGCGACGCGCTTTCTCAGCGTTTCGCCGTCACCATCAAATGTGCGTAAGCGCATTTTTTGTTTCGTCTGAAAACGACCAATTTTAAGATGTGAGGCAAGGAATGTGGCTACGCAGGCTTGCATACGGGGGCATCATCTTGTGCCCTTTCTCGGTATGATTGCTCTGCGTGCCCGTTCTTTGATATTTCACATCGGGCGCTTGGTCGTGCCTCAGACGAGATATCGAGAACGAGGCACGCGCTGTTTTTCTGCCGCTCGCGTGGTTCGTTCCTTCGGAGGCGGCGGCAGATGAGGACGGAAGCGTGGCTGTTGAAAATCGACAAATCAAGTCGAAGGAACGGGTGCGTGCACACGGCGAGGTGTTTACGGCACCGCGTGAGGTGAACGCGATGCTCGATCTCGTGAAGGACGAGACCGAGCGGCTTGATGCGACATTTCTGGAACCGGCGTGTGGCGACGGCAACTTTCTTGACGAGGTGCTCCGGCGCAAGCTCGCCGTCTGCCGACGGCGATATGGGCGCAGTGCGGCCGACTACGAGAAGTTCTCGTTCCTCGCCTGTACGACGCTCTACGGCGTCGACATCTTGGCCGACAACGTGGCGCGTTGCCGCGAGCGGCTCTTTGCGCGGTGGGAGGGGAGTTTCGCGGCTTCGCCGCGAGGGGACGCGGACGCGTCCCCGGCAAAACCCGACACGCCCTTGGCAGGCCCCCTGCCGACAAGCTACCACGACAAGGTGGCGCGGGCGGTGCGTTTCGTCTTTGAGCGAAACATTTTGCTTGGCAATGCGCTCTCGATGAAGCGCGTGGATGCGCGGCAGAACGATCTCGACGAGCCGCTGGTCTTTACGGAACCGACAAGCGTGTCCACGAGAAGCTTGTCGCAATGGGCTACAAGCAGCAATACCACCAAGGGAAGAAGACCGAGTGGTTCCGGTGCAATGCGGATGCCGTCCGTGCGGCGTATCTTGCCGTCCGCAACCGCACCGACAACATGGAGCGGCGCACACGCGATTTTGCGATGCGTCCCGAGCAGGCGGAGGCCGTCGAGAAGACGCTTGCCTACTTCGCCCGTGCGGATCGGGAGGTGCGTGTACGGCGAACGCCGAAGTTCCTCTGGAATGCGAAGATGCGCTTCGGCAAGACGTTCGCCGCCTACCAGCTCGCGAAATGGCTCGGTGCACGGCGCGTCCTCGTCCTCACGTTCAAGCCGGCCGTTCAGTCGGCGTGGCGCGAAGACCTCATGACGCACGTCGACTTCGAGGGCTGGCAGTTCATCTGCCGTCCGACGCGTACCGGCGAGCCGACGGCGGATGCGCAGTACGCGCAGGCGGACAAGGCGCGGCCAATCGTCTGTTTCGGCTCGTTTCAGGACTTCCTCGGCTACAACCGTGAGACGGGCGGCATCAAGCCGACGAACGAGTGGGTTCACACAATCAACTGGGATCTCGTCATTTTCGACGAATACCACTTCGGCGCATGGAAGGAGAGTGCGAAACGGCTCTTCGAGACGGACGAGGAGGATGTCGACGAGACGCTCCCCGCCGGTGGCGAACGGATTGACGAGACATGGCTGCCCATCACGGCTTCGCGCTACCTCTACCTTTCCGGCACGCCGTTTCGCGCAATCGGCTCCGGCGAGTTCATCGAAGACCAAATCTACAACTGGACCTACGGTGACGAGCAACGCGCCAAGGCCGCCTGGGCGGGTCCGGGCGAGAACCCCTACGCCGCCCTGCCGCAGATGATGATGCTCACCTACAAGATACCCGAATCGATTCAGCGCATTGCGCGGCAGGGCGAGTTCGACGAATTCGACCTCAATGCCTTCTTCGAGGCGAAGGGGACGGGTGCAGCGGCGCGGTTCGTCCACGAGGATGACGTGCAGAAGTGGCTCGACCTCATTCGCGGCGCGTATCTGGAGACGACGACGGACGAGCTGAAGCTCGGGCGCGGCCGCCCGGCGATGCCGTTTGCCGATGCGCGGCTTCTCGGCCTCCTCACGCATACGCTCTGGTTTCTGCCCGATGTCGCGGTCTGCCAGGCGATGGCGAACCTCCCTCCTGAAGGCGCGGCAGAATACATTCTACCACGCCTACACGGTGAACGTCTGCGCGGGGGCGGCGGCCGGCATCGGTTCCGCCGCGCTTGAGCCGGTCCTGCGGTCGATGGGCGATCCGCTTGAGACGAAGACGATTACGCTCTCGTGCGGCAAGCTCACGACGGGCGTGACGGTGCGGCCGTGGACGGGTGTCTTCATGCTTCGCAACCTGAAAAGCCCCGAGACGTACTTCCAGACGGCATTTCGTGCGCAGAGTCCGTGGACGGTCGAGGGCGAGAAGGGGCGTGAAATCGTGAAGCGGACGTGCTATGTGCTCGACTTCGCGCTCGACCGTGCCCTTCGGCAGATTTCGGACTACTCCTGTCGTCTCGATGTCGAGGAGAAGAACCCGGAGCGAAAGTCGCGGAATTCAGCCGCTTTCTGCCCGTCATTGCCTACGACGGCAGCTCGATGAAGCGGATTGACGCGGCTGAGATTCTCGACATCGCGCTTGCGGGAACGTCCGCGACGCTTCTTGCGCGGCGGTGGGAGTCGGCCCTGCTCGTCAATGTCGACAACGATACCCTGCGGCGGCTTATGGCGAACGAGCGTGCGATGGCGGCACTTATGCGCATCGAGGGCTTCCGCGCACTGCTGGAAGTCGCGGGCTTCAGCCTCCTCTGCTCGCTCAATGTCTTCAACGCCTCGCTCATGAACGATGCCGTCTACAAGTTCAAGCGTTACGAGGATGCCTCGCTCGTCTACACGGGACTGGAGGCACGGCCGGAGGACGAGCCGGTCGGTCTCTTCGACACCGTTCTGCCGCGTGCGTCGTATCAGGAGCTTGCACATCAATCGGGCCATGACTAAAGCGGGGGACAGGGAACTGCACCCCCGCAGCACCCCCGCAAAACCGCCGCGCCGCGCCGGGAGATGCCCACCTGGGGCGCGAGTCCTGCCGAAGGGAACGGGTTGTCATGGGCAAGGGAAGACGCTGGGATGCGCAACCCAGGGGTCCGGGATGCGCATCCCAACGGGTCGAAATGCGCATCTCATCGGGAAAGGACTAAGGTGCTTTGATCAAAGGACTAAGGTGGTTTGATTAAAGCACCTTAGTGGTTTGTGCAAAGGACTAAGGTGGTTTCCCGTTCGCATGCCTGTCACAACCCGTGGGACGGGCCTCACAACCCTCTGTAACCGGCAAAATCCCCGTTTGTGATGGGCATTTCCGCGCCGATTCATAAGGACGCCGCCGAGTGCCCTTGCGGAAATCCGCCAGATTCGGTATAATTCACTGGTTTAAAGCGATGGTATGCACAGACGAAAGAAGTGTGATAGGCTGATGATAGAAAAAGATTGGCTCAAGCAGCAGGCGGACATGGTCCGCAAGGCCGACTGGATTGACCCCTCGCTTTACGTCAAGTATGGCGTGAAGCGTGGGCTTCGCAATGCGGACGGGTCCGGTGTTCTCGTCGGGCTGACGACGATTGGCAATGTTCATGGCTATGTCATTAGCGAGGGCGAAAAGCAGGCGATTCCTGGCGAACTCTACTATCGCGGCATCAACGTCAAGGACATTGTGGCGGCGGATCGCCGCGAGCACCGCTTCGGTTATGAAGAGACGGCCTATTTGCTGCTCTTCGGGGAACTGCCGACCGTGCGGCAGCTGATTGACTGGAAGAACAAGCTCGGTCAGTACCGGCGACTTTCGGATGGCTTCAAGGAGAACGCCATCATGCGCAATCCGCCGCGTGACATCATGAATGCGATTGCGCGTGCCGTCCTGTTCTCGTACGCATTCGACGAGGATGGCACGCCGGACGACCTCTCGATTGAGAAGTGCCTGGCGCAGTCCATTGAGATGATTGGGGCCTTTCCGACGATTGCCGCGTACGCCTATCAGGCCAAGCGGCACTATCACGACGGCGGGTCGCTGCTGATTCGCAATCCCGATCCGAAGCGGTCGACGGCCGAGAACTTCCTCCTGCTGATTCGGGAGGACGGCAAGTACACGAAGCTTGAGGCCTCGACGCTTGACCTCGCCCTCATTCTGCATGCGGAGCACGGTGGCGGCAACAACTCGTCGTTTGTGACCCATGTGGTGACGAGTTCTTTCACCGACATCTACTCGTCTCTCGCGGCATCCGTGCTGGCCCTGAAGGGGTCGCGGCATGGTGGTGCGAACCTGCGCGTCATGCGGCAGATGAACGAAATCAAGACCAAGGTGAAGGACTGGACGAAGCCGGCGAACGTGAAGGCCTATCTTGAGAAGATTGCCGACAAGAAGGCGGGCGACGGCACGGGGCTGATTTACGGTCTCGGGCACGCCGTCTACACGATTTCGGATCCGCGTGCGCAGATGCTGAAGAAGAAGGCGCGTGAACTGGCGACCGCGAAAGGGCGGCAGGACGAAATGGCCCTCTTCGAGATGATTGAGGACTATGGCCCTGAAATCATCAAGAGCCGTCATCCGAAGGCGGAAGACGTGTGCGCCAACGTGGACCTGTATTCCGGCTTCGTCTACGATATGCTGGGCATTCCGCGTGACCTTTATACGCCGCTCTTTGCCGTGGCACGGTGCGTGAGCTGGTGCTCGCATCGTATGGAGGAACTCATCAACGAGGGACCCATCATTCGTCCCGCCTACAAGCCAATTTTCCACCCGAGGGAATATGTCAAACTGCAGGATCGTTAAGGGCGGTGTCTGTTCCGCCAAGGGTTTCCGCGCCGCAGGCGTGGGGGCCGCCATCAAGTACGAAGGGCGAAATGACGTCGCCCTGATTGTGGCCGATGCGCCCTGTGCGGCGGCGGCGGTCTTTACGACCAACCGTGTCGCGGCGGCTCCCGTGCTCTACGATCGCGAGATTGTGAAGGGCGGCCGTGTGCAGGCGATTCTGGCGAATTCCGGCTGTGCGAATGCCTGCACGGGTGAGGCGGGCCTGAAGGATGCGAAGCTGTCCGCACTGGTGACGGCGGGTGAACTCGGCATTGACCCCCAGCACGTTCTCGTCGCCTCGACGGGTGTCATCGGGCGGCGACTGCCCATGGAACGGTTGCTGGACGGCATGCGGCAGGCGGCGGGCCGGCTCGGGCGGACGGCTGAGCATGGGCTCGCGGCGGAAAAGGCCGTGATGACAACCGACACGAAGCCGAAGCAGGCGTGTGCGACGGTGACCATTGACGGTCGCAAGGTGACGGTCGGCGGCATGAGCAAGGGTTCGGGGATGATTGAGCCGAACATGGCGACAATGCTCGGTTTCATCACGACGGACGCGGCAATTAGCCCGGCGATGCTGAAGCGGGCGCTGTCGCTTGCCATTGCGAAAAGCTTCAACCGATTGGTCGTGGACGGTGATGAGTCGACGAATGACTCCGTCTTCCTGTTGGCCTCCGGTTGTGCCGGGAACGCGCCCATTGTGCGCGGCGGGGAAGACTTCGAGTCGTTTCGATCGGCCCTTGAGGCCGTGTGCATCTCGCTGGCGAAGCAGATGGCGACGGATGGCGAGGGCGCAACGAAGTTTGTGACGGTGACGGTGCGCGGCGCAAAGTCCGAGAAGGATGCGGCGCGGGCGGCGCGGGCCGTGGCGAAGTCGCCCTTGGCGAAGACGAGCTGGTTCGGGCGCGATCCGAACTGGGGGCGGGTTCTCGCGGCAGTTGGCTATTCGGGTGCCGATGTCGTCGATACAAAGGCGGAGGTCTTTTACGACAAGGTCTGGGCCTATCGGTTCGGCAAGATTGCGGATGCCGCCCAACTTGAAAAACTGGCGAAGGTCATGAAAAAGGATGCCTTCGAGGTCGTCGTCGATCTCCACCTTGGTACGGGTGAGAGTTCGGTCTATACCTGTGATTTCTCATTAGATTATGTCCACATTAACGCGGACTACACGACCTGAGACGGCTGATTGGATGGACGAACAGAAAGGAGATTGTCTGAAAATGCTGAAGAAACTGATTTTTTGTTCCGTATGGGCGATGGCGGGTCTTGCTTTCGCCGAGACGGTGGTTGACGTGACGGGTGTCGGTGCCGAGAAGTTCACCGTCGCCATTAAGGTGAACGATGCGAACTACGCGAAGTGCCTGCGGCGGAATCTTGAGCGGTCCGGGCTTTTCGTTGTCCAGGACAATGGTTCGATTTCTGTCTCGGGGACTCCTGGTTCGGTCGTGAAGGCCGAAGGCCGTGGCAAGGTCATTACGTCAACGGCGACGGTTTCGGACGAGAAGTCCGCACGCATGGCGGCGCGCAAGCTATCGGATGCCATGTGCGAGGCCTTTGGCCAGCAGAAGGGCTTTGCCTGCAGTCCAATCGCCTTCGTGAACAGGAAGGGGAAGGACAATTCGGAACTGTGCGTGAGTTATCCGGATGGGTACGACATCCGCCAGTTGACGTCCGATTCGCGTGGAATCGTCGGGCCGCGCTGGAAGGATGCCAATACGCTTTTCTACACTTTTCTGAAGTCGGGGCCGCAAATCTATGAATACAACCTGGCGAGTCAGAAGCGCAGGCTTCGCTGGAGTTTCAGGGGGCTGACCACGGGCGCGGCGGTTTCGCCGGACGGCAAGCGCGTGGCCATCATCCTCTCCTTTCAGGGCAATCCCGAGCTTTATGTGATTGAGGGCGATCGCTACGAGCGTCTGACGAATACGCCGAATGCGAGCGAAGGGCAGCCGGCGTGGAGTCCGGACGGTAAGAAGATTGTCTATGTCTCAGACGAGACGCGGCATCCGCAGCTCTACATCATCGACGTGGCGACGAAAGCGCGTCGGCGGCTGACATCCAAGGGATCGCAGAACGTCGACCCCGATTGGGGGCGCGATGGACGGATTACCTACATTACGAAGCGCGGCGGTGGTGCGCAGATTGCAGTTCTGGACCCGGCTGAAGGTGAGGGTGCGGCGCGGCTTGTGACGAAACCCGGCACATGGGAGCATCCGTCTTGGGCGCGGGACAATCGTCATGTCGTCGCCGGACGCGATAAGGCCCTGTTCATTGTCGACACGCTGGAAGGCGGTGATGAACCGCGGCAGATGTTTGTCGCGAACGGAAACTGGATTACCCCGACCTGGAGCAAGTAAGATGGCAGAAGGCAAGATTGACGTCGCCTATGTCGCGAATTTGGCGCGACTGGAGCTGACGGACGAGGAAAAGGCGACATTTCAGCCGCAACTTGAGACCATCGTCAAGTATGTCGAGAAGATTGCGGCCGTTGATGTGGCGGGCGTTGAGCCGATGATGCACGGGCGCCCACTGGTCAATGCCTTCCGGGAGGATGTTGTGCGTTCTTCGCTCGATCGCGAAATCGCCTTGGCGAATGCACCCGCGAAGGTCGGGGATGAATTCCTTTTGCCGAAGATTGTGGAAGGAGCCGAGTCATGAGTGAGCTTTACGAACTTGGCATTCGAGAGACGCAGGCTGGGCTTGCGAAAGGGGATTTCACGAGTACGGATCTCGTGCAGTCGATTATCGGCCGTGTCCATGAAAAGAACGGCGAGGTCGGGGCTTACCTGACATTTGATGAGGAGCAGGCCCTGGCACTCGCAAAAGAGAACCCGACCGCCGTGCCGATTGCCATCAAGGATTTGATTAACGTCAAGGGTCAGCCCTGCACGTGTGGGTCGAAGATTCTGAAGGGCTATGTTTCGCCGTATGACGCAACGGTCATCAAGAACCTGAAGGCCAATGGATTCATCCCGGCGGGACGCGTCAACATGGACGAGTTTGCGATGGGATCGTCGACCGAGAACTCCGCATTGGGTGTGACGCGCAATCCCTACGATCTGACGCGTGTGCCCGGTGGCTCGTCGGGCGGTAGCGCGGCAGCGGTGGGCGCGAACATGTGCATTGCCGCGCTTGGCACGGATACGGGTGGGTCGATTCGCCAGCCGGCGAGTTTTTGCAATTGCGTCGGTGTCAAGCCGAGTTACGGGCGCGTCAGCCGCTTTGGTGTCACGGCGTTCGCCAGTTCGCTCGACCAGGTCGGGCCGATGACGAAGTCGGTTGAGGATGCGGCGATTCTGCTGAAGGCTCTCGCTGGGCACGACGAGATGGATGGAACGACGCCACGGGACCCCGTGCCGGATTATCTGGCTGACCTGGAGGGAGCAACCCTCAAGGGCGTGAAGATCGGTCTTGCGAAAGAGTATCTCGATGTGGCTGGCATGGATGCCGAAGTCAAGCGTCTGACGGATGCGGCCATCGCAAAATGTGAGGCGGCGGGGGCCGAACTCGTGGAAGTCTCGCTCCCCCATACCGAGTACGCGATGGCCGTCTACTACATCATTGCACCGGCTGAGGCGAGTGCGAACCTGGCTCGTTTTGATGGTGTGCGTTACGGGCATCGTTCCGAGAAGGCGACGGATGTCCTGTCGCTTTACACGAAGAGCCGTGCCGAGGGGTTTGGTCCAGAGGTGAAGCGCCGCATCATCATGGGAACTTACGTCTTGTCGAGCGGTTATTATGATGCCTATTATGGGCGGGCGCAGAAGGTGCGTACGCTCATTAAGCGCGACTTTGATGCGGCGTTTGAAAAGGTGGATGCGCTTCTGACGCCGTGTGCCCCGACACCGGCCTTCAAGTTCGGTGAGTTGCAGGATCCGCTCACCATGTACCTGAACGATCTCTACACGATTCCGTCGGCGTTGGCAGGTGTCTGCGCGGCATCCGTTCCGGCGGGCTTTACGGAAGGGACGCGTCTGCCGGTGGGTGTGCAATTCATCTGCGGCGGCTTTGAGGAATCGAAACTTCTTCGCGTCTGCAAGGCGTTCGAGGAAATCGCCTGATATTTTCACAAGGAGATTGAAAATGGCAAAGACAAAGGTGACGATGGAAACCAGCGTGGGTACGATTACCCTTGAACTGGACGGGGAGAAGGCTCCTGAGACAGTCAAGAACTTCGTCAAGTACGCGAAGGACGGCTTCTATGACGGGACGATTTTTCACCGCGTCATTGACGGCTTCATGATTCAGGGTGGCGGCTTTACGCGTGACATGAACCAGAAGGCGACGCGTGAACCCATCCGTAATGAGGCGATGAACGGTCTGCGCAACCGCCGAGGCACGATCGCTATGGCCCGTACGATGGTCCCTGATTCGGCGACTAGTCAGTTTTTCATCAATCTTGTGGATAACGACTTTCTCGACTTCACCGCGCCAACCGCTCAGGGCTATGGGTATGCGGTCTTCGGAGAAGTGACGGATGGTATGGAGGTCGTTGATGCGATTGCCAAGGTGAAGACGGGTTTTGCTGGCCCGCACCAGAATGTGCCGGAGGAGGCAATTGTCATCCGCAAGGTCACGATTCTCGGTTGACACTTGCAAAATCAGCCAAAATAGCATATACTTTACACAAATCCAAATAGGAGAAAGAAACATGAAGAAGTTGGTGTTGCTTGCGCTTGTTGCTTCGGTTGTGGCACAGTTTCAGGTCCGTGCGGACAAGACGTCCGACACGAAGACAGCTTCGGAATCGTCCGCTTCCGAAAACTATGCGATTTGGCCGGCTTGCTTTGCCGTGGCCGAATGGCCTGAGACACCGGATCTTGTCGGTCTTCGTCTGACGATTCCCTTTTCCTCGAAGCAGGAGAACGTGACGGGCATTGACCTCGGCCTTTGGGGGCGGAGCCAGAATTTTGAGGGCATCGGGTTGAGCATCATCCGAAATGATGTGAAGGACATCTTCGGTGGTGTTCAGGTCGGCCTTTACAACTCGGTCGGTCGCGGCGATCTCTTCTGCGTGCAGGCCGGTCTTTGGAACGAGTCGGAGAGTTTCCGTGGGGCGCAGGTTGGCCTTGTCAATGTGTCGGGTTCGGGGCAGGGCTTTCAGGTCGGCCTCATCAACCGTGCTGAGACGCTTTACGGCTTTCAGGTCGGCTTGGTCAATGTGATTCGCGATGCGGAACTTCCCGTCTTCCTCGGTCTCAACATCGGTTTCTGATTCGAATGAACATTCGCCCGTTCGCGGCCGTTCGGCCTAACGAGAGGGATGCGGCTGCGGTCGCAGCCGTTCCTTATGATGTCGTGTCCACGGCGGAGGCGAAAGCCCTCGTCCAGGGGAATCCGAAGAGCTTTCTTCATGTTTCTCGGCCGGAGATTGACCTTGCGGATGGCTCGGATGGTTCGTCGCCGGCTGCCTATGCCCAGGCGCGAAAGGCGCTTGATGCCCTTGTTGCCAATGGAACGCTGGTTCGAGATGCCGTTCCGCGTTTCTATGCCTATCGGCAGACGATGGGGAATCATGCGCAGACGGGAATTGTTGCGACCTTTGACACGAAGGACTACCTGTCTGGCATCCTGAAGCAGCACGAGAAGACGCGGACGGATAAGGAAGACGATCGGACGCGGCACATTGAGGTTCTCGGCGCACACACGGGGCCGGCGTTCCTCACTTACCGTGATGATCGTGCGATTGACGAAATCGTCATGATGGCCTGTCGAAATGCGCCTCTCTATGATTTTGTCGCGGCAGATGGCGTTGGTCATACGGTGTGGGAAATCGCATCGGGTGTCAACTGCATGGCGGACGAGTTGCAGGAGCTTTTCGCCCGGATTCCTGTCGCCTACATCGCCGACGGTCATCATCGTTCGGCGGCGGCGGCAAGGTACGCGAAGGCGCATAATTTCGAAGGTGAGAGCCGCTGGTTTCTGGGGGTTATCTTCCCGGCAAGCCAGTTGAATGTCCTTCCTTATAATCGTCTCGTGAGGGATTTGAACGGGCTATCCGACTACGAATTCCTGTCCGCCGTTTCGCAAAGCTTCACGATTGGCCAAAAGGGCTCTCGGAATTGTCGAATGTACTTCCGTGGACAGTGGACGGATCTTTCGTGGACAATCCCGGCGAATGCGGACGTTGTGTCGGCGCTGGATGTTTCTTATTTGCAGGATCGCCTCTTGGCGCCGATTCTTGGAATTGCCGATCCGCGTACGGACGCACGCATCTCCTTTATGGGAGGGATTCGTGGCGATGCCGCGCTGGCGGCCCAGGTTGATTCGGGCGCGGCGACCGTTGCCTTCGCCATGGAGCCGGTGACGGTCGATGAAATGATGGCCATTGCGGATGCCGGGGCGATTATGCCGCCGAAGTCCACCTGGTTCGAACCGAAGTTGAGGAGTGGGCTGTTTGTTCATCCCGTATGAAAAGTCCTCGTGAATACATCCACTGGATTCGGCGAAAGATCCTGACCGAGAAGGCTACGCCCGAATATATTGCCGGCGGATGGGCGCTTGGGATGTTCGTTGGTTGTGCGGTGCCCTTTGGTGTCCAGTTGGTCATTTCAGTCCCGCTCTCCTTCTTGATGAAGGTAAGCAAGATTGGCGCGACACTCGGGACGCTGATTACCAACCCCGTGACGATCCTCTTCATCTATCCGGCCCAGACGTGGGTCGCCTACCGTCTGTTCTTCGGGTGCAAAGGCTACCATTTGCCGGATGAGTGGACATGGGAGGCTGTGAAAGCCCTGTCCGGTTCTGTGATGTTTAGTTTCTTTCTGGGTGGGCTGATGCTTGCGCTGATTCTTACCCCATTGACCTATTGGGCCGTTAAGCATCTTGTCATTGCCCATCGGGCACGGGTTCGTGCGCGGCGCAAATGATTTCTCCCGAGACCATTGCGAAAATCTCCGCCCTGATGGAGGAGGCGGATGTCTATGAGGAGGACTTGGAGGAGAGTTTTATCCTCGGGAGTGGTCCTGGCGGGCAGAAGACGAACAAGACATCTAATGTCGTAAGGCTTTCGCATGAACCGAGCGGGCTGATGGTCCGTTGCGGTGAAACGCGGAGTCGCGAGACGAATCGCTGGTTGGCGCGGCGGATGCTGGCGGAACTTATCCTTGAGCGGGAGCACAAGCGCAAGTCGGCGGCGCGGCAGGCGCGCGAAAAGATTCGGCGGCAAAAGCGTCGCCGTTCGCGTCGGCAGAAGCAGAAGATGTTGGCCGACAAGCGGGCGCACGCCGAGATTAAGGCGATGAGACGGCGCGTTGACCCCGAATGATGGGGGCGATTATGGTATAATATGCTTCTCGATTTACGAAAGGTTGCCATGAAATACGATAAGAATCATGCACTTCTTGAGTGCGATATTCCAGGTCTGAAACGGAAAAGCGGCAAGGTACGCGATGTCTTTGACCTTGGGGATAAGTTGCTGATGGTCGTAACCGACCGAATCAGTGCGTTTGACGTCATTCTGCCGTGCGGTGTGCCGGATAAGGGAAAGGTCTTGAACAGGCTTTCCCTTTTCTGGATGAATTTCCTGGGGATGAAGAATCACCTCATCACGGCCAATGTCGATGAGTATCCGGCTGAACTGCGTCCCTATGCGGAGGACTTGCGCGGGCGTTCGATGCTGGTTCGCAAGGTGAAGATGGTTGAGATTGAGTGCATTGCCCGTGGCTATTTGACCGGTTCGGGATGGAAGGAGTACCAGAAGTCCCGCACGGTGAATGGCGAAAAGCTTCGCGATGGCTATGAAAATGCCTCGCGTCTTGATGAGGTTCTCTTTACGCCGACGACAAAGGCGGCGATTGGCGACCATGATGAGGCGATAAACTATGCCGAGACGGAAAAACTCGTCGGAAGCGATCTCGCGAAGGCCTTGAAGGATGCGACAATTGGCCTGTATACGAAGGCGGCCGACCACGCTCGCAAGCATGGGATTATCATTGCTGATACGAAATTTGAGTTTGGCCGTGATGCGGATGGCTCGCTCATCCTTGCAGATGAGGTTCTGACGCCTGACTCGTCGCGCTTTTGGCCCGAGGCCAGCTATAAGGTTGGATCGAATCCGCCCTCGCTCGATAAGCAGTTCGTGCGCGATTGGCTTGATTCCGTTCAGTTCAACCACCAGCCGCCGGGCCCGGTCTTGCCTGACGATGTCATTGCAAGGACGCGGGAGATTTACATCAAGGCATTCGAGGAGCTTTCGGGCGAGGCGTTTGCCTAAGTGTCCGTGGAGTCGTAAACCAATCAAAGGAAAGATAGAGGTTTGTTGTCATGGGAATGATGGATCAGATTCGTGAGGCGATGAGGATGCGTTCGGAAGCGAAGCGCATTGAGGCCGAGATCAAGAAGATTACCGCCGAGTATTCGAATGGCGGCATTACGGTCGTGGCAAAGGGCGATATGTCGATTGACAAGATTGTCATCGAGCCGTCCGCCTACGATGAGGTGAAGGCGGGCAAGCCGGCGCGGTTTGAGACGATGCTCTTCAATGTGGTGAACGGGGCCATCAAGAAGGCGCGTGAGACGACGCAGCGCGAGATGGCCAAAATGATGCAGGCCAGCGGCGGAATGGGCGGACTCTTCGGTAAGTGAGCCGAGGAGCCGTAATGGGCGATGCTGAAGCCGATTGACGACCTGGAGAAGTGCCTGGCGCGGTTGCCGGGGTTCGGACGCCGCTCTGCCGCACGGGCGGCGCTTGCGCTCGTTCGTGAGCCAGGTCGGCTTTCGGATCCTCTGGTTGCCGCGTTGACGGAGGCGCGGAATCATGTGCGGTGTTGCTCACGCTGCGGGGCGTTCACCACGGACGATTGCAATCCGTGTGTGCTGTGTACGGACGCGACGCGGGAAGGGCAGGTCATTTGCGTGGTTGAGGAACCGGCTGACGTGTTGCCCATTGAGGCTTCAGGCGCGTTTCATGGGCGATACCATGCGCTTGGCGGCAAGTTGTCCCCGGCGCGGCGAATGGGACCGGAGAAACTCCGTCTTCATGAGCTTGTCGAGCGGGTGCGAACGGAAGGTGTCCGAGAGGTGCTTTTGGCACTGTCAACCGATATGGACGGTGATGCCACCGCTGGGTATGTGGCAGAATTGCTGAAGGGGACTGGCGTTTCGATTACTCGGCTGGCGTTTGGACTGCCGGTCGATTCGGGAATCGCCTATTCCGATCCCCTGACGCTCAGGCGGGCAATCGCAAATCGCGTGGCCCAATGATGTGAAAGGGGATACGATGAAGGCGAAGACATTCATTGACCAGGTGGAAGTTCAGGTTCGGTCAGGACGCGGTGGAGATGGTGCGATGTCCATGCGGCGTGAAGCGCTCGTTGAGTTCGGCGGTCCGGATGGTGGCGACGGCGGTCGGGGTGGTGATGTGATTTTCAAGGCTTCGGAGCACATCAATTCTCTTCTCTCCCTCTATTATGAACCGCGTTGCTTTGCGCAGGATGGAGCCCCTGGCCAAGGTCAGAAGATGTATGGCAAGCGCGGAAAGGACTTGATTGTTCCCGTGCCGTTGGGGACTGAAGTCTACGACGTGGAGACGGATCAGCTCATTGCCGACATTACTGAACCGGGGCAGAGCGTGGTTGTGGCGAAAGGTGGGGCCGGTGGGTTCGGCAATGTCCACTTCAAGTCGTCCGTCAATCAGGCACCGACGGAACATACGCCCGGTGGCGAGCCAGAGGAAAAGCGTCTGCGCCTTGAACTGAAGACAATTGCCGACGCAGGGCTTCTTGGCTTCCCCAATGCGGGCAAGAGTTCGCTTCTTTCCGTCCTGTCCGCCGCGACTCCCAAGATTGCGAGTTATCCGTTTACGACACTGAACCCCGTGGTTGGAACAATTATTTACGACGACTGGGCGAAAGTTCGTATGGCGGATGTGCCAGGCATCATTGAGGGCGCGGCAAAAGGTGTCGGGCTTGGCTTGGCCTTCCTGAAGCACCTTGAACGTTCGAAAGTCCTGGTGTACGTCATCGACATGGCGGGGACGGATGCTCGTGAGCCGTGGACGGATTATGAGGTCCTGAAGAAGGAAATCGACGAGTATTCGGCTGAACTTGCGGAGCGTCCGACACTGGTTGTTGCCAATAAGATGGATGCGGAAGTTTCGAAGGAAAACCTTGAGCGGTTCATCCGTGAGACGGGGGTTCGCCCCATCGCCGTTTCGTGCGCAACGAGGGACGGCCTCGATGAATTCAAGACGGCTCTTCGCACGATTGTCAATCCGAAGACAAAGTTCCACCATACGCACGCCGAAGCCCCTGACCTGAAGGATATGCCCGATACGACGGGCGATGAGATTCCTGCCGAGGCCCTCAAGTTCGCGACATTTCTCAAGCTTGAGAAGCCGAAGGCGAAGAGCCATCCGAGCCGAGGAAACATCCACTGATGGGGGAGATTTAAGCGATGGCCAATCTGACGCAATTGCGAATGTTGGAGGATTTGGACGGGTTTCTGCTCGTCGATAAGCCGGCGGGCATAGCCTTTTCAACCGTGGTAAAGTCCGTCAAGCGCAAGTTCAATCTCGTCAAGGTCGGGCACGGCGGATCTCTTGATGCGGCTGCGACGGGGTTGCTTGTCCTTCTGATTAATGGGGCAAACCGGTATGTGGGCGATGTCATGGGGGCCGATCGGGCCTATGTCGGGACGCTTCGCCTTGGCGTCAAGACGAATACGCACGACATTCAGGGTGAAAAAGTTTCCTGCGAGGGAAGTGCCGCGCTTCCCGATGAGGCGGCGCTGCAGGCGGCACTTCCGGAGTTCAGGGGGGATGTCTTTCAGACGGAGAGTTCCTTCTGCAGCGTGCGGCGTGAGGGTTCGGCCCTTTATGAGATTGCCAACACGGGGGCGCACAAGCCGTTTATGGCGCACGTTTATCGCTTCGATGTGACATCGTTCAATCCGCCAACCGCTGGGTTTGAGATTGTGGCCACGAAGGGCCTTCTTGTGAAGACATTGGTCAACGATCTTGGAGATTCACTCGGATGCGGGGCTTGTCTTGAGACTTTGCGCCGTACGAAAGTCGGGCGTTTTGATGTTGCCGATTCAATTGCGTTTGATCGTCTGCTGGAAACGGACATCAAGGATTTTGCGACATGTGTGAAACCTCTCGCGACGGCCTTGCGGTAGGTTTCTTTGATGGTGTGCACCGGGGGCATCAGGCAATTCTTGCCCGGGCTTCGGCTGTTCTGACCTTTCGGAACCATCCGCTTTCCGTTTTGGCACCCAACCGTGCTCCGCAGCTCATTATGTCCACCGAGGAGCGACTTGCGGCTATTGCGTCCTGTGGTGTCAAGGATGTACGCGCACTTGAGTTTACATCGGCGCTCGCCGCGCTTTCCCCGGATGATTTCATCAGGCAGTACGTGCGGGAATGTAAGGTCTATTGTGGTGGGAACTGGAATTTCGGGCGTGGGGGCGTTGGAAATGCCGCGTACCTAAGGGCGCACGGAATTGACGCAGAAGTTGTTTCGTATGCGGACTACGAGGGCTTGCCCATTTCGTCGACGCGCATCCGAGCTGCAATTGCAGAGGGACGGATTGAGGCGGTGAATGCGATGCTGGGCCATTCCTGGAAGATGCGTGGTACGGTTGTGCGCGGCAAGGGCATGGGGCGACAGATTGGCTTTCCGACAGTCAATGTCCGAATCGGGGACGGGTTGCAGCGTCCGCCGCATGGTGTATACGAGGTTCGGCTTCTGGGACGGCGGGCAGTTGCCAATTTTGGGCTTGCGCCAACGATGGGGCAAATGGCCTGGCCCGAGCCAATGCTTGAGGTGCATGTCCTTGAAAAGGTCGAAGGTGAATGGCCGCAGTTGGGTGATTCGGCATCTGTGGAGATGGTTCGGTTCATACGCGGCGAAAGAAAATTTGAGAAGATTGAAGATTTGCGAAGACAAATTGCCAAAGATTGTGATACAATATCGCCATGAAAGAAAATACACTTGTTGGCATTGTTCTCGTTGTCATCCTCGTTACCGTCGCGGCGATCTTCGGTTATCGTCGGTATACGGATCGTGTTCGTGCGGAGGCGGACAAGGCGGGTGCGCAGTGTCTGCGCACGTATTACAAGGAGGCTGGGGATGGTTCGCCCGATGTGGCGGCCTGCGAGGAGCTCCGGCGTGTCCTGGCCGAGATGGAGGAAGTCTCCAAGAAGTGTAGCCCTGACATGGCGCGCATGCTTTTCGAGCGTCGTCTTGATGGTGCCTTTCTCATTGGCGAGTACGAGAAGGCCGCAAACCTGATTGACGAGTTGCCTGACTACAGCGAGACGTGGAAGTCGGGCGCGAAGGCGAAGATCCGTGCCCATGCCGCACTGAAGAATGGGGATAAGGCGACAGCTCTTGAGCAGTTTGGAGTCTTCGTCGAGACCCTTGTCAAGGATGAGAATGCGAAAGGCGAGGCCGATCCTTGCACGGGCATTACATGGACGAAGAACGGTCTTCTTGCCCGCAATAAGAAGCGTATGTCCGAACTTGCCGCAGACATTGGGAACACGAATCTTTCGGCCTCGCTTCGTGCCGAAGCGAAAGCTCACTATCTGGCGGCGATTGATGAGGCGGAGAAGAATACCGACCCAGATGCGAAGGCCGAACTTGAGAAGGATGCGGGCGATTTGCTCAAGTAAGCGGAAAGGAACGGTTTGCCATGGGATTTTTCAAGGCCTATGACATGCGCGGGACATTCGGGGCCGATTTTGGCCCCGAAACTGTTTATGGCATCGGCCGTGCATTGCCGCGTGTTGTTGGGGGCGGGCGTTGGTTGATTGGGCGTGACTGCCGCGAAAGTTCGCCAGTTGTCCATGAGGCTCTTCTGCGAGGCTTGATGGACTCGGGTGCTGCCGAGGTGACGGATCTCGGGCTCTGTACGACGCCAATGGTCTATTTCTTTACGGAGGAGGATGGTTTTGATGGCTCGGTGATGATTACGGCCTCCCATAATCCGCCAACGGACAATGGTCTCAAGGTCTCAAAGCGAACGGCTCTTCCGGTTGGCTATGCGGATGGGCTGAATGAAGTGGAGCGGATTGTCAATGGCGGTGCGGTGGACGGGCCAGCCCTTGGAAAACCATCCGAAGTCCGCCATTTGGATGGTCTTTCGCGGTATATTGCATGGCAATGGGAGCACGGGCCAGTCTTGACGGAAACTGCGGATCTTAAGTACGCGGTGGATTGCTCGAATGGGATGTCTTCCATTCTGGCTCGGCAGCTTTTCCCCGGTGCGGTGATAATCAATGATACGTTGGATGGACGATTTCCCTGCCATGCGCCGAATCCGCTGAAGGCTGAGGCAAGGGAGCAAATCACCTCCCTTGTGCGGGAGCGGGGGCTTGATTGCGGCATCATTTTTGATGGGGATGCGGATCGCTGTATGTTCGTTGACGAGCGCGGCGAATTTGTTCAGCCCGATTATCTGGTTCCTGTGGTGGCCAAGGCCACCTTGAATGTCATGGGTTTGGATGTGCTGCGGGAACGTCCGAAAGTCATACACGATGTTCGGACTTCGCGTGGGGCGATTGAGGCGATTCGTGAACTTGGGTGTGAACCTGTTATGGTTCCGGTCGGCCATGCGTTTGCCAAGCCGATTTTGCGTCAGATTGACGCAATTTGTGGTGGCGAATTGGCGGGGCATTACTACTTCAAGGAATTCTTCGGGTGCGATTCGGGCGTACTGGCGGCCTTGCGCATTCTTGGTGAGATTGCGAAGGCGAAATCGAAGGGCGTGTCATTCTCCCAGATGATGGCTTCGATTTGTGATCGCTATGCCAATTCGGGCGAGGTAAATTTCAAGGTTGGGGATAAGGACGCGGCCATTGAGCGAGTCCTCGCGGCGGCTCGTCGCAACCTGCCGACGGAACTTTCGCGCAGTGAGATGGATGGTATTCGCATTGAGTACGCCGAAGGGTGGATCAATGTGCGGAAGTCGAATACGGAGCCGTATCTGAGGCTGATCGTTGAATGCGACACGCGCGAGAGGCTGGCGGCTTGGGTCAATCTTCTGTCCGAGGCGATTCATGCTGGTTGACTTCCATGTTCATTCGACGGCGAGTGATGGCACGTTTTCGCCGGGCGACCTCGCCCGTAGGGGACGGAGTTTCAGGGCAATGGCTCTGACGGATCATGACAACTGCGATGGCGTTGAAGAGTTTCTGGACGAACCATTGGCTGAAGAAGAACCCGTGCGGCGGTTTGCCGGGATCGAATTGTCAATTGAACCTGGGGCTGGATTTGACAAGTTCCATCTTCTTGGAATTGGCGTGAATCCGCGTCATCCGGGGCTTCGAAACTTTCTTCAGCGTGTCCTTGATGGACGCAATGCGAGAAACGAGCGCATTCGGGAGAATTTTGCTCGGATTGGCATTGAGATTGAGGCGGATGATATCGCCTCTTATGCGCATGGGGATGTTCTTGCCCGTCCGCATTTCGCCCGATGGCTGGTTGACCACCAATATGCGTCCGATGTCAAAACGGCGTTTGAGAACTATTTGACACCGCTTTCACCACCAGCAACGCGTTGCTATGAAGACCGTTGGCATCCCTCCCAAGAGGACTCTTTTCGGGTGATTCACGAGGCGGGTGGACTCGCCATCATGGCGCATCCCAAGTACTGGGGGAAGGACTGGAAATGTGTTGGTCCGGACTATGAGAAGGCGGCGCGAGAATTGGCGCGTCTTCGGGAGGTGGGCTTGGATGGCGTGGAGTCGGTTTATCAGGCGAATACCACGCAGGAGAACATTGAATTCACGCGAATCGCACTGAGGCTCGGCTACTTGACATCAGCGGGTAGCGATTTCCATGGTGGTAATAAACTGACCATCCACTTGGGAATGGAAGTTGACGAGTCGTTCATCCGTCCTTTGCTTGAACGACTTGAGTCCGTGAAATGAGCGAAAGAGAGATGTTTCGATGAGGTTGTTGTTTTTGATTGCAGTGGGAATTGCTGGCTTCGTCTGTCAGGCGCGAGAGGTGGTGGTTCTTGAAAAGACGGGCGCGGCAATTCAGCGGGCAATTGATGCTGTTGCGAAGGAGGGGGGCGGACGCGTCACGCTGACGAACGGACTCTATGAGAGTGCCACAATCTACTTGCGCAGTGGTGTCGATCTTCACTTGACCAAGAACGCGGTGCTTCGGGGTTCGGCCTTGCCCGATGACTACGATGACATTGACGATCCACGCATCAAAAAGGCACCTGAGCGCTCGAAAAAGGCCTTCCTTGTCTGCTTGGGGGGTGAAAATGTCTCCATTACGGGTGAAGGAGCGATTGATGGACAGGGTCCCTTGTTCTATGATCGGAATGTTCCGCCGGGGGAACACTTCCGTAAGCCGGCGCATCCCCGTACACGCATGGTGCAGTTCTGGGGATGTCGAAAGATCCGCTTTTCAGGCGTGACATTTAAGGACAGCCCCGGGTGGACATTCTGGCTCCGGATGTGTGAGGATATCGATGTTCGCGGCATCACAATCGTTGGAGACCAGCGGATGATTAACAACGATGGAATCCATTTCGACGGCTGCAAGCGGATGCGAGTCGCCGATTCGACGATTGTGACGGGTGACGATTGCATCGTGATGCGCGCCAATCGCAGCCCCGATGGTGATTCGGATCTGTGCGAGGACCTTGAGGTCGTGAATTGCTCACTTGATAGTTCCTGTCAGGCCATTCGCTTGGGGTGTCCATCGGATGGGACGATTCGAAACGGTTACTTCCATAAGTTGTGCATTACGGGGAATAATGGCATTCTCTCACAGCATCCGTTGCATTATCTGCAGGAAGGGACGCGGGGAAGTTGCCGAATGTCCAATCTGGTGATTGAGGATTGTGTCATTTTCGTTCGGGGATCGCCAATCTTCTTCAATGTTGAGCCGTCGATTACGCTTGGTGAATTCGGAAATGTCACCTTGAAGAATCTGCGCATTGAGGCCACCAAGCCAATTGTCCTCAAGGGGACGGCGGAAACGCCGCTTGTGAATATGCGTCTTGAGGATATTACGGGGCGAATTGCCGCGCCAAATCCATTGGAGGTGCAGTCCGTGACAAATCTCGTTCTTACCAACGTCCAGTTGTCGTCTGGCCCGACGCGTATGACACCTTTCACTTGGGGCTGGAAGTCGAGTTCGTGGGAGTCGATTCCATAGGAAGGGGCGCAGTCACGCGGCAGAAGTCCGCGTCTTTTTTGGGGAGATGCCGCCTGGCGCGGCGTTTTGATGTTGTGTCAACTGGAACTTTTGCGAGTTGCGGGTAGAACTCAGCAAAGTTTCAGTTAGGGCGCGTATGAATTGCAGGCAGGGAAGTCAGGCGCCCCAGTTTGTCAAATAGAAACGACACCCGATAGATAAGCAGGCGGTTTCTGATTTGCCAAATACGCGACACTCAAGGTCTTCTCAAAGTTGGGTGTCGTTTATTATGGCAAACTGCGGCGCATGCGCGGGACGCTTTGGTCGGTTGCAGCCCTTCCACGGAAATGCTAAAATAAGCGTTATGAAACGATTGATGCTTGCTTTTCCCGTTTTGACGGGCTTGTTGGTCGGATCGTCGGCTCAGGCGGCGGTTTCCGTTTCGGGTCCTTTGCCGTTTGGCGCGCTTTCAGATGGCCGCGAGACGCATATCTGGCGTCTTGATAGTGGAAATGGCCTCATCTTGGATGTCTCGGACTATGGCGGACGTCTCGTGCGTGCCTATGCCCCAGATCGGTTCGGCAATTTGGCAGACGTGACGCTTGGATGGAATACGGCGGGCGAATACGAGCGGAATGGTTTCTCCGCTGGTACGATCATCGGACGTTTTGGCAACCGCATTGCCAACGGAACTTTTACTCTGGATGGTGTCAAGTACCAGATGCCAATCAATGAGAACAAGGCGGCGCGGCACTGCAACCTGCACAGTGGCCCGGAAGGTTGGGATACGAAGATTTGGAAGGCGGAATCCTTCTCGACGGAAAAGGAGACGGGCATCGCTTTCGCCTACGTCTCGAAGGATGGTGAGATGGGGTTGCCAGGAACGGTGACGGCGACGGTGACCTATCGCGTGAGCGCGGACAACCGCTGGACAATCGACTATGAGGCAACGACGGATAAGCCGACCGTCCTCAACCTAACGCACCATTCTTATTGGAATCTTGCCGGAGAGTCGAGCGGAGATGTGCTGGATCAGGAGCTGCAGATTTTTGCGGACGAATATACGCAGACGGATGCGGGGTTGATTCCAACCCAGAATGCGCCCGTCAAGGGTACGGGACTTGACTTCATCGTGATGCGCAAGATTGGTGCGAAGGCGCGGCTGATGGTCGCCGAAAAGGCCTTTGCCCCCATGGACAACTGGTATGACCACAATTTTGTCCTTCGCGGGAAGATGGGCGACCTGCGTCCGGCTGCTCGTATGCGCGATCCACTTTCGGGTCGGGCACTCGAAATCTGGACGACCGAGCCGTGCCTCCAGATGTATGGGGCGCAGAACATGACGACGAATTTGGCGGCCAAGGCGGCCGGGAAGACGCTCTGTCCGTTTGCGGGCGTGGCACTTGAGACCCAGCACTACCCTGATTCGCCGAACCATCCCGAGTTTCCGTCGACGGTTCTCCGCCCTGGCGAGACCTTCCGTAGTCGCACGGAGTACCGCTTCGGCATCAGCAAGTAATATATGGTATAATCCCTGCCATGCAAGTCAGACCAACTGAAATTCCGGACGTCAAGATTGTCGAGCCGCAAATCTTCCGTGATGCGCGGGGAAGCTTTCAGGAGACGTACAACGTTCGGCGTTATCGCGAGGCAGGGATTTGTGCTGACTTTATTCAGGATAACGAGTCGATGAGTTCGCGCGGCGTTTTGCGTGGACTTCACTGGCAGGCGGGCGAATTCGCGCAGGCGAAGCTTGTGCGGGTGATTCGTGGGGCGGTCTGGGATGTCGCCGTTGACATTCGCAAGGGCAGCCCGACATTCGGTCGTCATGTTGCCTGCGAGTTGACCTCCGAGAATGGGCGGCAGTTCTTCATTCCGCGTGGGTTTGCCCATGGTTTTGTGGTCCTGGAGGACGAGACGATTTTTTCCTATAAGTGTGACAATTTCTACAATCCGGCCTCGGAACGGGGGCTGAAGTTTGACGACCCGGCGTTGGGGATTGAGTATCCGAATCCGGGCAGGCCCTTTCTCCTGAGCGAGAAGGACCTGAAGCATCCGCTCCTAAAGGATATTGAACCATGGGCCTGAATGTATTCTGTTGTTTTCTTGCAATTGGTCTGGCAACGCCTGTTTTTGCTGAGGGGCTTGACCTCTTTGACCTTCTGCCGCCCGAAGAGCACAAGCCGGCGCGGCAACCGTCCGTTCTCGAACGGGGCTATTCGGCCCCGAAGGTGACTGTTGAACGGCGAGCGGCGGTGGTTGTGCCGCCTGTTGTCGTGACCAATGTCGTGGAACGCCCCGTTGAAGTGGCTGTTGAGAAGGTCGTCACCAACTTGGTCGAAAAGGTGCGCGAAGTGGAGCGTCCGGTGACCAATGTTGTCGAACGAATCGTTGAGAAACCAGTTGAGGTTGTCGTCGAGCACGTCGTGACCAATACGGTCGAGCGACTGGTTGAGGTTGCGCGTCCCGTGACAAGCGTCGTTGAGAAGGTGGTTCAGGATGTCGCGGCGGTTGAGAAGCTGAAGGAAGAGAACCAGCGGTTGGAGACACGCGGCGGAATTCTTGAAGCGAAGAACACCGACTTGGCAGAGCAGAACGAGGAATTGACGCGAAAGTTGGCGGAGGAGCGTGAACGACGCGAACGACTTGAACGCGTTGTGCCGAAGGCGGAGGCGAAGGCCCTCACGGGGCGTCCGGCGCGGATTACCTCTGCCACGACCTACTACGACCGCAAGGAGGGTGTGATTTTCTTTGACAAGAATGTCTATGTGGATGACGAGCAGTATCAGCTACATGCGGACAAGGCCTATGTGTTTACGTCTGGAACGAATGACCTCCGGCGCATTGTTGCTATCGGGAATGTCGCGATGACAAATGAGACGCGTCGCGCCTACGGCTCGAAAGTCTCCTACTACAAGGAGGGGGGAATGGTCGTCCTGTACGGTTGGGCGGAGCGTCCGGCGGAGATTCGTGACGAGTCAAAGGTTGAGGATCAGGTCGTTCGGGGCCGTAAGATCAAGTTTTGGATTGATTCCGAGCAGGTCGAGGTTCTTGACGCGGACATCTCTGCGCCCGTTTCGGGCGGCAGTGGCGATTTCAAACAGGCAATTCGGAGGACAAAATAATGACGGTTAAAGGTTATGCGAAGTTTTTGCTCATCATGGCGGGGCTGGGCGGCCTCCTCTACGGTGTGGATGTCGGCGTGATTGCCGCGGCCTTGCCGTACATTGAGAGAACTTCAACATTCAATCAGGACCAGATAGGCTGGATTGTCGGCATGGCGTTGTGGGGTTCGCTGCCGTCCTCGCTCGTTGCGGGGTTGTTTGCCGAGTGGTTTGGTCGCAAGCGCATGATTATCGCCTCGGCACTTCTCTTCCTGATTTCGATTCCCGTCATCTGCGCTTCTGGCTTTTTTGAGGGCGGAAACTTCTGGATGATGGTCTGTGGTCGTGCCTTGCAGGGCGCGGCGGCGGGACTCTTCGGTGTCATTGTCCCGATGTATCTTGCCGAGTGCTTGGATGCCGATTCGCGTGGCAAGGGGACGGGTATGTTCCAGCTCCTGCTCACAATCGGTCTCGTGTTTGTTGCGGTCATTGGCTTTGCGATTACGTGTCTCTTCGGAGATGCAAAGGGTGCTGTTGATGCCAAGGCGATAGAAAATGGCATCGTCGCTTACGAGCAGGCGAAGAATGAGAAGGGCGAATTGGTCTGGAGTAAGGATGAAACGCCTGTTTACATTCTTGATGAATCGGGTCATTCGAAGCCGAAATTGGACAAGGATGGCAAGAAGATTGCCGATATGAAGCGGGTGACCTTCTCAATGATTAAGGCCTGGTTCCCGGTGGAGACTGTGCGGTCATGGGTACATGCGTGGCAGTTGATTTTCTTGATTTCGTGCATCCCCGGTTTTGTGCTCTTCATTGGGGCGTTCAGACTGAAGGAGTCGTCGCGCTGGCTCTACCGTAAGGGGCGCAAGGAGGAGGCGCTTGCCTCGCTCGCGGCGAACAATGGTGAGGCGAAGGCAAAGGAGATTCTTGACGAGATGATTGCTGCCGACGAGGCCGCCGCTGTCGAGAAGGCAAAGAACGCGGCTGCAACGGATACGCTCCTTCAGAAGAAGTATGTCATTCCGTTCATCCTCGCAGTGGTGATTCTCGCCTGCAACCAGACGACGGGCATCAACTCCGTGCTGAACTACACGGTGACGATTTTCCAGAAGACGGGTATGCATGGTGCATTCGCAAACATTTCGGATGTTGCCATCAAGATTGTGAACTGTGTGATGACGGTCGTCGCCTGTGCGCTCGTGGACAAGAAGGGACGCAAGTTCCTCCTGAAACTGGGTACGAGCGGCATTATCATCGGGCTTTGTGGTGTGGGTGCCATCTTCCTCGCCATTTCGAAGGGATGGGTTGCCGCGTCGTTGACGACGGGTGTTCTCGCGACAGTCTTCTTCTTCATGTTCATTGGCTTCTATGCGGTTGGACCGGGCGTTTGCGTCTGGTTGGCACTCACCGAACTGATGCCGACGCGCATCCGCGCCAACGGCATGGCAATTGCGATGATCATCAACCAGGGTGTTTCGGCTGGCATCGCTACGGTCTTCCCGAAGTGGTGTGCGGCGACGAACGATAACGGCACGGTCTTCTTTGTCCTCGCCGGCTTTACGGTCATCTACTTCGTCACGGCGGCGTTCTTCCTGCCCGAGACGAAGGGACGGACGCTTGAGGAAGTCGAGCAGTACTTCACCACGGGCAAGATGCCGGAAAAGAAGGCGTGAAGTTCTCCTTCAGATTCCTGGGGACGGGAACGAGCGTCGGCGTACCGCAGATCGGGTGCTCGTGCTCGGTCTGCACATCGTCCGACCCGAGGGACAAGCGTCGGCGGTGCGGGGCCTATGTACGGACGGACCGTGTCGGTTTTTTAATTGATACGCCACCCGAAATGCGCCTCGCGGCCATTGAGCACGGAATCGACAAGGTGGATGCCGTCGTGTTGACCCATGCGCACATGGATCATGTGGCTGGATTTGACGATGTCCGCCGCTTCAATACCATCAACGGGCGCACTGTTCCCTGTGCGCCGGATGAGCCGGGGGCGAATGGTCGGAACTTCCGGATTGTGGGGGCGACGATGCGTTGCTTTGCGATGCAGGAGACGATTGCGCAGATGCACCGCATCTTTCCATACATTGGGGAGACGGCGAATGCACTTGGGCTCTTCCGCCCGATGATTCATTTCGTAGACAACGCCGCGCCATTTTCGATTGGCGGGCTGACGGTTGAACGGCTAGTTGTGGAACATGGCTTTCCTTGTTGCGGATATCTGATTGGCGGCAAGCTGGCGTACATCAGCGACTGCCACACGATTCCGGACGAGACGATCGCCAAAATGAAGGGCGTGGATGTGCTCGTGCTCAACTGCCTGCGCGAGCGATTCCATCCGACGCATCTCAGCCTTGCCGATGCGCTCGGTTACATCGAGCGTATTGGCCCGAAGCGGGCTTATTTGACGCACATGTGCCACGATTTCAGCCATGAGGAATGGCTGAGGAAACTTCCGCCCGGTGTCGAGCCGGCTTATGACGGACTCAAATTGGAGGTTGGAGACTGATGGTTGCACGAATTGCCTGGTCGGGACTTTGTGGATTGGCTTTTGCTTTGTTGGCGACGACAGCATCGGCTGTGCCGGCGAGTGAGATTACCGTCGACTTGCGGTTGGATTTTGGTGACAGTGTCGTCGGGGAGCGCGTCCGCGGCGTTGTTGATGTTGTCAACGTTTCGCCGGTGACCGTTAGCGTCGGACGAAAGGATTCGCCGGATCGCCTGTTTATCGAGGTTTTCCGTTCCTCCGACCGCAGCCAGTTGCAGCGGATTTCGGATACGGCCCATGTCTCGCCCTTTTACCTGAAGCCGAACGAGGGACAGAAACTGGAGACTTTTCTTGCGGATTACTATGGGTTGCGCACACCGGGTCGCTACTTGGCGCGCCCCGTGCTCGTCCATGCAGGGACGCGTTTCGAGGGGCAGATGCGGGCGTTTGACATTGTCCCGGGAATGCGCATCGGTGGTGCCTTGCAGATGTTCTCGAACCACATGGGGCTTCGGCGTGAGTTTGACTTGTTGACCTGGAGTCGTGGTGGACGCGAGCACCTCTTCTTGACGGCGCGGGATTCGGGCACGAGTGACCGAAAGTGGATGACGGTCGACCTCGGTGAAATGATGAAGATTACGAAACCCGTGATTTCCATCATGCCGACGGGCGAGGTCGTCGTCCTGCACCGGGTGGATCCCGACAACTTCATCCGCAGCGAATTCTGGTCCGTGCCGGCGGGAATCGACTTCAATCGTCGTGAACTGGTTCAGGATCCCGAGACGGCTGGAACGAATCGAATCCGGGAACTGTACCGGGACTCGGGCGGCGTAAAGCCGAAGGAACGCTCGTGGTGGAAGTTCTGGGATTAAGCGTAAGACAAGAGTAAGAGATGAACATCATTGGCATCGAGACGAGTTGTGACGAGACGGCGGCGGCCGTCGTGAAGGATGGGCGGACGGTTCTTTCCAATGTGGTCTACACGCAGATTCCCCTGCACGTACCGTACGGGGGCGTTGTTCCAGAGATTGCGTCCCGTGCGCATGTGGAGAAGATTAGCGAGGTCATTCGCACGGCGATTGAGCAGTTTCGCGGCGTTTCGGATGAGAAGATTGATGCTGTGGCCGTCACATATGGCCCAGGCCTTTCCCCGGCGCTGACGGTTGGACTGAACGCGGCGAAAGGGCTGGCGCTTTCGATGGGGATTCCCCTGATTGGCATCAACCACATCGAGGCCCACCTGCACACACCGTTTCTCGTGGATGCCACCGATGAGGCAACGGTTCCCGCTCTGGATCCGCATGACTTCATGCCGGCGCTTGGACTGGCCATTTCGGGTGGGCACACTACCTGGCTCGACCTGCCAGCCTACGGCAAGTATGCAATTGTGGGGCAGACGCTTGACGATGCCGCCGGTGAAGCGTTTGACAAGGCGGCTAAGCTCTTGGGACTGGGCTATCCGGGCGGGCCGAAGGTGGACAGAATCTCAAAGGAGTACGGGCTTGCCAACCTGCTGCCGTTTCCGAAGGGACGGCCGCGTGAGGGTGTGACGGCCCTGGCTGGACTCGATGCCGATCTCTGCGTCTCCTTCTCCGGGCTGAAGACGGCGCTTTTGCGCTATGTCCAGCAGCACGGGGGTGCCGAGAAACTCGCGGTGGAGGGTGAGATTCCGCACATCGTCGCCTCGTATCAGGAGGCGATTGTGCAGGTCGTAGCCGACCGTACGGCGCATGCCCTGCGTCGTCGCAACTACCGGGCGCTGATTGTCGGCGGTGGCGTGTCGCTGAACTCCCGACTTCGGACGGTCCTTGCACAGGTGGCGGAACGTGCCGGTGTGCGGCTCCTGATGGCCAAGCCAAAGTACTGCGGAGACAATGGTGCAATGATTGCCGGGCTTGCCTACTATCGGCGGAACAAGACGGGCGCGGCGGCGTTTGCGCTGGATGTCGCTCCTTCGCTCGATTTCGAGGAATGAGCGGGTCGGGCAATCGTCTGCGGGGAATTGCCTGCATCCTGGTCAGTTCCTTCGGTTTCGCACTGATGGCGTTCTTCGTGCGCCTGTGCGATGACTACGGGGCGGGACTTTCAAGTTTCCAGAAGAGTTTCTTCCGCAATGCCATTGCGCTTCTCATCGCCGGGTTTGTCTTTGTGCGTCAGCACGAGCCGTCGGGAACGGTCGTTTCGACAATCGGTCGCCTTTCGGGGCGGCAGTGGTTCTACCTCATCCTTCGGAGCCTTGCCGGAACGGTCGGCATCTTTGCGAATTTCTACGCGCTGTCGCGCATTCCTCTCGGGGAGGCAATGACGCTCAACAAGACAGCTCCATTCTTTACGGTCCTCTTCGCCTGGCTTGTGATGGGGGAGCGCGTCTCCCGGCGGCAGGCGATCTGCCTCGTGGTGGCCTTTCTTGGGGCGGTTCTCGTCATGAAGCCGACCGACCTGCACGGGCCTTCCGTTTGGGCACTGATAGGCGGAATCGGTGCCGGTTTTGCCTACGCCTGTGTGCACAAGCTCGGACGATTGGGAACGGAAGGTTCCGTCATTGTCTTCTTCTTCAGTGCATTCTCATGCCTTGCCGCGTTGCCGTTCGTCTTCTTTGACTACACCCCGATGACGGTCGCGCAGCTACTAATTTTACTGGGGGCGGGCTGCGGCGCGGCGATTGGGCAGTTCGGCGTGACGGCGGCCTACCGCTGGGCGGAGCCACGGTCAATTGCCGTCTTCGACTATTCAAATGTCATCTTCACCTCGTTTCTCGGGTTTGTCTTCTTTGCACAGGTTCCCGACCTGTGGGCCGTTTGTGGCTTTGTGGCTATCCTTTTGGCAGCCTTTTCCATGCGGCGATAGGCGGCGTGCGTACGTTGTGCGTCCCGTGTAAAGGACGCGGAAGGGGTTTACATTTTTGGTTCAGTTCGGCGTTTCCTCATGTGGGTGGCAGCCTTAAACGTGTCGTTGGCACGGCTTCTGCTTTTGCTTTGGCGTGAGCCGTTCGATTGGTTCGGACGGTGAATCGAAAGGATAACGAAGATGAGCAACTGCGCCAGATTGGCCGCGACGAAGAGCGTTGCGGCGCTCAAGGCCCCGGAACCCTGCGCGGCGACGGCGGTTGAAGACAAGGACATCGCCTACGCCGAGGATGTCTTCACGCGTGAGACGATGAAGAAGTACCTCTCGAAGGATACCTGCAAGAAGCTCCTTGCGACGATTGACGGCGGCCAGCCGCTCGACCCTTCGATTGCGGGCGAAGTTGCCCATGCGATGCGCCACTGGGCGATGGATCGCGGCGCGACCCACTACACCCACTGGTTCCTGCCGCTGACGGGTTCGACGGCCGAGAAGCACGATGCCTTCCTTGAAATTAAGGACGGCCAGCCCGTGCAGGCCTTTTCGGGCAAGAACCTCATCGTTGGCGAGCCAGATGCGTCGAGCTTCCCTTCGGGCGGCATCCGTTCGACCTTTGAGGCGCGTGGCTACACGGCGTGGGATCCGACTTCGCCGGCGTTCATCAAGCGCCATGGCAACGGTGCAACGCTCTGTATTCCGACGGCCTTCTGTGCCTATACGGGCGAGGCTCTCGACAAGAAGACACCGCTCCTTCGCTCGATGCAGTACCTCTCGACGGCGACGAAGCGTCTGATGAAGTGCTTCGGCAAGGACGATGCGCCTGTCACGATTACGCTCGGACCGGAGCAGGAGTACTTCCTCATCGACAAGGCGTTCTACCTGGCGCGTCCCGACCTCGTGATGACGGGGCGGACGCTGTTCGGTGCGCCCTCGGCGAAGCACCAGCAGCTTGAGGACCACTACTTCGGAACGATCAAGGCCCGCATCCTCAACTTCATGAACGAGGTTGAGAAGGAGCTTTGGCGGCTCGGCATTCCGGCCAAGACGCGTCACAACGAGGTCGCACCGGCCCAGTTCGAACTGGCCCCGATGTTTGAGGAGCTGAACCTTTCCTGCGACCACAACATGCTCGTGATGGAAGTTCTCCGTCAGGTCGCCGACCGCAACGGACTCGTCTGCCTCCTCCACGAGAAGCCGTTTGCCGGCATCAACGGTTCGGGCAAGCACAACAACTGGTCGGTCGCCTACGGTAGCGTGAACCTGCTCAATCCGGGCAACGATCCGCACCAGAACGCCATCTTCCTGACGACCCTGTGCGCTGTCATCGAGGCGGTCGACAAGCACGCCGACCTCGTGCGTGCATCTGTGGCGAGCGCTGGTAACGACCACCGACTGGGTGCGAACGAGGCACCGCCGGCCGTCATCTCGATCTACCTCGGCGATCAGCTCGCGGATGTCATCTCGCAGCTGGAGAAGGGCGAGCCGAAGCGCTCGAAACACGCCGGCATGATGAAGATTGGCGTCGACACGCTCCCGGCCCTGCCGAAGGACGCGACCGACCGCAACCGTACGTCGCCGTTCGCCTTCACCGGAAACAAGTTCGAGTTCCGTGCGCCTGGTTCATCGGCCTCCTGCTCGGCTCCGAATGTCGTCCTGAACACCATCGTTGGCGAGGCGTTCAATCGCATTGCGGGCGAACTTGAGAAGGCGGGTGTCGTCGGCAAGGTCGAACCAGGCAAGCATTCCGCCGCGTTCCACTCCACCCTCCAGAAGATTCTGCAGGACATCATCAAGACCCACAAGCGCATCCTCTTCAACGGTGACGGCTACAAGGCCGACTGGCTTGCCGAGGCCGCCAAGCGCGGTCTGCCGAATGCGGCGACGACCCCGGAGGCGCTCAAGGCGTTCGCCGTGAAGGAGAATGTCGCGGTCTTCGAGAAGGCGGGCGTGTTCAGTGCGCGTGAGCTTGCGTCGCGCTACGAGATTGCGCTTGAGGACTACACGACCAAGGTCGTCATCGAGGGCAACTGTGCGCTCGACATTGCGCGGACATTGGTCACGCCCGCCGTCAAGGCCGAGTATCGCGAGGCGCTCGCGGCACTCGCCGAGGCGAATGCGAGTGGCATCGCGTCTGGCACGGCTTCGGTTCACGACGATCTCGTGAAGCTGGGCGCGGGGCTGGATGCCATCAAGACGCAGTGCGCGGAACTTGAGGCCGCGATTTCGAAGGTCGAGCCTGCTGAGATTCTCTCGGCGATGACGGCCTTGCGCACGACCGTGGACAACCTGGAGAAGATTGTCGCGGACGAGAAGTGGCCCCTGCCGAAGTATCGGGAGATGCTCTTCCTGTACTAATGCGTGTTGGAGTTCCGAATGTCGGATCAAATCAAACACGAATGTGCGGTGACGCTCTTGCGCTTGCGCAAGCGTGCCGCCTTTTACCGCGAGAAGTACGGGGTTGCCGATTTTGGCGGGACGAAGCTCTCGCTCCTGCTGGAGAAGCAGCACAATCGCGGACAGGATGGGGCCGGTGCGGCCGCCCTCACGCTCGAACCCGAACCAGGTTCGAGCGCTTATCATATTCTGAAGTCCGCCGTGGAGAATCCGCTGGCGGATCTTTTGTCTCAGATTGCCCGTCGGCGATTTCTTGGTGAGACCTTGTTCCTCGGACACCTTCGGTATGCGACGTACGGCAAGGGGGACGTCAGCTTCTGCCATCCGTTCGTCCACAAGTCGCCGCGCCTGAAGCGGACGCTCTTCCTCGCGGGCAACTTCAACTTGACGAACACGCACGAGATGTTCCAGGCCTATATCGACATCGGCAAGTTCCCCGAGTCGCAGGCGGACGGCTATCTCATCTGCGAGTGGCTCGCCTCGTGCATGCTGGAAGCCGAGATGAAGGGCGAGGAGGACCGCGAGAAGGTTCTGGTCGCGGCACTTCGTTCACTTTTGCCGCGCCTGGACGGGGCCTTTACCCTGTGTGGCATGACGGCGGATGGGTGGAGCTTTGCGATTCGCGACGCACATGGAATCCGCCCGGGCTATTGCTATGTGGATGACGAGGTCGCCGTCGCCGCCTCGGAACGCCCGGCCATCCAGGCGGCGTTCAATTGTGGGACGGATGATGTCCGCGAACTCGTCCCGGGCGAGGCGATGATTGTTTCGCCGGCAGGGGATGTCCGATTCGAGAAGATTCTTGAACCGGCCGAGAAGCGCAGTTGCGTCTTCGAGCGCATCTACTTTTCGCGCGCCAATGACGCGGATATTCACCGTGAGCGCAAGGCTCTCGGCGCGGCACTTGCCAAGCCCATTCTGGAGGCCGTCAACTACGACTTTGCGCACACGTTCTTCAGTTACATCCCGAATTCGGCTCAGGTTGCCTTCCACGGCCTTCTGGAGGCCCTTTGGACGGAAGGTCTTGCCGAGGGTCAACCGGTCCGCTTTGGGCAGATTGCCGTCAAGGACGCGAAGTTCCGCACGTTCATTGCGGATGCCGCCGCACGGCGTGAGTTCTACAAGCACGTCTACGATGTCACCTATGGGCTGGTGAAGCCGGGTGTGGATACGCTCGTCGTCCTGGACGATTCAATCGTCCGTGGCAATACGATGCGCAATGCGATTCTTCCGATGCTGGATCGCCTCGCCCCGAAGCGCATCGTCGTCGTCTCGTCGGCACCGCCTATCGCCTATCCTGACTGCTATGGCATTGATATGTCGTCCCTTGGCGAACTTGTTGCCTTCAAGGCGCTCCTGAAGTTGCGCCGGGACGATGTGCCGCGCAACCCCGATGCCCTCCGTGCAGCCTACGCGGCGATTCCGCTGTCGGAACTTTCGAAGGCCATTGCCGCGCTGCTGACACCCCCGGAAATGAAGGCCAAGGTGGATGTCATCTTCCAGTCGATGCCGAACTTGCGCAAGGCGTGCCCGATGACGACGGGCGACTGGTATTTCACCGGAAACTACCCGACACCGGGTGGGGAGCGGGTTCTCCAGCACGCCATTGACAACTATCTTGCCCGAAGTGAGGGACGGTCGTACTGACGCTACCAATTCGAGTGAACCTTTTTCATCGGGTCGGCATTTACCCTTTTAGAAAGAAGAGTAGATGATTCGTACCCTCGATGGAAGTCTGGCAGGCGATTAGAGAAGACAGGGAACGCGGGGCGAAGAGGCTCGTTTCCGAGTACGGGAACCGCCTTTTCGCCGCGGCGGTTTTGCTTTGCCCGAACGACTCGGATGCGGAGGAGCTTGTCTACAAGTCATTTGACCAGGCCATCAAGAAGATTGGGCTTTATCAGCCGAAGTCCGATTTCTTCAGTTGGCTCTATGTGATTATGCTGAACTTTCGGCGGATGGACCTTCGCAAGCGGAAGGCCGAGGTCATCCCGGTTGGTGCTCCGTGCGACCTGCCCGAGATGTGCTCGCCGAGCATCATGGCGGTTCTGGAGTCGTGCGATTCGGATGCCGTTCGGGCGGCCGTTCGCGGCATTTCGGAACCGTTGCGGGAGGTGGTGGTCTTGCGCTATTTTGAGGACCTGTCCATCGGAGAAATCGCCCGCATCCTGAACCTCTCGGAGGGGACGGTCAAATCACGCCTTTACAATGCCCGAGCGGCGCTTTATGCGCGGCTGTCAAAGAAAAAGGAGATGGTGAGTGCATGAACGAGAGTGAAATCGATTCGATTCTTGCGAATAAGGTACGAAGGAGCGTTGGGGCGACCCAGTTGCCTTCGGGAATGGAAGAACGGCTTGTCGGTTCGATTCGCCGCGCACGGCGAGTCTTCCGTGCGAAGGTCATGGTGGTTCTGGCCCTTCTTTCGGTTGGATGCATCCTCGCCGTCGGCCTCTCGGGCCGGTCGGAACGCGTGAGTGGCTTGGGCGAGACGTCGCTGATTGCCGCGCAGGACGCGGCGAATGGTGATCGGGACAGCGTCTCCGGGTGGATGTTGCTGGGGTTCTTTCGGGAGTGTTTTCGCGTGAATCGGCGGAAGGAGCGTGACTAAAAAATGACGGCGAAGGTAGTTTGGATTCTTGTTGCATCGGTCGCAATTGTGCTGGGAATGTTCATTTTTGGCAGGGTTGTGGACACGGGTGACGATAGCGAGGGCTGAGGTCGCGGCGGATTCGGTCTTGCTGAGTTTCATTTGTTGTGTTTCCTTTCGTTGGTGTTTCGGTTTGTTTGTCGTTAGCCGCAGAGGACGCAAAGGTCGCAGAGCGGGGGAGGGGGAACTCGCGGGAGATGTTGATAACTCTTTCCGTCGAGATCGAAAGTTTGTCCGCCGAGTTTTGGGAGGGGCGCGGAATACGCGGAAAGCGCGGGAAAGGGGAGGGTGTTTTTTAGCCGCAGAGAGCGCGGAGGTCGCAGAGAGTTGGGGGATAGTGATGAGTGGAGAGTGGCGAGGGATGAGTAGCATCGTGTCCACTCATCACCAATTACAGACCACTAACCACTCTCCAGCATCTTTGAGTCCTCTGCGACCTTTGCGGCAAAAGAAAACCGCCGCGAAAAATTCTGCGTTCTCCGCGCACTCTGCGGGAGATTTCAAGCGAGAGAGTGACCGGTTTCACGCAGAGCGCAGAGGAGCGGGAGCGGAGTTTTAACCATGGAATACAGAGTTGTGTTCCGTGGCCCAGTTTGTCAAATAGAATGTGTACCCAGTAGATAGGCGGGGACTTTTCGGTTTGTCAAATACTGTGTACTCTGAAGGTGTTGCTTTTGTTTGCTGAGGGGCTTGGGGCGCAGGTCGATGC
>CAKTUI010000014.1 GCA_934621385.1 uncultured Kiritimatiellota bacterium
CTTGAGTGTCGCGTATTTGGCAAATCAGAAACCGCCTGCTTATCTATCGGGTGTCGTTTCTATTTGACAAACTGGGGTGGCCCGAACAAGAAATAGTAAACGAAAACCCAGCGACAGAATCGTCACTGGGTTCGTTGCCGCAACACTAAACTTTCGTTTAGTTTTTCAATCGGCTGGGTTTGCGCGGCTGGTGACTTGTAGACGCAAAAGGCGGAGAATGGTATAATAGCGGACAAATGGAAAAGATAGTGGTTTTGATGGGCGGAACCTCGAATGAGCGTGAGGTTTCGCTGGTGAGCGGCAAGAACATTGCCGATGCCCTCCGTTCGCTCGGTAAGTACGAGGTCATCCCGATTGACCTGAAAAGCGACTCTCTCGACGAACTCCCCGAGCACGTGGACAAGGTCTACATTGCCCTTCACGGCGGCTGGGGCGAAAACGGCGGCGTACAGGCCGCCCTCGATACGCGGCGGATACCCTACACGGGGCCGGGTGCCGTGGCCTCCCAGATTGCGATGGATAAGGTGCGTACGAAGCGCGTCCTTGAGTCGAAAGGCGTTCCCACGGCCAAGTGGGTACTCGCGGGGTCTGAGACCGCAACGTGTCCCCTTCCGCTGCCCGTTGTCGTCAAGCCGCCGTGCGACGGCTCGTCCGTCGGAATTTCGAAGGTGACGAACGAAGCGGAATGGAAGCCCGCCCTTTCCGCCGCCTTTGCCTCCATGCACAGGGGGGGCGATGCCGCGCTTGTCGAGGAGTTCATTCCCGGGCGCGAGATGACCGTCGGCGTCATCGACGGCGTGGCCCTGCCCGTCATTGAGATTGTCGCGCCGGGCGGCTGGTACGGATACAACGAGAAGTACAAGTCGAACGAAACGCGCTACCCCTTTCTCGAAGAGTCCGACCTCGCGACTGAACTGCAGAAACTTGCCGTCGATGCCTACAGGGCCGTCGGCTGCCGTGGCGTGACGCGGGTCGACTTCCGCGTGTCGACCCAGGGTCGGTGCTATGTCCTTGAGCTGAACACATCCCCCGGCTTTACCGCTCACTCGCTTGTGCCGAAGGCCGGCATGCGGACGGGGCTTTCGTTCGCCGGCGTATGCGACCGCATTCTCGCATCCGCCGCGCATGACTAATCATTAGGAAGGTCAAGGCATCCCATTGCATGAAGGCCAATAAGATAGAAAAGAAATCCGGCAAGCACCGCGTACTCACGTTCCTCGCCCTGATTCTCGTCGGCGCGGCCCTCTGCGGAATCGCGGTTGCCTACTCAAAGTTGCGAGACCTGTGGCTTGAGCAGTTCGTCATCACCGACCCCAACACGCAGGTCTCCGTCAACTCGGGACGGCTCGTCAAGGGGGATGTCATAGCGGAGGAATTCGGCCTTCGCAAGGGCGCCAATCTCGCCCTCATCGACTACGACAGTTGCCGCACAAAGGCCTTGGAGCACAATCCGGCCATCCGCTCCCTCTCCGTGACCCGTCTGCCGCCAAACCGAATTGAAATTGCCGTCGTCGAGCGCCAGCCAATCGTTCGGCTGAAGCTGAAGGATCGCAAAGCGGCGGAGAGAGGCTGTGTTGCGGATGCCGATGGCGTGGCCTTTCGCTGTTTTCGCCGCGACATGACGGAAATGCTGCCCATCATCCGCGAGCGAAACGATCGCGCCACACAATGGGGCGTGCGCCTGACGGGGCGCAAGCTCGCCGCCCTGCGGCTTATCGAACTCGCCTCGGACAGCGAGTTCTCCGAACTCGCCATTCTGGAAGTCGACACCACCCACCCCGACTACCTGATTGCCACACTCGGCAACTATTCCATCGCCAAAATCGCCTGGGATGGAATGGACGCACCGACACCCGCGAACCAGAAGAACCTCGTTGCCCGATTGAGAACCCTGCTTGCAGCCATCCGAGCCTCGACAGGCCTCGGCATCAAAACCTGGGACGCAACACAACCCAATACGGTCTACGCAAAGGAACCCACCCCATGACCAACATCTACGCCGCCCTTGAAATCGGCACGACGCGGACCGTCCTTGCCGTTGGCGAGGCCGAGTCCGGCGGGCGACTTCGCATCACGTGCCACGCGAAAATCCCCTCGACGGGCGTTCGCAAGAGCCAGATTATCGACATCCACCAGGCGACGCAATCCATTCGGAGCGTCCTCCACGAGATTGAGAAGAAGCAGGAGAAGTCCGGCTCGTCCATTACGATCGGCAATGCCTTTCTCGCCATTTCGGGTCAGCACATCAAGAGTGATTCGTACATGGGGATGACTCAGGTCCAGGGCGACCGCGTCAATGCGGACGACATCACCGCCGTCGGCGAAAACGCCCGCCAGATGCCGCTCCCGAAGGGTCGGGAACTGCTGGACATCGTCGACCGCGACTATGAGCTGGATGCGCTCGGCGGCATTGCCGACCCGAAGGGCATGGCCGGCCGCGTCCTCAAACTGAACACCCTTCTTATCCACGCCGACCACAACCGCATTCAGGATGCGCGGATGGCGGCCAACGGTGCCCACCTTGAGATTCGCGAGCCGCTGTTCGCCACGACTTGCGCGGCGGATGCCGTCCTTGAGGACTACGAGCGGAAGAACGGCGTGCTGGTGCTCGATCTCGGGGGTGGTTCAACGGGCTATGCCGTCTATTCGGACGGCTACTTGGCCGCCTCCGGCGTGATTGGCGTTGGCGGCGACCACGTGACGAACGACATCGCCAACGCCTTCCAAACGACCCAGGGCCAAGCCGAGCAACTAAAGCTGCACGAGGCCTCCGCCACGCTCGGTGCCGAGGACGGCGAATCGGTCCGCGTGAAGATCCAAGGTTCCTCCCCTCTCATGGAATCTCGCACGGTCTCGCGCCGTGCACTCGACACCGTCGTCAACGCCCGCTTGCGTGAACTCTTCGCCGTCATCCGCGAAACACTTGAGGAGCAGGACCTCCTCACGCGCCTGCACGCGGGCATCGTGCTGACGGGCGGCGGCGCGGCGATGCGAAACATCGACGCGCTCGTCCAACGCGAACTTGGTGCCAACGTCCGCATCGGGCGGCCCATTCATGTGGACGGGCTTGAGGAAGAGGCCTTTCCGGCGGCCTTTGCGACAATTGCGGGCGTTCTTCAGTACGCCTACCGAAACTACGAGGAAAAGCCCTTCCTCAAGAGCATCTTTGGAGGACTTTTCAAGTGAACGCCGCATCATCCATGCTTCTGATTGGCATTGGCGGAGCCGGTGCCGCGATGGCCCGTGGCATCAACCGAGCCTTTGGCGAAGATGTCCGCTTCATGATCGCCGACACGGATGCCTCGACGGGCGTACCCGGCGGCCCCTTCACCCTTCTCGGCGGCGACCGACTGTCGGGACGCGGCACGGGCGGTGATGTCGTCGCAGCGCGTCTCGCGGCAGAGGACTCCGTTCAGATGCTGGACGAATCGCTGGAAAGCGTTCGCCTGGCCGTCATCGTCACGGCCCTCGGCGGCGGCACGGGCGGCGGTGCCACGCTTGAGGCGGTCAAGCATCTGAACGAGCGCGGCATTCCCTCCATCGTCTTCGCCACGCTCCCCTTCGCTTTCGAGGGCGAGGATCGGCAACGGAACGCACGGGGTGTCATGACAATGATTGAGGAGTCGGCCAGTGCCACGTTCTTCATTCCCCTCGACAAGCTCATTGGCGACAGTGACAATATGGCCGAAGCCATGCGCCGCGCCGTCGACACCCTCGCCTCGGGCATTACGCTCTTCTGGCGACTGGTCGGCAAGCCCGGCTACATCCGACTGGATGCCGAGCGCATCCGCCACATCGTCACACACGCCGGCCGCGGCAGATTCGCCGCCGTCACCGTGCAGGGACCCAACCGTGCGAAAGATGCCGTCGACGCGCTTGCCCGCGCCCAGATCCTGACATCCGGCTCCGGCCCCGTCCGCGCCATTCTTTGCGGCATTCTTGCTGGCGAAGACCTTCGCCTCTCAGAAGTCGGTAGCATCGCCTCCGGCGTTCGCACCACCTTTGGCGAGCACTGCACTTTCGAACTCGCGACCGTCAATGACGAGGCAACATTCGCGGGACGCATTTCCGTCGTCCTGATGCTCTTTGAGGCAAGCGGACGCGACGAGGCTGTCGCCGCGAAAAAGGGTGGCGCGGGAACGACAGTAGGCGGTGGGCGGCGCAAGCCTCGCGCCATTCTTGGCCAGGGCCCGAGCGGTCGCGGACGCTTCAACAACTCCGAACCGACCATCTGGAACGGCGAGGATCTCGACACGCCAACCTATCTCCGTCGTGGCATCAACTTGGACTTCTGAAATGATCAATCGAGACGGACATGTACACGTTCTACCCCTTCATGTGGCAAATAAGATTGCCGCAGGCGAAGTCGTGGAACGTCCCGCCTCCGTCGTCAAGGAACTCGTTGAGAACGCCATTGATGCCGGCTCGGGGAAGATTGCGATTTCCATCGTTCAGGGCGGGCGAAAGCTTGTCGCCGTCCAGGACGACGGGTGCGGCATGACGAAGGACGATGCCATTCTTAGTCTTGAACGGCAGGCCACCTCGAAAATCCTCGATGTCAATGACATTGAGAAAATCGACACCCTCGGCTTTCGCGGCGAGGCGATTCCCTCCATTGCCTCCGTCTCTCGCTTCACTCTGAAGACGCGGCGAAAAGAGTCCGACGAGGGGACGCTCCTTCAAGTCGATGCCGGAAATCTTGTCGAAGTCCGCACCACCGGGTGTCCGCCCGGCACGCTTGTCGAGGTCCGCGATCTCTTCTGCAATGTTCCGGCGCGGCGCAAGTTCCTTCGGTCCTATGCGACTGAAGAGAGTCATGTCAAGACCATCTTCACCGTGCATGCGCTCGCCCATCCACACATTGGCTTCTCCCTCTCGATTGATGGACGAGAACTCTACCGACTGGCCGCTGCGGAATCCATGGAAGACCGTGTGCGCGACCTCTTCGGCGAAACTTTTGTCGAGTCACTTCTCCCCGTTCAGACACTGGAGGACGAGGGATCCGTCCGCATCTCCGGCTTTATCGAGAAACCGAATCTCAATACGCCGACCCGCCGTGACCAGTACATCTTCGTCAACGGCCGTCCAGCCACGGCCCCGTCAATCGCCTATGCGATTCGCGAATCCTATCCCCGTCGGCAGGGAGACTTTCGGCCAGCCCTCATTCTTTTTATCGATGTTCCGCCAGAGCAGGTTGACGTCAACGTCCACCCGACCAAGCGCGAAGTGCGTTTTCGCGACAACGCCGCCGTCAAGCGTTCACTGATGGCCGCCTTTGACCGTACATTGGGACTTTCCACGATGGAGACCCCGAACCCGCACCCGGCCGCAGTTGAAATGCGTCCAGCGGAACCAATTGGCCTTCAGGTCCGGTCCGCGCCAATCGCCGCACCCACCCACCATCCGTCGGAACCGAAGGTTTTCACCGCCAAGACAGCGATGCCCGCACCCCTTCTGAGGAATGACGCGGGAGCACCCGTACAGGAGACTGTCCCCACCCCAGTCCCAGCAGCCGTTCCCGTTACCATCGATCTTCCCCTTGCGGACGACGAGATGCGCACGAAACCCTGGGCCTGGTTTAAGTTCCTCGCGACGACGGCTTCGGGTTATCTTCTGATAGAAACGGATTCAGGAGTCGTGACACTCAATCCCCACGCCGCGCGCGAACGCATCGCCTTTGAGAAACTGCTCCATTCCGCCAAAGAGTCGAACCTTCCTGGGGGATTCTCCCAGACACTTCTCATCCCCGAAACGGTTCAGCTCTCACCGCCCGAGTTCGCTCGCATTTCCGCCGCACGGCCGGTCATCGAGTCCATGGGCTTCAAACTGGAGGAGTTTGGGACGGGCACATTCAAGGTCGATGCCATCCCCCAATTGGTTGAAGGACTGTCGCCAGCCACGATTCTGCCGACCATCGCCCGCGATCTGGCGGACGGCCGACGCACGGGGGAGCGGTGGCGCGAAGAACTCATTGCGAAGTCAATCGCCCGCTCATTCGCCGGAATGTCCCTCAACCTCACGGAGGCAAGCGCCGTACGCCTGGTCGAAGAACTCGCCGCGTGCCGTATGCCCTATGTTTGCCCTCGCGGGAAGCCAATTATGATTTTCACATCAACGCGCGAACTGAACCGAAAGTTCGCCCGCGACTAACGAGCACTACCATGTGCGAAGAGCCTCCTCAAGTTGAGGCAGGTTATCGTGCAAGGACAACTTGAAGGGAATCCGCTCACAAACAGGACGCAACATCCGAAAGACGCGCCCAGAAAGAACCTTTACCTCGCCGGGTATGCGGCCGCCCTCCACCAGTTGCGCCAAAAACCGCCGCGGCATCTCCTCCCACAGACCGCGCAGGCCCTTCTCGGGCTCCACGATCATGCTCAAATCCATCAGCCGTTCATGCGTCTGCGCGTCAATGGCCGCCAGAAGGTAGATGCAACGGGAGCGGGGCTTCTCAACCATCATCTTCGGAATCAGGCGGAAATCGACTTCAATCGCCATTTCCTTGATGAACGGGAGTTCCTTGGCTTTCTCAAGTTGAGCCAACGGCAACGAAACAACTTCCTCATGCGGGCGAGGCTTAGGGACAACCAGCGGACGGTCCGACCAGGTGCCGTCACGATCCTCAACACGTGCAAAGATGGCCTTCTCGGCGGCAAACTTCAGCGGCAGATTGCGCTCGGACTCAATGCGCAGCAAAATGCCGTATGTCTCCCAGAATATCCGTGCGCACAGAGCCTCCTGTGCCGGTGTCAGCGGGCAGGGAACATAGCCAGGGTCATGACGAAAGAGCTGGGGCGTACCATCCGCAAGAATGTCAAGTTCGAAGTGCGGCAACTCCATCGGCGTTTGGTAAAAGCCGAAATTCCGATCCAGATTCGTCCGAACGAAATCGTGGAAGGTCTGCCACCCCTCAAGAAAGAGTGCGCGGACTCTCATGTCCTTGCGCGGACCGCCACCCAAGATGCAAAAGAAGTATGGAATGACGGTTCCACGCGGCTTAATCGCCCAGTGGTAGGACGAGACGGCCTCCCAAAGCCCGAGGCCGTCCATCCGCCGCGCAATCTCAAGGGCCGTCATTCTTCGAACGAAGCACCCTGACGGACAAAATACGGAAGACGCGAAATCGGCGTCTTGACCGAAATCTCGATCGGCCCATTCACGACTACACCGTCATCCGCCACCCAAGTCCCGGGCGGAATCACGACTTTGCGCTCCTGCGCACCCTTCACAATCTGCGGCGCAACGAGAAGGTCAGAACCCATCATGAACTGATCGGTGACGGATTCCCAGCCGTGTCCGGGGAATTCGTACTCCATCGACCGCAGCATCGGCTCCCCCGTCTTTGCGGAAGCCTTGGCCACACGGAGGATGTAGGGCGTGAACTTCATTCGCAGCCACGCGGCATCCCGAACAGCCTTGAACATCTCGCCCTTGAGCAAGCGCCATGGCGCCGCCGAGAACTGCATCATGGGCGCAAGTGCATGAACCTGCGCACTGCGCACGAAGATCTCGGGTTCGTAGGGATACGGGGCATCGGGCGCAAATGCCATCCACGAACCCGAGGCAATCATATCGGGGCAGACGAATGGATAACCGAGCAAACCCGCATGAATCATGTGCGGGACAAGCATCTGGACAGCCCGCCAGCTGTGGTCCTTGTCGCACAGGCGCTGCACCAGCGGCTGGCCGCCCTGCTTGAAACAGGCCCGGTACTCGTTCAGGGGGAACTGAAGACCAATCTTCGCGTATGCCTCACAGAGTTCGGAGGGTGTCGCCTTCTTGTGCGTTATGTAGGGTTCCGGATAGCTGTCCATGTCGCCGGCATCAAGCTTGAAACCATCAATGCCGATTTCCGTTTGGAGCCGCCGCAGTTCACGGGAGAACCAGTTCACGCCAATCGGATCCGTCAAGTCCAAGTTTGCACTCTTGCCATTCCACCACCGAACGGGCTTCGGGTCACCGGGCTTTCCGCACAGCAGTCCACCGGCCTTCGTCCGCCGGCCCGAGTCAAGCATCCCGAGCGCAAGTTCGCGGTAGCCGGGCGAGTCCATCGACACGAACGGACAGACCCACAACATCACTTTCCAACCCATTCCATGAAGTTCGTCTACCATCGCCTTCGGGTTTGAGAAGCGACGCGGATCGAACTGCCAGATGCCGTAGCCGAACTGCCACGTGTCGTCAATCATCAGAACGCCCCCCGAGGGGAAGCCGTTCTCCTTAATCGCCCGGGCATAGGCCAAGATGTCCTTCTGGTTCTGGTTGTAGGTCAACTCGACCCAGGTGTTCCACTGGGGTTTCTCGATGAGCGCGAGATCGGGCAACTTGCCGGATGCGGGGAAGTGCTTCCGAGCCGCCGCGAGAAAGGCCTCCTTCAGCGTCTTTCCAGCCGATACGACCTCAATCGGCGCATCGCCCTCCAGCTGAATCGTCCCATTGGTAATCGTGCAGGCGAACGCCTTGTCACTCCACACATAACGACCTTTCGAAGAGAGGAGGAACGGCACAGCCTGGTTGCTATAGTTATTCGAGCGAATATCAAACTTGTAGGACTTCGCCTTCAGTCCATAAGGGACATCCGAACCAAACAGCGTCGCACCGCCATACCATCCCTCGCCATCCTGAATGTCTACATTCAGGTGCTCGCCGAAAACCGCCGCCGAAACCAGGGCGGCCATGGCGAGAATCGTCGTCTTCTTCACTTCTTTTCTCATTGTCGTTCCTTTTGCTGTACGTCCGCAAGGGACGGCTTGCCCTTATTATACCAAATTGAGTTCCTTCAGGTGTGAGAGCGAATTGGCGCGGACCCGCTCGAAGAGGCTTTCCCCATGCGAATCCATCGCCACGATGCCGCGGAAACCCTCGACCTGGAAATGCCAGCACGCCTCCGCATAACCGAACTCCTCAAGAAAGTCCACGCCCTCCACACGCCGGACGCTATCCGCCGCAAGGGCCGCCGCGCCACCGACCGCCGCGACATACACGCACCCGCACGCCTTCATGGCATCCAGCGTCGCGGAATCCATCCCGCCCTTGCCGATGATGAGTCGCACGCCCGACGACCGAATGAACCCCGGCTCGTAGGGATTCTCGCGCACGCTGGTCGTCGGACCGGCGGCAACGACGCGCCAGGCTCCAGGCTGGCCAACAACCACGGGGCCGCAGTGGTAAAGCGCCCCATCATGGAAGTCCACGGGTATGCGCCCGCCGTCAGCAAAGAACTTATGGAATTTGTCGCGCCCCGTGTGAATCAAGCCCGTAATCGACACGGCATCCCCTGCCCGCAGGGCTCGGACGGACCGCTCGTCAAATGGATATTTCAGCGTCTGCATGGTGGAGATTTTACACTACGCAATGCCCATCCGTCAAGCACCCCTCACCGGCCAACAGCATCAGGTACGTCTCCGAGAGAAGTCAATGCGTGGATCGATAACCATGTAAAGAACATCGGAAATCAGATTACCAGCCAACTGGAAGAGGGAGGTCAGCGCAAGTAGCGCCAGGAAGACCGCATAATCCCGCCCGATGAGCGCATCCCAACTAAGCCGTCCCATGCCAGGAATCTCAAAAATCGTCTCGATGATAATCGACCCGGCAAAGAGCAGACCCACCATCGGGCCAAGGCCCGTGGCGATCGGAATCAGGGCATTGCGAAAGGCGTGTCCCCAAATGGCCCGACGACGGGATGCGCCCTTGGCTATCACCGTTCGAACATAATCGGCCGAAATCTGGTCAAGAAGCGAATTCTTCATGAGCAGCGTCAGCATGGCGAAACTGCCGGCCACATAGCAGACGACGGGCAGGGCCATGTGCCACGCCCGATCGACAAACGCCGCCCACGCCGTCGGCTCCAAGTCAAAGTCGGATGCAACACCGCCGAGGGGAAAGACATCCGGGAACCCCTCCACCGTACCACATAGGCACGTCTTAAGCACAATCGCCAGTGCAAACGAGGGAATCGCATAGGCAACGAAGACAAGGACACTTGAAACCGCGTCAAACGCCTGTCGGTGCCGAAGGGCTTTCGCAATACCAAGCGGAATGCAAATGAGATAGGTCAGAACAAATGCGGCGAGACCGAAACTGAGAGAGATAGGGATTCTCGAACGAATCAGTTCCCAGGCTGTCTTGTTCGGGTAGTCGTAACTCGGCAGGTTCAGCCCCATGCGATTGACGACAAGCCAGTCCCAGTACTGGCGAACCAGTGGCTTGTCGAAGCCAAACTGCGCCTCCAGTTCGCGACGGTAGTCCTCCGTTACCTGCGAAGCGGCGGCAGTGGACGATGTCTCCCCTGCGGCTCCAATTCCCTTTAGGCGCATCATCCGCATCTCGACCGGCCCACCGGGCAGGAAGCGCGTCAGCGCAAAGCAGACGATCGTGATGCCGAGAAAGGTCGGAATCAGCAGGAGCAATCGACGCAGCAGGTAGACGAGCCTATCCATTCGCGTGCATTTTCGCCCAAATCGCCTGCCGGGCGACACCCAGCATCAGCGCGGCATCATCCTTCGTCACAACTCCACGCGAAAAGACCCGATGAAAGCCCTGCATGAAATGGTCGGCCTGCTCGCTCTTCATAAAACCAATCTCCTGCAGCATCGCCGACCAGTTTTTCATCAGCTGCATCTTCTGGGCCTGCGGTGCGGGTGGTGCCTTCTCGTGCGGCGGCACATACCGTCCTGACACCGAGAAGAATTCATAGCACGTGATGAGCACGGCCTGCGAAAGATTGATGGAAGTGTAGCCCTCGTCAACCGGAATGCGAATCAGGTGTGTGCACTGGGCGATCTCCTCATTCAGAAGGCCCTTGTCCTCACGACCGAAGACCAGCGCAACGGGACCCGTCTCAGCGATGGAAAGGATGTCCGCCGCACAATCGCGGGGAGCCTTCACATGCTGACGATAAAGCCCCTCGCGGGCCGTCGTGCCGACGACAGCGACGCAATCTGCCACGGCTTCCTCAAAGGTGGCGAACTCCTCGCGGTTCTTCAGGATATCCGTCGCATGAACAGCGAGTCGTTCGCCTTCCTCCCACGAATTCTGAAGGTTAGGCGCGGCAAGCCGCAAGTGATGGATACCCATGTTCGCCATGGCGCGGCAACTCGAACCAACGTTCCCGGTATAGAGCGTGCCAACGAGCACGACACGAATGTTCTCAAGCGGATTCATTTCTCGTCCGCCTTCTTGGGAGTCTCACAGAGTACGCCGTTGAAGACCTCCAGATAATCCGACTTGTCTTCCAACCGCCGGAAAACCGAGCATGTAAAACCATTCGCGAGGAAGACCCACTCCTCGTCGTCCGTACGGTACATCGTCCCGCTATTCGTCACATTCATGCACTGATAAGCGAGGAGTGTCCTGTCCGGCAAATGTACGCGAACGCGCAACTTCGACTTGAAGTCCATCAACTTGCCATTCGCCGGCGATCTGAACGTCGTCGTGTGATCCGTCTTGCCGACACCATAGTCGACAGTGACGAACCGCCCGTCCTCATCCACGAACTCGCAGGTCTGGTTAAGGATGAACGAGGCGCAGCCAGCAAGCAGCATCAGGACGAGCGAGAGGCAAAGCGCGGCGAGTTTCTTCGCAATCAGCCCGCCGACGATCTTCGGATCCGCCTTGCCCTTCGAGAGCTTCATGACCTGCCCGACGAAGAATCCGGCCGCCGCCTTCTTTCCGTTCTTGTAGTCCGCCACCGGTCCCGGATTGGCCGCAATCGCCTGATCGACGAACGCCTCCAGTGCACCCGCATCGCTCACGGCACCAAGTCCGCGCTCCTTCACAATCGCCTCCGGGTCGCCGCCCTTCTCGAAAATCTCGGGCAGAAGTTCCTTTAGCGTTGGGCCATTGATCTTGCCCGAGGCCGACAGCTTCACAAGCGCGGCCAGTTCGGTCGGCTTCATCGCGCACTCACCAATCGACTTGCCGCTCGCATTGAGAAGTGCCATCACATCACCCATGTAGAGGTTGCAGAGCAACTTGGCCGTCTTCTTGTCCAACCCCTGCGCCGCCGCCTCAAAATAGTCGGCATTCGCCTTGTGCTGCGAAAGGACTTCCGCATCGTATTCGGCGATGCCATAGTCGGCCATCATGCGCGCACGACGAACCTCCGGCTTCTCCGGCAGGAGCTTGCGCCACTGTTCGACCTGCTCTTCCGACAGTTCAACCGGCACGAGATCCGGTTCGGGGAAGTAGCGATAGTCGTGGGCGTTCTCCTTGGAACGCATCGAGGCCGTCTCCATCGCCTCGCCATCCCAGCGCCGCGTCTCCTGGACAATCGGAATCGAATGCGCCATGCAGGACCGCTGGCGACGAGCCTCGTATTCAAGTGCCGCGTGAATACCCTTGAAGGTGTTCATGTTCTTGATTTCAACCTTCGTGCCCAGCTTCGTCTCGCCCACGGGACGAATCGAGATGTTCACGTCGGAGCGCATATTGCCCTCCTCAAGGTTGCAATCCGAAACGCCCGCATAGACGAGCATCTCCTTCAGGGCCGTCAAGTAGGCAATCGCCTCATCGGCTGACGAGAGATCCGGCTCGGAGACGATTTCCATCAGCGGCGTGCCGCCGCGGTTGAAGTCCACGCCCGAACTCGCGGCATAATGGTTGATCTTGGCCGCGTCCTCCTCAAGGTGAATGTGGTTGATTCGGATGAACTTCGGACCGTTCGCCGTCTGAATCGTCACGCCGCCGCCAAGGCAGAGGGGATTTCCATTCTCGGAAATCTGATAGTCCTTCGCCATGTCGGGATAAAAGTAGTTTTTGCGGTCGAACGTGGCGTGACGGTTGATGGTGCACCCGAGCATCAGACCGCTCATGACCGTCAATTTGACGGCCTCCTTGTTCATGACCGGCAAAGCCCCCGGGTAACCCAAACAGACGGGGCATACGTTGACATTCGGCTCACATCCCGTCTTTAGGAGACACGAGCAAAACATTTTCGTCTTTGTCTTCAACTGGACATGCGTTTCCAGTCCAATGGTGTTCTCAAATTCCATATAAGGAGTATTATACCATAAACCGCCCGCTCGGGGGCGAGCACGACGACGACTGAAAACTGTCGCGTCGGAGGAGCGGGAGTTATGGTAAAATATGCCGACACGACAAAAAAGAAATAAAACCATGCGCAAACACCCATTCGCCCTCCGCCGACTTTCGTCTATCGCCATCAGTTCTTTGCTCGCCGGGATTCTCATCTCCCTCGGCGCAACCGTCTTCCTCGGCATTCGCCAAGGCGGGCACTCCTTCGGTTTCCACATTGTCGGTGCCGTTTTCTTTACGCTCGGGCTTTACATCATCATCCACTGGAAGCTCTGGCTTTACACGGGTAAGGTCGGCTTCGTGTCCGACTACAAGGCGCGGTTCTGGCTTGCGCTACTCCTCTGCCTAACCTGCAATCTGATTGGCGCCGTCGGATTCCCCGCTCTCATCAAGATGACGCGGCTCTACGCCCAGATCGAGACGGCGGCAAAGCCGCTCGTCGCCGCCAAACTCAACGATTCGCCGATGTCCATCTTCATCCTCAGCATCATGTGCGGCGTGATGATTTACATCGCCGTCAAGGGGCACGCGAACTTTTCCTATTCGCTTGCCAAGACAATCGCCGTCTTTCTCGCCATCCCAACCTTCATCATGTGCGGCTTCGAGCATGTGATTGCCAACGCGGCCTATTTCACCTACGCACACGTCTTCTCCTGGAAGGTCGTCTGGTATTTCGTGCTCATGGCCGTCGGCAACGGCATCGGCTCGATTGGACTCGCCTGGCTCTACGAGAAGCAAATCCAACTTGCCAATCGCCCGAAGACGGCCAAACTGCCGCGCTAATCAAGACTTCTTGACGAGCGACTCTGCAATTCGAACGGTTCGCATCGCGTCTTTCCCATAGAAATCCGCACCGATTTCATCCGCATATTCCTGCGTGACAACCGCACCTCCGACACAGGTGCGGCAATCCAGCCCCGCCGCCTTCAACTGGCGAATCGTCTCGGCCATCGCCCCGACCGTAGTCGTCATGAGCGCAGAAAGTCCAACAAGAAAGGCATTTGATTCCCGTGCGGACTCAACAACCCGCTCGGGTGCGACATCGCGTCCGAGGTCGATGACGCGAAAACCATAATTCTCAAGGAGTGCACGGACGATGTTCTTTCCGATGTCGTGCACATCACCCTTGACGGTGGCGACGACAATCGGTCTCGCCACCGCGTCATCCGTCTCGCCCGAAGCCGCCGTTGCGGCTTTCAGGGCGGCTCGGACGGCCTCAAACGCCGCGCCCGCCGCATCCGCCGCCATCAGAAGCTGAGGCAGGAACACCCTCCCCTTCTCGAATCCGCCGCCGACCTCCTCAAGGGCGGGCACGATGCCATTCTGCACGACGGACATCGGCGGCTTGCCACCAGCAATGTCCGTAGCCGCCGCCTGTCGGGCATCGTCCTTCAGCCCATGGATAATGGCCCGCTTCAAGTCCGCCCCCGGCTGATTCGCCGCGCCCGCCGCCAGTGCCGCCGCCTGCTGCTCGGCGCACTTCGCAATCCAGCGAAGGCAATTCTCGTCACGCCCCAACAGAACGTCAAACGCCGCCTCGTCATCCGTCTCGGCGATGACGGACGGATTGACAATGGCCGCCGAGAGCCCCGCCCGCTTGGCCAGCGTGTACATGGCGTTATTGAGTGCCGGACGATTGGGCAACCCGAAGCTCACGTTCGAGACACCCAGCACCGTATTCACGCCAATCTCCTCCGTCAACCGCTTCACGGTCTCAAGCGTGACAAGCGCGGCACTTTTATCCGCGCTCACGGCCAGCGTCAGCGCGTCAAAGACAAAGTCCGACTTCCCAAAGCCATACTTAGCCCCCTCCTCAATAATCCGCCGCGCAATGGCCAGTCGACCATCCGCCGTTTCGGGAATTCCCGCCTCGTCAAGACAGAGGGCGACCATCACGCCACCATGCTTGTGAACCAGCGGAAAGACGGCATCCATCGACTTTCGGCTACCGTTGACGGAGTTGACAAGCGGCTTACCGTTGACATGACGCAGGGCTCGCTCCAGCGCACGAGGGTCGGATGTGTCGATCTGAAGCGGCACGGTCGCCACACTTTCCACCGCCACAAGCGTATGGTCCAGAACCTCCGCCTCGTCGATGCCGGGCACACCGCAGTTGACATCAAGGATAACGGCGTTTGCATCCGTCTGCTTCACCGCCTCGCGCATCACATAGGCGACATCTCCGCTCTTCAGGGCCTCACGCAGGAGTTTCTTGCCCGTGGGATTAATCCGCTCGCCGATGACAAGTCCGTCATACGAATGAATGTCAACGACCTGAAGTCCCGAACTGATCCGCGTCAGATTGTCCGGGCGATGGGGCGATGGGGCACGCTCACCCGGCACAATGGAGGCGATGGCGGCCATGTGGGCTGGCGTCGTCCCGCAGCAACCACCGATAATCCGCGCTCCCGCGTCAACCAAGTGACGAACATGCGCGGCAAATTCATCCGGCCCAACGGTAAAGACGGTCTTCCCGTCCACAATCTGGGGCATTCCCGCATTCGGCTTGACGATAATCGGCCGAGTCGAGACCTTCGCCAACCGCTCGACGAACGGTAGCATCCGATCGGGGCCAAGTCCACAATTGAAACCGTAGGCATCCACCCCCAGACCTTCGAGCAGTTCCGCCACACATTCGACCGAAGCCCCCGTCAGAAGTTTGCCATCCTCGCCAAGGGCCACCGTCGCCCAAATTGGGAGCGCGGCGTTTTCCTTCGCCGCGAGGACGGCGGACTTCAGTTCACGAGTATCGCCCATCGTCTCGATGATGACCAAGTCTGCTCCGGCAGCCACCCCAAGACGGACCTGCTCGGCGAAAGCCGCGTAGGCTTCCTCGAAATCCAAGTCGCCGGACGGCCTCAGGAGCCGCCCCGAAGGCCCGATATCAAGAGCCACCTTTTCCGTCCCGCTCTCACGTGCCAGCCGAATCGCGGCAGTCGTCAGTTCATCCAGCGGATGAACACCATGGTACTTGAGACGGTTCGCGCCGAACGTATTGGCCATAACGACCTGCGACCCAGCCTGAGCATAGGCGCGGTGAACGGCCGCGACTGCCGCCGGATTCTCCACATTCCAGTCCGTCGGATCTTTCCCCGGGGGAAGTCCGGCCGCCTGAACCATCGTACCAAAACCACCGTCAAGTATCGTCATCTCACAACCTCACAAATGGCCGTTACGGACTTTGACGGCAAAAGCAGAAGCGAATCCGTCAGCGTCACGCCGACCTTGTGCGCGGCCTCAAGCAGATCGAGAATCTCGCGGCTAAGGGAGAGCGGCATCTTTCCGTAGCCCGGCGAACGACGCGGCTGAAGTTTCTCACCCTCCCGCAATGTCGGCCGAATCTCGGCCTCCAAATCATCCATCACCTGCTCAATTGCCGTCGTACCAATCGCCTGCGCAATCAGGGCATCCGCCGACGAAAAAAGGGAAAGCCTCCGCTGCCAGGCATCGAACGCCGCGCCAATCGTCCCGCAGAGATAGACACGGTCACCCTCACGCTTCCAAACCGAACGGGGCTGAATCGGGGCCTCGGCAACCAGTGTCTCCACCCGCCGGAGGAGTTCACCCTCAAGCGGCATCGTGCCCATCCGCATATAGCGGCCAATCTCACAATAATCGAGTTTCACGCGAGGATGCTCTTCAGGTTATGCATGATGCGCCCAGCCACCTCGGGCTTGTTCATCGTGTAGATGTGCACATTCTCGACGCCATTCGCAAAGAGGTCGATGATCTGCTCCGTGGCAAACGCAACACCCGCCTCCAGCATGGAGTCGGGCGACTCGCCGAAGCGGTCAACAATCGCCCGAAAGCGCGGCGGAAGCATCGTCCCGGAAAGTTTGCAGATGCGGGCAATCTGCTTGCCGTTCGTGACGGGCATGATACCCGCAAGAATCGGGACACGGATGCCGGCCGCACGGACCTTGGCGAGATAGGCATAGAAGATGTTGTTGTCGAAGAACATCTGAGAAGTCAGGAAATCAAGCCCCGCCTCCACCTTCGCTTTCGTGTGGGCAATGTCATCCTTCTGGTGAGCGCACTCGGGGTGGCCTTCTGGATAGCAGGCACCGCCAAGGCAGAACTGGGGGTACTCCTTGCGCAGGAACTCGACGAGCTCAATCGCGTGGTGGAAGTGCTCCGGGGACGGATAGTCCACCGTCGCCGGAATGTCGCCGCGCAACGCGAGGATGTTCTCGATGCCGGCGGCGGACATTTTCGCCGCTTCTGCCGCGACACCTTCCCGCGTGGCCATCACGCAGGTCAGGTGGGCAAGTGCCGTCACGCCGCACGCATTCTGCACATAAGACGCAACCGCCGAGGTGTTGACGCTGGACGAACCGCCCGCCGCGCCGTAGGTGACGGACATAAACGCCGGATTTTCAACGGCGAGTTCCGTCACGGCCTTCTTGACGGGTTCCAGCGGAGCCTCGCGTTTCGGCGGAAAGACCTCAAAGGACACAGTTGGCTTGCCACAAGAGAGAATATCACGAATTTTCATGTTGATTGAGTTTGATGATCCGCTGGTTCGACGATCCCCTGAATGCAAGGGAAATATCCTTCTTCTCCTCGATAAAAGGACCATCGACCAGCACGTCTATGTAGGAAAGGAACTCGTCCGTCACCTCCGTCCGCCATCTTGAGTCCGCCTTCAGGTCCGACTCAAGGACGCAGCCCGTGTAGACCCAGAGCGTCTTCGCGTGTCCGAATCGCGCACGAAAGCGGCGCAAAAAAGGCACGAGCGCACGCTGGTTGGAAGGTTCCATCGGCTCTCCACCAAGAATGGAAAGCCCGGCGATGAAATCCGGTGTGAGCGCGGCAAAAATCTCGTCCTCCGTCGCGGCGGTAAAGGGCTTGCCGTAGGCAAAATCCCACTGGTCGGGATTGAAGCAGCCCTTGCAGTGGTGCGTACAACCCGAAACGAAGAGGGTGACGCGCACACCCTCTCCGTTGGCAATATCACAAGTCCTAATCGATGCGTAATTCACGGTGTTACCAACCTGCCCCTGTTCAATCGCGGGCATACCCCATCAGTCAGTCCAAGTGCCATAATATCCTGCCTCAAGGGACGGAGCTCGTCCGCAACCAAAGCACTAGATAAACACTCATTTTCCGCAACAAGCGGACTATCCGAATCAATCTTCATGATTGCCCGCCCTATGAATTCAGCCAATTTGACCGGAACTGCATTCCCAATAATTTGTTCGATATCAGACTTTGCACCTGAAAGTTCCCATTCTGAAGGGAATGTCTGTATCAAACTTCTCTCTTTGGTTGTTAATGGACGCAAAGATTGCGTGGAAACGGGGGCCGCATCTCCTGGATGTCCAACATACCCCTTTGGTATTGGACGATTTACGCCGCGGACCGTTGGACTCGGCTCATCAATGCTAAACACGCCCCTTCTCGCATAACTACGCGGGTGACGATAATAATATTCTATTCCAAGAGAAGTGCCAAAATAATCACGAATCGTCATCGGATGCTTGGCCTTCATCTTATCGTAGACTTCTGCAAGCGGCGCAAGGGACTTCACTAGGCTACCAACAGAAACAACTCGCTTTCTCCTTTGGGGAACCCCACAAAGGGAAGCATCCAAAACCTCAATGGACACATGATAGCCTGCCTCCTCAAACATCCGAATAGCCCGTCGATAGGTGACAGACTTTAACGCCCTATCAACATTTTCCATGATAAATAGTTGAGGGCGAATAGCCGTAACGATTTGAGCATAAGCAATTGTAAGTTCGGCCCGACCACCATTCTCATCACGCTTCCCCGCTGAAGAGAAGTCTTGGCAAGGCGGGCCGCCAACAATAACCGTAGGCTTCCACTTTTGAATACGAATAACAGATTCCTGGACTTTCGATAAATCCTGCAAATAGGCTGAGTGATCTTTAAAATTCTGATTGTAAAAGCTAACCGCCGCAGGCCAAGAGTCAAATGATGCCACAATGTCAAACCCGGCATTTTGAAGCCCTCGCGATAATCCTCCACCTCCGCAAAATAAGTCAACCGTACGAAACTTATTCATCGAAGATATCCTTTGAGAAAAAGAGAATGGAATCAAATCGGCGCTCAGGACTCAGATACCTCTGTCCGCCGCCAAGAACAATGTTCTTAATCTCCGACTTGGTAACAAGCGGTCTTCTAAGACGAGCACACGACATTGAAATATTCGTCTGCCTGCCAGACACGGCAAACTCCTTATCATTCAGAGTGTCGTATGTCATACCATCATAAATCGGCTTTTGAAAAACGCTATCGCCTCGCGAAGCCTCATAAAGAAACCGCGCCAGCCGAATGGCCGCCCTCTGAGGACGAGTAATCTTGCCAGGCTTATCCTCATCCAATGCATCAAGCACAAGGCGCATCAATGCAAAGTCCGTCCACACAAAGACATCAAGACAGTTATCCGCTAACTGAGGCAGCTTTCCTATTGTTTTCCAGACTGGCTGAAGGAGTAGAGGTCTCTGCGTCTCACAAAATTCAGACAAAAATACACGCAATGCGGAAAAGATTCCCCCTTGACGGGACTTCATCTCCGCAAGATTCTCCCAGTTATCTACTCTCTTGCATGATGCGCTAAAGATCTCTTTAATGCGTTGAAGATGGTTCTTGTTGGCATTGATCATACTAAGCGCAACATAACGCATCGTTGGCGATCTTACCACAATCTCAGAACCATACCGATCCTCCGTGAAACTTGAAGTCCCATCATCTGGCAAGGTCGTTAATTTAATCTCCAAGGGCCGAATTGCCGCACCCGTTTCTGCATTTGAAATAACAACATCTATCTTCTCAAGCGAATCTTCCACCAAAGATCCGAAGGGCTCAAAAGGCGACTCAAAACGAAAGTAAATCTCTTCATTTGACAGTGTGGTTCCAAAGACTTCATCAAATGAAATTTCGCAAATAGATGTGGTAAGATTCGGCTGCATTTTAATCTCTACAGCCGTCTTACCTTTGTCGCGCATATAACAACAAAGCGCAATAGGAAAGGAGGAGTTGAACTGATTCTTCCCCCAATAGAAGGGATCGCAAAAATTACGATTCGAGTGCTTAATTCCATAAAGGCTAGCATTTGAGCACTTGCTAATCATTCCATTTCCTCCATTCCGCCGCCCCACTAGGCCAGACAAACTCAGCTCACATGCAGGACGCGTTCCTTGATTTCCTGGGTGCGCCCCTGATTCCAGAACTGGCTACCAATGTAGCCGCACGTGCGGCGGGCGACATTGAGCTTCGACTCGTCCGTGTTGCCGCACTTCGGGCAACGCCAGATGAGCTTGCCGCTCTCTTCCTTGACAATCTCAATCTCGCCGTCGAATCCACAAACCTGGCAGTAGTCGCTCTTCGTGTTCAACTCGGCATACATGATGTTGTCGTAGATGAACTTCATGATGTCGAGTACGGCCTTCAGGTTGTTCTGCATATTCGGCACCTCGACATAGGAAATCGCACCGCCAGGCGACAAACGCTGGAACTTCGCCTCCGTCGCCAACTTGCGGAAGGCATCCACCGGCTCCGTCACGTGAATGTGGTAGGAGTTCGTGATGTAGTTGCGGTCCGTCACGCCCTTGATGATGCCAAAGCGTTTCTGGAGGCATTTCGCAAACTTGTAGGTCGTGGACTCCAGCGGCGTCCCGTAGAGCGAATAGTCGATGTTCTCGTCCTTCTTCCACTTGGCCGTATACTCGTTGAGCTTCTTCATGATCTCAAGACCAAGGGCCTCGCCCTCCGGCTCGGTCAGCTTCTTGCCGATGAGCGCGTAGACGCACTCCCAGAGTCCCGCATAGCCGAGCGAAATCGTCGAATAGCCGCCGTGCAGGTACTTGTCAATCTTCTCACCCTTCGCAAGACGCGTCAACGCCCCATACTGCCAGAGGATGGGCGCGGCATCCGACAGCGTCCCCGTCAGACGCTCATGACGGCACTGCAGGGCCTTGTGGCACAGCTCGCAGCGTTCACCGAAGATGCTCCAGAAGCGGTTGAGGTCGCCGTGCGCGGAAAGCGCGGCATCCACGAGATTGATGGTCACGACGCCCTGGTTGAAGCGCCCGTAGTACTTCGGCTTGCCGTTTTCGTCCACAAACGGCGTCAGGAACGAGCGGCAGCCCATGCAGGTGTAGCAGTGCCCCTCGCCGTTCTTGTCCACCTTGTACTCCAGCATCTTCTTCTCGGAGATGTAGTCCGGCACAAGCCGCTTCGCCGTGCATTTCGCCGCGAGTTCGGTCAGGTACCAGTACTTCGAGTCCTCGTGGATGTTCTGCTCCTCAAGGACGTAAATCAGCTTCGGAAAGGCCGGCGTGATGTAGACGCCCTGCTCGTTCTTCACACCAAGGATGCGCTCGTTCAGAACCTCCTCGATAATCATCGCCAAATCGTCGCGTTCGCGCTCGTTGCGCGCCTCGCCGAGGTACATGAAGACCGTCACGAACGGGGCCTGTCCGTTCGTCGTCATCAGGGTGACGACCTGGTACTGGATGGTCTGGACGCCCTTCTGAATTTCCTTGCGCACGCGCTTCTCGACAATCTTCTCAAAGTCCGCCGGATCCATCTTGACATTGGCGATTTCGCACTCCTTCTGGAGCTCCTTCGCAATCGCTCGCCGCGAGACTTCGACAAACGGTGCCAGGTGGGTCAGCGAGATGGACTGCCCACCATACTGATTGGACGCAACCTGCGCGATAATCTGCGTCGCAATGTTGCAGGCGGTCGAGAAGCTCTTCGGCTTCTCAATCATCGTCCCTGAAATGACCGTCCCATTCTGCAGCATATCCTCCAGATTCACGAGGTCGCAGTTGTGCATGTGCTGGGCATAGTAGTCCATGTCGTGGAAGTGGATGATGCCCTCACGATGGGCCTGCACAACGTCAGCCGGCAGCAGCAACCGCGCCGAGACATCCTTCGAGACCTCGCCCGCCATGTAGTCGCGCTGGACGGAATTGATGGTCGGGTTCTTGTTCGAATTCTCCTGCTTGACATCCTCATTGTTGCACTCGATGAGTGAGAGGATTTGCTTGTCGGTCGTGTTCGCCTGGCGAAGAAGATTCTGCTTGTAGCGATAGGTGATGTACTTTTTGGCAATCTCGTAGGCGCCCATCTCCATGATCTTCGTCTCGACGACATCCTGGATTTCCTCAACCGTCATCGCACGGTCACGCGCCGCACAGACACCCGACACCTCTTCTGCAATCAGCTTGATGCGCCCTTCGGAAAGCGCGTCCTTGTAGTCCACGGCCTGCGACGCCTTGCGAATCGCATTTTCAATCTTTCTTACGTCAAACGGCTTTTCCTCACCACTCCGCTTGATAATCTTCATCATTTTCATTCGAAATCAGTTCCTTTTCCAGCTTTTTATCACGAAACAAAGGGGACGAACCCGTCCCCACATCGATGCGTATATCTTACCACATTCAGGCGCATCCGCGCAAGGGGGAATCTGCACAAAAATTCAACCTATTGTATAACGGCGCATTTTCAGGCACAACCTATTGTATAGAAGCGGCAATTCGCGCCCAAAACGCGGCAAAATGGGCGAAAGCCCCACACGGTTCCGCAAAAACGCCCCTTCCCATGCGCCGAAGGCAACGCGCTACTTGCCGAAAATCGTGCGATTTCGGTAGGCGAGCACGGCGGCGACAATGGACCAGAACACCAGCATCAACAGTGAAATCAGAAAGACGGGAACCCACCCAATGCGGTAGACAAGCGTCAGGGCGAGAGCCGTCCAGATTCCACCTCCCATAATCGGCTCGTGCAGAAGCTGCTTGTAGCCGAAACTCATCGCGGCAGGTGTCTTGTTTTCGGGGTCGACCGTCCGCAGAAGCATCAGCCCGGTTGCCGTCACGCCCGTCGCCTGACCGAACTCGGCAATGGCGCGCTCGAACCAGGCCGTGCGGAAAATGCGCGGCGCAATGAAGAAAACGCACCAGGTGCTCCAAACCGCACCGGCAATGCAAAGGATGACAAGCGGCTGCCAGTGGAGCGCAACGACCTCAAGACGAATCGTCGCCACGGCCGAAACGACGAGGAAGTCAAGTGCCGCGCCGGAAATCCGCTCCATCTGGACGCGGTCGACAAGCAGGTCTATCTTCGCAATCTTTCCGAAAATCGAAAGAATAACGCCACCAATCATGCACAGAGGAAAGAGCGGAAACCCCTTCATGGGAATGCACTGGTGGATGCCATAGCCGATGAGAATGGCAAGACCGACAATGGCCAAGTGCCAGGCGAGGGAATCGATTGAGTCGCATAAGACGGTCTGCAAGCCCGCCGACGGACGCTTGTCGCGATAGTGGACACCGCGGCGCTCGTTCACGGTCCGGTCCTTGAACGCACGGATCTGCTTGACGACCCCCTTCCGATGGGCAATCTGAATCATGGCCATGCCAAAGACGATGCCGACGATCATGCCAATCGTCGCAATGGTGAAGCCGAGGGCAATGCCGTCCTCCCAACCGAAGGCGAGAAAGGATTCGGTCATGCCTCCGACGGTCCCATGTCCACCCTCGAAACCGATTTCAAGGAGGTTTCCAAAGGCGGCCGGCACATTGAAGACGCGTGTAAAGACGAACCCCGCAAGTCCAAGACCAACCACGTACTGACCCCAGGCAAGAATCTGTCCAAGCGTGAACTGCGGCAACGCAAAGCGGACAATCTCACCCGCCTTCGGAACTGCCGCGCCCAGGAAAATCGTCGCGAAAATCATATTAATCAAGAAACCCGGACACTTTGCGATGGTCGCCTTCAGTTCCGGAGGAAAAAGGTTCCCGCAAGAAGAGAAGAGGACGAGTCCGATGAGACCGCCGATGACAGAGGACGGGAGATAGAGCCGCTGAAGAATCGGAATCTGCACGCGCAGAATCTTACCGACGACCAAAAGCAAGCAAAGCGTTGTAAAAGTGATAACCGCAGTCATAGTCAATAACTATTTCCGTGGTTTTGAAAAATCCATCACATAATTCTCGTCATCAATTTTATAAAATACGACATCGGACCTCCCATATCGTTGCAGGTCCTGCGGAGTGATATATCTGCCATTAGGCAAGCCTAAACGGTGACGAAAATACCGCCCGAGTTCTGAATTGTCTTGCGGTGTTTCAATCTCCTTGCCATAATCTCCCGATGTGCGCACGCATGAAAACACTTTTCCATCATCCGTTAGCACTGTAAATCTCGTCTGATCGCCTTTTCCGCTTGCTTGAGTATTATATGCTGGAAAGAACCCAGACCTCTGTATATTCGTAGGAAGCGCAATATAGGCTTGGTCGGGATTTCTCTTTGCACTATCCGCATCCCCTTTCTTATTTCTTCGTGGGGTTCCATCCGCCATCACGCCCCAATTCAGCCGAGACCCCTCACCTACAGAACCAGCCTTAACCCCCTTTTCAATAAGTAGCGAAACCTTTACCTTCTGCTTTCCAAAATAAGGTGAGTTCTTATCAGTCTCAATTTTCAGCACGGAATCATTGCTAGGCACTGTCTGTTCCTCCTGGGCTTTTAACGGAAAATCTTCAGTTAAGTTAGCGAGAACACAGGGCAGGGACATTCCCCTCGCCCGATTAAAAAAGGCGAATGCTGAAACAGGGTCACACTCCGATAAAGTTTCAACACGATTTCCCTGACTAAAACCCGTTTGCGAATAATTGGCCGAACCAATAAACGCCTGAACAGGCACCAAGCCCCGACACCAAACATATACCTTCGAGTGAATAGAATAGGGATGCTTCACATACGAACACCTAAACGAACCAGAATAATCAAATTCATCCTTTTTCTCTAACGAAAGGAATCCCATATGAGACTCCCGAGATACACCATCCACCCCTGTCATACCACAGATTAAATCAATGGAAAGTGGTGCAAAACCGTCCTTCGCAATCGCCAACAAATGGCGAGTCGCCATTGCATGCGTCGCATACCCCGAAACAATATGCAAGGTGTCAGGTCGATGTTGCGACCGCAAAGGGTTAATGAGTGCATAATCAAACAAGGAACGATCAATTACTTTGCCAAGCATTCTTTTACTCCCGGATGCCACAATCTGAAATATTACAAGGCACACTTCTGTACTGAATTCCAGCAAATGTACGGAGCAAAGCCTCAAAAATTATACGCGCTCCACGCGGAGGAACTGCCATACCAATCTGTTTCCGAACACTTTCTTTATTTCCCAAGAAGTGATAGTTATCGGGGAAGGTCTGTAGCCGAGCACGTTCCCGATTTGTCAGAGCTCGAGGCTCACTGTAATGGTAGATATGGGTTCCTCCACCACCAGAACCAGTAACCGTATAGGCAGGTTTATTGGGGTCCAAACGCTTATAAATCTGACTAATCTTTGCACCTTTTACTTTTAGTTTCAAATGTTCTGGCAGATTAGCTGTAAAAGCGTTTTCTCCGGGCTTAATATATTTCAGCCGCTCGACAACACGTGGGTGCTGAACTGTCCGCTCATTATTAGGTGCATCTTCTGGAATTGGAGGACTCTCAAGTGCAAATCGAGCCGAATTATCACATGGCTCAAGAGCATCAGGACTTGGCGGCCGAAAGATAAAAGGCAAATCATCGCGAATTCCAACGATAATAATACGATGTCGCGTTTGAGGCACCCCATAATCCTCGAACTTATAAAGATGAGGATAAATGCGATATCCTGCAACTTTCATTTCACTAAGAACGGCCCTAAAAGCCGATCCTTCGTTAGCACTCGCTAACCCACTAACATTTTCGGCCACAAACCACTTGGGTTTAAATTTCTTGAGAACGGCGATTCCATATTGATAAAGCGGACCGTATATGCCATCAATGCCTTTGCGCTCGCCAACTACAGAAAAGTCATTACACGGGAATCCAAAAGCAAAGCCATCAATATCCGTTAAGCGAGAATCATTCAAGTCAAGTGTACGAACATCTTGGCAAATGACGCTCTGAGATTGCCCATCACAAATATTCTTTGCATAAGTATCGCATGTCTGCTGATCATAATCATTTGCCCACGCATGAACCACGCGATAACCAGGATCTTCAATTTCAGCACTCAATGCACCACAGGCCAAACCACCAGGGCCACAAAAAAACTCACCCATACGAAAAGTCATAGGGTCTCCACTTGGTTTGCCAACATTTCTTTTAATGGCACCATTCTTATAGTTGATTCTTCCAACAAAAGGCAACCCTGACTCGGACAAGATTGATGAAACTGCTTTTAGCGGCGTAAGTATCGACCCCGCTATCGCAATTGCTCCATTGCCTATCACCGACCTTCTTGTTAACTTCTTAGACATAATTTCCTTGGCGTATTATTATAACATAATAAACGCGGGTGAAAGGATGGCTTTTCTTACAGCCTTTTGACGCGGCTACCCTTGAGCCGCCAGGCGAAGGATGTGACCGAAAGGTCCAGCTTGGCAAGGGGACTGGCGCGAACAACCAACTTATTCGATTTCGTCACCTCGCCCTTCTCGTCCACTTTGCCCTTCAGAAACGGCTGAAGGCGAAGGTAGCCATCCAAGTTGACGGCATCCCCACTTCCAAGACACTCCTGCACCAATTCCATCAGGCACTCAAACTGCGCCTTGAAGAGCGTTTCGCTTCCGATGGTCGACAAGCCCCGACTTTTGGCCCGCTTAACCAGTTCGTCAAACCCAACCGTCTTCTGCCCGATAATCCGCGGCACATGCGTCACCGTCTTCCGAATCGGATGGCGAAAGTCAATAAGTTCATACTCCAAGACCTTATTGCCGCTCACTTCCGTCTGCTTTTTGCTCATGAACCCAAACTCCTTTTTATCCAGTTTGTCCCTTATGCCATAGGAACAGCCGAGAATTGTACCATTTCGCACCGTTCAACCGCAAGCGGAAACCTTCCAAAGTGCCGCGCTCATGATGGAAACCCCCAACTCCGAACGCGGCAGAACGCAGGGAACGCGGCGCTTCTCCCAAAGAAAGAAACCCGTTCTCCCAAAGACAGCAAGTATTTCTCCCAAAGAAAGCGGGCAATTCCCTTGAAGGGAACGGGCGATCATCCCAAAGGTCAAGGGTCGACAAGCCAAAGAGAACGGGCAAGGACTAAGGTGGTTTGGTCAAACCACTAAGGTGCTTTGCACAAACCACCTTAGTCCTTGCCCTTCATCTTTAAAGCAAGCGACCTTCATCTCCCAAACAACAACCCGTCCCCTTTGGAAGAAACGCCCATCTTCTTTGGGAGAAAAACTCGCTGTCTTTGGGAAGAAAATGCGCTCTCTCCGTGAAGACTCGCCGCAATCACCCCGAACGGACGAAACGCCCGTGGCAAGAGACTGGCGGACGATGGTCAGTGCGCCGACGCGGGCGCGGCAGTTCCTTCGGACCGGCAAAGGCGACGGCGGACGCGGCGCAAGTGACGCTCGAAGTCCCCATCATTGATGAAATCCGCAAGAAAGTACTGCTCAAACACGGGAACCGTGCAGGAATAAAATCCAACGGCAGCACGAAAGCGCGGCAAAAGTCCTGTGGGCAGAACCATATAACCGACACGAATGGCGGGAGCAATGGTCTTGCTGAACGTGTTCACATAAACGACGCGCCCGGCGGTGTCGGTCGTAAAGAGCGACTCCTCACCGCGCCCGGCCACCGAAAATTCGGAATCGAAGTCGTCCTCAATAAGAAAACCGCCGCGCTCCGCCGCCCAGCGCACATACTCGTGACGCTTCGATGCATCCGCCGTGACACCGCTCGGAAAGCTGCGATAGGGTGTCACGTGCAGAACCTTGGCCGATGTCCGCGCCAGTTCGGAACTGAGGATTCCGTGCGGACCGAGCCGAAGCGAATCGAACGAGATGCCGTGCGCCGAGTAGACCGAACGAATCATCTCGTACGAGGGATTCTCCACGGCGAAACGCTCATGTGCAAAGACCTGCGCCAAGAGGCCATAGAGATATTCCGCCCCCGATCCAACGACAATCTGCGCCGGCTGGACGTGCATACCCTTCGCCCGCGCCAAGTAGGAGGCGATGGCCTCGCGCAGCTCGACGGTTCCGGCATTGGGGGACTTGATGAGAATCCGCTCCCCATAGCGCACAATCACGGCCCGCATCTTCCGCGTCGCCACCGAAAACGGAAAGTTCAGCGGAAGTCGGTGCAGATTAGGCTTGGGGAACTTTCGCGGCGCAGACGGACGGTCCGACTCATCCACGGGGGCCAGTCCGTCCCTCTCGCGATAGGCGGCAAAATAGCCGCTCCGTTCACGCGCCTCGGCATACCCCTCATCGCACAGAAGCGAATAGGCGTGCTCAACCGTGATGATAGCGACTCCCTCACTGTCCGCCACGGCACGCTTGGACGGCAACCGCTCGCCAAACGAGTAGGAACCGTCTACAATGGCCGCCCGCAGGCGACGGTAAATGCGCAGGTAGGCGGTTTCGGAACGCTGGGAATCTCGTGCCATCGCCTTGTCTCGCCGTCCGCAAACGTCTTCGAGCGGCAACCTACCGCGGCAGAACCCAACTGATGCTTCGGTTCTCAGGCTTCAGGATCTCATTCGCGACTTCCTGCACATCCGCCGCCGAAACGGCCGCAATGCCCTCCACCTGCTCACGCGGCATCACGAGACGACCAAACGAACTCATCGTCGCCCCGTAGAAGAAAAGCTTGGACGTCACCTTCTCATGCGAGAGCTTGAAGTTGCCAATCAGGAATTCCTTCACCCGATTCAGTTCTGCGGCGGAGACGCGCTTCGTGCGGATGCGCATCAACTCGCGGTCAATGGTCGAGAGTGCCTTCGCCGTTTTCGTACGATCGAGTCCAGCGGAAACGGTGAACATTCCCGCGTCCTCAAAGAACTGCATCCGAGACGAAATGTCGTAGCTGAGGCCGCGCTTTTCGCGCACCTCCTGGAAGAGCCGACTGGACATTCCCCGGCCAAGAATGGCATCCATCACCGTCGCGGCATATTTGCGCGGATCGTGGATGCCGAACGAACGGTAGCCGAGCGCAAGCTGCGCCTGGTTGACATCCTTCGTGACCGAGACTTCGGCAACGGGCGGAACGGAAAAGTCGACCGGGACGATGGCGGGGACCGTGTGTCGTCCCGCCCTGAAGCGTCCGAACGTACGAACCAGAACATCGTGCGCGGCACTTTCGTCGAAGTGGCCCGCGATGACGGCAACGGTGTTCTGCGGCAGATAATGGGAACGGGCATACCGTTTCAAATCAGTCGGCTTCAGCGGCGAAAGTGACGCGGCCGAGCCGGCGACAGGCGCCCCGACGGGATTGCACGGAAAGAGCGAACGCTGAAGATTCTCCATCGCCACGGCATCCGGCTCATCCGCATACATGCGGATTTCCTCAATGACGACCTGCTTCTCGCGGGCAAACTCGTCGTCCGGCATCGAGGCGTTCAAGTACATATCGCCCAGAATCTCAACGGCCTCATTCAGGTACTCATCGGGAAGGTGGGCATAGTAGCACGTCGCCTCCTCGCCCGTGAAGGCATTGAAATTTCCGCCGCGCCCCTCGATGGCCCGCGTGATGTCGATGGGCCGCCGCGTGGGCGTACCCTTGAAGAGCATGTGTTCGATGAAATGGGAAATGCCCGCGACGCGGGCCTCTTCATAACGCGAACCAGAGGAAATGAAGAGACCGAACGCAACGGATTCGGCCTCGCAGGGAACATAAACGACCCGCAGGCCGTTTTTCAGCGTTTCAGAGTGCGGCGACATTCATCTCCTTCAGGGTCGTGCGTCCATCGTAGAGGGCCTTGCCGACAATGGCCGCCCGCAAATTGGGGCGTTCAAGGGCCTTCAGGTTGCCAACGTCAAAGGGCGAACTGACGCCGCCCGAAGCCGTAATCTGACATGTCGGCGCGGCATCACAAATGGCCGCCATCTGCGTCAGGTTCGGGCCGCCCAGCATACCGTCCGTTGCCGTATCCGTGTAAATGATTGTCTTTACGCCCGCACGAGCCACGGCGATTGCGAGATCCGTCGCCTTCACGCTCGTCGTCTCCACCCAGCCCTTCGTCTGGACGAAGCCGTTGCGCGCATCAATGCCGACGGCGATTCGGTCGCCGTAAAGCTCGACCGCCTCCGCAAGGAAGGCCGGATTCTCAAGTGCCGCGGAACCGATGATGGCCCGCGCCGCGCCTGCATCCAGGACGGCCCGAAGCGCATCCGGCGTTCGCAACCCACCGCCGACTTCGACCGGGCCACCGAAGGCCTCAATAATCCGACGAATGACCTCCGTATGCTTTGGCGTGCCCGCAAACGCCCCGTCGAGATCGACGACATGCAACTCGGCACCGCCCTGCTCGGCCCAGTCCTTCGCCTGGGCGGCGGGGTCGTCGCCGTAAACGGTCACGTCATCGGCGCGCCCCTGCCGCAGACGGACGCATTTCCCATCCTTCAAGTCGATGGCTGGCAAAATAATCATACTCAAATGACTCCCTTGGAACTCGGCACGCCCTTCTCATTCGGATCGACAGCCTTCGCCATACGAAGCGCCCGGGCAAAACTCTTGAACAGCCCCTCACAGACATGATGGGCCTCGTCGCCGTAAATCTGGCGCAGATGAATGTTCGAACGGCTCTCCACCGAAACGGCGCGGAAGAACTCCTCGACAAGCTTGACCTCGAAGTCGCGAACCATCATGTGCTTCATCGCACACTGCATGACCAGAAACGGCCGCCCGCCCAAGTCGAGCGAGGTCTCGCACAGAGCCTCATCCATGGGGATGGACGCAAATCCGTAGCGGACGATTCCCCGGCGATCGCCCAACGCCTCGTTCAGAGCCTTGCCGAAGACCAGTCCCACATCCTCCACGGTGTGGTGGTAGTCGACATCCAAGTCGCCCTTCGCCCGGACGGACAAGTCAATCAGTGCATGCTTCTTCAGAAGCTCAAGCATGTGATTGAAGAAGCCGATGCCGGTGTCAATCGTCCCCTCGCCGCTTCCGTCGAGGTTGAGTTCCAGTTCAATCTGTGTTTCGCGTGTGTTTCTGGAAAGTTTAGACGTTCTCATTCAAGTTTCGTTTGGCGTGAACGGAAATTACTGGATGGCCTTCGCCTGCGCACGGAGCTTTTCGGCACGAGAAGCCTGACCAAGTTTGTCGAAGCACTCCGCCGCCTTCGTCATCGCCTCGGCGCACTCGCGGGCACAGGACTGCTGATTGTACATGAGCGCGACGCGGAGATAAGCATCCGCCAACGCCGACTTCAGCGAATCGGGCGAGTTCTTGCCCTGCGTACGGATAATGTCGCCGCGCATGACGAGCGCGGCCGCCGAAGCCGCACGATCGCCGCTCGAAACGGCCTTCTTGAGCGCATTCTCAAGCTGGTCGTTCTTGCCGAGCTTCAGCAGGGCCTGCCAGTAGGCGGCCGCCAAATCGCCGCGATAGGCCGCCGTACGGTCCTCCGAGATGATGGAGTTGCAGGCCTCGTAGGCCTTCTGGGGCTGACCCGCATCAAGATAGGCGAACGCCAGGTAGCGACCCGCCACCTTGTCCCAGTGCAACATCCGGTAGTCGGTGACAATCTTCGAGAGCGCGGCAACCGCATTCGCCCCCTGCCCCTTCTCAACCTGCTCAGCCGCCTTGGCAAAGCCCGGAGGCGTCGGAATGTCCATTCCCGTAATGTCGGCATAGGCGCGTTCCGAACTGACCTCGGTCCCCTTCTTCTTGGAGATAATCAAATAGCTTTTTGAGCGGGGCTGCCACTTGATATCACCCGTCAGGTCGCCCGTTTCCGTGTGAAGCGTACCCTGAATGGCCGCCAGCGGTGCGGCGACGAGTGCCGCCAGTCCGAAAATAATCACAGTCCTCATTTCTGAATCTCCTTACTTTCCTTCTGTTTGACTTTCAGTTGACGCGGCCGGAACGGATGACGAACTCGTCATGTCGGCCTTCGCATTGTTGATGCAGTTGACGATCTCCGTACGGCCCTTGCCGTTCGGGAACAGTTCAAGGTACTCCTCACCGAACCGGATGACGAGCTTGGACTTTTCGGAACCAAGTTTTGCAAAGAGCGGAACCATCGTCGTGTAGCAGCGTTCGAGGTTGGCCAGCTCCTCGGGCGACATCTTGTCGACCGGGTGCTCGGGCGTCACGCCACGGGACTGGAGGAATACCTGGAAGGTCGCCGCCGCCCGTTCGCACGTTTCAAGGGCCTCATCCTTCAGGCCCATCTCCCTCTCGGCGTTCATGCGGCGGATGAGGACATCGCCCGACATCAGCGTAAGCTGATCCTGTTCCCACTGGGGCTTCTTCGACCAGTAGTTGCGCACCTTCTTAAGCGCACCAACCGCCGCGCCGAAATACCTGTTGCGGAGCACCGCGTCCTTCTCGTGCAGGCCCTGCGCAGAAGCGACATCCACAAGCAGGAAGTTCGCATCGGCGGCCAGCGTCAGGCGCGAAAGATTCGGATCGCCAAGGAAGGCATCCAGTGCCTCACGCGCCTCAGCCAGCGAACCCTGCATGAAAGCGCACCTTGCCTCACCAAGCCGCGCCTTGGCAATCGTCGAGTACTGCTTCGCTCCAGCGAGGGAAATCGCTTTCTCAAAGGCCTGGTTGGCAAGTTCCCAGCTCTTCGCACCGATGAGAGCCTCGCCCGCATTGATGAACTGCTGGGCCGTGTACTTGCCGTCCGTCCGGAGCATCTCGGCGTAGAGTTCCGTTCCCTCACGCTTCATGCCCATCTCAATCAGACTCTTGGCCAGACGCGGCTTTGCATTCTTCGCCTCGTCCGAATCCGGATACTTGCGGGAGAGCCGGTCAAGCGCGTCCTTCGACTTCTCCAAATCACCGAGAGCCGTGTAAATCGTGCCGAGGCGCACATACGCATTCGTGCTGAATTCACCATCCGGATAGGCCTTCAGGTAATCCTCATACCCTTCCGCTGCGCGCTTCCGGAAGTCGTCCCGTTTCTCGGCGGGCTTGCGGAGCCGCCACCAGCTGTCGGCCACGCGGTAGAGCGCACGCTCGCGAATCATCTCGTACTTCTCGATGTCCTCCTTCAGCGTCGCCGGGTCTTTCAACTGCTTCACAGCCTCCTCTGCCGAGGACTTGAACTGCTGAATGGCGCGGATGCACTGCTTGGATCCTTCCGTCTCGTTCTTGGAGACCTCCTCCGGCACCTCGTTCGTCTGGGCGTTCTCAAGCAGGCTCAGACTGTCCTTCAAGTACATCTGCGCCAACTGCATCTTCGCCTGCAAACGCGACAGTTCATTCTTCTCAAGGGGAAGGTAGTCCTTCATGTACGCGATTTCGTCCTTTCGGTCGCCGAGCTGCCCGCTGCAGTAGGAGAGTCGGGCAAAGGACGCGACATAGAAGTTCGAATTCGTGTAGAAGTCCTTAATCAATCCCCAGAACTTGAGCGCATCGGCAAAGCGTCCAGCCTTTTCGGCCTCCGCAGCCTTCGATGCCGCAATGTTCACCGCGCTCGGATGCTCGCGGTAATTCGTGACGAAAGCCGTGTAGAGTCGGTCGGCGCGAGCCAGCTGCTGACGCTCCTTCTCCTTGGCCGCAAGCCGAATGACAGCGTTACCGGCATCCGTCATCACCACTTTCGATGCCCCAGCGAAACGCTCGGCCAGGTAGCCCTCGACCGCGTCCGCATTCAGACGGTACTCGTCCTTCTCAGCATCCGTCTTCGCATCCACAAGCAAGTCGAGGTAACTGTTGGCAATGTTCTCAACCGCCGAAATGGACTCCGGCAGTTCGGGATACTTCGCCAGAACGGCAAAGTAGTCGGCAATCGCCTCGTTGTACTGCCCGGCCAGATATTTCTCCGCCGCGTTCTGGAACTGCCGCGCACGGGCCTTCGCAATCTGCTCGGGCGAAATCTTCGTCTTAATCTTCGCACCGTACGTTTTCTCGGCAAACGAACGGATCGTCTCCTGGAGCTCACCGGCTGGAACCGCCCAGGGACTCGACTCGTAGTTGATGAAGACGTTGATGGCCATCTGGAACGCGCCCTTGCGCCCGTCACGCTTGGAGGTTCGCTTATCCTTCGGCCCGAAGAGCATATCCTTGATGCGATCGTCGTTGCGCTTCGGCTTCTTCATCTCGGCCTGAACCTCTTCCCAGAGAATCTGCGCCTGGAGGTAAAGGCACTCGGGAAGCGGCGAGAGATTCAAAAGGCCGTGCTTCCCATCCGGGTCGTTGGCGACGATCTGGTCGTGCAAGTCCTGAAGCTGGGGCTTGTACTCCTCGATGATTTCCTCCGCCCGATCGACATTGCCGCGCATCTGCTCGATGTGGGCCTTCATCGAAAGCGCACGTCCGAAGAAGATCGGCTCGTCCTCGCGCCAAAGCAACTGGTCAGCCAGTTTTTCCGCCGCGTTGAGGGAGTCGGCCTTCTTCTTGGCGTTCTTCTCTTCGGAAGCAATCTTAAGGTACATCTCGGTCACCTCGCAGACAAGATTGCACCAGTCGGTGTTCTTGTCCTTTATCTGACGCAGAAGGCCCTCGTAAATCTGAACGGCGCGTGCATAGTTCCTGTCGGACTTCAGCATCTGCCCGAACGTGTAGCTCGCGTCCATGTAGAACTTGCGCATATCCTTCGTCGGGTTCTTGAACGTCGCGAAGAACTCATCGTAAATCTTGGCGCACTCCTCCTTCTGGTTGCGGACGAAGTAGTTCATCGCCACCTCAAGCCGCGCCGCCCAGTACTTCGCTCCCTTTCGATCGGGGAGCGCGGCAATGCGCTTCTCGGCCGCCTCAAACTTCCCAAGGCTGAGAAGCCCGCGAATCTCCAGCGCGAAGAACCGCGCCTCGCTCTCGGGCCACCGCTTTTTCGTCGCGGCGATAATCGGCTCGGCAAAATCGGGATAGCCCGCGTCAATGAGGGCTTCCACATAGCGAATCTCCGCCTCCATGGCCTCATCGACCACAGGTTCCGCCGCTTCCGTTGAACCCGATGTCGCGCCAGCCTCGTCAGCGAACACCACCGACAGGGGTGTCGCGAGCAGGGTTGCGCAACCGAATACGACTGCTATTTTTGAACTCATGGTGGTAAGTATACTATAACGACTTGAAATGTGCAAGTGACGGCATCGTCTAATCAAGGACCTTGAAGGTCGGTCCAGCCCCCGAATAGGAGTCAAGCCCAGCCGAAGCAGAGCCGTCCGAACCGGTGTCATCCGACCTCCGTGCAACAGTCTTCACCTTCGGACGCTCGCCGAAAAGAACCGTCCCAAGCCGCACCCAGGTCGCCCCCTCCTCGACGGCAACCTCAAAGTCGCCGCTCATACCCATCGAGAGTCGCGGCAGTCCGATGGACAACTCCTTCTCCAACCTATCGCGCAATTCGCGAAGCTGACGGAAGTAAGGCCGAGCATCCTCTGGATTTTCGGAAAAAGGAGCCATCGTCATCAACCCTTCCAGCGTCAGGCGCGGACAGTTCTGCAAGATATGCCGCACGGTCGGCTCGACATCTTCGGGCTTCATGCCGCTCTTCGACTTCTCGCCAGAGACATTCACCTCAAGGAGAATACAGGGCTGAAGGCCCAGCTCGTCCGCAATCGCATTGATTCGGTCGGCCAACTTAACGGAGTCGACCGAGTGGATGCAGTCGAAGAGTTCAAGCGCGGCACGCACCTTGTTCCCCTGAAGGTGCCCAATCAGATGCCAGGATGGTCCCGAGACGCTCATCGGTTTCTTCCAGGCTGCTTCCTGCACCTTGTTCTCACCGACGATGCGGAGCCCAGCGTCCCAGGCCTCCTGCACGACCTCCGCACCGTGGGTTTTTGTCACGGCAACGATTTCAACTTCACGCGGATCGCGCCCAACTCTTGCGCAAGCCGCCGCGATCCGACTACGGACGCGCTCGATGATTGCTCCAAAATCCTCCATTTGACACACCTCTCGCTTTCTTGCCTCCGTTTTGCCCAAGTCCTCAGACATCGATGCGGATGATCTTTCGGATAATCAGCCACCCGATGATAATCAAGAAGAACATCACGGCCATGGCAATGACCCCCGTCAGGCTGCAGAAGAACGGAATCATCAGTTTGGGCTTGATGGCCGTCATGACCGCCCCAAGAAAAATCGGCATGGCCGACACAATGATGCCCTGTACGCGACCCTGCGCCGTCATCGTGCGGACCTTGCGCTCAATCTTCTGCCGCCCGCGAATCGTCTCTGAAATCTTGTCGAAGATTTCCGTCACGTTTCCACCCGTCTTGCGGCTGATGAGAATGGCCGTCGTCACCAGCGTCAAATCGTCCGAACCGACGCGCTCGGACATCGATTCAAGCGCGTCCTCAAAGCTCATGCCGATGCGCAGCTGCTGCTGCAGAATCTGAAACTCCTCGGCAATCGGCTTGTCCCCAAGCTCAACAACCGAATCAAAGGCCTGCGACAGCGAAAAGCCCGCACGCAGGGCGTTCGACATCGTGGCAAGCGCCTCGGGGAGCTGCGCATTGAACTTGGCTCTCCGCCGAGCGTCCAGCCAACGGGCCAGCGGCGACTGCCCATTCTGCCAGCCCGACTTGATGCGAACGCCACCGACAAAATACCAGGCGACACCACCAATCGCAAGCCCAAACAAAAGTGCTATCAGCCACGCAATCACGCCTTCTCCACATTAACATTGCCCGCAAAGTCGGGGTCGAACATGGCCGGATTGACACGAATGCCGCGCCCAGCCAACTGCTCATAGAATGTCGGGACCGCACCCGTCGGACGAAATTCGCCCAGAATCTTCCCCTTGTCGTCGACACCGGACTGGCGGAAGGAAAAGATGTCCTGCATGACAATCTGATTTCCCTCCAACCCCGTCACCTCGGAGATTGCCACGACCTTGCGCGAGCCGTCCGACAGACGCGACTCGTGGATGATGATGTCGACCGCGCTTGCAATCTGCTCGCGGATGGCACGCGACGGCAGTTCCATGCCGCTCATCAAAACCATCGTCTCAAGACGCGAAATCACGTCACGCGGCGAATTGGCGTGCACGGTCGTCAGCGACCCGTCGTGTCCCGTGTTCATGGCCTGCAACATATCAAGTGCCTCTCCGCCACGACACTCGCCGACGATGATGCGATCGGGGCGCATACGCAGGCAGTTCTTGACGAGGTCGCGAATCGTGACCGCCCCCCTTCCCTCGATGTTTGGTGGGCGGGCCTCCAATCGCACGACATGCGGCTGCTGAAGTCGAAGTTCGGCGGCATCCTCGACAGTGATGATGCGCTCGTCATGCGGAATGTAGCCCGACAGAAGATTGAGAAGCGTCGTCTTGCCAGAACCCGTTCCACCTGCGACGATGATGTTCTTTCGCAGGAGGACGCAGAGCTTCATGAATTCCGCCGCGTTATGCGTCCATGTCCCGAAACGGACGAAATCCTCGGGCGTCAGGGCCTTCTTCGCAAACTTCCGAATCGTAATGGTCGGACCCGAAAGGGCCAGAGGCGCAATGATTGCATTGACACGCGAACCGTCCGCAAGACGCGCATCCACGTATGGTTGGGACTCGTCAATGCGACGGCCAAGCGGGGCGACGATTCGTTCGATGACCGAGAGAACGCTCGCCTCGTCCGTAAACTGGCAGTCGGAGAGCTGCAGCTTGCCATGTCGCTCGACAAAGACCTTGTCCGGCCCGTTCACCATGATTTCCGACACGGAATCGTCCGCCAGCAAGTCCTCAAGCGGCCCGAGTCGCATGGCCTCGTTGAAAACATCATCTTCAAGGCGCACGGGGTCGATACCCTCCGGCAATCGACCCTTGGCAACGACCTCATCGATAATTTGGCGAATCTTCTCCCTCGCCCGCTCCTCAAGTCCCTCGCGCTCGACACCCTGGACGGTCAAGCGTTTCATGTCCATGCGCTTCAGAAGTTCGCGCTGAATCTGCTCCTGGACATTGCGCCGCAACTCACGGAGGGGGTCCGGCGCGGGAGTTTCAACCGCTTCCGCCTCAGTGGGCTGCTCGGCCACGGCAACCGCCTCTCGACCATCCGGCTCGACCTCCGCCTCCACCGGGGCATCTTCGCTGACGCGAAGCATACTCTCGCCAATCTGGACGACCATTCCCCCATCCAGCACGACAGGCGCGTCGACCATTTCTCCATTGACATAGGTGCCATTCGCCGAATGAAGATCCTCAAGAATGGCACGACCCTCGCGCACGGTCAAGATTGCGTGCCGCTCAGAGACATCCGGGAAATCCAGCCGAACGCGGCAAGAAGGACTGCGCCCAATGATGTAACTGCCGTCCGACAGGTCCTGGCTTGTGCGCACGTTACCTATCAGCGTCGTGAGTTTCATCAGCGTCCCCCTGTGTAGTTGTTCTGCTGTCTCTTTAGGTTCAATTCCTCAATTTCGCCGCGAATCTTCTCAAAGTCGACCTTCGGCAATTCGCGCTCGTAAGTCGTGTCGTTGCGGTTGCGCAAGGTCAATGTCAGTCGGCCCTTCATCTGTTCGGTGAAGGCCAGCATTTCCGCCTCGCGTGGCGTCACCTCAAGCGTGACGGTCGAATAGCCCCGATTCAGACCAAGGTTCTCCTTACGCGTCTTTGCCGTCGTCTGCCCCGTCGCCAGAACGAGCACATTCTGAAGGATCGTGCTCGTCACGACATCCCCCTTGCCGACCCGGCCGTCACTGCCCGGGAAAGCGAACGTTCCGATGACATCCACATGGTCATTCGGACGCACCATACCAGAGACACTCGCCGAACCCATGCAGGTGATTGAAATCGCCCGCATCTGCCGCTTGATGTCGGCCGAGAGTCCCTTCGTATTCGGATTGCCGCCCTCAATGTCCGACCAGAAGAGGACTTCTTTCTTCCGATGCCCGAGCAGGACCTTTCGCCCGACCACGGAGGAAAGGTCCTCGCGACCAAGGGCCTGTCCGCGCACGCCATTCGCCGGAACCGTCAGCAAACCAAGATCGCTCTGTGCAATCACCGTCCCACCGGGAACATCCCGCTTAAAGCAGAGGACGTCAATCGGACCACCGTAACGACGGTTGATTGCGTCAATCTTCGCCTGGGCCTCGCTCTCGCGGCTCGCGACATAAAGCCGCGTCAGAATTGCCGCGATAACACCCATCACGAGACTGGCTATGAGAACGATCTTGCGCTTCATTAGAAGAGCCCTTTCACCTTGCCCGTTTCGACATCCACATCAATGCGGCGATAGGCCGGCGAGGCAGAAGTCCCCGGCATCAGCTTGATTTCGCCGGCAACCGGCACGACAAGCCCAGCACCCTGGTAGATCAGGACATCCCGAATCGGCATGCGCCAACCAGTCGGCCGCCCATGCAGATTGGGGTCGTGCGAAAGCGAATACTGCGTCTTGGCCATGCAAATCGGCAAGTGTGCCGTCGCCGAATCAGCCTGCAACTCCTCCAGACGCTTGAGCGCGGACGGCTCGAAGTCAACGCCATCGCCACCATAGACCTCCTTCACCTGCTTTTCAATCCGATCCTTCAGGGGTTCGGAGAGGTCACACAGGTAATGGAAATCGTTGGGTATCGCGCAGGCGCGCACCACTTCCTCCGCGAGTTCAATTGCGCCCTCGCCGCCCTTGAGCCAATGGTCGGAAACGGCAAACGTCGCCCCCGCCTCCGCCGCCATTTTCCGCACAAGTTCACGCTCGGCGGGCGTGTCGGTGTGAAAGGCGTTCAGGCAGACAATGGGCTGGACACCCGAGCGGCGGATAATGTCAATGTGGGCACGCAGGTTGTCACAGCCCTTCTCCAACAACTCAAGGTTCTCCGTCGTATAAACGGGGTCGAGGGGAAGCCCCGCCTTCACAGCAGGCGCACCGCCATGCGCCTTCAGCGCACGGACCGTCGCCACAAGCACGACGGCATCCGGCTTGAGACCCGAACAGCGGCACTTGATGTTCCAAAACTTCTCGAAGCCCATGTCGCTTGCAAAGCCGCTCTCAGTCACCACATAATCGGCCAGTGCACAGGCCAAACGATCGGCTACAACCGAATTCTGCCCGATGGCGATATTGGCAAACGGCCCGGCATGAACCAGCATGGGCTGTCCTTCAAGCGACTGCATCAACGTCGGCTTGAGCGCATTCACGAGCAAGGCGCACATGGCACCGTCCACTTCGAGGTCGGCCGTCGTCACTGGACGACCCGATTTCGAATAGGCCACGATAATCCGCGAAAGCCGTGTCCGCAGGTCGGCGAGATCCGAACTCATCGCCAAAATGGCCATCACCTCGGATGCAACGGAAATGTAAAAGCCCGACGAGCAGGTGAAGCCATCCAGCTTTCCGCCGCGTCCGATCTCGATATTACGCAGCCCCTGCGCACAGAAATCCATCGCCCAGCGGAACTGGATCCGCTCGGGATCGATGTCAAGACGCTTCAGTCCGCGCTGAGCCAACCAGGCATCATCATGATTGCGCTCGTGCTGCATACGGGAATTGAGTGCCACCATTGCGAGATTATTCGCATTCGTCACGGCATCGATGTCGCCCGTCAGGCCAAGCGAAAGTGCCGTCAGGGGCACGACCTGCGCAAGGCCACCGCCCGCCGCCGAACCCTTAATGTTGAAAGTCGGTCCGCCGGACGGCTGCCGAACGCAGCCAATCACCTTCTTTCCAAGCCGCCCAAGCCCCTCGACAAGACCGAGCGTCGTCGTCGTCTTACCTTCGCCAAGGGCCGTGGGCGTGATGGCCGTCACGTCAATGTACTTCCCCTTCCGCCCGGCTCCAACGCGGCGCAAGACCTTCGTCACATCAATCTTCGCAAGGACCTTGCCGTGGGCTTCCCATTCATCATCCTTCAACCCAAGTTCCTTCGCAAGATCTGCCGCGGGTCTGAGCGTCTCTTCTGCGGACTCGGCAATCTGCCAGTCCTTCATCTTCGTGGGATCAAGTTTCATGCCCGTATTATACCACATTCTCAGCGTTAATCTCAAATTCGGCGGGAAATTGTAAGTTCTAATGGGGCAGTAAGCACGGAAAGAAAAACGACCGGAAAGAAGGATAGGAAGAAGATGCTAAACCGGCCCCATAGGCGGAGCCTGCGCATCTCCCTGCACCCGTTCGCAAGGATGCACGCCCTCGCATCGGCGTGAATCGACGCGGAAATGCCCATCACAAGCGGGGTTTTTGACGATTATAGAAGGTGGAGAGGTCCATCGCCACGGGCGGAGACAGGCGTGACGACGGGAAAGCACCTTAGTCCTTTGCACAAACCACTAAGGTGCTTTGGGTAAACCACCTTAGTCCTTTGATCAAACCACCTTAGTGCTTTCCCGATAAGTTGCGCATCCTCGACCCGTTGGGTTGCGCATCCCAGGCCCATTAGGTTGCGCAAGTCAGACCCCTGGGTTGCGCATCCCAGACGCTTCCCTTGCTCACGCCAACTCATTCCCTTCAGGAACGCCGCGCTGGGACTCCTGCGCTTCCCGTCAACGTGTGGATGATGATTCGCGAGGCCTTCCCGGGCAAGACCGTCCGCCCACTCGCACCTGCCAAGCGTGAACGCCCCTTAAACCTTCACAGCCCCCGAATGGCGAGACGTGGACGACGCAAGAGCCAAACGAACACAACAAGGCAGATGACAACTGACACGATTGATCCGAGTGCCGTGGCAATTCCCATAGGGAAAAGCGTCTCCGGCCACCACTTCGATGCGAAATAGACACCTGGCACACGCACAATCACGATGGAAATGAAGTTGTGGGCGAACGAGATAATTGATTTTCCACATGCGCAGAAGAATCCGCTGAAACTGAAATGTATGCCGGCAAAGATGCAATCCAAAATGTAACCACGGAAGTATTCCCCTCCCGCCTTCACAACCGCCGCGTCGTGGGTAAAAAGAGCAATGCACGGATCGGGGTTGAATTGCACAAGGATTGAACCACCCCAAACCCTGTGGCAATCATCACGGCATACCAAAGCGTCTGGATGGCCCGCCTCCACTTGTTCGCCCCAATGTTCTGGGCGGACAGGGCGGAAACCGTTGACAGCATAGCGGACGGAACAAGGAAAATAAAGCAAATAACCTTTTCCACGATGCCGACGGCCGCCGCGTCCGTCAATCCACGCTGATTGGCGATAATCGTAATCACAATGAAGGCAACCTGTATCAACCCGTCCTGCACGGCGATTGGAAGCCCAATGCCAAAGATTCGAGCCAAGACGGATCGGTCGGGCAAGAAATCTGAACGCCGAACGGGGCTGTCCCGCAAGCGATGGAGAAGCAAAACAAGCCCCGCACCTGCACTCAGCAACTGCGAAAGGACCGTCGCGAGAGCGGCCCCTGCAGGGCCCCAACCGAACACACCCATGAATAGGTAGTCCAGCAACACATTCGCCGCGCAAGCAACCGCAATGAAGTACATCGGGCTAACGGAATCCCCAAGCCCACGGAAAATGGAACTGATGAGATTGTAGGCCGTAATGAATGGAATACCGGCAAAACAAATGAGCAAATACGAGACCGTCCCCGGCACGGCTTCCGTCGGTGTCGACATCCACGCAACAATCGGGCGAACGCCCAAAATAAGGAATCCCGTCAAAACAAGCGAGAGTGACATAAAAAGCGCGGCGGAATTTCCAATCTGCCGCGCAATGCTCGCCCGATCGCCCGCCCCTACAGAACGAGCAACAACGACTGTCGTTCCCATCGAAAGGCCAACGATGATGACCGTCAGCATGTGCATGACCTGACTGCCAATGGCAACGGCCGTCGTACTTTCAACCCCCGCAAACTGACCGACAATCAGCAAGTCGGCCATTCCATAGAAAGTCTGTAGAAAATACGAAAGAATATAGAGCAAGGAGAAGCAAAAAACCGCCTTCAGCACACTTCCCGTCGTCCAGTCACCTTTCACTTCATCGTCGCCCCTCACTCATCACACGCGTCTGTCGAGCATTCGGCAAGCCACTTCTCAAGCCGTTCAAACGTCCGTTCGCGGGCCTCGGCAGTCTTGAGTCCACACGCCCAAATGACGATGAGATTCCACCCAAGTTCAGCCCACTCCTTCTCATGCCGCGCATCCCGTGCCCGATTTGCCCTGAACTTCTTCGTCCAAAAGGCACGATTCGTCTTCGGCACTGTCGCATCTGGGCATCCCTTGTGCTGATGCCAAAAGCACCCCCGAATCTCAATGAGTGTGCGAATCTTCGGAATGGCCACGTCTGGATGTCCCGGTACCTTCTTGTACTGTACACGAAAACGCCAGCCATGCGCCCAGAGCCACTTGCGTACAATGATTTCAGGCAAGGTGTCGCGAGAATGAATCGACGACATGATTCGTGTCCGCGTTTCTTTGGAGAACTTGTCCATCATCCGCCCCAAAGGCTCATTCGAGCTTGCTCTTCTGCCGCGGATCGAACGCATCGCGCAATCCCTCACCGACCAAGACGGCCAGGAGCATCACGATGAACAGGGCAGCCGCAGGAAAAACGACCAGCCACCAGGCAAGGCGGAACTGCTGGGCCTCCTGCATCAACTCACCGCACGAAGGCGTCATCGGAGGCAAGCCAAAACCCAGAAAGTCAAGTGCCGCGAGCGAGCCAATCGCCCCCATCAGCATGAACGGGAAGAGCGTAATCAGCGGCGTCAGCGCATTGGGCAGAATCTGACCAAAGATGATGCGAACAGCTGAAAGTCCCTGGACTTTTGCCGCCTCGACAAACGTCCGCGTCCGAAGGCGCAGGAACTCGGCCCGTACATAATAGGAGACGACAATCCAGTTGAAGACGGCATAGCAGATAAGGAGAATGGTAAAACTGCGACCGACCGTCGAACCGATAAAAATCATCACATAGAGGAATGGTATGGCACTCCATATCTCCGTCAGACGTTGTAGGGTAATATCCGCCGCGCCGCCGAAATAGCCTTCAATCGCCCCGACAACCAGCCCGATGAACATTCCCGACAAGGCAAGCAGCAACCCAAAAAGAAGTGAAATGCGCATTCCATGGACAACCCGAGCGTAGACATCTCGTCCCCCCGCGTCAATTCCGAACGGATGCCCCTTGCACGGACGAAATGGAAAGCTCACCTCAGGAGGCGGGAGTTCTCTCACCTCCCCAACGGGGGGCTGGCGCGGCTCCAAGTAAACCCGCACATAACCCGAGCGCGGCGTTTCACGAATGAGATACTCGTCCGAAAGTGCCGCACGAACAGCATCCGGAGACCGCCCGGATGTCACAAGTTCGCGAATCTCATCTGGTCCCTCGAACTCAAAGACAACTCCACGCTCGTCGACATTGTAACGCGCCGCACGGATGTCATAGCGATGCTCAATGACTGGCGCACGATAGGCCTCAAGTGTCGATGCGTCGACCACGGCATTCGGATCGCAGGGAGCCGTCCATTCGGCCGCCATGCAGAAGAGGAAGACGACTCCAAGCGCAATCAGCGACCACCACGCACGACGAATGCGGCGAAATGCACGAAAGCCTCTGGACGGACTGCTCATTTCTTCGCCGAGGCCTCCACCAAATCGGCGACCCGTGCCGTTGCGTCAGGCATGGCGAGCGCGGCCATTTTTTCATATTTCTTCGCCAGGCGCTCGGGATGGTCATAGCACTGGATCAGATAGTCACACAAGTGCCGCGCCGTCAATTTCGACTGGATTCCCTCATCCGCCGCGCCCGCCGCGACAAAAGCCTCCGCATTGAAATGCTGATGGTCACGCATGGCCGTCGGTAGAGGAATCAGGAATGCAGGTTTTCCACAGGCGGCCAATTCGAAGCATGTCGAGGCACCCGCCCGTGCAATGACCAAGTCCGCCGAGGCAAAGGCATCCGCCATCTGTTGCTCAAAGGCGTGGACACGTGCAGGCATCTGCGCCGCCGCATAGACTGCCATCACGCGCCCCTCGTCCTTTACGCCCGTCTGGTGAATGACATAAAGTCCGCGCCCCCCATCGCCCCTTTTCGCCAGTTCCGTACGCATCATTTCAAGGGCCTTGCTCGCCAACTCATTCACCATGTGCGCCCCCTGCGAACCTCCCGTTACAAAGACGACAAACGATGTTGCCGGAATGAAACTGAAGCGGTGCCCATCGGCAATCTCGCGGCGAATCGGCAACCCCGTCTTGACCGTGCGAACAGTCGGCAGGCACTTCGCCGTCATCTCAAAACTCGTAGCAACAACCTGCGCATAACGAGAAAGAAACTCGACAGCCTTACCAGGAATTGTATTCGCCTCGTGAAGGACGACGGGGACACCACAGCACTTCGCGGCAAGAACGGGCGGAAGACTTGAATAGGAGCCCATTGCCAACAAGGCGTTCGGGCGAAACCGCTTCAACTCGCGCCGACAGCGAACAAACGAACGAAGAATGGCAAATCCATTGCGCAGGCAAAGCTGCTTCGCTCCTGTGGAGAACGTCAAGCCCGACCATCGTTTCAGGACACCCGACTCGACCGACCGGCCCGAATTCCAGACGACAACCTCATGCCCACGGCGGACAAGCTCCTCCGCAACGGCAATTCCCGGGAAAGTGTGCCCGCCCGTTCCTCCACACGCAACAACAATCTTCATGATTACCAATCCCTTTCGTTCGGCGGAAGCGGGGCCTTGCGCATACGCGCCTTCTTCTCGGCCTCATGTTCATCATTGCGCTCCTGCGCCTTTCTCAAGATGGATTCCACCTCCGCATCCTCGGACGACTCCTGTTCGTCGGCGGACTGCTCATCATCCTCCTTCTCATCCTCTGACGGATTGTCCTGCCGTGATTCCTGCTGCCGTTCGGAATCCTGCGGCGAATGCCTGTCCTTCGAATCGGCCGGCTGGTTCTCCTGTTTCTTCTGCTGATTTGTGTCACTCGGTTGATTCTGCGGCGCATTCTGTCCATTTCCCTTCGAATCCTTCGGCAAAAGATCCTGAATCTGACGAATCATTTGAATCGCCTCTTCCTGTCGCGGCGGAAGACACTTCTCGACGCACTCCATCTGCACCTTCTCAAGTTCCGTCGCAAGAGTAGAAATCTTCGCCTGGTCCTCTGCCGTGAATGGTGGACGGTTGGTATCGGTTTGCGCCTGCTGCTCATAAGCCCGCGCCCAGGATGGGAATTTCGCACGAAAAGCCCGCGTATAGTCAAGCGCATCCTGCTGCCAGCTGCGACCGTTGAAGGCCTCGACATCCACCCAGGCGTTCGACTGCGACGAGAGATCTTCTGCCATGGCCAAGGGCGGAAGTGCCATCAGCTTGAGGAAGCGCGTGTAGTCGTGCTCAACATCACTCAGGGTCTCATACGCACCGTCCGCCAAGTCAGCCAATTCACGGGCCGATTTCTTTGTCTTTTCCTGGGCCTGTGCGAGCTGCTCAAGAATGGTTGCGGACTGTTCCTCATTGGTCACGCTCTGGCAAATCGCCTCCTTGACCGGAATCCACATATCCGCAAGCGTCCCGGCTCGCCGCGAAAGCGAATCAGCAAGTGCCACAACGCGCTCTGCCTGATTCGTACGATACCCAGCCGACTCCTGCATCAGCGAGCGCGCTTCGGTCGTCGCCGTCAGCATCAGTGAACCGGGATCCTTCCCCTGAAAGGATTTCATGACCTCGGCAAGGCGCTTCGTCTCTCGGGCCTCGGGAAGGCGGTCGATTGCCCGCGTGAAATTGCGATTCGCCCGCGCATCGGTCGGATGCGCCCTAAGCGCAATTTGCGCGGCGAAAGCGGATGTCTCAAGGTCGCCCATCTCATGCGAGAGTTTTGCAACGACTTCCGCCGCACGTGCGCCAAATTCACGCGTCAGCATCAGGGGCTTCAGCACACGAAGCGCATTCGTGACATCCCCTGCACGATAGAAGTCGACGCCCTGATTCCACACCTCACCATCCGTCATCGCCGGAGTCTCCGCAGAATGCGCAAACCCCGCCCAGAAAACGGACAACAGTAGGCAAGAAATGATTCGAATCCTCATATCAGGTGGATTATACCATATTTGCCCCCTCAAAGGGCAACAAACCGATTCTTCTGGGGTGGCGCAAAGCCGCCCGTTCGAGTGCAGACCTCATTCAGCCGTACGCCGCAGCACGCTCTTGATAAGCCTCCCTGTCTTATTCAGGATGAAATCTCCACCCGAAATCAAGCCCAACAGTGCCATATTCCTGTCAAAATGAGAGATAGCCACATTCCCATGCCCCGATTCGCGGCAAGAGGAGCCGAACTTCGGTCCCTGTGCGCACAAGAGGAATCTGAATGGGTTGCGCTTCGGGCTGATACCATGTCGCCGACTGCACCCCCAATGGAACGCCGCGCAAGCGGACGAATGTCGGCTCCTGTCGGTCAATTGATGTGTTTACAATCGCCACTGTCATCAGTTCGCCCTTCTCGCCCACACGCGGCATCACGAACGACATGACCGCCGACTCAAAAACGAGAGGAAGCCGTCCGTCAGCCGCACGGTCGCACACCGCATAAAAATTCGTCAGTCCCGTCGTTGAGGCGAGCTGCATGACACGCGTCCAATAAAGGGGCGAGGTCGCGGCAATTTCACAAGAGCCAGCCATACGGACCTTAATCGACGCGACGGATGGCAACGAACCAAGTGACTTTCCGTTGGCCCCGACAATGGGTACGCCCCGACAGGCAACAAGTCGGGGTGGGCAGTCGCCCGCCACAGAGAAACCGCATGGTTTCGTTCCTCGGTTCGCATCATGATAACCCTTGAGAAATACGTGCGCTGCCGCAAGGCGGGGGAATAGGCGATCGGCGTAGAAGTCCGTCGTTTCGTCCGTACGCGCATCCGCCGAAACCAGCGTACCCCAATCCTGTCCCGTGCAGTCACCACTCTCAAGAATTTCGTCCGTATGCCCAATAATCGTCTGGATTTCTATGGATGGGACAATACCCATTTTTCGCAGATCTTCCGCCGCAATCGCACACTGCCGCGCATGCTCCTCGTGCCAGGTCAGTTTCGGAAAACTGACACCCGTCGAGAACCAAACCTCGTCAAATGCCTCTCGGTTCCGGCTCAAGGCCTCCCGCATCTCCGGCCATTTGTCCGGCTGGGTAAAGCGGAATCCAAAACGGAGAGCGCAGAATGGCGGCGTATCTGCCATAACCAGCCCAGTTGGAAAGAAGGCCATGAGGATTGCGCAACCAAAACGTACGCTCCGCAAAAGCGGACTATTCCCCGTCATCTTCCAACGGATACGACTATTCATTCTGGGCTCCTTACGACACGGACAACCAAACCTCCTTCGGCCCTGAAACACGCACCTGAAACCACTTTACCGTCAACCGAGAATCGCCGCGTTCAACGACAATCGGCGGCACTCAGCGGATACGGATACGGAATGGCTCCCCTTCACCCGCCGCCCCTGAATCGGGGGCAAGTTCCTCAGAGTGCTCCTCAACAGCCGATTCAAATGAAACTGACCCCATCTCCTCCTCCACAACCGAGGAAATGTTCGTCTGAGGCACGACTTCGGGGAACATGGCCGGCTTTTCCGCCACAAGCGCCACAGGGGCGACAGACTGCGGCTTTTCCTTCTCGGACGAAAGTCCAGGAAGCCAGCCAGCCGTCCATGCCGCATAAGTCATCATCGAAAGGAAAAGGAGTGCCATCGCGGCTATTGTGCGCGGACGGCGCATTTCCTGCGCCAACTTGCCTTGCAGAACCTTCCGTGCATAGTGCAACCGCGCTTTGACGGTACCCGACGGAACACGAAGAACCTTTGCGACCTGCGCGATCGGCTGGTCAAGCAGATAATGGAGAACGACCGCCTCCCGCAGGTTCTTTGGCAGTTCGCCAACCGCCCGGCGCAGAAACTCATCGTCACTTTTCGAGAGAATGTCGTCAACGGTCGAATTGTCGGCCCGCCCCAAGGCGGACTCCATGTCTGCCGGATCAAAGGCCACCACCGCATTGGCCGCCTTCAAGTCGAGGTCATTCTTACGCAAGTTGCGCATAATCTGCCGCATCCAGTCGATGACGCGCCCCTTGCCCTCATCAAAGAAGGCAATCTTGCGAATGGCGCGATCCAGCGTCCGAATCGTCAGATCCTCCGCGTCCGACGCATTCCCCATACACAGGTGAAGCGCCTCCGCATAAAGTGCAGCACGATACTCCGCAAAGAGCTGAAAAGCCCCACGGTTAAGATCTTCCTTAATATCCTGTGCAACACCCATATTCTATCTACTGATACAGGTGATAGACCGAAAAGGTTGGAAAGTTTCTCCCACCACTTCGCCTAAAACCGCACCAGCGCAAGCACAATAGCCAAAAGAAGAATGACAAACGAGAGAACCCGGCGACCGGCGGAAACGCGTTCTCCGCCGTCACTGGCACTCGGTTTCGTCCCGAGCGTCTTCTTGAGTCCCCGAAGCACAAGAGGCAACCGCCCCTTGGGAGTGCAAATCGCCGCCGCAACGCAAAGAAGCGCAACGACGGCGATAACCCGTATCAATTCGGTCAAGGGTTGGACTCCTTAGCCGTTCTTCTTCTCGAAGTCCTTCATGAACGCGACGAGCGCGTCCACGCCCTCCATCGGGAAAGCGTTGTAGATCGAGGCGCGAAGGCCGCCGACCGAACGATGCCCCTTGAGGGAGGACATTCCAAGCTTCTTGGCCTCGTCGATGAACTTCTTCTCAAGTTCCTCGTTATTGCCCTGAATCCGCCAGGTGACGTTCATGTTCGAACGGAATTCCTTGACGGCCGTACCCGTCCAGAAGTCACTCGAATCAATCACATCGTAAATCTTTTGTGCCTTTGCGGCGTTCAGTTTGAAGAGGTTCTCCTTGCCCATCTTCTTGACCCACTTCATCGTTTCGCCAAAGATATAGATTCCCCACGTCGGCGGCGTATTGTAGAGGGAGTCGTTGTCCACGTACGTGCGGTACTGGAGCATCGTCGGAATGTCCGCATTGCCCTTCTCGGCCAATTCCTTGCGGATGGCGACAACGGCCATGCCCGAAGGCCCGAGGTTCTTCTGAGCACCGGCGTAGAACATGTCAAACTGATTGTAGTCGCGCTCGCACGAAAGAATGTCGGACGACATATCGCAGATAAGCGGGCCGTTCACTTTCGGGAATTCCTTCAGTTCCGCACCGGCAATCGTCTCGTTTGAACAAAGATGACTGTAGGCGGCATTCTGCGACCACTTCCATTCATCGGCATGCGGCATACGCGTCGGAATGTCCTTCGCGCAATCGGCCGCGACATTGCAGGTGGCACCAACCAGGGCGGCGACTTTCTGCCCCTCCTTCAGGGCCTTGCCCGACCACGTTCCCTGCTTGGCATAATCCGCCGTCTGCCCCTTACCGAGAAAGTTCATCGGAATCATGGCAAACTGCATCGACGCACCACCCTGAATGAAGCAAACCGACCAGTCGTCACCAAGCCCGCACAGCTCCTTGAACGTCGCGATCGCCTCCTGATGGATGGCATCGTAATCCTTTCCACGATGGGACATTTCCATCACGGACATTCCGCTGCCCTTGTAGTCCACCAAATTGGACTGGGCATCCTGAAGAACCTCAAGCGGAAGAACCGCTGGACCCGCCGAGAAGTTATAGACACGCGACATTTCTATTAGTATCCTTTCCTTAATGAAAACCTGTTTCAGTTCTTATCACGATTCGTCGGCACACCCCACGACTCCAACTTGGAGGCTATCCAATCGAATGAAGCCTCGTGCATCTCACGGGACTTGCCGCAGGGAATCACCGGCCCGCAGGCACAGCGAATGTCATAAGAGGTATCAACTGTTCCAAAATCCTTGAAGACCTTACGAAGAAGCCCCTTCTCCCGTGTCGGCATGCACCTGGAGTCTATGGCAATCGGCACGATTGGGCAACCGGCCTTCTCGGCCAATTTGGCCCCGATGGAAGAGAAATGGGCACGAGAAAAAACTTTCTGCCGCGTCCCCTGGGGGAAGATCAGAAAACTGTTGCCCTCGCCAATACGCTCAGTCCCAACCTTCAACAGCGTCATCAGGTCCTCCCGGGGGCTCTTGCGCCCGATCGGCACAATCCCCATGTGCGCGGCAGCTCGCTCAAGTGCCGGCAAATGTGCAAGCGAGGCCTTCGTCACCACGTTAAAGGGTCCGTACGAAAGCAGAACCGGCGGAAGGAAGATCGTCTCGTAGGTCGACATGTGGTTGCACAGGTACATCACCGGGCCATCATAGGCCTTTCGGTTCTGCCATCCCTCAAGGATAACATTCATGCCCATAGCCTCAGCCACCTGAAGCGTCGAGAAGCAGAAATGCGCCCACTTGTCGGTCGTCAACCGATGAAACGCCTCCCAAATGGCACACATCGGAAATACACGCGTCACGGCCATCGTAAAGCGGAAGGTCGTCCACGCACTCTGCCGTGTACGAGCCTTCGCCCGATGGTCGTCCGCCGTACGGTAGCCGCCCGTCTCAAGCAGCTCCCGACGGAAACTCTCCATATCCGTCCTGTTCATTGCCCGCTATTATACCATAAAATGCTCAGTGCGGACGCACCAAGTGCCACCAAAATGCGAAAAGGTGACTTGCAACGGGCGCAAGCTTAGGCAATCGCCACATCCACGGGCACCGTCAGTCCCACAAGCACCCGATCGAGATCCGCCGGCTTCATCGCCACCAGGATTCCCCGATGCCCGGCGTTGATGTAGATTTCTGGCAGGTCATAAATCGTCTTCTGCACATAGACGGTCATCCGCTTGCGCGTCCCGAAGGGCGAAGTTCCGCCAACATGGTAGCCGCTGTGGCGATCGGCCGTATCGGGTGCGCAGGTGACGACCGTCTTCACACCACGGGCACGCGCCAGATTCTTCGTCGAAATCTCGCAATCACCATGCATCAGGCAAACGAACGGCTTCTTTGTCTCGTCCTCCAAGATAATTGTCTTAATCGTGGCATGATGGTCCAACCCCAGCTCCGCCGCCGCTTGGGCCGTGCCGCCATGCTCCGAATAGTCGTAGCACCGCGCTTCATAGGGAACCTTCGCGGCATTGAGCGCTCGAAGCGCATTCGTCATGGGTATCGTCGTCGGCTTCATTCGACCATCTCCTTCAAGTTCGAATCGGACGGATCTGGCGCGATGTCGTCAAACCGCACCTTCCACGGACCATGCTTCTGCCAGCACGCACGGACACTTTCCACCGTCGGCTCGACATAAACCGCCGACGACTGATGACGGAACCACGTGTCCTGACGCTTGGCAAGCTGGCAGGTCCGAATGAAAATCCGTTCGGGCGTATCCCCTTCACGATAGCCAATCGCCAACGATGCCGTCCGCGACCATGTTGGATACAGCTTTCGTAAGTTCCGCTTCTCAGCCTCCAGACCGTCCAGAAACATCTGGTCAAGCCGCTCCCGAATGCGCTGTCGAACCAAGGCCCTGTCGATTCGGATGACTGGATAGGCGGGTGGCGGCTTCTCCCACTTGCGGTCCAGGCCACGCAGGAGTGCCGAAAAATAAAGCCCAGTTCCGCCCACAATGACAATGGGAACCTGCGGCGAGACGGTTCTCGCCCAGGCGGATGCCGCACGGAGCCATGCACCCGACGAGAACTCCTCCGCCGGTGTCACAAGGTCAATACCCCCCATTCCGAATTCGCGGCACTCCGACTCCGAGGGCTTGGCCGTACCAATGTCCATTCCCCGATAGACGAGCATGGAATCCGCACTAAGGATTCGCGCACCCATCTCCCGCGCCAGCTGCGCGGCAATTGCGCTTTTCCCGCTTGCCGTCGGCCCGGCTAACAGGTACGCTTCACGCTCGAACATAGGATAAGGATGCCGGCGGCAATGCAGATGCATGAGTCGGCGACATTGAAACAGGGAAAGTGATGCACACCCCAGTGGAAGTCAAACAGGTCAATCACGTACCCGCGAAAGATTCGGTCAATCAGATTGCCGACGATGCCCGCATAAAGAAGGCATTCGGCAACGGCCGCCCACTTGCCAACGCCAAAAACCGTCTTCCGCTTCCAGATGAGGAAAGCGAGAGCAACAAGGCCAAAAACCGCCAGCGGCCAAACCTTCCCCTGAAAGAGTCCCCAGGCACAACCGCGATTCTCGACATAGGCCAAGTTGAAGCATCCAGGAATGACCGAAACCGCCGCCGACCCCTTGAGGAATCCGGCGGCGAGTTCCTTGACGACCGCATCCACGAGGACGAGGTTCATCACAATTGCGAGCGTAGCCAAAAAACGGCGCATCAGTTATTAGCGTTGCCGTTCTGCTGGTTTCGCTCCATCTCGCTCTGGCACTCCATGCAGGTCAGCACGAACGGCTGGTTCAAGAGCCGAGGCTTGCGAATCAACTGACCGCAAACCGTGCAAACCCCATAGGTTCCATCGTCAATGCGGTGAAGAGCCTCGTCAATCTGCTGAACCGTACGGTTGATATTCCCCATCTGACCGAGAGCCTGAAGCCGAAGCGTCTGGTTCGTGCCGTCGCCGCCATCGGCCTCGTGGTCATCAGTCTCATTGAAGCCGGTCGCCTTCATCGCATCAATGCCGTTGAGGGCCGCCGTACGCGCCGCCATGAGCCGCTTGCGAAACTCGTTCAGGTCGGACTCAGGGAACTTGTCCGTCGTCTGTCCCTGCGTACGCGTCGTCGGACGACGGGAAAGGCGAATGCCGCTTTCCGTCTCCTTCGCCGCCTCCTGCCGCGCCGAACGCTTCATCTCCTGGGCAATCGACATGGCGAACGCAACCGCCTTCGCCGCATCAAACTCCTGAGGCTGAGCCGCCGCCTGTTTCGCTGCGGCAGCCGACTTGCGCGTCGTGTGCGGAGCCACCCGCTTGACCTCACGGGACTCCTTCTTGACGGAAGCCTCATCCTTGGCCGAAGCCGTTGACTTGGTCTTTCTCTTCGATGTATCCTTGGTCGCCATCGTGTACTCCTTTCCTCTCAGACTCAACTTTCAACCGTTCTGACGCGGAGATTATATCATATCTGCATACCAGCCGGGAGTTTCATCCACTCGCGGATGTCATCCGGCAGGGGCAAAATCTCCTTCACACTGCCAAGGCGCGTCGCACCTTCGGAACCCGGAAGCTCGAACTGGTCGCCGACCTTCTTGCCGAGCATATTCTGCGCAAGGCGAGTCTTCGACGACAGGATGCCGCGCTCGATGTCGTTGTCCCACTCGCCGAGGACATAATAGGTCTTCTCGCCTTCGGGGGTCGACACGACGACCATCACACCCGGCATCACCTCGCCCGGTGTCGCATCCGCGAAATCGGCCGGCTTCACCGTCTCAAGCTCTTCCTGCATCAGCGTCTGCTTCTGCATGAGTGTACGCTGCTCATCCTTCGCATACTGGTACTCGGCGTTCTCGCTCAAGTCGCCGTAGCCCTTGGCGAATTCGATACGCTTCACGTTCGCCGGCATATCCTCGTTGATGAGCTTCAGGTACTCCGCCTTCTTCATCGCATAGCTGCGGAAGCTCGTCAGGCGAGCGTACTCTTTCTTCTTCTCAATCTTGACAAGGTGCGCCTCAAGCGACGGCTCGATGTGGGTCATGCGCACAACAATCGTGTGATGCGTTGAGGGATCCCAAGCAATCGACGCCTGGAAGCGTTCGAAGAAGAGGGCCTTGTTCTCGGGCGAAAGCCAGCCGAAGACCTTGGTCAGCCACTTGGTGTCGGCGAAGAGGCGACGGATGATGTTCTGCATCTTCAGCGTCTCGCCGTTCTGCCGCCCCTCACCAAGCGCAATCGCGTGGGTCAAGAGCGTAATCAGCGGCGGCAATTCCGTCCAGTCCTTGAAGTTCTCGTACTTGCCGACGAGCAGGGTCGTCAGCGTTGCCGGGGCCTTCGGCTGCTTCATGAGCTCGGCAACAGCCTGACGGCAAGGCTCTTCCTTGCCAAACTGGTTGAGAATCTCAAAGACGGCCGTATAGCAGAAGTCGGGAATATTGCGGTAGAGCTTTGCCTTGCTCTCGTCACCGTCGGCCAAGAAGGCAATCAGGTTGCCGACATCACGCGCCGGAAGTGCCGCCGCCGCCTTGACGAAACGACGACGATCCCACAGATAGGCGCGCATCTCCGCCGCTGTCGGTGTCACATAGCCCAGACGAACCACATAGCTCGTAAGCTGGGCATAGAGCGCATCATCAACATTCCGCGCCGCCGTCACGGCAAAAGCCAAACGCTCGCCAATCTTCGTCCGCGTCTCTTCGTCCGCCAGCTTGAACTTGCCCTGCGCATCGAATTCGCGGACCTTCGCAAGAATGAGTTTCGGATCCGTCTCGTGTGCAAATGCCATCATCCAGCCATCGCCATAGTCCTCTTCAACGGCCTTCAGGCGAATCGGATCAGCCCGCTTCACGGGAATCGTCACCAGCTTGTCGCGGCGAAGTTCGGCTCGCGCCGTCTCCCAAAACTTCTTCCAGTTGACGGACTTGACGAATCCATTGCCGACGCAAATCTCCTCCAAGCGCACGAGCGGAAGGTCGCCGTAGCTCTTGAGCACTTCCTTGACGAATTCGCCGGGACGCTCCTTAATCATCGTCTCGACGACAGCCGGATCCGCCGCGCACCGCACGAGGATGTGATTTTCGGGCGCAAGTTCCAGCATATCGGTCGCCGCCGTATAGGCGAACTGATGCCCCTTGCGCGTCTTGAAGTCAACCGTAATGCGGCGGTAGAAATAATCCAAACGACGCACCTTGCCGAGACCCCACGTCGGATTGAGCACAAGGGCCCCCTCCTTGAAGGAGAGCAGCTTCTCAAGGCGCATCATCGACTCGTCCAGCGGCCGCCGCGCAAAGTCGATGCCATCCAAGAAGGAAAGAAGAAGACGATCCTTAGTCGTCTTCTTCAATGCATCCCTGATTCCAGTCGGTTTGAGTTCCCGTGCGAAATCACCCATATTCGCCCGAATGAGCCCGAACGCAGTCGCAAAGTCACCGCGTTCCGCGCAACCATTCAATTCACTAACCAACGCTTCCGTTTCGGCCATAATCTGCTTTCCTTACTACCTTATAGGAGAAATGACAGGCGCGAATTATACCATAAAACGCCCACAGGGGCAATGCCGCCCACACGGACACCCTTATCCCGGAAAATCCGGGATAAATTATCCCAGATATTCACCGGGGCCGATAAAACCAAGGGAAAATAA
>CAKTUI010000015.1 GCA_934621385.1 uncultured Kiritimatiellota bacterium
ATCACAAAACGCACTTCAGCCTTTATCCATGCGGGTGCAACGCGTTTCCGCACTCAAAAAATGGGTAAACTCCAGAAGCCCATTTTCTCATCATTTCGGAGGACATTTTATAATCATATTCTTAATGGAGATATTAACGGAGCGGTCTATGAGCACCGTCCCATTTAAATCCAAAAATACCTGACGACCAACGATGCACTCGTTGCTGACATTCATATAAGCCTTTATTTGATTGTTTGTATGCAGTTCGATATACCTTCCATCCATTTTATTGCCGCGATACTCCAAGTACTTGGAGACCGACCCTCCCTCGGTGAAAAATGCATCATATCCATCGCCTTGCGCATTCCGAACCGACATAGACTTTGGCATCTGTCTATTCAATCGTGGATACACAAATTTGTACAGATCATTTCCACGCCGGGCATTGGCCTCAACATTCCAGCAATTTATGACGATGCCGACATCCTGGAAACTCATATCCAGGGAATTAAGGGGCATACACAATCCATGTGTCTTTTCATTTACGATACGTGCAATTTCATTAAGATAATCTCCTCGACAGATTGCACCGTTAGCACCTGCCAAGTAAATAATAACAAATAGTTTTTTCATCACCAATTAACCTTTCTCAATTGTTGGAATCGTCTAGCGGTTTCGGATGCGGGCGAACAGGGATGCGAGAATTATCTTCACAACCGCAAAATCTTAGCACGGACACACCTTTCCACGGTAGTCCAACGACCTCCCATCGAGCCTTAAAAGGGAGTGCCAAACATATCTGATTTAAAAGACTGCGCGCACTTAGAGCACAGCAATTTGTCAATGTTATCTGCGTATTGAGCCACGATAACTTCCCACGTCCTGAATCAAAGTATACACCGTGCCTCCGAAAATCCAACAAATCCTCCTCAAAAATCTGAGAAACCGTTCGATTTGTAAGTGCCTCGACATTCAACGGCTTCCAATTCAAGCAGGAATTTGTCGGATAAACATCGATACACCCTGTTGATTTATCCAGTGAAACATTGTATCCACCAGTATCCGCAGCCATCATGGTAAGAGCATCTAAAGCCTCCCCTTTCACATCGCACGAATTACTTATGTCTAAATTAGGCAACTGTCGAACATCTGCAGCTTCAAAGGAAACTCTGCAATCTCGCAAATTAGAAAGTTTAACCGCCGACCGATACAACCTGTCAAGAGCGAGTTCTGACATCGCCACTTTCTGTGTGGTTGCCCAAAGCATATCACACAGGATAAGCAAACCAATTAAACACCCAATCCTTAATGATTTCTGACATTTCATAGTTTTATCTTCCTCTGTAAAAACGATTAGAAACCATACCCCTCATTGCCAGCGGCTCATTCGCCCCCAATCCGAACCTCGCGGAGCGTCAGCACCTCCGGGCGCGGCGGTTCGGGACGAACGCGCAGGAAGCGGATACCCTCCGCGTCGAACACGGCGATTCCCGTCCTGCGCTGGACCTTCCCCGCGCGAGTCCAGTTCCGGCCGTCCGACGAGACCTCGACAAATCCGGAGGTAAGCCTACCGCGCCCCTCGCGCGTCCCCGTCAAGACGGACACGCGCCCCGTGATAGGCGCGGCAAACTCCGCCATCCACCAGTCGCCGCGCGACATGGGTTCCTTCGAGACGTAGCAGGTTGCGTCCAGCCCATCCGCCGCGCGGTCGGGTCCGTGCGCGTCATCCGCGCCGGGGACGCTCGCCGTGCAGACGGCCTTCGGCAGGAGCGCGACGGACTGTGCGCCCCCTCCGTCCGCCCGCTTCGAGAACATCCAGTCCCACGCCGCATCCTCGCGCCACGCCTTGCTCCATGCGTCGTGTCCCTTGTCGGGGTAAACTCCCACGCGGAAGTCACCTCCGGCGCGGCGGACGAGCGCGACAAAATCGTCCAACCGTGCGGAGGCGATCCCCGCGCGGCGGTAGTCGCCCTCGTTGTAGAAGTGCCAACAGGCGGTCGGAAGCCCCGGCGGAAGCGGCTCGCCGTCGGGCGGCAGGGCGGCGACGGGGAGAATCGCCGCGAAGCGACCCGGAAAACGGGATGCGAGGGCGTAGACTCCGTTCCCGCCAAAGGAAAGCCCCGTTGCGTAAAGGCGGTTGGTGTCCACGGGCGGACGGGTGCAAGTCGCGGCGACCGTGTCCACGACGGACATCAGGAGGGACTGGTCGGCTGTCGGATGCCCCGGCGCACCGCCGAGGAGCGTGGTCACGCCGTCCGGCGAAGAGAGCGCGAGGAAGTGGCACGGATGCCGCGACTGGAACTCAGGCGAGCACACACGCTCGAAAATCGTCCGCTGGGCGAACTGCCGCGAAAGGTCTGTTCCGACTTCACCTGACCCCGGCAGGTAGAGGAGGAGTGGAAGAGGTTCCGGACGCGACACCTTCGCGCGGCGGAGGAGGAATGAGACGCGACGCCCGTCTGGCGCAGAGTAGACTCCCGCCTCCAGTCCGTACCGTCGCAAGTCGGTGCGAATACCGCGCACATTCGAGTACGGACCTATCCGCCCCGATATCGGCGCGGCAAATGTGTTAATAGCCTGTAGAACAAATATGAAAAGGAGCGATAATCTCATCAATTGTCCCTGCTTAGTCCATCTTTTGTACTCTTCTCAGTCGGATAACGGGCCTGCACAAGGGACATGACACGCTGTTTCTGTCGTTCAAGGACATCCTTCGGCGTGTTTCTCGTCACGGGAATAAGTTTCTCCCCAAGTATCTGTTCGAGAAGCCACGCGCACTTTCCTCCGACAAGGGAGATGTCATTCTCACCTTCTGAGGGTTGACCACCAAGCGCGGGGGAATACCGCAAGTCATCCAATTGAGACGCAAGCCACAGGCACACTTTACGCTTCCGCGATTCCGACAGGTCCTTAATTTGTTGCCGCACAATAATGCCACCCTGCATATTGTCTGCCAAGGCAAACTTCATTACTATGCGCCCAAACCAAGTTTTCTCACTCTTAAACTCCATTGATCGCGCAGTAATATAATTACGGTTAGCCAACTGCTCAACCAACGGATCCGGGTCTCGCCGCATTTGTCGAAGCAGAGAGAATGGTGTCTTCGAGCATCTCGCCACAGTCCTTCGAATCTCCACATCGGGATCATATATAAGAAGATAGAATGCGTAAACTTCCTCGTCTTCCACAACCTTCATCTTTTCAGCACGAGACATTCGTGGCAGGTTTGTTGTCAGAAATTGCAGTCGCTCCTCAATATGTCTTTCCTCGGCGTTATTGAACATTTCAATGCATTGCTTTCTAAACCGATTCAACACAGCCCCCTCTTGCGCGGCATTCATTTCGTGTGTTATCGGAACGGTTTTTTCACCCAAAACATGAGAAAGCAGAAGCAAACAGCGGGCAGACCTTTTCTTGACATCAAATCCTTCGACGGAACCACCGTTCCATAAAAGCGTTCCTGACAAATGCTCAGGATTAGCACCGCTACAAAGCGAGAATAAAAACGCCTTTTGCCGGAGCGTAATATTCGTGAGTTGTTCCATACCATGCCGAAGTTCCGCAGGCGACTGCGCGTTTATAATCGACAAAAACTGACTATAAACGACCAATTCGCCGTCATCAGCGACATCCTGTAGCTCTGAACGGATGGCGCAAAGACCGAAACTTCCCCACAAGGCAAGCGGAAGAACAACTAATCGCATAATGGACTTACAAGGATTCATGATGAACACCATCTCTTTTTGCGCGGCGAAGGTCTTTGTTCGCGACTACTTCCCCGTCCGCTTCCACTTCCACAGGTCGGCGGAGCCCTTGAAGTCCGGCGACTGGCGCGGCAGTTCGTACGCCTTCTTGTTAGCCGCCCACCAGTCGAGAAGCGTCTGGCAATCAAACACACTCGGCACATTGCTTTTCTCCCATATTTTCGACCGCCACGAAACCCTTCTCAGCACCCCAATAGCATCATCATGACCCTTTTCAAGTTCACTGAAGACAAATGGGAAAGCAAATATCCCCAACCCCGCAATAGCATCCTGTGCCCGCGAACAATCCTCTGGTCGCCCATCTTTTTCTGCCATACGCATCTCGGACAGCAAAAAATTCACACGTTCCCGAAACAACTCCCAGCCACCTTCCCAAACTGTTTCTATGGATTCGCCAGACCAAATATTTGGCGGCACTTTCACGCCATATTTATGCGTATTTGAAGCCCAAAGTTGCATAAGAACCCGATTCTCCAACCTATTGTTAGCATTCTTCAGTTTACACTTCCGATAAATCAATTCCAAGACTTCAAGTCCGAACTTGTCCAATTCACGATAAGCAGGAAGCCGGAAGACAATCATGCTGTCACCACTCAATCTCGTTTCAGGCAACAATTCAACTCGTTCACATTCGTTGTATAGAATTTCAAATTTATTCGACTGCTTTTCCGTTGGTTCTGGGAACGCCACGGCTATAGTCGGCAACACGATGACCATCCATGTTAAAAGAATTATCCGCATCATAGTACTAATCCCTCTTTTACTGATTCAAGACCTTATACCCTTTGATGGCATCACCGTAAAATGATTCTAACTGATCATAAACATGTTCCAAGCGATATGAGCCACCACATTTGCTTTCAAACACTTCCCACCGACCCTCTCCACAAGCGCATCTCATTCGTCTTGCGGCATGATATGCGTCATAGTACAATATGTCCGCTTCTTCTAATTTTCTCACAGGAACAGCATTCGCTTCTCTCAAATAAAATTCATCCAACTCATTTTTCTCTAATTGTCCGTTTTTGTTTCCATATTTTCCATCTATGCCAAGGAATGTCACACCTTCGTTGACAGCTTGAGCAATGGATTCACCCTCGATAATCACAGCTGGATTCACCCATACATTAGTTCTACCAACACTCCATGCAAGACAATTGTATTTATTATCGCAAGGTCCTGTTATGCTCCACTCGCAGTCCTTCAATCCAGGGAATGATTTCGTTATGCTTGCCTTTTCATCATTTTGCGGTTGATTTCCGCAATCCGCCGCGACAATCCTGTACGAGACCCTGTCCGAAATATCTTGACCGCAAAAACCGACCTTGATCTCGACGGATCCAGCACCCTTTGCCACTCCCTCCGCATACAGGGAACCTTCGATGATCTCCAACCTTTCCAGCCCCTCCTTCGTCGTGAGATCCAGTTTCAGCGTCTCTCCGGCTCCGAGAATACGCGCCCCACGCCCCTTTCTTCGGAATCTCCACAGGGATATTCCCGTCGATTTCAGTGTCATCAGCCCGGCGGCGGACTTCGGAAGAACCTCCAAACGGAGGGGCTGCAGTTCGTTCTCCGCCGCCACCGTTTCATTCGTCTGAAGGAAGTCGCCGCCGGGGTGCTTTGGATACCCAAGCGTGTTGTCGCTGTCATCGTCGTTGTCTATGTTCCAGTGGATGAAGACCCCTGCGGTCTCCTCCTTCTCTTCAGACACCACCCCGTCAAGTCCTGTCGCCGTCAGGTTGACTTTCGCCACCGTGAACTTGGTTTTGTCAACGGCCCCGCTCGTCCCATGGTTCGCCGAGACCTCATGGTCCCGCAGTTCCCCGGAAGCCTCGTGTCCGTGCAGGTAGAACCTCTTGCCGGCGATCTCGGATGCCGGGTATTCCACCGCGTCCTCGACCTTCACATACCCGCCGCCCTTCCGCTCGAACAGGTATCCGGCGGGTCCCAAGACCTTGATCGCCTCCTCCTCCGGCAGGTCCCGTGGTTCGCAGGCGACGGAGACCGCGACGAGCGCGTTCGTCCCCTCCCGCGTCCACAATTCGCCCCCGTCAACGTCCGCCACATGGCGGACGAACGCGCCAACCTTCTCCTCTTCCTCCTCCATAGACCCGTCAATGGCGACATCCACCTTCACCACGGTGAAGTTCGTCACGGCGGTGCAACCCAGCACAGTCGCCTTGACCTCCTCCGTGAGATATCCCTCGCTTGCAACATCCCTGTTCGTGACCGTGAGGTTGTACTGGTACGAATTCGTCGGCTCGACGGCCGGTTCACAGACACCACTGTATCCCCATGCGCATTCGGCATCCTCCAGTTCGGGATCGAGGGTCGCCGTCGCCGAGATGCCGGTGCGGTCCGGCCCGTCGTCCGTGCGGTTGAGACCGAGCCACGCGGGACACGAGACCGACAGTTCGCTCACCGTGAAGCCGTTCGTCGCCGTGCAGGACAACCTGCATTCCTCGCACTCCCCGGCGGATGCCGTCACGGTCGCCGAGACCACATGCATCCCCTTGGCCTTGTCGGGGAGTGCAACCTGACAGGATTGGCCGCTTTGCGGACCCGAAGGTGTCGTCCACTCGTACAACCCGAAATTGACGGGCTTCACCACCGTCTCCGACAGCGGGTCGTGCGCCTTCCCGCATTCGCACCTCTCCCATTTCGTCTCGACCAGGTGCATTCCGTTCGTGACCTGCCGCGCCGCAAACCCGACGGTCACGTCCGCGCTGACGGAGGGCCTCGCGTAGACGAACGGCCCGACGGGGGCGGACGACGCGGCGAGTCCGGGCGCACTGACGTGAATGATGTTGGTCGTGACCGGGAATGAGCACCTGTGGACGCCGCCCGTCTTCGTGTCCTCGCCGAGGACGCTGGCGACCTTCCAGACGACGGGCCGCCCCGGAGAGACGAACGCCCTGCCGCCCGGCGGGCTGACGAGCCGCCAGTCGCGACGCGGCGTGATGCGCACCTCTCCCGAAGCCTCGACGGCGAACCCCTCCCCGGCGTTCTCGACACCGGAGGCGGCCTCGACCGCGACGAACACGTTGGACGCGGCTCCCGCCTTCGCATCAGGCATCCACAGGCAGGTCCCCAGTCCGAGAACCGCCAGCACCAGCCTCTTCCATCGACTACGCATACGTCCTCCCTTCCAATTTCTGTCGCGATTGTACCAAAATTCGCCTGCGAATGTCAAATCGCCACATTTTTGAGACATAAAACCAAAGGCTCATTCGCCTCCAATCCGCACTTCGCGGAGCGTCAGCACCTCCGGGCGCGGCGGTTCGGGGAGGACGCGCAGGAAGCGGATGCCGTCCGCGTCGAACGCGGCGGTTCCCGTCCTGCGCTGGATCTTCCCCGCACGGGTCCAGTTCCTGCCGTCCGACGAGACCTCGACGAAGCCGGAGGTGAGCCTGCCGCGCCCCTCGCGCGTCCCCGTCAGGACGGACACGCGCCCCGTGACGGGCGCGGCGAACTCGGCCATCCACCAGTCGCCCCGCGACACGGGGGCCCTCGAGACGTAGCAGGTCGCGTCCAGTCCGTCCGCCGCGCGGTCGGGTCCGTGCGCGTCGTCCGCGCCGGGGACGCTCGCCGTGCAGATGGCCTTCGGCGGAGGCGCGGTGGACTGCGTCCCTCCTCCGTCCGCCCGCTTCAAGAACATCCAGTTCCACGCCGCGTCCTCGCGCCACGCCTTGCTCCATGCGTCGTGTCCCCTGTCGGGGAACGTCGAGCGGCGGAAGTCCCCTCCGCCCGCACGGACGATCCGCTCCATCTCGCGAATCGCCCACTGAGAACCCTCCGACCGATAGGACGACTCGTTGTGGAACAGCCAGTAGTTGCCTGGCTTCTCGGCGGGAATGCGGAGCGGGGTCTGGATGCAGGAGACGGGCACCGCCGCCGCGAATCGCCCGGGGTAGCCGCACGAGAGTTCGAATGCGGCGACGCCTCCCCACGAGAGTCCCGTCAGGTACAGTCTGTTCGTATCCACGGGCGGTCGCTTCAGCGAGGCGATGACCGCGTACATCGCGTCGCAGGTCAGGTCCGAGAGCGCACTCGTCCCGACGGGAAGGGCGTGGCGGATCTGCCCGCCCTCCGGCAGCATCGGGGCGAAGACGTAGCAGGGATTCCGCCGCTGGAAGTCGGGGGATGTCACCTTCTCGAAGACGACGGACTGGTTGAACTGACGGACGAGGTTCGTCCCGTGCTCTCCCGTCCCGCCGAAGTAGATGACCATCGGGACGGGGTAGTTGACGCGACGCGGGCTGAAGAGGAGATAGGGGAGCGAATCCGACGGCCCGCTGTCGGCCACCAGCCAGCCGTTCGTGTTCGGCGGGAGCGGATTGCGGTGAAACCAGCCAGCCGACATCCGGAACCGCGCCATCTTCTTCCGCAGTTCGAGTGTCGCGGGGTAGGGCGCAAGCCTTCCAGGATAGCCGTCGCCAGGACGGACACTTGGGTTAGCACCATTTGTGCTTAATAAAAATAAAGTGCTGACAAATCCACAGATTAACCACAAAAAGCAACTGTTAAAAATATGCATATCACAACTTTATTTGCGCTTGGAGAGATTTTGCCGTGCTAATTCACGCACACTTTTATACTCTTGACCCGATTCTCCAATTTTCCTTAAAGCATCACATACATTCTCACCACCTATATTTGCCAATGCACTCACAAGGGTTCTCCGTAGTATCGCCTCATCCCCATCTTCCTCACTCAAAGGTTTCACAATGGGTGTCTCCAATAATGCCAGCAAGGGTGGGGCAGCCTTTGAATTTCCTATTGCACCCAATGCTCTAATAGCATCTATACGCAAAATGAAATCTTCTTTCTTATCAAGGAACTTTAATACATAAGGAATGCAAGTCTTATCACCCGAATTCATTACCTCAAGAAGAATCTTATGCTTTTCATATATGTTCTTACACCATTTTCCCTCTAATTTGACTTCCAAATCAGCCCCTGTTAATTCTCGCTTTTTACTATCATCAGACGATTCTGACTCCACACTCATTGAGATTGAAAGACTTCGTCCTAAAAGCAAATTTTTGTCTTCATCCGAAACATTATCACGTGTAAAAGTATAATCATGTCCATCAGAATCATTGAACCACATCACTGGAACCTCCCGGGGAAAGCAGGAAAATTCGCCTATGCGGACCTTAAACAATGTGAAAATTCGGTCTCCATTATCCTCATCATAGATGTCGATAGTGAATTTATAAGAGTTATCTGACACATCTTTTCTTACCTTATATTTCCCATGTAAGAATACCTTTTTCCTAACTTTCATGTTCTCGTAACGCATCTCAACCATTTGATTTGTAGAGAAATTAATCGAACGCCAGCACAAATTGGTGTTTACTGAAAGACCTGACGACATCGAATAGATGGGCCTCCATCGTCCTCTGAGACGCAGATCTATATCATTTATTCGATTTGATTCATCGCGAACACCAATAGACTCCTTTTTGCACTTATTTAACCCACTTTGATCTACAAGATTGTCAGCATACCCCCCAAAGACATCAAGCGTCCACCATATAATCAGAAGAAAATAATTAATCCGACTCATTTTAAGATTCCTTCACAGTTGTTATCGATCGGGACCTCTCCATCTATACAATGGGCCTTCACTATAGGTACAATTCTTGGGATATATTTCACACCCAACAGTCTGCCCAATATTGTTGGTAACCCATGCTGATTCAAACGGCAACGCTTTTACTTCTAAATAATGTGAAAATAAATAATCTTCATAATCACCCCAAAATCCCTGCAACGAAAATGCCGCGATAGGATCTCGTTGACTTGAAGCAGATTCTGCCCATTGATGCCAACTCCACTCCAAAACAGATGCCCTTCCACCTACTGGAGTAATCTGCCTTGTCCGTTGATATGCCATTGCACCCAACTGAGAATAAGGAGGCTGTTTTTCGCTATTACTTAACCATATGTGTTGCCGTCCCTGTACACCTATACTTGCCAACAACCGAATGAAGTCGCTAGACAATCTATTACAATCATACACCCATGTATAATGATTCTTAAATCCATTATTAAGCAACTTTTGAGAGGCTGACTCTGCTGTTTTAGCCCCCGTGGCCCATAAACAAGCATAATCAAGAATTTCCACATGAGGATGAACCTCCGGATTCACAGGAGTTGTCAGTGTCGTATATAATTTATGAGATGATTTGTTCATTTCAATCCAGTCATTCCAGTTACCCGAAAGCGACTTGACTCTATAATACCAAGTCATATCTAACATATTATAACTATTTACGGATTCATACAATGAGGAAGATGAAAGGACTAATTCTCGCGAAGACCAATTCCATCGATAAAATACAGCACTTTCAGGATAGAAATTCTCAGGACTTCCAACACCTTTAACCTGAACATATGTTGTGTGGGTTAAGGGATATTCAGCCTTTATCGTTAATTCAGCCTTAGCAGATGTTCCACGATTATAAGCACCAGGTTCATTCCTTTCAACGGATGCGCCAAGAGGTTTGACCCAAACAGGATCCTCGATTACAATAGAACCCGAAAAACCCTCTTGTAGCAAATGATCATCCACCCAACTAAGTGCAACGACTTCAGGCCGTACAACGGAAATGATCCGTTCTGTTTCACATCGCAACCCAGATAATGATACCTTTACCTTCACTAAACCTTTTGAGTTAAGAGTTGTCCTAAACGCGGATCCAGTTCCATTTGCTGGTGTACAACTTCCCGCAAAAACCCGCCATGATATAGTTTTATCTTCTCCAAATCCCGATGGTATCACTTTGGCTAAATATTTAATCTCTTCTCCTTGTAAATGGACATCGTCCTCTTGTGGTGAAATGATTTCAACCTTAACAATTCTAACAATACATGTATCTTTATAAGTCGGAATCTTCTCTGATCTTGCGCTTACAGTATATCTACCCGGGGGTAAGTCCTTTGGCGAAAATGTAATTGAATCCCCAACACCTGCAATACCCTCTGGGACACTCGACCAAATTGCGTTTCCACCTGGATAACTATCATTGGTAAGATTTAAAGTACAAATAGTATCAGTCCAACAAACATTGACCTCAGACTGTTCAATATCCAGTTTGAGCACTCTGATTCGTCCCTGCTGTTCGTCTTCCGTCCCCGAATCATCACGAACACGATAAAGATCCATTTCTCCTATACCTAATGTTGTACTTCCTGATATTGGGTTAACTAACACCCACGGAGAAAGTGCTTCAACAGCAACTTCAGCACAAAAGCCACGCTTTACTCCCCAAGTTGTCACATAGAAATCATTTGAAACAGAAACCACCTGTTCAACTCCAGGTGTCGTACTTGAAACCTTGACAAACAGATTCATATCTGATGCCGCATTTACATACTGCACACACAAGCCAATCCCCAAGCTGAGGATTGCTGGCAGATTCTTCCGTTTTCTTGATTCTACCTATACCGCACATCATACACACCCTCCTTCAAGTTTCTACCAAAATTGTATCAAAATTCGCTCATAGCTGTCAAACTGGGTTCATTTTTCAAATTGTAAAATCAAAGGCTCATTCGCCCCCGATCCGCACCTCGCGGAGCGTCAGCACCTCCGGGCGCGGCGGTTCGGGGAGCGGATTGCGGTGAAACCAACCTGCCGACATCCGAAACCGAGCCATCTTCTTCCTCAGTTCGAGTGTCGCCGAGTAGGGCGCAAGCCTTCCGGGGTAGCCGTCACCGGGACGGACTCTTGGCAGCCCCTGACAGAGGGGAGCGACAAAGAAAGATAGAAAAACAATCAGCGTATAGCCGTTCACTGTCGACATCCATTGTCATTCTTTTTGTTGTCTTCCATACGCCTCACATCGTGAACACCTCCTGTAGTCACTCCCCGCTATTCTCGCGGAGGCTCACGCCATACGCGAGAATTATCTTCACAGCCGTAAAATCTTAGCACGGACACACCTTTCCACGGCAGTCCAACGACCTCCCATCGAGACTTAAAGGGGAGTGCCACACATATCTGATTTAAAAGACTACGCGCACTTAGAGAACTACAGTTTGTCACCGTTATCTGCGTATCTAGCCACGATAACTTCCCACGCCCTGAGTCAAAGTATACACCGTGCCTCCGAAAACCAAGCATATCCTCATCAAAAATCTGTGAAACCGTCCGATTTGTAAGTGCACCCACACTCAACGGCTTCCAATTCAAGCAAGAATTTGTCGGATAAACATCGATACACCCTGTTGATTTATCCAGGGAAACATTATACCCACCAGTATCCACAGCCATCGCGGTAAGGGCATCAAAAGCCGCCCCTTTCACATCGAACGAATTACTTGTGCATAAATCAGGCAAGCGTCGAACATCTGCAACTTCAAAGGAAACTCTGCAATCTCGCAAATTAGAAAGTTTAACCGCCGACCGATACAACCTGTCAAGAGCGAGTTCTGACATCGCCACTTCCTGTGTGGTTGCAAAAAGCATGCCACACGGCATAAGCAAACCAATTAAACACCCAATTCTTAATGATTTCTGACATTTCATAGTTTTATCTCCATTCATAAAACAACACCTCACAATTTTATTTATCCCATCGATTATGGGCATGCCCCCTCATAACGATTCGTTACACTATGCCCATAAGCAGAAATAACCACAACTATGTCACCTTGCGAATCAAACCTCAATGAGGTCTTAATGCTACCTTCCGCAAACTCAATCCACCTATTTTCAAGATCACATCGCCAATAGTAATATTGACTCTCCGTAGCTGTTTGTGGAAGGCCTTCATTCGGTGGTGACGGCAAGAAATTTGTTGCGTCAAACCATGTCTTACCAGAAAAGTAGCAGTCTGGAGCATCCATTTCTCCTTTTTCATCTAAAAGCCAAACATCACTCCCACTAAGGTCAACATTATTGTTAAACACAAAAGGATTGCGACCTTGTATTCTCACGCACTCCGCTATCTGAACACCATTTAAACTACCGCCACTACTTGAAAAGGTATGAAGCCACCGTCCTCCATATCGGAATGTATCATTAACCAAGGGCGTAACCTTTGAACTCTTCAATGCGACAGGGATTGCCCGTATAAGCATATTAGTTTCAGCAACACAATCAGGCAAAAGTTTTACCGATGCAATTAATTTGATTTGTCCACTATTGGAAACTCCGGGGGTTACCCTTCCTGTAGACGATTCGATTTGTGCACCATGGCTTTCGCCCGATATTGTATATGTAACAGGAGAGAAATTTTCAGGGACAACAGAGACCCTGCAAACAACTTCATGAGCTTCTGCACGGCACGTTCCCCCACGTGCTAACGCAAAGGGGACATCTTTGAACTCAATAGAAACAATCCGCACCGTGCAATAATCTCTAATGTCTGAATCCAGTTCAGACTGAGCCTTAACTGTATATTCACCAGCCGCAAGAGAACTCGGGTTAAAGGTAATTGAACCCCCTCTGCCTGAGATGCCCGCAGGCACACTTGACCAATTGACACTGTCCTTTGGATCGCTATCCGAGGTCAAATTTAGCGAACAACTTGTTTTCTTGTGACACACATTCACCTCAGATTGCTCAATGTCAAGTTTTACAACCTTAACACTGCCGCCCGAACCATCTTCTGAACCTGAGTCTTCCTTAACTCGATAGGACAAAGTACTCCCAATGTCAACGGTGGGAAGACTACTATGAGGCTTAACCAATATCCATGGCAACAGGGGTTGAATCGAAAGTTTGGGTTTAATCTTTCTGTTGCCATTTGTTACTATCACATAGAAATCATTACCAAAATCAACAATCCGCACAACTTCTGGCGTTGAACTCACTACTCGGACAAACAGATTTTCAGCAGATGCCGCATTCGTATGCTGCACACACGAGACAATCCCCAACCCGAGAATTGCCAGTACATTCTTTCGCTTTCTGACACCACGCACATCTACCCTCCTTCAAGTTTTCGGCGCGATTGTATCAAAACTACCGTCTTATTGTCAAATCGAGGTGATTTACAGAGGGACAAGATATATTTTGTTAAAATCAAAGTACAATCCACTCTACTCGTTTGCATGAAGGCCGAAAAGAAACTTTTCTCACCGGCTCATTCGCCCCCGATCCGCCCCTCGCGGAGCGTCAGCACCTCCGGGCGCGGCGGTTCGGGGAGCGGATTGCGGTGAAACCAGCCTGCCGACATCCGAAACCGAGCCATCTTCTTCCTCAGTTCGAGTGTCGCCGAGTAGGGTGCAAGCCTTCCGGGGTAGCCGTCACCAGACCGAACACTTGGAAATTCACCGTATACACACAGTGGACACAAGGCGCAAGAAAGCATTAATATTAACAATTTAAAACCGTTCACTTCTCAACTGATTTCAAATGGCTTAATACCTTCTGCCGAAGTTTTTCCGTTCCCGCCCCCTGTACAATCTCTTTGAACTCAGCACTATTAAAAGGCTTTTCTCCATATAAAAAAGCTAATATTCCAGAACTCACGAATATGGATCTGTTCTTAATCTTCTTCAAATTGAGATTAAAATTAGATTTCTGAAGTTTCAACGCATTTTCAGCAATTTCCTTCTCGTATTTTTCACGTAGGGCATCTTCAATGATTGCCTTTGGGGCAATGCCAGCTGGATAGGGATTTGGGGCTATAACATTGATTGCGGGTGGATCCGCATCATAGTCAAAGTTCCTGTCGTACTTCTTTTCAATTGCGGCTAAGACTCGAACCCAAAGTTCCGTGAGTGTCTTTCTGATTTGAGGGAAATCTCGTTCTGATATTTGACAACCGCCGCCGATTGTCTCGAGATTCGCAATAGCCCTTCTTAGTGCAGAAATGTCATTTTCATCCAGAAATACCCCCAAATCTGTCAAGATCTCTTTCTTTCGGACGTTTACATCGCTCACTTGAAGTCGTTTGGGACAAATATCCGAGTTTTCTCGGGCAACACAAAAAATGCTAAAAATGACAACTATCAAAACAAGTCCAAAACGCACCCTGTTCATAATTCTTTCACCCCCTCATTCATTTGAAATCAGATGTTGGATCACTCGCATCAGCATAAGCGGTAGCACCTCCCTTGCTAATAACTACCCGTCCATTGGCATCTGCAACCTCCATAGGCGCTACCGTATCAAACATTTCTTCTCTGCCATTAGAGACACGATACTCCCAAGGTATCGCCCAAACGAAACTTCCAGGGGAAAACGGAGGCACCTTGGCTGAACTGCGAATACGATCAATACCATTTACTTTATTTGGTTTTTCTGCGGTCCCCTCAACAAGTGCAATCCAGTCTCCTCTTGGGTGGACTTCGCCATCTCTATATTTGTAGAATCCCGACCCCGAACCTTCCACTGTTTGCTCTCGTATTTCAATATTGGCAAAAGACACATTAGTAGGATGAAGATACGGTTGTCCCAGAAAACCAGCCGAAGCCGTTCCATTTATATGCCAAGTCTTTAGAAATACTCGTTCTATAACAACTTCCATTGGCTCTATCACCATAAAATCCACACTACAGCGTACAGCCCCGCAACTCGCCATCACCCTTGCCGTCGAAGCTTTTGATACTGCATTAAACATAACAGAACCAGCCAAACCACGTAGCCCCCCATCCAACACGCTCCATCCTACGGCGTCGTTCAATTTCGGACAAAAAGATACGCGAACTTCTTCTCCAACACCAACAGTCCTCCGATTCCTGTCAGAAGGAACTGTTGCGACAGTTTCAGTTTTTATGCCAACAAGAATAATCTCCCCAGGAGGAGCGTCTTCATTACCTGAGCCGTTCCTAACACGATACCCTCCACGCTCACCGATTCCAAGCGTCATCTTGGCGGGATTAGGGGTAACCAATATCCATGGAGTAAGCGATTCAACTATGATATTCGCCTTGAAATCATTTGGCACATTTTGTGTAGCGATATAAAAATCATTTCCATCTACAATGATTTCCGAGATGCCAGGCGTAAAACTCGACACACGGACAAACGAATTCTCAGCAGATGCCGCATTTGCATACTGCGCACACAAGACAATCCCCAAACTGAGGATTGATAGCAGATTCTTCCGCTTTCTGATACCCACACTGTACATCATACTCACCCTCCTTCAAGTTTCTGCCATAATTGTATCAAAATTCGCTTACGAATGTCAAATTGACCACATTTTCAAAGACAGAAAATCAAAGGCTCATTCGCCCCCAATTCGCACTTCACGGAGCGTCAGCACCTCCGGGCGCGGCGGTTCGGGAGCGGATTGCGGTGGAACCAGCCGGCCGACATCCGGAACCGCGCCATCTTCTTCCTCTGATCGAGTGTCGTGGGGTAGGGCGCAAGCCTTCCGGGGCAGCCGTCACCGGGACGGACACTTGGTTGCCCTAAACACATGGAAACAACAAAGAATAGAGAAACCGCCAGCAGATATCCATTCACATTCAACATCCGTCATCATTTCTTATTATTTAATCTCTTCGATATTTCAGCAATCATCCGATACAATTCCTCCGACATCGCTTTCGGCAGCCCCCAACTTTGAACCATTTCCTCTGTATGTTCCGCCGAGATGCTACCACGAAGTGCATAATACGCCATCTTATCTGCGACATATCTCATTTCCCTCCGTATCGCATCCTGAACCCGGAACCAACGAGCCTTTCGTCTGTTTTCCTCTATGCGCTGCACATACTTCCTCCGTTCTACAGGATCTTCCACCACATCGGGGGATATTCCCGAATCGTACCCATCTGGGGGGGTAGCATGACTGCTTATCAATACACGAACAGTCCCATACCTATCATCATAATGGCAAGACACACGTCTTAAAATCGCAATATGATTGGTAAAGGACACTCTGTCAGACAAGTCTTTTCCATCATAATTCATGAAAAATGCCTTTTCAAGTGAATCTACATCAGAATACTGCTCATATCGTTCTATCAAAGTCTCTATTTTGGTCGGCAATTCATATGTGCTGGACGCAAATCCAAGTTGGGAACATAGAACAACAACTGTTATCAAACTTACTATCTTCATTACGGCTCCTTTTGAGAATGGGTTGCACCCTGCTTTGATATTGTTAGTGTCGCCTTACCATCAGCTCCAATGGCAAGTTTTTTCACCTGATCAACCGTTGCGAACAAATATGATTCCCCATTAACTTTATAATGCCAAGGAATTGCCCATTTAAATACTCCATTTGCGTAAGGCTTTCCTATTGCTCCACCAGAAATCGTATCATCTCCAGCACACTTCCAACCCTTTCCTTGGACAAGTGTTCCAGTAACCTTGAGAGCATCGCCAGGCATATGTTCAAGCCCAGTTTGGTATTCAAAATAGCCAGAACATTGAGCATTACAAGTTTGTTCTTCAATTACCACAGCCTCAAAATTGACATCTTCTGGACCTATATACCAATCCGCCAACATACAAACACTCAATGGCGTTGTCTTCCCCATTCCAAATGTCTTTGCCAATGTCACAGACGAAGGTGCAACCACGGAAAATGAAGCAGAACATTCATCTCCCGGATATGACGCTTTAACCACTGTGGAAGCACCCCGACTTGGCGCAGTAAAAGTGGCAGTTCCCTTGTCTGACTCCAATTCTCCCAAACCAATAACAGACCATGAAACCTTTGGCAGTGACCCTGGCGTGAGGGTAAGTCTTACTCGTTCGCCGACACCAATTCTGCGTCGCAAAGTATCTTCTGGAACAGACGCAAGTGCTCTTGTCGTCAATTGCACAACTCTTACGGTACAAAAATCAACCGCCTCGGAAGATATCTCGGACTGAGCCTTGACAAGATACTCTCCAGCCGCAAGAGAACTCGGATTAAAGGTAATTGTCCCCCCTCTGCCAGAGATGCCCGCAGGCACACTTGACCAATTGACACTGTCCTTTGGATCGCTATCCGAGGTTAGGTTTAGCGAACAACTTGTTTTCTTGTGACACACATTCACCTCAGATTGCTCTATGTCAAGTTTTACAACCTTAACACTGCCGCCCGAACCATCTTCTGAACCTGAGTCTTCCTTAACTCGATAGGACAAAGTACTCCCAATGTCAACGGTGGGAAGACTACTATGAGGCTTAACCAATATCCATGGCAACAGGGGTTGAATCGAAAGTTTGGGTTTAATCTTTCTGTTGCCATTTGTTACTATCACATAGAAATCATTACCAAAATCAACAATCCGCACAACTTCTGGCGTTGAACTCACTACTCGGACAAACAGATTTTCAGCAGATGCCGCATTTGCATACTGCACACACAAGCCTATCCCCAAACTGAGGATTGATTGCCAACACATTCTTTCGCCTTCTGACACCACGCATACATACCCTCCTTCAATTTTCGATGCGATTGTACCAAAACTATCGTCTTCTTGTCAAATCTGTGAAAATTGTAAAATCAAATGGGAAATGGTAATATCTAACGGGTCAGCAAAGAAGAGAGGAAGGCCATGGGAATCGAAGAAGAAGAAAGGCAAACAACACCACCCTCATGGGGGTGGCCGCCGGCGCGGAAGGAAAACGCCCACGGCGTCGAGGAAATCGTGTATGATGGGAGCTGCAACACAAACCATCACACGAAAGATCGACGCCATGAGCAGAAGGAAGCATGCCATAAGACGCGACGAAGGGCTACACCTCACGGACCGGCAGCGCGAAATCCTCGGGACGGACTGGAACCGGTACGTCAACGGGTGCGCACGGATATCGCTGCGGCACTTCGCGAGAGTGCACGACATCCCGTTCGCGACATGGCGGCGCGAGTTCAGGCGCGGGGCGGTCTCCCCCATCATCAGGCATGGCAACCGCTGGACGTACCCGGAGTACGACATCGACAGGGCAAGGGCCTCCATAAACAAGGGCAGGGGCAACATGGGCGCCCCGATGAAGCTCACGGTCGGCATGGCCATCCTCTTCAGGCACGCGGTGCTGAAGCTCGGGCGCTCCCCGTACGACGCGAGGATGATGATCAGGGAGGCGATGCCGGACGGGGAGGTCCCCTGCCTGAAGACTTTCTACAACCACATCGAGGCCGGAGACATCGGCGTTTTCCGCGGGCAAACGCCATGCCATCCGGGGCGGCGACGAAGGCCGCGGCAGCCCGCGCACGAGGCGAGGACCGTGCCGGGCAGAAGGCAGCTCAAGGACAGGCCGAAGGAGGCCTCGGAGGCGAAGGAGCTGGGGCACTTCGAGATGGACACGGTGATCTCCAGGCGAGGATCGCGCGGAGGACTGCTGGTGATGCTCGACCGCTGCTCGAGACGCTATGTCATCGAGCACGTCAACCACATCAGCCAGGACGAGGTGATCATGGACATAAAGCGGAGAAAGACCCTGAGAACCGTGTGAAGCGTCACTACGGACAACGGGTGCGAGTTCCTCGACCAAAAAAGCTCGACAGGGCGTTCAGGGCCGAGACCCACTACACGAGGGCCTACGCCCACTACGAGAAAGACGCAATAGAGAACTGCAACCGCCTCGTCAGGAGATGGTACCCGAAGGGAACCGACTTCAACCGGCTCACGAGGCGCCAGATCCGGCAGCTCGAGGACTGGATAAACTCAATACACAGGGAATCGCTCAACGGAGAAACCGCATATGCTTACGATTCACGTCTGGCCCAGACGGCTTAAGGAGTTTTTGCTGACCCACCCCCTTTACAAGTCACCTTTGCGCGAAATAGACAGCACACTTCATCTCAGGCAGCAACCGAACCAAGTCACCGTGGCGGTATCTTGAGAATCCCGGCACGCGCACAATCGCAGGGAAATCAGCCGAACCGACGAAGAGATGGACAAGCGTCTCGGACCCGAGAGACTCAACGAAGTCGACGCGCCCGACGAGACTGATTTCACCTTCTTCCTGTCCACCCTGAGAGCAGAGGCGCAAATGCTCGGGGCGCAATCCGACGATTCGCGTGGCATCCAGCATACCAGCCGGGAAAAGGTTCATCGGCGGCGTACCGATGAAGCCGGCGACAAACGGGTTCGCCGGGTGCTCATAGACTTCAAGCGGCGGATCCACCTGCTGAATGCGCCCCCTGTTCATGACAACAATCCGCTCCCCCATCGTCATGGCCTCCGTCTGGTCGTGCGTGACGTAAATCATCGTCGCCTTAAGCCGTTGGTGAAGGCGGATAATCTCTGCCCGCATTTCCACACGCATCTTGGCATCCAAATTCGAAAGCGGCTCATCAAAGAGAAAGACTGCCGGCTCGCGCACAATGGCACGACCAAGGGCGACGCGCTGACGCTGGCCACCAGACAGGGCCTTCGGCAGACGCTTCAGGTATTCACCCAGTCCAAGCGTTGCGGCAACGGAAGCGACGCGACGTTCGATTTCCGCTTTCGCCATGCCGCGCAATTTCAGCGCGAAGGAAAGGTTTTCCTTCACGGTCATGTGCGGATAAAGAGCATAATTCTGGAAGACCATCGCTATGTCGCGGTCCTTTGGCGGCAAGTTCGTGACATCACGTCCACCGATGCGAATGCGCCCCGAGGTCGGAATCTCCAGCCCAGCAACCATCCGAAGGGATGTGGACTTACCGCATCCCGACGGCCCGACTAACACCAGAAACTCCCCATCCCGCACATCAAGGTCAAAGTCCACGACAGCCGGAGCATCGCCCCGTGCGTAGACCTTCCCCACATGCTCGAAGGAAACCTCAGCCATTGAGCGCCCCCCCATGCGAATTCGCATAAATCATCCGGGCTTGGCGAATAATCTCCAGAAGAAACGGCTGCTCATCCTTCTTGGCGTACCGAAGCCCCCGGATGGCCCAGTAGGCGGCCGAAAACTGCGGATCGCCGCGATCCGTCATACCGAGCCGCCGCGAAACCTCATCCATGAGTTCCGGTTCCATCTTCAACTCGTCCCACGCCCCACGGGCCTGCACATCGGACACAATCGCCCGCCAAATGCGCCGATAGGTTGGCGCGGCGGAATCGAGTCCCGCGCCAATCTTCAATTCAAACAGCCAAGCGAGTTCACGGTGGATTTCGGCGGACTCCGGATTGTAGGCCAGCCCCTGGTCTCGGAGGAGTCGCATGGCGGCGTGAACCCACCGCCAACGATCCTCATCCGTCGCCATCATGACGGAAACATTGTAGGCGAGATTCCAGGCGGCGTAACTCCACACCTCCGGCACATGAGGCTCGGCCAGCGTCAGCGTCTGGGCCAGCTGTGCCAATTCGGCATAGCGACCCTCCTCCTGAAGACGGTCCGCCCGAAACCACGTCACTTCCGCCGCGAGCGAACGCAACCCGCCAAGCGCGGCAAAGGCGGACTCCGCCAATGCCGGCACCTTGACAGGTCGATGCGCATGAAGCCAAATCTGCGCACCAACCGCCATCGCAATCAGAAGGACAACGAAAAACAGGGTGCGCTTCACGGGCTTCTCCGCCAGTCAGACCTCACACTCAGCGGCCAACGGCCTTGCGGTAGCGGGCAATGAGCGCATTCGTCGACGCATCATGCTTGCCGCTCGCCTGCGGTGCCGTCAGGTCGGCCAGAACGCCCTTCGCAAGGACCTTGCCGAGCTGAACGCCCCACTGGTCGAAGCTGAAGACATTCCAAATGACACCCTGCGTGAAGACCTTGTGCTCGTAGAGCGCAACAAGCGCACCCAGAGCCTCAGGGGTCAGTTCATCACACAGAAGCGTGTTCGTCGGCTTGTTGCCCTCAAAGGTCTTGAACGGGACAAGGTTCTCGGGCACACCCTCACGACGGCAATCATCCGCCGTCTTGCCGAAGGCCAGGGCCTCCGTCTGGGCGAAGAGATTTGCCATCAGCTTGTCGTGCAGGTCACCAATCGGATTGTGCGTCTTGCAGCACCCGATGAAGTCGCACGGAATAAGGTGCGTACCCTGATGAATCAGCTGATAGAAACTGTGCTGGCCGTTCGTCCCCGGCTCACCCCATTCAATCGGACCTGTGACGTGCTCAACGGGCTTGCCGTCCTTGCCCACGCACTTGCCGTTCGACTCCATATCCATCTGTTGCAGATAGGCCGGGAAGCGCGAAAGGTACTGGTCATAGGGCAACACGCAATAGCTCTCGGCCCCATAACCGTTCGAGTAGAGAATGCCGAGAAGAGCCAGGATGACCGGCATATTCTTCTCAAGCTTCGCCGTCCTGAAGTGCCGATCCATCTTGTAGTAGCCCTTGAGGAGCTTCGCAAAATTGCGACGGCCAATCGAAATCATCAGCGAAAGACCAATCGCGGACGGGAGCGAATAACGACCGCCGACCCAGTCCCAGAACCCAAACATGTTCTTCACATCGATACCGAATGCCGCGACCTCCTTCTCCGCCGTCGAGACGGCGACGAAGTGCTTGGCGACGGCCGCCTCGGAACCGAGTTCCTTCACAAGCCATTCACGGGCCGCCGTGGCGTTGGACATCGTCTCCTGCGTGGTGAATGTCTTGGACGCGATGATGAAGAGCGTCTCTGCCGCACGGACGCTTCTCAGCGTCTCCGCAAGATGCGTCGAGTCGACATTCGAGACAAAGAAGCACTTCAGCGTCCTCTTCGAGTAGGGTGTCAGCGCGATGTTGGCCATGACGGGGCCAAGGTCGCTCCCGCCGATGCCAATGTTCACGATGTACTTGATTCGCTTGCCCGTATAGCCCTTCCACTCGCCCTTGCGAACGGCATCCGAGAAATCGCCCATCCGGTTCAGGACGGCCCGCACATCAGGCATCACATCCTTGCCGTCGACGAAAATCTTCGCATTGGGGTCGCAGTTGCGCAGTGCCGTGTGGAGAACGGCACGGTTCTCGGTGACGTTGATCTTCTCACCCGTGAACATGCGCTCAATCTCAGCTTTGAGATTCGACGCTTCCGCCAGTTTGAACAGGGCCTTCATCGCCGCTTTGTCCACGCGGTTCTTCGAGTAATCCAGATACCAGCCGGCCGCCTCAACCGAGAAGGATTCCGCACGCTGCGGATCCTCGGCGAAAAGTTCCTTAATCGTCTTTTTGCTGGATGCGACCATCGCATCGTCAAGATTCGCCCACTTGTCGTTGTTCATCTCTGCGTCTTTCATTATCAAACTCTTTCTGTTTCGGCGACTACCGCCGCGTTTCGTTGGTGTATTATACCAAAATTTCAGGTTTCGATAGAAGCGCGTCCGTCCAAGCGAAAAGGACATTGCCAATTGGTAATGTTCGGACAATCTTACGAAAAGAGGCAAAGCGTATACTTTCCGCCATGAAAAACACATTCAAGGGCTTTATGGTCGTTCTCGCCATCCTGGCACTGGCAAGACTCGTCGCCATGGTAATCTTTCCCGTGTTTGACCCGTCAGAAGGTCGCTACGCGGCAATCTGCGCAAACATGGCGGAATCGGGAGATTTCCTTGTTCCCCGCTTCATCCATGACGGCGTTTACCAGAGTTTTGACGGCAAGCCACCCCTCCTTTTCCAGTTGGGAGGGCTCTTCTGTACTCTCTTCGGACGGCAGGACATTGCCGTCCGACTTCCGCCGTTCCTGTCCGCGCTGGGTGTCCTAATCATTCTCTTCCTTGTCCTTCGTCGGATAAAGGATGCCACCGTCGCCCGAACGGCCGTCATCGTCTGCGCAACATCCGTCGCCTTTTACGCCACGTCCGGCATCTGCATGACCGACCTGCCGCTCACCTTCTGCGTGAGCGGGGCTATCCTGCTCGAATGCGCGTTCATCCAGTCGCCGAACAAGTGGACTTCGCGTGCTATCTTTGCCCTTCTCGGACTCGGCATGCTCGTCAAGGGTCCCGTCGCCCTCGCGCTCTTCGGCCTGCCCGTCCTTCTTGACGCATGGGTGAATCGCCGAATGGCCCTTCTCGCCCGGCACTGCTGGTTCAGCGGCATTCTGATTTTCCTTCTCATTTCCGCCCCCTGGTACATTCTGATGGAGCGCGCAACCCCCGGTTTCTTGAAATACTTCTTCATCAACGAAAACCTCCTGCGCTTCCTCGTCCATAACTACGGCGACAAGTATGGAGCCGGACGTGAGACATTCCGTGGTATGGCTGTCATTTGGGCCGCCGTCGTTACCCTTCCGTGGACGCCGCTGCTGTTTCTGCGGCGCGGCGGATTTCGCCTGCGCGGCGGCGACACCCAATGTCCTAATTGTCCTGGTTGCCCCAACCGTCCTAACCCCCGCGCCCCGCACAAGAAGAAAATGGCATGAGGAGCGAACCGGGCGGGCGCGGTTCGGCGACGGAAAATGCGAAGCCGAACGGGACTTTCGGGCGGGATTTGGCGGTCGGGCGGGGGGTGGCGGATTCTTATGCCCATCAGAAATTTTTCTCATGCCCATAAGAAAAATTTCTGATGGGCATGAGAATTTCGTTTGATGGGCATTCCCCGTCGCGGTGAAGGCCTGTCGGGCGTTTTTCCTTTCCCAAGGCGCGGGAGGCGAGGACTGAAGTGCCGCGAAGGAGGCTTTTTTGAAATGAGAGTCCCCCAACGGAACGGCGGCGGGGCGCATCTGCGCCTCGCCGCCGTTGTGCGGTCGAAACGACCCTCGGAAGCCCGCTAGCGGATGCGGATCAGGAAACCGCCCGCCGGGGGTACCGAGACCCACGTCACCGTGCCGTCCTCCGCGTCCGAACGCTGGTACGTGGGCGCATCCTGCACCCTCTTGCCCGCCGCCGCGCTCGTCGTGCCGGCCCACGAGACGGGCTGCCCGATCGCATAATCCGCACCCGACCCCTCGGCGAGCATCTTGCGCACGGCCGAGGCGGACGCATTGGACTGCGGGAGAAGCCACACGGCGATGCGGCCTCCGCCTCCGGCGAGGTAGTTGGCGCTCCAGCCATCGCTCCCGGACGCCTTCAACGCCGCCTTTGCCTCGGTTCCCTCGAAAGTCCTGCAGATGACCCAGACGGCGCCGCCCGACGATCCGCAAGCCCAATTGTGGAAGTTGTTGTTGATCGAACTCGCCGTGAGCGTGCCGTTCACCGTCGCCACGCCGTCGCAGAGGATGCGGATCGCCCCGCCCGCGTCAGGGGAGTAGATTTCCGGGCTGCCGCCCGACGAACCCGGCAGGTAGGGCGCGTATGCCGAACCGTACGTGCCGCCCCAGAACGTCCCGTCCACGGTTGCCGCGTTCGCACCGCATCCGCCGTAGCCGCCGCCGGTGGCGTCAGCGACGGGAAGCCCCCGGCCCGCGCCCGGTCCCCGGCCATCGCCCTTCGCCCAAACGTATCCGTCGAAGCCGAACTGGTCGGCGTCGAACGACGAATTCTTGTCCACCGACAGGCTGCCGACGTGGAACCAAGGCGAACCGCCGTTGGTCGGATGCGACGCCACCCAGATGTCGCTCTTTACGAGCGCGAGTTCCCCGGCGACGGCGAACAGTGCGCCGCCCGACGCGGGAATCTCCTCGAGGGCCGTCGGCCGGTCGCCGTCCGCGGCGGATTCGACGAGAATGACGGTCTTGTCCGAGAGGTGTGCCGCGCCGCCAATCCGCCACTCCGGGCGGAATGTGCCGTCCGACCCGGCCACGCCGCGGACACGGCTGAAAGCGACATCCCCCGCAACGGAAAGGGAGCCGTTGTGCGTCTCGACCCAGACGTTTGTCGCGGCCAAGGCCCCGCCGACCGTCAGCGTCCCGTTCGAAAGCGACAGGCGGCTTGCCGGTTGGCACAGCTCTTCATTCCAGATGGGAAAGGTTTTCTTCCCGGCCCTCACGACAAGGTCGCCCGTGACCGTCAGGTTCGCCTCGGAAAGCGCAAGCGCACCCTCTTCCACCAGCAGATCGCCCGACACCGTCAGATCCGCAGGCGTTCCCGGCGCCGTCCACAGCCCGCCATGGCGGAACACGCCCGTCTCCAATGTGCGAACCAGGAAGTAGCTGTCGGGGAACCACAGCGTGCCGAGGCCGCCCGCCTCGCAGTTCGGAATCCGGACATTCCGCCAGCCGAGACTCAGCCCGCCCTCGCGCGACACGAAGCCGCCCATCGCGCAGAATCGCACGCCGGGCAAATCAAGCGCGGCCTGCGCCGCCGGGTCGTAGGCGACGGCAATGCGGCCGCCCCCGCCGCCGCAACCATACGATTCGCCTTCGCCACCGTTGGCGCGAACGATGCCCGAACCCAAAATGCGCGCACAGGAAATCCAAACCGAACCTCCCGATCCGCCCATCAGAAAGAGCGGATCGACTTTATTCGTAATTCCACATCCGGGGGTCCCGTCCACATCCACGACACCATCGATGCAAACATCGCCCGTCGTCTCGATGCGCACCGCGCCGCCGCCGCAGCCGGCAAAAGGGTCTGTATCGTTCACCTTGTTCGCGCCGCTGCCGGGCTGGGTCGGCTCGGAGGCCGAACCATAGGTGGGACTGCGCCGCTCGGGGGTGATGGCGCCCCTGCTGCTCGCAAAATAGCCGCCCGTTCCGCCGTAAGTTCCGCCCGTACCCAGATAACGGCCGCCACCCGGGCCGCGGCCGAAGGTATTGTCAACCTTGCCATCGTCCTTGCGCGCGCCCGGATAGCCGCGACCGCGACCGTCGATGACGCCGGTCGCCGTCAGGTCGAACGAGCCGCAAAGCACCCATACGCGGGCGGTCGGAACCCATTCGCCCGCGGCATTCGCCGTCAGCACCTCGTTCGTCGCGTGGACGAGCCGTCCGGCGACGGTGACCGCGCCCGCCGCGCGAATCGCCGAATCCCAGCCGGTGACGTAAAGTTCGCCGCCCTCCTCGACCGTGAGGGACGCCAAACTCTCCGTCGCCGCCGCGTTCGTGACGACCGTGCCGGCGGAAACCGTCACGATGTCGCCAATGAAGGGAACGCCCGCCGGATCCCACGTCGCGGCGTCGCCCCAACTGCCGCTTCGCACGCTCCGCCGCGAAACGACCTGCGTCAGAGTCGTGAACTCCTTGACTTCGCTGCGGACGACGCCCTGACCGTTGCTCGCCACGACGTTCCACTCGTACGCCGCGCCGGGGGTCAGATTGCCGACCGCCTGCGTCTGGCGCTCGCCGGCGGGGACGAGTTCCCACGCCGCCGTTTCAATTGCCGCGCCGTCCTTCTCGCGCAGTTCGACCCCGCACCACGCGAAGTCGCCCGCGCCCAATTCCCAGGCGAATCCCGCCACTGTCGGAGCCACGCCCGTGCAGTCGGCGGAAGCCAGCGCCGGAACGCCCCACGACTTGAACGACTTCGCCTTGCTCCAGGCCTCGCCGCGCGCGTTCTTCGCGTAAATGCGGAAGAAGTAGGTCGTCTCGGCCGCCAGGTCCGTGACGGTCGCCGTCTGCTCGCCCGCCGCCGTCGCCGTCGGCAGCGTCCGGGCGTGTTCCCACGCCGCGGCGTCCGTCCCGCCGTCCGCAACGCCATAGTAAAGCGTCAGCTCCGCCGAATCGCTGCCGTTGCCGAGCGAAACGAGGTCTGCCGTGACGGTCGCGCGCGCACCGTCGATGACGTTTGCGGACACCTCGCCGAGAATCGGATTTCCGAAGCCCGTCCCGTCGTCATGGCGGAAAAACGCCCCGTCGCCCGTATCGAAGAGAAGCTCGTAGTCGTTGCCGTCCGTGCTGTCCTTGCCGTTGCAATTGTACCCGAAGCCCTTGGTCGCCGTCCAGTTCAAGCCCGCGACCGGCCCGGCGCCGCCGTTGCCGTTGCCGAAGCGGAACACCACGTCATGCCAACCCTCCGTCATCGGAACGTCGCCCGACGACGTCCGCTGGTTCCAGAACGTGTCCTTAAGGACGACCTCTCCGTCGATCTCCACCCACGCGCTGTCGTCCATGTACTCGCCGAAATGGTAGACGCCATCCTGAAAGTACATCTGGCCCCAGTAGACGTAGGTGACGTTCTCCGCCCAGAAGGCATAGGCGCCCCTGTTCTCCGCCTTTTCCGTCGCGTCCAGGCGGAGCGTCGTGTTCGTTTCGGCGGGGTAGTCCTTCCAGTTCGCACTGCCCGCGACCTTGCCGACCTTGAGGCCGGGCCACCACTCGGCGCGCAGGGCGAACGCGCCCAGACCGCCGAGACAGACCAGAATCAACATGCGACCGATTCGAGATAAAGTTCTTCTCATCACTTTTCTCCTGTTGGATTCGTTATGGGTTGAAGTTCCGATGACTCACGACGGGGGGAGAATACCATTTTCCGCCCCGTCGGCGCGTTCACGGAATCATTTTGCGGTTTTACGAACACCGCGGAACTGGTCGAACCGGCGGCGCATCGCCCGTATCGTGTCGAAGCCCCGGTAGTACTCGAAGGTGTGGGCTTCGTGCAGCAGCATGCCGTCCGCGCCCGACTTGAGCACGGTGTCGGCGCGCAGTTTCATGGCGCCCGAAAGGCTCGAGGCCGAGGCCCCCTTGTGCCGCTGGGCGTACGCCGAGAGCCAGCTCGAGAAGAAGAGAATCTCGGCGCGGCCCTTCGCGTAGTCCACATATTCGGGCGCGAACACGTCCGCCGGCTCGTTCCCCGGCACGAGTTTCGAGGGGTCGAGTCCCTTCGCCTTCCAGTTCGGCACGGCGTCCCACGTCCACTCGTAGTCGCCGAGTACGAGGGAATCCGCCCAGCCTTCGTCGATCCACCGCTTCCAGTCGAGTTCCACGCGGTACTTCACGTTGTCCGACATGTAGGGGACGGCGAAGTCGATGGACTTCCCGAGGGGTGCGCCGACCATGAGTTTCATGTTCTCCTTGTGGACGCGTTCCGAGATCAGACGGATGAGGAGATTGAAGCGGTCGGCGGGCAGCTTGCCGAAATCGCCGTCCGGCTCGTCGATTTCCAGGTGCCGCGCATGGCTGCCCATGGAGAGGTAGATTCCGTCGGGCTTGTACTTCCAGGAGAAGAGTTCCGCAATGTCTTCGATCTTCGCCCACATCGCGTCGTTGTTGGCATAGTCCCGCAGACCCGGCCAGGGCTTGCCCGCCTTGGAGCGGACGAGGGCCTCCGGGTGCTCGAGAAGCCAGCGGCCGTTCTGCTCGTCGAAGAGATCGACCCAGAAGTAGAGTTCAAGACCCTCCGCACGGCAGGCCTTCTGGGCTTCGACGAGGGGATCCATCGTCTGCAGGGCCTTCGCGAGCAGCGAGTCGGGGCGGTAGCGGTCGTCCTGGGGGACCTTGCCGTCCTTGGTCCGCGAACAGATGACGGAGCGGTCGGCCTTGGCGAGCCAGTCGGGCGTGGAGAGGCGCTTCGTGTGGTAGCCCGCGACGCCCAGGCCCGCGACGCGCCAGACGAGCCGGTCCACGCCGGCCTTGCGCGCCGTGCGGGCGAGGTCGCGGATGTCCTCGGGCTTGATGCCCTTCTTGTGGAGACCCAGTTCGTCGAAAAAGTCGACGGTCAGGCAGATCTTGCGCTTCTTCGCGGCGTGGACGGGCTTCGCGGGGAGTTTCTTCTTGGGCGTCCACAGGATCAGCTTCACGTCCCACGGGGCGAGGTCGAAGCCGTCCATGTCGACCTTCTCGCCCGTCACGAGATCCACCGCGTCGGCGGCCGGGACGGAGAGGACGGGCTTGATCGGCCACGACTCGTTCTTCAGGAGGCCCGCGCCGCGCGGACCGCGCTCGCTGCAGATCCACGTGAGGACGGCGGGGCGGCCCTTCGCGTCCTTCCACGGCACGGAACTGAACTCGATCGAGTCCTTCGCGGCGTTCTCGACGACGAACGGGCGCGGCGGCAGCTGCGGCAGGACAATCTCCCCGATCGTCTTGCACGCGGCGACCGTCGATTCGGGCACGGGCAGAACCCAGACCTGGCCCGGGATTTCATGCAGCCACGACGCGTCGCGCGCCCCCCCGAGGCGGTCGTGCGTCGGCTTGTTCCCGAAGACGAGAACCTTGCGGCCCTTGGCGATCCAGTCCTTGAGCCGCGCCTCCGTCTCGTCGGAAATGCCGTCCACCGAGGGCATCACCAGAAAGTCGTAGGCGTAGGCGTCCAGGCGACCGTCCGCGATGCGCTTCTCGGTCGCGTAATCGGGGATGTAGCCGAGGAACTTGAGCGCTTCCGAGACCGGCTTGAGCGCGGCGAAATAGGCCCTGTTCATCGCGTCGCCCGGATCCAGCGGGGTCGGGTAGACGATGCAGAACGGGGAGCGCGGCAGCTTGTGGAAGGCGCGGATGGCCGCGTAGTTGCGCTGGATCTCGGAGGCGGCGTAGGTCGTCTCGTAGAGCGAGGCGAGACTGCTCATGCTCTGGGCGAACCACGGGTTGCCGTGCCACCCCCACCAGTCGACCGCCGCGAGCCCGTAATAGGCCGACTTCCACGCGTCGAGCTTGGCGCGGCGTCCGCCGCCCTTGAACTCGAGGTTCACCACGGGCTTGCCGGGCGTCAGGCACTGCAGCCAGTCGTAGTAGTTCTTCGCGAACGGATACGTTCCCGAATCCATTCCCACGACGTCGCCAAGATCGGTGATGCCTTCCTGGTCGGCGTTCGTGAAAGGCTTGTACCAGCCCATCTGCAGGTTGTTCAGCTTGTAGCAGATCCGCACGGTCTTGTCATACTTTCGGACTTCCGCCTTCATGAAGTCAAGGGCCTTCACGAGACGCCTGTGGATGAAGTCGTAATATTCACGGCCTCCCGCGCCATTGCCCTGAAGGGGAAGGGTGAGTTCGTCGAACGCGGTGTAGTCCGTCGCCCACTTCTCGTTCAGCGCGGCGATCGTGCCGTACTTCTTCTTCATTTCCTCGCGGAAGAGGGCCTGGAAACGGTCGCCGTAGTTCGCGTAGCCCGGCTCGTTGGCGAGCCAGATCGTGTTGATGGCGGGGTGGTTCGCCACGCGCGTCATGACGGTCTTGATGAGTTTCGCGCAATGCTCGCGGAACTTCGGGTGCTCGATGTCCCACGGCAGCATCCACGCGACGGAATGCGCCCCCGAGTTCGCATCGGGATATTTTTCGAACATCCATCTCGGCGGCGAACTGGTCAGCCCAAGATCGACCTTCATGCCGTATTTGAGACAGCGGTCGAGCGCGTCGGTCACCTTGATCCGGCCGGGGACGTTGCCGTCGCTCATGTAGAGTTCGCCCTCGGGTTCCTCGGTCTCGGAGTTCGTGAACAGGCGGTCGTGGTTGAACTCGAAGTGGGTGAGGTTCATGTGCAGGTCGCTGAGGATGTCCCAGTGGGGCCACACGTCCCACATGCACTGGCCGAGCAGGAAGATGGGCTTGCCGTCGGGCGTGGTGAAAACGCCGTCCCCGACGCTCAGGCGCTCCTTCGGCATGGGGATGAACGCCGAAGGAAAGGCGGTCTTCGGATTCTTCGCAATCCGCTCGTATTCGTCGAGAACCTTCGGGCCGACCACGTCGGCATACTGGGCGTTCTCGATCGGAATGTGGGTCATCCTGCTCTTGATCCAGTTGTCGTTGAAGCGGAGCGCGACCTTGAGGGCCGTGCGGAAGATGTCGGGGCGGCTGGTGTCGGCCCCGGCCTTGGCGGCCTTCTCGCGGGCCGCCTCGACCTTGTCGCGCCAGCCTTCGAGGGTCTTCGTCGCGTTGGTCACGGCCCCCTCGTCGTAGACGCGGCCGCCCGAACGATCCGCCTTCAGGACGGAAAGTTCCGCCGCCGAGACCGTCTGTCTCGCGAGTTCCTCGCCGTCCGCCGAATAGATGACGACTTCGGGGGCGTAGAAACCCGGCGGAATCTTCTCGGTTTCCTGCGCGATCTTGTCCTCGTAGCCCGCCGGCACGGGCTTCTGGAACGGGGCCTTGCCGCCCCAGGAGACGCTGTAGCCCGACTGGTTGCCGCCATGAATCTCAATCGGAACCTTCTGCGTGTAGCGCTTGCCCGTGTCGACGTCGACAAGCGTGAACTCCGACATCCCGACGCCGAATTTGTTCGGCGACCAGTAGCTGAAATTGATCGAAATGCGATCCGAGGAGAGCGCCGACAGCGGCTCGACGTTCAGGCTGATTTTCGCTTTCGCCCACACATTGCCGAACGCCAGCAAGGCCATTGCCAGCAAACAGCCCATTCTCTTTCTCATCCTTATCATTTTTTCATCTCCTTTTCAGGTGTTGACGGTTTTTCAGTATCGTGCGACATTTCAATTCCATAGAAGTAGACGGGGATGGCCGACCAGCCGTGGCAGAGGCTCCCCGCGCCCGCGAAGGCGGGCCACCCTTCCTTCATCTCCCAGAAACTCGTCGCGCCCGCGTCCAGCATCGCCGACCACGTCCGGTCCATCGACTCCATGGCGCGGCGGGCGTACTCCCCGCCCGCCTTGCGGAGCGCGGCGTACTTGTGCAGGGACTGGCTGAGCGTCGTCTCGGTCCAGTCCGAGGGGCGGCTGAGTTTCTCGGCGAGGGCCGTCCGCGCGACCGGCGGAACGGCGTCGGCGAGAATGGCGAGGGATTGCACCAGTTCCGAAGCGGGTTCGCGGGCGAAGCCGCCGTCCCGAACGGCCATCTCGAAGCGCCCTTCCGCCGGATTCCAGAACCGGGCGGTGATCGCCGCGCGCAGTTTCGTCGCGCACGCGCGCCACCGCACCGCCGCCTCGCGTTCGCCGAGAACGTCCGCCAGCGCGGCATCCGCCTCAAGGGCCGAAAGGAACAGCAGGTTGAGCGGAGCTTCGTAGCGAAGCGCGCCGTCGGGCAGGCGGCCGTCGCCCGAAAGGCCCTTCGCCCAGTCGTAGAACTGCCAGTAGCCCTTCCCCGTCGGACACGGCAGAAGCCCGTCCTTCATCTCGCCGATGCGCCTGTCGAGAATCGTCCGCGCGGTCGGGAACATCCGCCGGACGAACGCCTCGTCCTTCGTAAAGTCCCAGTGATCCTTGAGGGCGAGATTCCATGAAAAGGTGAAGGAGGGAATGGTGAAGTCCAGCCGCATGGGCATGCAGAGCGAGATCCAGCCGTCCGGCTGCAGACCCTTCGCGAGCAGTTCGAGCGACAGCGCGGCGAATGCCTCGTTGCCCTCAAAGGCATAATGACCCGCCAGGATCTGGTTGCGCGCGTCGTTCGCGTAAAGGGCCTGTTCGCGCCACGGACAGTCCTCGTAATGCTCGTGCATGCACAGTTCGAGCGTCCGCACGGCGGTTTCCCAGATTTTCTTCTGCACGGGGTTCAATCCGCCGGGGACGGGCCGCCGCCGCACGGGCAGCAGGACGGGTTTGACCGTCGCGGCGTTCAGCACGAAGCGGGTCTTCGCCCCGCGCACGTGGAGTTCGACGTAGCGGCCCGCCATGCGGCGCTGCCAGTTCGTGAACGTCTGCCGGCCCTCGCGGGCGACGTAGCGCCCGGCGAAATTGCGCGCGCCGACGTGCGCCCGGATGCGCCCGTTCTCGGCGTGTTCGGCCCAGCCGATGTCGATGACCGTTCCTTCGTCCGTCTCGCAGTCGAGATAGAGAAGCCCGCACTCCTCGCGGCCCAGATCGAGGAGAAAGGAGATGCCGGCCGAAAGGCAGGCGGGATTCGCCGTCTTGCCGTCCGAAAGCAGCACTTCCGTTGGCCAAAGTCCCGTCCGATCCATGCCCTCGGCGACTTTTTCGGGAACGGGCGACCCGTTGAGCGTCGCCTCGGCGATGACGCGGGAAGGAACCGGCGCATGGGTGCGGGCGAACGCGACGGGCCGAAGCCTCAGATCCATGGTGCGCGCGGGCCTCACGCAGTCGGCCGCCGCGACGGGCCGCCAGGCCGCCGGCTGCGCGTTCGCGCGGAACTCGAACGAATAGCCCAGCTGACCCGTGACGAGCGGCACGCCTTCGGCGCGGTTCTGCGTCGCCACGCGCCAGAAAGTCCCCTCCCCGCTCGATGCGGAGAAGTCCGCCCCCGTCAGGCGGAAGAGGAGACCGGGATCGCCCGGAATGTGCTGAAAGCTGTCGATGCCCTGCACGTACAGACGAACCAGAAGCTCGTTCTGCCCTTTTTTGACGGAGGGAATATCCAGAACGTCGTAAAACCGCGCGGGCGGCACATCGGGGAAGCGGAGCGTTTCCACGACCGGCTCTCCGTTCAGGAAGACGGCGCAGACCGTATCCGCCGCGAGGGCGAGGCGCGCGGCGCCGCCGTTCGGGGCCGTGAAAGGCGTCCGGAACTCGACGGTCGTGTTCGTCGCCGCGGCGAGGGTCTTCGGGAACACCCACGCCGCGTTCCCGAATCCGGGCTTGCCGGCCTCCGCGCAGAAGCCCGTTCCGCCGGCAAGGTACGCCGCCGCCAGCAGGCACGCCGTTTTCAACGTCTGTCGCATCTGCGGCCTCCCGTTCACTTCTTCTGACCCTGAAGACGGATGCGGTAGGCGTTAGGACCCGGCTTGAGATTCAACTTGTCGCCCGGCAGTTTCTCGTTCGCCCGCAGATCGACAATCTCCTCGACCGGGAGGGTCGTCTCAAGCTTGACGCGAATCTTGGCGTGCAGATCCTCCGCCGGAGTCAGGACGACGAGTGACCACGAGCCGTCTTTCAGCTTCACCGCGCGCCAGTCGTATCCCCTGAGCGCGTCGGGGTTGTCCTTCTCGTCGTCCGCCGCGACGATGCGCACGTCCTCCACGAGTTTTTCGCGCACCATCACCTCGTTCAGAACCCTGTCGTAGATGCGGCGGCGGGCCGTATTGTCCGGGGCGGGACCGCCGCGCAGGACGACACCGCCGTCCGCCACCGGGTCGTCCAGGAGTTCCAGCGCATCGATGCGGATGACCCGTCCGCGCCCGACGCGGTAGACGTGGGCGTACTCCCCGTAAGGCTCGCCGCCCTCCTGGATCAGTTCGCGGGTGTCGCGGGGGTCGCCGTCCTCGTTCGTGCGGAAGCCGTTCTTCAGGGCGATGAGCGTACCTCCGTTCTTGACGAACTCCAGCACGCGGGCGTAGGTCGCGTCCTTCACCCACATGGACTCCGCCGCGAAGAGAATCTTCTGCCACCGCAGGTCGCCGCGCGCCGCCATGCGCTCCGACACGTAGGACGGACGCAGACCGAGCATATACTGCGGCGGGGCGATTTCAAAGCGCATCCGCACCAGCTTGAGGTCGGTGCGGCGCTCGCACACGTCGGGGAAAAGGGTCGCGATGGGGGCGCGCTTGACGACGAGCGGGTGGACGTAATCCGCATAAAGGCGGCGGATGTCGAGACCCGAGAAGACGAGGGCGTCCATCGAACGCGCATTCGAAATCGAATCCGAGAAGCGCGGGTTGGAGTGCCAGCACCACCAGTTCCCGTCCGAGAGACCGTGCAGCGCCATGCGCCAGGCGACGCTGCTGACGACCGCCTCGTTCAGGTACCAAATGTGCACTTCCGTGTCGGCGATCGGTCGCTTCGGATAGACGGAACGGAAAAAGTCGAGATAGAGCGTGTCGCGGTCGCTGTTGTTGCCGTCGCGGCCGACGATCTCGAACGGCTCCTGCATTTTCTCGAGGTCGAAACTCGACAGCGAGGTTGACATGAACTTCACGTGCGTCGGGAGGTCGGGACGGTACTTGCGCGCCTCGTCGTGCAGGCTCTTGAAGAAGTCCGCAAGAAGGTTGTCGCGGAAGGTCTGGAAATCGTTCCAGGGCGCGTAGTTCGCCGGATCCGGCCACTGGATCAGCTTGATGTCGTCGAAACCGGCGTAGTTCGACTTCCAGCGCTTGTTCAGCTTGGCGATGTCGTTGCCGTACAGGGGCTTCAGGTATTCGTTGATGAAGTCGCGGCGCGTACGTTCGGAATAGTTCAGATACCACGGTTCATTCCACAGCCACAGGGAGTGGATACCGTCGAAAAGGCTGTAGCGGCTCCAGCCGGGGATGCTCTTCGCATACCCGTTGCGGATGGCCTCGCGCACGGCCGGATGCTGGACGACGAACGGGAGGAAGTTGTTGGGATCCATGTTCTTGACGTCCGGGTTCGCGGCCAGGAACTTCGAGCGCCTGGCGTCCGCGCCCGTCAACTGCAGGTCGGGCACACCGGGGTTGACGTTGAGGCGAATGCCCGCGTCGTGATAGGCTTTCATTACCGAATAGGCCTCCTTCGCGCGGCGGGACGTGAAGTCGTCCGGCGCGAACTCCGCGCCGCCCAGTTCGGTGCAGACCGAATTGAAGCCGAGTCCGACGACATAAGGCGTCTGGTCGCGCAGATACCAGAACGTGCAAGGCCCCCAGAGGAAGACGGGGCGGTCGCCCACGCGGTAGAATCCGTCCCGGATCTTGATTGCAGACGGGTCGTCCTGGGGGACGAGCATCTGCGCCGAAGGGTCGGCCAGGATGCGCTTCGCGTAGGCCGTCGCCTTCTCGTAGATCCCCTTCAGGTAGTCGGTGTTGCGGAGGACGCGGGCGGGATCGCCACGCTTCAGGTCGCTTTCGCACTGGGGGATGAACATCTGCAGCATGGTCAGCCAGGCCTTGGGATAGACCGTGTCGCATCCGGCGGCCACCACTTTCGCGTAGAGGTTGGAGTAGGCCGAGAGGTCGTTCCGAAGCGCGGCAATCCGCGCCTGAACGCCCGCAAGGTGGTAGACCTGCGCACGGTTGCCGACGGCGGGCACGTGGACCGGGAAGGTCCCGACGCCGCCCAAACGCACGGCAAACGCGTTCTTGCCTTCGGGCATCATTTCGGGATCCACCGCGAGAACGAAGTTGGTGGTCGCGCCCGCGCCGAGCTCGAGCGGTTTCGACGCGAACGCCTTGCCGTCCGCCGCATTGACGAGTTCGAGGTCGCCCCTGAACGCCGCGCCCGCATGAACGGACACGTCGAACGCCGCCTCCTTGCGCAGGAAGGTGTGGTTCGGAACCTGGGCATAGGCCGTTGTCGCCGTCGCGCCCGCGGGCGGGTCGCAGACGACGCGCGCGAAGTGCCCACCGCTGTAGGTCCCGGCCAGACCGGGCGTCCAGGCGACGACGCCGTAGTTCGCGGCGGCGCCCGCCCCGTCCCCGTCACGATCGGAAACCGAGATGTTCATGCGGAACGCATCCCCTCTCACCGGGTCGATCGGCAGCAGGGTCTTCCAGGGAATCGCAATCTCCGTGAACGCCCCCTTGCGGCAAGTGAACAGCTTGGAATCCGCCGCGGAGACGGGTCCGTCCTGCTCCAGGATCGCGCGGCGTTCCGTCTCGCTGCCGCAGGCCGCCTGCAACGTTCCCCATTCCATGCGATTCTGGGAACGTACGACATGCACGCCCACGCCGCCCTTGCCGTCATCGACGAACGCGAAATGCACGTCGTCCGCCAAATAGCGTTCGCCCACGTCGCGCCAGCCGTGGATCGGCCGGCAGTCCGCCCGCGTGAAGGCGACCTCGATGCGGTTGGGGACCGGGGGCTCGTCGTCCGCGACCTGAACGCCGATGTAGAGGTTGTCGAAGTCGCGCGCGAGGTAGACATCCGCCGACAGGTCCGCGTCACCGTGGTAGGCCCCCGAAAGCCACGACACGTGCTTGCCGCCGGCAAGCCGAACGGGCTTCACGCCCAGTTTCCGCCACTTGGCGAGATCGCCGTCCGCCCGCAACGGAGTCTTGGCCCACGCGAGATGGTACTCGATTTCCTCCACGGGCACTTCCGAGACCGCCTCCTGCGACTTGATGTACACGGCTCCCTCGAGAGGAGACTCCTTCTTTGCGTTCGTATCCTCGCCCCGTACGGCGTTTCCGCCCAGGGACAGGGCCAGCAGCACACAGGTGCACACAGTTGATTTATGCATCTTTCTTTTCTCCTTTGTTTCTCAAATTCAAATTGTTTCCGGTTTCCCGACTTCAAACGGCGGCCGCGTGGAGCGCGGCGTTTTCCTTCACGACGCCCAGCGCGGCGAAGCGGCGGGCGTAGTCCGCATACTGGGCCTCCGTCAGGGGTTCGAACGGCTTGCGGTAGCAGCCGCAGTCAAGCCCGATGAACTTCATCATCGCCTTGCGATAACTCCAGTTGTCGGACTCGATCATCAGTTCGACGACCCGGTTCGCCTCGTCCTGCACCTTCGCCGCCGCCGCGAAATCGTTCCGGGCGGCCAGGGCGCAAATGCGGGCAAAATGCCCCGGGATGATGTTGTAGGTCGTGCCGATGCCGCCCGAGAAGACGTTCCCCAGGGCCAGGCCGCAGAGAAGCTGCTCGTCGCACCCGGCGAACCAGATCGTCTCGCGGTCGAGTTTCCGGTGCAGGCATTGCGCCGCGTAATAGTCGCGCCCCGTGTATTTGATTCCCTTCACGTTCGGCAGGTCGAAGAAGCGGACGTCGCGCTCGGGAACGAGCGCCGAACCCATCGAATAGATGAGGAACGGCAAGTCCGTCGCCGCCGTGATGGTGCGATAGTGGTAGTAGGTCGCCGCGAAGGACGTGCGGTAGAGCTGCGGCGTGATGGAACTGATCCAGTCGACGCCGATTTCCGCCGCGTACCGGGCCAGCCGCACGGAATCGTCCGTACAGTTCGCCCCCACGTGGGCAATCAGCTTGCCGCGCCCGCGGTTGGCTTCGACGGCGGCCTTCATGACCTCGCACCGTTCCTCGACCGACAAAAGCCACCATTCGCCCGTCGTGCCCGTCAGGTAGAATCCGCGCAGGCCGTTCGACAGCCCGTAGTCCACGATGCGGGCGATCATTTCGCCGTTGACGCGGCCTTTTTCGTCATACGGCGTGAAGAGAGCCGCCCAGGCCCCCGCCATGCCCCCGAATTCATTTCCCGTCAGTTCAGGACCCAACATTTGCTCCCTTTCCCTTCCCTTTTGCTCCGACCGCCGCGCTCACGATGGGCGCGACAATCAATGAAACCACCATGCCGAGCGTACCGTAGAGCAGGAGATGGGGCTTCCCGGGGAACGCCATGCGATCGAGACCGATCGTCACGGCATAGTTCGCCAGAAGCCCCGCCAGCGCACCCGCGCCGTTCACCCGCTTCATGAATACGCCCATGAAGAACAAACTGCCCAGCCCGGCCGTGAGAATGCCGAGAAAACGCTGGAACTCGTCGTAAATCGAAAGAATCTGCGCATTTGCGAGGACGAGCGCGAACGCCCCGCCCAACAGCCCCGTGACGACCGTCGAGATGACGCCGCAGCGGAACTTGCCGCGCTCCGTCGCCCCCGGCACAAGCCGCGCGTAGAAGTCGGCCGTGACGGCGCTCGCCGCCGAATTGAGATTCGCCGACAGCGTGCTCATCGTCGCCGCCGCAACCGCCGCCAGCACGAGCCCGGAAAATCCCGTCGGCAGGCTGTTCGCGATGAAGACGGGGAACACCGCGTCGTTCTTCTCCAGAACGGCCCCCAACTGCTCGGGATGAGAGGCGAAGAACGTCCACAGAGCCACACCGATAACGAAGAAGACCGCGCAATTCACGACGGAAAAAACGCCGTTGAACAGAATCGACTTCGCCGCCCCCGCCTCGTCGCGTGTCGTCATGTAGCGCTGGACGACGCATTGGTCGGAGGTGTAGCTGGCCAGGTTGGCGACGATTCCGCCGACGAACGCGACCCAGAAGCAGGGCTTCGTCCAGTCGAGGACGAAATCGAACACGCGGAACTTGCCGGCCGCCGCCCCCATTTGCACGAAACCGGACAACCCGCCGTCCGTGCCGACGACGAGAAACACGAGGATGGCGATCGTGGAGCCGATGAGTATGACGGACTGCACGAAATCGCTCCAGACCACGGCCTCGACCCCGCCGACCGTGCAATAGAGTATCGTGACGAGCGAAATGGCGACGATGGACAGGTTGACGTCCAGTCCCGTCACCGCCGCGATGGCCACGGCGGGCAGGTAGGTGACGATGGCCGTGCGGGCGACCATGAAGGCCACGAACGCGGCGGACGCGAACAGGCGCGCCGCGAGATTGAAGCGAACTTCCAGGAACTCGTAGGCGCTCGTCAGGTTCAGCCGGCGGAAGAACGGCAGATACCACTTCACCACGACGGGGGCCAGAAGGAATATCCCGAAAGCGAGCACGAAATAACGGCAGTCCCCGAGAAAGCTCATCGCCGGAATCGAAAGGAAGGTGATCGAGGAGAACATCGTCGCATAGATGGACAGGCTCACGACCCACCACGGCAGCCTTCCCCCCGCCCGGAAGTAGTCGTCCGACGAACGGTTCCGCCGCATGAACCAGAACCCCATCGCCGCCATGCCGAGAAGGTACACCCCGATGACGGCGTAGTTGACCCACGAATAAGGCCGGCGAACGCCCATCCGGTCCGTATCGACCTCGAACCAGCGGTCGGTGACGGTGTGGTAGACCAGCGTTTTCGCCCCGTCCTTCCCATCCGTCACGAGAAGATGCTGCAACCCGGAAGGCGAAACCCGGAAATCGCCGGAGAAGTAGTGCCGCCACTCCTCGGCCACGGGGGCGAGCGGCTCCCGCTCCGCCGTGCCGGCCGCCGTGCGAAAGCAACCGTCCGCACCGAACGCATACTCATACTGCGTTCCGTTCGGGCCTTCCTGCACGACCCCCGCCGTCAGGACGCCGGACGGGAGCGCGAGAAGCAAAAAGAAAAGAAACCTCAATTTCACGGCGGGTAGTGTAGCACACCGCGCGGACGAATTCGTTCACCTTATCATTTTGCGTTTTTATATACACGCCGCCACTCGGTCGGCGACATCCCCGTCTCCTGCAGGAAGCGCGTGGCGAAATGCTGGGACGAGGAAAAGTTGAGGCTCGCGGCGATTTCCGTCACGGTCTGATCCGTTGCGGAAAGGAGGCTGCCCGCGCGGCGGATCCGGCAGTGCGCGAGGAATGCCATCGGCGAGAGACCGACCAGCCGGCGGAAGTGCGCCGAAATGGTGTTGGGGGAAAGGTGGGTTTCCTCCACGAGCCAATCCATGTCGTAGCGTTCCTCCGGGGCGCGCCGTATCCTGCGGATCAGCTGCAGAAAAGCGCGGTCTTCGGCGCTCATGCGCCTGGCATTCGTCTCCGAACCGCGGAGAAGCCCCAGAAAAAGCCGCAGGATGGAAACCCGAAGCCCCAGCGAACAATCCTCGGACGCGGGATTTCCACGCAAGTCGTAGGCGCGAAAGGCGTCCTCGAAGGACTGGCAAACCACGTCCTCGACGTAAAAGGGCGAGGAGGAAAGTTCGCCCAGCTTGTTCACAAGGTGGATGGACTCGTTTTTCGGAAGTCCCAGGAAGGAATCGCACCCGCTCTTCGGCGCGCGGATGAACAGCCAGTAGAGGAACGACCCCTTCTGGTTGACGCGCAGGCGGTGGATGTCGCTCGGATGCGAAACGAAGACCTGCCCCGGCAGCAGGGAACAGGTCCGCCCGTTGCAGTCGAACTTCACGCTCCCCTTCACGCAAAGGGTGACCTCCATGCATTCCGCATGACGGTGGAAGATCGACCCCTTGCTCGTCCACGCGGAACGCTGCACGCCCAGAACGGGAATCTCGGGAAAACCGACCGGCCCCAAGTCCACGACACGTCGACCGGGATCCTCGCACGGCTCGCTCGTCGTACACGGAACCCCGACACCCGCCGCGCTGGCCACGGGCGTTTTCAACGTTTTTTTCGTCTTCAGCATCGTCCTCACCTCAATGAAGGAGACCGATAGTGTATCATACTTCGGCGGAACCGGTCAAGGGGGGAGGGAATCTGGATTTGCCCGCTTTTGGGTCACTCCGCGATTTCGACGCGGAAGAAGCACTTGTCCCCCACGGCGAACGGTGTGCCGCCCGACGTGCGGGCGAGCAGAGGGGGTGCAATAGGACGACTTGCGGGATCCTGTCGGGGTCTTTGGGGCAAACACCCCAGGTCTTTGAAAACCCCGGCGGAGGCGGGCCGTCCGCCGCCATCCGCACCGTGACCACCGACAACGGGTGCGAGTTCCCCGTCCAGCAGCGACTGGACAGGACCCTCGGGGCCGAGGTCTACTACACGGGGCCTACGCCTCCTACGAGAAGGGATCGGTCGAGAACTGCAACCGCCTCGTCAGGCGGTGGTACCCCAAGGGCGCCGACTTCAGCCGCACGTCGCGGCGCGAGATCCGGGACCTCGAGGACTGGATCAACACCATTCACAGGGAATCACTCAACGGAGAAACCGCGTATGCTTACGATTCACGTCTTGCCAAGAAGGATTAGGGAGTTCTTGCCGACCCACGACCCTTGCAAGTTACCAAAGGGGGCTTCAGCCGCACCCTTATCCCGCAGTTTGCTATAATAACGGACACTGTAGATAATAGGAGGAATGAGAACGATGTCACGAATGGCCACAAGCGAATACAAGGGCGCCAGGCGCAGGGCGTACGCAAGCTCCGACCGGGCGAAACTGATCCGCATCCTCGACGAGGTCTGCGAAACGACGGGGTACGAACGCAAGTACGCCAACCGCCTGCTGACGGGAAGCAGGAAATTCCACGAGCGCAGGGGACGGGGCAGGGCCTACGGCGAGGATGTCGCCGAGACGCTGAGGAAGGTCTGGACCGAGGCCGGATGCCCGTGCCTGCCGTACTTCAAGGCCGAATCCGAACGCTGAGTGGAGGAGTACTCCACGCAGGTCGCGCAACCCTCGCTACAAGGTCTGCAGACCTTTCGGTAAAGGTCCACAGACCTTTTGCCGCGCCGCCGATAGGAAAAAATACCTCCGCAGGCCTTGACTTGGACCACGAAAGCCACGGAAACAGCGAGGACATGTGGCTCAGCTCAGGCAAAGAATTCGGAGACGCGAATCAGCAACTCGCCCAAGTCCGTCACGGTATGGACGGTGGCAGGGATGGACTTGCGGAAGACCGCGCCATAGCTCTTCGTCACGAGGCGCGGATCGGTGACAATCACAACGCCGCGGTCGCTCCGCGTCCGAATGAGCCGTCCAAATCCCTGACGGAAGCGAATGACGGCCTCCGGCAAGGCGTAATCCCTGAACGAACTGCCGCCCTCGCGGTCAATCTTCTCCGCCCGTGCTTCGATGACCGGGTCGCCGACCTGCGCGAACGGAAGCCGCGCCAGAACGACGCACGACAGCGCTTCACCGGCGACATCGACCCCTTCCCAAAAGGACTGAGCACCAAAAAGAACGACGTTTCCCGTGCGCTTCAGGGTCTGCGTCATCGCCTCGCGGCTCGCCCCCTCGCCCTGAACCAGTAGGTCAATGCCGGCGGCGGCGAGATCGGGCCGTGCATGGGCCGCGACGGATTTCATCATTTCGTAGCTCGTAAAGAGGACGAGTGCGCGTCCGTGCGTCTCCGAAAACAGGTCGCGCATCAGGCTCGCCAGGTTTTCCGCATAGCGTTCGGGTGCGGACGACGGGTCGGGCAGGCAGTCAGGTGCCAAGACGAGCGACTGACGAAAATAGTCGAACGGACTCGTCGCGGTCAGGGCCTGGAAGCGTTCTCGGCATCCCAACCGCCGCGCCATGTACTTGAAGTCATTTCCGACGCGGAGCGTGGCCGAGGAAAGGATGACCGAGTCCTTCGGATCGTAAAGGCACTTGTTCAGTTCGTCCGCAACGGACAGTGGCGCGGCAACGAGGCGGACGTAGGCAGGCCGCCGGTCGAGCGTGATGCGCTCAATCCAGTATGCGTGGGTCGGCCGGTTGCCGCTCAGGACGAAATTCGCCTCATTGACAAAGGCGACGAGGCTGTCGGCGATGCCGGCGACCTGCGCGGACAAGTCCGAACTGGAGTTGAGATCCCCTTCTGACGCGGATGCGTCCAAGGTGTCGCGCAAGTCATGCAGCAGATGGACAAGCCCCGCGACCTGATTCTCGAAGGTTGTCTGCAGGCGCTGGAAGACGGTTTCGTCCCACTGCTCCGGTTCGTAGGGCTTGAAGATGCCATGAAGCGAATAACTCCGCTCGCCGTCTTCCGAGACGCGGTAGCGAATGATCGCCCGTTCCTTCGCCGGTTTCAGCATCAGCGCGGCACAGTCGGCGAGCTCCCCAGTCGCATGAACGGTGCGCACCGTCAGGGAAAGGATTTCACTCAGCAGGCGGCCGATCTTCTCCGCCGCCGCGTTGGACAAGACGCCCCGCTGCAACAGCCGCTCGACACCAGAAAGGATTCCGCTCGTCCGGCTCCTCTTGCCGCGCCCACGCCTCTGCAGGCGATTCAGGAGCCGCGTGAGAGCCGGCACGGAGAACTCATAACTGAGATATTCGGTGGCGATGGACTCAAGGTTGTGGGCCTCGTCAAGCACAAGCCGTCCGTAGGCCGGCAGGATTCCACTCCCCGGGCTCGTCGCCTCCGCGAGAACGAGCGCATGGTTCGCGACAACCAGGTGGGCATCGGCGGCGGCTTTCCGTGCGCGGTAGACAAAGCAACGCGTGTAGTACGGGCACCGCCGCCCACTGCATTCCTCGCCCGGACACGTCAGGAGTCCACGCGGCAAACCCTCGTAGGAATCAAGGTCGCCATCCGGCGTTGACTGAAGCCAGTCGATGAAATGCGGCATTTCCGCCTGCTCGTCGCCAGACATCGTCCAGAAGCCGGACGCGAAGAACTCGCCGACTTCGCGCAGGCACAGGTAGTTGCCGCGCCCCTTCAGAAGGGCCACGCGAAAACGGCCGCGCACGAACTCGTCGAGGACCTGAAGGGCCTTCGGAATGTCGGCGTGAATCAGCTGGCTCTGCAGGTTGCGGGTGGCCGTCGAGACGATGACCGTCGTGTCGTTCGTCGCCGCCCAGAGGATGGAGGGAATCAGGTAGGCGAGGGACTTGCCCACGCCGGTTCCGGCCTCAATCATCAGGTGCTCGCGTCCGTTGAAGGCGCGGACGATGGCCTTCAGCATATCTATCTGGCCCGGGCGCTCCTCATAGCCGGGCATCGTCCCCAGCGTTCCGCCGCGCATCAGGTGCAGGGCGGCCGACTCCACGTCAATGAGCGAACAGTCCTCATGGGCGGGGAGATGCCGACGCTGGGCGGCCTCCTTCACTTCGGGAAGGAAGCTCGCCCAATTCGGATTGTCGATGAATTCTGCGGGACTGACGCCCATCACATGGCGAGGCGTTCGGCGAGGGCCTTCAGAGCCTCCATATCACCCGTGTGGTTCTCAAAGGCAATCGGTTCGCGCCCCCGGCGCGGCACAATGTGGAAGTGCACGTGCTTCACGGTCTGCCCGGCGGCTTCGCCGTTGTTCTGAAGGATGTTGAACCCGTCGCACGGCAGGGCTTCCTTCAGATGTGCGGCCACACGCTTCACGCGCACGATAATCTCCCCAAGAAGCCGGTCGTCGGTATCCAGCAGACCCGTGCTGTGAACTTTCGGAATGACGAGCGTATGCCCTTCGGTAAAGGGATTGATGTCGAGATAGGCGAGCACAAGGTCGTCCTCATAAATCTTGAAGCTGGGGATTTCGCCCAAAGCTATCGCACAGAAAATGCAGTCGTTCTTCATGCGACTATTATATCACATTCGGCGTGGCCCGTCCGTCCCACAGACAAAGAATCCGCGCTACCGATAGTGGGCAACGCGGATTCCTTCCTCAATCGGGGCGACGCTTACTTCGACTCGAACTTGAAGGACTGGTTCGGTTCCGGCGGAACGTACCCGTGGGTCGAACCCTGCACCCACTTAATCGTCTTCGGGCCGGGAATGTTGTTGTAGAGGATGGCCAGTCCGCTCGGCGGGCAGGTGTAGTCGCCCAGACCGGCGCGGGGAATGTTCGTCAGGCATGTCTTCGGGATGCGCCGCGCCACGTTCACGGGATCGTAGTAGCCCAGGGCCGGCGTCCAGCGGATGTACCAACCGCCACGCAGGCGACCATACTCCGTGCCGCCCATGTCGCAGCACCACGTGATGCTTGAATCCGCCCGCGTGACGTGCGGGTCAAGGCCCGCCGCCCAAATCGTCTGGAGTCCGCCCTGGCTGCCGCCGGACGCGAACAACTCCTTGCCGTCCCACTCGGGCAACGAACGCAGGTACTCAAGTGCCCGCATGACGCGCAGGGCCATGCCGTTGAAGTAGGCCGTCTCGGGATTCTTGTTCTGCTCGATGTCAAAGGCGTACGACTTGCCGTTGCTCTTGATTTCCTCACCAAGGGCCTTGTAGTACGCGGCATCCGCACCGAAGGCAGGGAGCTTCATGCCATGGGCGTTGATGTTGAGCACAATCATTCCGCCGCGTGCGCTCTTCGGCGGATTGTGCGGCGGATTGTAGCTGTAGCCGTGCGTCTCAAGGTTGCACGGATAACGCTTTTCGGGCGAGGCATCCGGCGGCATGGAGAGGTAGCCGGTGACGGGGCGGTCGCCCGCGCAGGCAATCTCAATCGCATAGACGCGTCCCCACGTGCTCGGGACCTCCTTGCGCTGGACCGTCATGGGAACGGCGGCAAGACGCGCCCGCTGACGCGCCCAGAACGCGTCGAAGTCCTTCGGCTCCGGCACGCTCTGCAGCTTCTCGGGCTGAACGCCCGCGCCACCATCAAAGAAGATGCGGCTCTTGTCCCCGGCGTACTTGGCGGAATCCTTGCGGTAGCCCTTCCCGCTGGCATCGACGAGCTCGGCGTAGATGCGCACGAAGCCGGGCTTGTCGAGCGATGTCTTGATCTGGAGGGGTTCCGTCTTGGAAGCCGGCACACGGCCCTCCTTGCGCACACCATCGTCACCGGTACGATTCCAGGCGATGAAGTAGGTGTTGGACGGCAAGGCATCCGCGTCCGTCAGGCGCAGTTCGAACGTCATCGTCTCGCCGGGTGCATAAAAGGCCTTACCCTCAACCGTCCGACCACGCAACAGCGCGGAATCCAGTTCGCCGGCGAACGCGACGAAGGCACCAACGAATGCCGCGAACGCGGCAAATCCAATCCGTGGGCTTCTCATTCTCGTTTTCCTTTATTTGTGTTGTGAAATGATTCCTGGACCGTGCGGTTCTCAGCCCCTTTGGCGAAGGATTTCGTAAAGGGTCACCGCCGTCGCAACGCCCGCATTGAGCGACTCGAAGCCGCCCGGCATCGGGAGTTCCGCAATGAAGTCGCATGTCGAGCGGACAAGGCGCGAGATACCCGCGCCCTCGGCACCGATGACGAGTCCGACGCGGCCCTTGAAGTCAATCTTCGTGTAAGGCTTCGCATCCGGCCCCCAGTCAAGGCCCGTAAACCAAAGGCCCGCTTCCTTCAGGCTCTCCATCGCACGGACGAGATTGACGACATGCGCCACGCGGATGTGCTCGGACCCGCCCGCCGATGCCCGGACGACGGCCGGGGTGATGCCACACGCACGGTCCTCGGGGATGATGACCCCCGTTGCGCCAACGGCGCAGGCCGTCCGAAGAATCGAGCCGACATTCTGGGGATCCTCAAGGTGGTCCAGCACCAGGACGAGCGCATTCTCGTCGGACTGAACATCCGCAAGAAGTTCCTCAAACCCGACATAGGGATAGCCCGTCGTCTTCAGGGCAACACCCTGATGGTGTCCGAAGCGCGTCAGCCGATCCAGCTGGTCGCGGTCCATCGTACGCACGACGAGCCGCCGCGCATGCGCCTCGTCGCGGATGCGCCGAATCTGCTCGTCCTCGTCCGGGAATGCCGGCGGAAGGATGATTTCCGTCGCCGAGCGCCGCCCGGCGGCAAGCGCCTCCTCGACCGGATTGCGACCAAAAATCCACTCCCCGCCCGTCACCAGTTCGCGGGGTCCCTTATGATGCCTGTTCCTGTTGTCCATTACTTGGATGAAACTCCCATTCGATAGCCATTGAAACGACGCGTGTTGTAAAGTGGCTGCGACTCGTCGACCGTGAGCCCCATCGCCTTGCGAATGGCAATAATGTCCTTGACATAGCGTGCGCCCAGCTGATTGACCTTCGCGCCGTGAAGGTGCGCGAGCAGGAGAACCTGGCAGTAGGCATCGGCATTCTCGGCGAACCATTCCGCCTCCTCGATGTCGCGACCGCCGCAGACGATGCCGTGGTTCTCCATGAAGACGACATTCGACTTCTTCGCGGCCTCGGCAACCGATGTGGCGACTTCGTCCGTGCCCGGTGTCGCATAGGGGGCGAGCGGAATCTGGGAAAGAAAGATGTCCGCCTCCGGATTGACACCGTTTGGCGGGACAATGCCCGCAAAGAGGAACGCATTGCAGTGCGGCGGATGGCAGTGCATACAGGCGTTCATGCCAGTCGCCTTCATCATGGCGATGTGAACCTTCACCTCGCTCGTCCGCGGACGATAGCCGCACAGCTGGCCGGCATTCATGTCCACGAGGCAGATGTCCTCCGGCTTCATGAAGCCCTTGCAACAGAGGGTCGGCGAGCAGAGGACAAGATCCTCCCCGACGCGAACGGACAGATTACCACCGTTCCCGTCCGTGTATCCACGTGCATAGATACGTCGTCCCATTTCGCAAATCTGCTCCTTCACGCGGCGAATCGGTGCCGACTCGAAGAACTTGTCGAGGGCCTTCCGCGTGGTGGGTTGGGGTCCATGCCGCCAGTCATACGCCCGATTCACGAGCGGCGGATTGATGTAGAGTTTCTTGTCCATGGCCGTATTATACCATATTTGGCACAGAATCTCCGAAAAGTGCGGAAACTCGCATCTTCGCGTGTAAGATCTCGTGTCAGCCATGTCCCAGCAACTGAATTAAGACCTCTGAAGTTATAGATCAAGATACCAATGTCGTCATCCATGTACTCGGACGAAAAGCGCCAGAAGTTGCAGTCGGGCCACACACCGGACAATGAAACAACCGCGCCGAACGGCGCGTACCCGTCGTGCGCGGCGAGCGTATCGTCGGAATAGGCCGTGTCCGTCAGGCTACCCCACTCGTCGTACGCGACGCCGTCACCGTCCGCCGCGACTATGCGCACAAGCGCACGGGCGAGTGACCCCGCCTTCCCGGCCGCACGGACCGCTCGGACTGTATTCCCCAACTCCATAGGCGAGTGGATTATACCATATTCGCACATTCCGTTGTGCAGAAAACTTGAAACCTGCAGAATCAACGGGAGACGCGAAACCGCCTGACCCGGCGGGCGCATGCGTCCGTCCGCCCATAACCGAGCGAATCACGCATCAACCGCACGATTCCGACGCGCAAGCGGCTTCGCGGCAGATGCTCATGGGCAAGGCCCCGACGCGGCAAGGGCAACCGCCGCGCCTCCCGTGCCCATCGGACGGAGACTTACTGCGCAGTAAATCAAGACTTACTGGGCAGTAAGTCTAAAGTTACTCAGGAGTAAGTTTTCTTCCGATGGGCACGACAGTTTCGCGTCGTCCGCATCCCCCGAACGGACGGTGGGCAGAGACCTTCCCCGCCTTAGGCGCTTCGCCCCTCCGTTCGAGGCACTTTTTCGGCCTAATATCCGCATTGTTTTTGCCGCGACAAGGGATGACGAGATGGAGCCGCCTTCATTGTGCTATAATAAGGGACATGAAAACCTATCAGACGAAGGGAACTTGCTCACGCGCCATTACCTACGAGGTAACGGATGGGGTCGTCACGGCCTGCTCGTTCATCGGCGGATGCCCCGGCAATACGCAGGGGGTCGCCAGGCTCGTCCTCGGGCGCAAGGTCGAGGATGTCATCAAGGCGCTTCGCGGCATCCAGTGCCGGAACGGGACTTCCTGCCCGGATCAGCTTGCCCAGGCCCTCGAAGCCGAACGCGTCATCATCTAAGCGCGCTCAGAAATCCAAGGCATCCACGGCTTGTCGACCCAGTTCGACAAGCCGATTTGCATTGCGGAAATCAAGAAGCTTGACCGACCCGACATTCGGGCGCACCAGGATGTCCGGGCGGCATTCGGAAAGGACGCGACGCGTCATCTCGCAATTGAAGATGCGGAATGTGTCCAGCAGAACGTCCACCATGTTCATCTGCTCGAATGACTTGCGCCCTTCCGCACTCTCCGGCGGATTGACATCCACGGCAATAACCGTGTCGGCTCCCAATTCGCGACAGGCCAAAACGGGGACGGGGTCGACGAGTCCGCCGTCAATCAAGATACGCCCATCCCGCTCGACGGGACGGAACACGCCGGGAACGGACATGGAGGCACGGACAGCCGAGAGAAGATCACCCTCCCGAATAACAACGCGCTCGCCCGAGTGCAAGTCCGTCGCAATGGCGGCAAAGGGCATGGTGAGTTCGCCAAATGTCCGAGCGGGAATCAGCTCGCCCAACAGGTCGCCAATGCGATCGCCGCGAATCAGGGCCTTGCTCGTCAGATGCGGCTCAAAGAAAATGCGCGGCAACTTCTTCCAGTCGGGGTCTGCACACCAGCGGATTGCGCGGTCAATCGAGTTCGAGGCGACAACGGCTCCCATAATCGCCCCGATGGACGTGCCCGCCACACAGTGAATCGAAATGCCGCGCTCCATCAGTCGCTGGAAGACCCCAAGGTGCGAGAGACCCCGTGCGCCCCCGCCACCAAAGGCGATACCGATGCGCCGCCCCGTCATCGGTCCTCATCCTCCAAAGGCTTGCCAATCCGTGGAACGCTGCCAATCAAATAGCGCGTGTACGCGTCCTTCGGGTGGTGCAGAACTGCCGCGCAGTCGCCCTTCTCGGCGCATCGCCCATGGTTCATCACGATGACCCGATCCGCCACATGCTGCACGACCCCGATGTCGTGCGTAATAAAGAGGAGCGAGAGGGAGAACTTGCGCTTCAGGTCCTCAAGCAAGTCAAGAACCTGGGCACGGACGGAAAGGTCGAGAGCCGAAACCGCCTCGTCGCAAATCAGGATTTCCGGACGAAGAGCCAACGCCCGTGCAATGCAGACACGCTGACGCTGGCCGCCCGAGAACTCATGCGGATAGCGGTTTAGGGCCGAAGCGTCCATCCCGACCTCACGCAGAAGCCCCAGTGCGTCCGGACGCGGCGTTCGATAGGGAACCGTCTCAATCGCCTCGCGGACGGTCTGCCGCGGATTGAGGCTACCCAGCGGATCCTGAAAGACCATCCCAATCTTCCCCCGGCGGCGGATTTCTCCGCCCGTCGGACGGACGAGTCCGGCGATGGCCCGCACAATCGTCGACTTACCGCTACCCGACTCGCCGACGACCCCGAGCGTCTCCCCCCGTCGCAGGTCAAAACTAACGTCGTCAACCGCCTTGACATATCCCGCAATCCGCGAGAAGAGCCCCCGACGAATCGGGAACCAGACGCGCAGATGATCAACCTCCAGAATGTTAGCCGCGGAATCCATCGAGCACCGTCTGCTTGATTTTCTTTGACAGTTTCGGGTAATCGAGCGTAAAGTGAAGGCCACGGGACTCGTGGCGCAACTGGGCGCTCTTGATGATCAGCTCTGCGCAGACCGCCAGATTGCGCAGCTCAAGCGTGTCGGGCGTCACCAGATAGCGGAAATAGTAGTCGTGAATCTCGCGGCGAATCATGCGGATTCGATGTGCCGCACGAGCCAAACGCTTGTTGGTGCGGACGATGCCGACATAGTCCCACATCAGACGGCGAATCTCGTCCCACATGTGCGCCACAAGCACGGCCTCGTCGGGCGGTACTGCGTTACCAATCTTCCAGGCAGGAATCATCGGCGGCTTGCGCGGGAATTTCTCGGGATGCGGACCAAGCCGCGCCGCCGTCAGTCGTGCACAGACAAGTGCCTCCATAAGCGAGTTCGAGGCCAGTCGATTCGCGCCGTGCAACCCCGTCGAGGCGCATTCGCCAACGGCGGAAAGCCCGACGATGGAGGTGCGGCCATCCGTCGTCGCCTGTATGCCGCCGCAGGTGTAGTGCGCAGCCGGCACAATCGGAATGAGGTCCTTGGCCATGTCGATGCCAAACTCCATGCATTTCATGTAGATGTTGGGGAAGCGCGTCTGCAGATACTTGCGGCCCTTGTGCCGAATGTCCAGGAACATGCACTCGTCACCTGTTCGCTTCATCTCAGAGTCGATGGACCGCGCCACGATGTCACGCGGCGCAAGCGACCCACGCGGGTCGTATTTCTTCATGAACTCACGTCCACGGCGATCGACCAGGACGGCCCCTTCGCCACGCACAGCCTCCGAAATGAGGAAACGCTTGGCCTGCGGATGATAAAGGCAAGTCGGATGGAACTGGATGAACTCCATGTTCTCAATCTTCGCTCCGGCGCGCCAGGCCAGGGCAATACCATCGCCCGTCGCCGTGTCGGGATTGCAGGTGTAGAGATAGACCTTGCCGCAGCCGCCCGTGGCCAGAATCGTATTCGGCGACCGAACGGCGTAAATCTCGCCCGTTGCCTTGCTCAGCACATAGGCCCCCACGCACCGATTCTCCCCCTTGAGACCGAGACGCTTGGTCATGATGAGGTCAATGACAATCGTCTCCTCGTGAATCTCAATCTCGGGATGGCGGCGGACGGTACGAATCATCGCCGCCTCGCACTTGCCGCCCGTAATGTCACCCGCATGGAAGATTCGCCGCGCACTATGCCCACCTTCGCGGGTCAAGTCCCACGAACCGTCCTTCTTCTTGGCAAACTTCACGCCGCAGTCGATGAGGTCCCGGATGCCCTCCGGCGCGTGTTCGCAGATTTCATGGACGACATCCGACTTGCCGAGCCACGCGCCGGCAACCATCGTGTCGCGTGCGTGGCGGTCAAAGGAGTCCTCCGGATCCATCACGCAGCAGATGCCGCCCTGGGCAAAGTTCGTGTTGCAGTCGGCCAACTTCCCCTTTGTCGCCACGACCACGTGCCCATAGGCCGAGAGATGCAGTGCACTCATCAGCCCGGCCATGCCAGAACCGACGACAAAGTAATCGCAATCAACGGTTTTCATAACTCAGACTCCTTCATCAGGCCAGGCGACGCGTCGCCACGACGGAAAGTGAAACGGCCAGCAACACAAGTGCCGCGCCAACAAGCAGAAACGGCACGAAGTGCTCGTCCCATCGGTCAAAGGTATCCGCCTCCAACCGCGTCGTCTCCAACTGGTCAATCTCCTCAAGGGCTTTCTTCAGGGCATCGGGGTCGTTCACGGGGAAGTACATTCCACCCGTCGTCGCCGCAATGGACTTCAGCTGCTTCTCGTCAAATGCCGTGTCGGCGTAGGCAATTGTTGGACTGCCGAAGAGAGTCTGGCCGAAGAAAGGCGTCCGCCGCGACTTCGTGCCAACGCCGATGGCATAGACCTTGACACCCATCTTCTTGGCCGTTGCGGCAGCCTCGTCCGGCTCGACCGCGCCCGCATTCGATGCGCCATCGGAGAGCAGGATGATGACCTTTGACTTCGGCTTTGCGTCCTTCAGACGGGCAAGTGCCGTCGCGAGTCCGTCCCCGATGGCCGTCAGCTGTTCTTCGCCGCCAATTGCCCGTCCCTGGGCATCAAAAGCGACAGACGGAATCTCCACACCCTTGAGCACGCTCAGCAACGCCGGATGATCCGCCGTCAGCGGAGCGCGTGTGGCCGCATAGCCCCCGAAGGTCACAAGCCCAATCAAGTCATCCGGCCGCCGTTCGACAAACTTTGCGAAGAGTTTCTTCACAACGGCGAGCCGCGTCGTCTCACGCGTGTAGCGCGCTCCCTTCGGCGTGAGGTCAAGCGCATCCATCGTTCCCGAGACATCCACCGTCATGACAATCGCGAGGGCATCGACCAGTCGCGACTGACGGGCAAGCGGTGTTCGCGGACGCGCAGAGGCAACGACCAGACTGGCAAGCCCCGCCAACAGAATCAGCGGTGTCAGGGCGGCCACTTTCGCCCGCCAACCAGCCGTTTTCGCGGGCAGGCGGTTCAAGGCAGGAAAGCGAATCCCCGACCGGCGGCCGCGTCGCAAGAGTCGCCACGCGGCAAAAGCGAGCGGAAGCCCCAGAAGGAGCATCCACGGACTCGCAAGGCTCATCATGGCGACCGTCATTTCCCGTCCTGCTTAGCGGCTTAGGATTTCGTCCCGAACATTCTTCGGCGCAATCTCAAACTTGTCCGGCTCCATCGAATAGGATGCGCGGCCTTTCGTCAGCGAGCGAATCGCCGTCGAATAGCCGAACATCTGCGCCATGGGAACGTGTGCGTGAATGACCTGCAGATCGCCGCGCATATCCATATCGAGCACATTGCCGCGCCGTGCGCTCAAATCCCCGAGCACCTCACCAACCGACTCCGGCGGTGTGGTAATCTCAAGGCGCATAATCGGCTCAAGGAATTCCGCCCGAGCCGCTTCGGCCGCCTCGCGAAAGCCCATCATCGCGGCACTCCGGAAGGCCACTTCGTCCGAGACCTCAGGGTCGACGAGCGTCGCCGACTGACATTCAACGCGCAGATCCGTCATCGGATACCGCGCCAGTACACCCGTCATCACGCCATCAAGAAGCCCCTGCTCGACACACTCCTGCAAATGGCGATCGGCCACCAGGTTCTTGAAGTCACGCGACAGTTCAATCTCACGCCCCTTGCCGCGTTCAAGCGGCGAAACCGAAATCGTCAGACTCACGGCATGGCGCTTGCCGCCGAGTTCGCGGTCAAAGGTGAATTCCTTCGTCACGGGTGCGGTAACCGTCTCAAGGTAACTCACCATGGGCTTGCCGACATTCGCCGCGCACTTGAACTCGCGTTTCAGACGATCGACAAGAATTTCGAGATGCAGTTCACCCATGCCCGACAGAATCGTCTGCCCCGTTTCCTCATCCTCACGGAACTGGCACGTCGGATCCTCGGCGGCCAGGGCCTTCATCGAATCGACGAGCTTGTCCTTGTCGGCCGAACTCTTCGGCTCGATGGCGAGGAACATGACCGGCTGCGGAGCGGTGATGCGCTCAAGGTAGCACGGCTTCATCTCCGAACAGAGCGTGTCGCCCGTCGTGCATTCCTTCAGGCCGACGACGGCCCCGATGTCACCCGCATGGAGTTCGTCGACCTCTATCTGATGGTCAGCAAAGAGGCGCACAATCTTCATAATCCGCTCACGCTTCTTCGTACGCGGATTGTAGGCATTCGCCCCTTTCTTGAGGACACCGCCGTAGACGCGGACAAAGAAGAGCCGCCCAACATAGGGGTCAGTCGCAATCTTGAAGACAAGCGAAGTCAGAAGTTCAGAGTCATTCTGCTTGCGCGTCACCTTCTCACCGCTCTTGAGGTCCGTCGCCACAACGGGCGGACGATCCTCGGGAGACGGCAGATAGCGGCAAATCGCATCCAACAGGGGCTGAACACCCTTGTCGCGAAGCGAAGTGCCGCAGAGGACAGGCACGAACCTGCCTGCCACGACGAGACGGCGAATGGCGGGAATCAGCTCCTCCTTCGTCAGGTCGCCCTTCTCCAAATAGGCCTCCATCACGCCTTCGTCAAGGTCAGCCACCTTTTCAACGAGTTCCACGCGGGCTATTTCGGCTTCTTCCTTCATCTCGGACGGAATCTCTCCGACCGTGAAGGTCTTGCCCTCCGAAGCCTCGTCATAGACGATGCCCTTCATTTCCAGGAGGTCAACGACACCCTTGAACCCCTCCTCACGGCCAATCGGCAATTCCACGGGGCAGGCATTCGCCCGCAGTTTCGTGCGCAATTCATCCACGACACGCGCAAAATCGGCCCCCATGCGATCCATCTTATTGACAAACGCAAGGCGCGGCACATTGTATCGGTCGGCCTGCCGCCACACGGTTTCGGACTGGGGCTGGACCCCCCCGACAGCACAGAAGACACAGACGGCACCGTCAAGCACACGAAGCGAGCGTTCGACCTCCATCGTGAAGTCCACATGGCCGGGCGTGTCGATGATGTTGATGGCATGCCCCGTCCACTCGCACGAAATCGCGGCGGACTGAATCGTAATGCCGCGTTCACGCTCCTGAACCATGAAGTCAGTCGTCGTGTTGCCATCGTGCACATCACCATGCCGGTGAATCTTGCCCGTATAAAAGAGAATGCGCTCGGTCGTCGTCGTCTTTCCCGCATCAATGTGCGCAACGATGCCGATGTTCCGTACGTTCTTTAGGTCTGTGCTCATTGGCGAATATTATACCATAAACAAGCCGATTGCTCGGGAGTTTGCGCGAGACCGCCGCCCGGTCCGCAGTTTGCCATAATAAACGACACCCAACTTTGAGAAGACCTGAGTTGACGGGTTGCCCGTTTGCCAAATACGCG
>CAKTUI010000016.1 GCA_934621385.1 uncultured Kiritimatiellota bacterium
CAGATAGGGGGCATCGACCTACGCCCAAATCCCCTCAGCAAACAAAAGCAACACCTTCAGAGTACACAGTATTTGACAAACCGAAAACGGCCCGCTCACCTATCGGGTACACGTTCTATTTGACAAACTGGGACATTCGCATCCTGGCGGATGGCGGGGATCCTTAACGCACCTTCTCAACCCGAACCTCACGGAGCGTCAGCACCTCGGGACGCGAGATGTCGGGCAGAACGCGCAGGAACCGAACGCCGTCCACCGTGAACTCGGCAGCCCCGGCCTTCCGGCGGATGCGCGGCGGATACGCCCTCCTGTGGCCGACGCAGGGAATGCACCCGCCACACATGGCAGGAGCAGGAGAAGCGAGCAAACGAGCCGGTCTCTCACCGATCCTCCCTTAGCGGCTTCGCCTCGGGGAGGCGCGTGCCGTCGCGGAGCGCCGCGTCGACACGGCGGCCGAGCTCCGTCCGAAAGGGCGGCGCGAACGGGCGCAGGATACCCGGGCACCGCCGCCGCGTAGGCCGCGCCGTCCCGGTCCCCGTCCGCCGCATAGGCGAGGTACACGACCTCCGACACCTCCGCCGCCGAGAGGTGCACAAGGTTGGCACTCCCCTTCCGCGCCGCGTCGAGGCACTTCCGTGCCGTCTCGTCGAGCACGCGCCCCTTCAGCTGCGGGACGTCGTAGTCCACCTGGAACACCCCGCCCTCGTTGAGGCGGAACACGCGGTTGGAGAACACGCCCTCCACCCCGAGCTGACGCATCACCTCCTCCGGCGGCATCCTCTTCACGTCGCCCTTAACCTTGCTCGCAATCGTCTCGCCCTCGTAGACTTTCGAGGGCTTGAGCAACTTAATCCGCGAGATGTCCAACTTCCGCTCCGGCGTGAGAAACATCAGACGGACATACTCGTCATCCCAATCACTCCTGAATGGATCGTAGGGAGGCTCAAACTGCCACACCTCCTTGCCCCGGCAAGGATAGGTCTCGCCCTTCCAACGGTAGGACCTTACATATTCCCATCCACCCACACAACCACTACGAACAGGGAAGACCTCAAGATTCTCCCGCGGCGTACAATAGAAGAAGCAGAAGGTATAATCGGCTATTGACACATCCCCCTTGAGAATTTCAAGGCACCGAGACCGTTCCTGTCCCAGTTCAAATGTGTAATACCACGGAATGACACCATCCTTCACATCATCATCACCTCGGCTTAGGAATAGACCAATGGTACTGTTCGCACGGATATGCGACGCAAGGCTCAGTACAATATACTCGCGGACATCCGCACCCGCCGACTCAAAAGGTGTCGGGCTCGCCCACACGCCCAATGGCAGAACCAGACAAATGACCAACAAAACGCTACTGACCTGCCTCATGTCGCAACTCCTTCCGACCATCTGTCTTCATTTCTTCATCTGTCAACATCTCCATCTGGTACACAGCCTCATCCCGTGGATACTCACCTCTCGCATGGAATTCAAAAAGACACTTCCTCTCATATTCCGAAAATTTTGCCCTTTCAGCCACGCCATTTAGGATATTCGTCCACACAGAAGTTCCCCTCTCCCGAACAAACGACGAATCACATTGCGCAATGACCATAAATGTCATGATCTTCTTCGCATCCCGAAGTGCGACCTGGAGCCCATCTTCCACCATCCTCCTTTCATGGCGCTTTCTTTCGGCATCGGAAGCGAACCTTATCCCGATAATCGGCTGCATTCTCCGATAATTGGGAATAATCCGATTCTGGATTGCACCAATTCGTTCCGCGAAATCGTACAGCACGACGACATCCTCCACCGACTTGACTCGCCCCAGTTCGGTCAGCGACCGCCAGGCGTATTGGCTGACAATGTACTCATTCGTCAGCCCCAAACCCATATCTTTCACTCTATCTAAATTATTTGTCTGATTTCCACCGAAAAAAGAGGTGAACAATAAAAGTGAACAAATAATCATAACTAATCCTTATCCTTTAAGATGACCGAGTAAACATCATTAGTCGTCCGAATGACTCGAATGCCAAATTTCTCAATGGAAACCGTCCCTTGTTTATCTATCGAAAACAATTGGTCACTCCAAGACAAAGAATGTTCTTCACTACTATAAAAAACCTTCCATCTTGCAGGTATCGGCCAATAAAATGAGCCGTCAGTCCATGGAGGTGGTAGACGAGTAGCCGCAATCTTGTCTTTGGCCTTATTCTGTGATAGCGCAGTCCAATTCACCGTAGGATTATGCGAAAGTTCACCGTCAGGAAACATTTCATCATTCGCAAAATAGCCCACACAGTTGTGCGCAGGCAATCCTAGTTCCTTAAACTGAACCAATGAAAAGTTTACATCCAAAGGGGGAAAAACAATGTCTACCGTAGCGTCCGCCGCTGCAATCCCTTTCACTATGGAATGCGTGATTATATTCGTTGGGAATGCAAGACCCGGTTCGACAATTTTCAATTCAACCCGATCAAGGACACCATCTTGAAAACAAGCAGTCACATAATCAGTGCCACCTCGATCCATTATGTAGTAAGCCGTTGCCGAATTACTAGGCTGAGTAAAAACGCCTAATGAACCTTTCCACTCTATGAAATGGTCCGTTGGCGCAGCGGTTAGCAAAGCCCGTTCTCCAACTCCAAGTTTTTTTCTTTCTACATCATCATCCACAGGAGCACGATCCATTACCTGATAACGAATTATTCCACACACCGAATACTTCAAAACATCCCCTGCGCCGCTCGTTTCGTGGGAGGCCGAAAGCTCCCTGTCCCCGGACCTTTCCGAGACGGCGTGCCCGTGAAGGGAGAGGCCGATCCGCCGGAGCTCGCCGAGGCTCAGAGAAGCCTGCTCGGGCAGGCGGTAGACCCGCCCCCCGCGTCGGGCGTAGAGGTGGCCCTTCGGACTCTCCAGGACGATGCGCTCGCCTGCGGGGAGGCCCTGCGGCTCAACGGAGACCGAGACCGCCACGAGCGCATTCGTCCCCGCCGCCGTCAAATCCCCGCCGGCCGCGTCCGCCGCGTGGGGGACAAGCGGCCCGCCCGCGCCGCCCTTGGCGGCGACCCCCACCGACACCACGGTGAAGTCCGCCGAGGCCGTGGCACCGAGCGCGGTCGCCGTCACCCGCTCCGCAAGGTAGGCCACGCTTGCTGGCCCATCGTTCGTCGCGGCAATCCTGAGTAGCCACCCGTCCCACGGCACGGGCTCCCCCGTGCAGATCCCGGCGACGGACCAGTCGCACGCGGTTCCCTCGACCTCCGGGTCGAGGAGCGCAATCGCGACGATCTCCGCGCGCCCGGGCGCACCAGCCCGCCGGTCCAGCCCGAGCCACGCCGGGCACGAGACGGACAGTTCGCTCACCGTGAACGCGGCGGCGTCCGAGTCCCCCGCCGTGCAGAGGGAGCAGTCCGGGGATGACGCACGGACGGAGAGGGTCTCGGAGTGGCGGCCCTTGCGCACGCCGGGGCGAACGAACGAGCACGACGGGCCGTGGAGAGTCCCCGCCGGAGTCGTCCACTCCCATTCGGCGAACGCGGTCTCCACGAGGTTCGTCGCGGGCGATGAGCCTGGCTCGGCACCGCACACCGGGCAGGGCGACCGACGAGTCACGATGCGGTGGAGGCCCGGAGATTCCTGCGACGCGGACGCGGAGATCCGGACGTCCACGCCCTCGGCGGGACGGGCGTAGGCGAACGGCCCAGTCGACGGGCACGAGACTGAGAGCGACGGGGCGCGGAGGTGTTCGGTCGTCGTCTCAGTGCGGAACTCGCACACGTGGACCGTCCCGCCCGCCTCGTCCTCCCCGAGGACGCTGACCGCCCGCCAGGCCACGGGGCGGCCCGGCGCGGCAAAACCCGCGCCGCCGCGCGGAGCGGCGAGCACCCAGTCGCGGCGCGGCTCGATGCGCACCCTGCCGGGAGAGGGGACCGAGAACCCCTCGCCCGCGTTCGAGACGGGTGTCGCCGCCTCGACAACGACGAACGCGTTGGAGGCCGTCCACGCCCGCGCACCTGGCGCGACAAAAGCCGCCACGAGGCCGAGCGCAAGGCCCGCCGCGCCCCGGCCCCAACCGGACAACCCTGTCTCATCTCTCTTCCGCATGATGGCGACATTGTACCAAAAGGCTCGGTCCACCGTCAAACTGGAATATCCCCATGTTTGAAAAATGCTCTCGACCCCCTGGAGAGCCTAGCGCGGTTTTCGCGGGCTTCGAAGGGCTTGATGCCAAGATTCTCGCCGTTGCCGACGCGGAATCACCCCGAGAGCAGCTCGAATTCCATCTGCAGGTCGCCGCACTCCTCCTTCGGGCAGTTCCATCCACGCCACCTGCCGTGCCGCACGAAGAGCCACCTGAGGCCGTCAGCTATTGCATAGTAGAAGAACTCCGGCGCCTCGAACATCCTGCGCGAAACCTTGGCGACATGCCTGGCGAGTGCGTCCAGCTTGACCTTCTTCCCGAGCCACGCAGCCGCGAAGTACGCCACCGCCACCACGAGCGCGGACATGTTCTTCAGCCGCCGGTAGTCGAGGAGCCTCGTGTGCTCGAGCCCGTAGGACTGCTTGATGAACCGTACCGCGTCCTCGACCCTCCACCGGGTCAGGTAGCCCTGCACCACCTCCCACAGGGCCTTGCGCGTGCGCACCGCGTTCAGCGTCGTCAGCGGCATCATCGGCTTCTCGCCGCCAGGCCATTTCACTACGACGAGATGGAGGTCGGTGTCGGGCCGGTCCGGGAGTCGCACGGGCATGGAGCCGTACTTCACTCGGACGTTGTGGACCCTGTTGTGCGACTTGAACAGGACGCTGTCCTCGTGTCTCATGGTGCAGTCTGCGGCCAGCTTGCGCGCAAGGACCTGCGAATCCTTCGTCCTTCCGCCCCAGTTGAGCAGGTTGCGGTCCCCGACAAGACGCACGATGAAGTCGAGGCCGTGCCTTATGTAGAACCCGAACATGCCGTCGCCGTCCCCGCCCCTGTCGTAGACGAACATGCCCCTGCCGTTCGTCGCGGACGCGATCTGGCCGATCACCTGCTCCACCTCGTCGTCCTCGCTGACGTACTCGGGATGGACGGACGACCACAGCCGCAGCATGAGGGGAACGATCTTCCGGCATCCGTTCTCGCAGGCTATCGCCATGCAGAGCGTGTAGCCGAGGTTGTCCCCGACCCTGCCCCTGCTGCCGTCCCACACCTTGGCGAGGTACGGCATCTTCTCGGCGTACTCCTTCTGCACGTCGGTCGGGTCGACGATTGCGAGCGCGTCCTCGTGAACCCCGGGCGCGGCGTCGCAGAGGATGCCGCCGTGGATCTTCGCGTCCATGCCGTCCGTCGCCAGGTGCCGCTCGAGCCGCTCCTGCGTCTTCTTCGCGAGGATGTCCTCCTGGAGCGAGCGGGCTATCTCGCTCATCAGCGTGTCCCGCGAGGCCTGTATGCCGAAGAGCATCTGCCCCAGGAACTCCATCTTCCAGCGGCTGTTCCTGAACTGGGGAGAAAATATCCCCAGGTATTTGCTAAGCTGCTCTCGCGTTTTGAAGGCAATTATGCTATCATTCCCCATGTCGGTTCCCCTTGGCGGTTTGTTTTGCACGTGGCATTATACCACACCCGGCAAGTGGAACCGACTCTTCGCTTATTTCACTTTCGAAAACGCATCCCGCCCAATGGAATCAGGCACATGCCTCGTCTCAGGGGTCAAAAACTGGGGATATTCCAGGGATGCGTGTTGGAGGTGGAAAATTGTAAGATCTAATGGGTCAGCAAAAGCGGAAAGGACGATGACAGGAAAGCAGGACGGGAAGGATGTGCCGTGAGCACGAGAAAGCATGTCCTACACAAGGCCCCCGGGTACAGGCTGACCGACCGGGAGCGCGGGATCCTGGCGGCGGCGCGAAACGGGTACGACAGGCAGGCCTGCGCATCCCAGACCCTTCCCCCTGCGATTCACCCTTCCCGAAAAGAAGTTGGCAGAGCCTCTACAACAGCCGAATCCGCTTCGCTAAAATACCGCCAAAGCGGGGCAACCATAAGCGACTGAACGATGCCGCCCTCTGAGAGAAGTCGTTTCACCTCAGCCTGGCCAAGCAAATGGACGGACAGTTCTTCGGTCGCATCAAGGTTTGGTTCGGCGAGTTTCTCCACTCCTTCAGCCACAAAGCAGTGCGTCCAGTTTGTCATCGTCCCAGGATTCGCCGAAATCGTCATCAGTTTCCGCCACACACCACCGCCGTAACCAGTCTCTTCAAGAAGTTCACGCCGCGCCGCATCAAGTGGCGTCTCTCCACGCTCCACCACACCACACGGCAATTCAAACGCCGTCACCCCAGCCGCGTGACGATACTGCCGCTCCATCACAAAACGACCATCCTTGGTATGTGCAATGACATTGACCCAATCGGGGTATTCGAGGACATAGTACTCGGGGATGATTCGTCCGTCGGACAGTTCCACCTTGTCACGCCGCGCCGTCAGCCACGGCCGCTTCACGACATATTCCGATTCGATAATCTTCCAATTTGACATTTTCATCCCCTACCGAGTCGCTGGCTTGTCCGAACTGCATTCTTTGACATTTTCCTGTTTTAGTCGGCTGTCTATCGCATCCTTAAACCATCCGAATCCATCCCAATGAGAGGCATCCTGAACAAGATCAATCGGCGTATTCTTATGTTTGTAGAACGCACCTGCGCCCATTCCATCGAGACGCTCCGCGTAGTCGCGCATACGCGGGTGTAACATTCTTCGTGAGTTGGATGTCAATTCGTCGCGTACGAACACAGGTGCAATCACATAGAAACAAGTCTCCCATTCATACCGATTCAGGAAGGACATGAGGACATCTTCTGGGAATCTGATGGACTTGTCGTCAAGTGCAACCATAACAGCTCTCAGTTCAGGCGTCAACTTTGCCCTGCCGCTCATGAACTTAGGCCCCTCATCTTCACGATAAAAGGCGAACGGAACTGTCAGTATCTTGCGCGGATTGGCCCTAATCTCCGATAGACAATCCTCATATCGAGTCTGCTCGCGCTTTGCCAGGCCCTCGTCAACCTCCCTCTGCTGTTTCTTATACTCCGCCCCCAACTTTCGTGTTGCAAGATAGGCTGGAAACGCGGCAATCATTTTCTCATACCGTAGTGGAATCGCGTTGGTAATGTAGGTGTAGTTCTTCTTCCGTTCTACCATATGTTCCGCAGATGACACACAACTATTCGATAAGGCTTCGTCAAGGCTGTTCGCCAAGCCTACGAACGCAAGCGACCGCGATGCCTCATTGATCAGAAACAACGCATCCCCTTCGCTCACCTCTGACCCACTTCCATCCGTCCAACGCATATGCACATAACTTTTCCCTTCGCGGCGAAGGACATCCCACAAACCGAACACACCTCCTGCGCTTGCCATAAACAGTCCATCCCCGCTTGGCGACAAGATAAGGGACGACGCGTTGAATCCATCCTTACCATTGGAGTAGACGCCCTCCAAATGGCTTTTGTCCGCAACGCATCCAGAAAGAGCAATCGCGACAAATAGAAGGGCCAAATTCCGTTTCATCCAACTTCTCACAGTCGTTGACATTTTCAACTCCTTCGCCCATGCTTCTTTGGTGGTATTTGAAGGATTCAGACTCCCGTCCCACTTGAGACAAGCGGAGATGCCGACCCCTCAAAAACCCTTGTATTATAGCATGTTTTGAGTGTGACGGGGCGTTGGTTCTGCATACACCGCTGAACCTTGTCATTTTCTCCCCGAAAAAGTATGCAATGTGGAGTTGGTTTTAAGCGTTCATGATTCATAGCGTCTTCTCCTCAAGCGATCGGGTATTTAACAGAGTTTCGCGGTACATCACATCCAACATTACAGCTTCCCGATGAGTTCGAGGATGCGGCTGCGGGTCGCGTCCGTCTTCTGCTCGTCGTTTTTGGCCGTGACGACGCCAGTGTCCTCAACGCCCCAGTAGTTCAGGATGCCGCGATACTCCCCGATTGCGCCGTCGTACACGTTGGGCGAATAGGAGGACGCGAGAAGCGCCATCTTCTTCAGCTTGCCCGGCTTGTTCATGCAGTAGATGCGCTGGATCGGTGCCTGAATTTGCGCGGACATGGTGAAGTAGTAGATCGGCGACGCGAGGACGAGAACCTCCGCCTCGGTCAGCAATGGGTAGAGTTCCTGCATGTCGTCCTTCTGGACACACGCCCCGTTCCCCTTGCCGCGACAATACCCGCAGGCCATGCACCCAGCGATCTTCTTGTGCGACACGTCGACAAGCGCCACTTTGTGCCCGGCGGCCTCCGCCGCCTTGCGGTACTCTTCGGCCATCCACGCGGTGTTTCCGTTCGCACGAGGCGAACCTTGTAGGATGAGGATATTCATCGAATTTCTCCTTTCTCGATTTCCTTTGTTCCAATGTCATTTTGTTGCCGAAGACTTGGCCAACCATTCTGTACATTGAATATCCATTCCATGTGAATTATTGTAGCCTTAGTGTTGATGTTTGTTTCCGACGAAAAACTGACGATAACACCGTAGTACGGCCTTTCATAACGTGTACGAAATGCAATTGCCTCCCCATCAGGCAGACCTCTTTCAAGATGCCTTCCTGCCATTTCACGATTCTCGTATGGAACTAAAGAAAGTTGTAAAGGCAGATCGGCATCCTCCATTCCCCCAATAGGCATACGGAGCAATCTTTCTTCGATTCCTGGCAATACCGTCAGCGACACTTCGCCTGAATAGGATCGCTTGATACGAAATCCAAGCGAATTGACATGATTTGTTCTTGCCGTCATCAGATCGACGTCCTGCAAGAAACATCCTTCAGAGTTCAGGTTCACGACAACATCCAGCGAATTAGTTATCAATGGATATGACCTGCCTCGTTTAAGTGCGTTGATCTTAAGCTCTGCTACCCCGTTTTCATTTAGAGGAAAATGATAGGCATCATACGGATAGACATCATAGCCAAGTGCATCCAATGATTGATTTACACCATGTATGCTTATCACATTGCGAAAAAACGGAATCTCAACTTTGCCATCCTCCCCTGTCACATATTCTGGGAACGGCGTAAGGGGAGAATTGTCCTTTGTGCTGGGCATCATCACTTCACACTTGACACCGGCAATCGGGCCGCCATTAAGTTCGCAAACCTCTAAGACAACACCGAGCCGCGAACGAATATAAAGGTCGCGTGGAATGCAGAGAATATCATATATTGATGAACAGGCTAAATCGCCGACAATAATGAATGGCGATGCGGCGATATAAAATGGGTTGAGCGTCATCACGCCAGCTCCAAACGCCTCGGCCCCTCTTAAAAATGAGTAGTGTGGATATCGAGAGGACTGAAACAGACGCCCGGTTCGTGGAGCAACATTAACACATCCGTCAGCAGTTGCAGCAAGCCCCATTGCAACTATCGGCAAGACAAGGGCAATTTTCCTGAAAGTCAAACTCTTTGACATGGTTGCTTCCTTTTGATTGTATTGTCATCAAAACGGCCAAAGCGACTTCCGCTTCTTCTTGTACGGTGGCGCTTCGCGCTGACGCTGAAGCATGCGAGAATGCTCTGCCGTCTCAATGTCTTCAATATTCGTGTCATTCTCCTTTGTATTGAAATATACGCCATAAGCATGCATGGCCCGGAAGATTTCCCAAGGACCGTATATTTTACCATAATGGGCGGACACCAGATTGCCATCCTGGCCAACCTTTGTCCGCGTCCGGAATACAAGATATGAATCTCTGTCAAGTCTAGTGTCTGTCTTATTCACTCCCTGCACATACACAATCGGGTCCCGATGTATGATTGGATGCTCTTCTTGGAGATATTCAAATGATGCCTTGTATTCCGCATTCGTGTCTGCCCTGTATATGGATTTCATCTCAGAATACGGGTCTTTCCTCAACAGATATGCTCCAGCAAATGGATTGTTAGTAAACGAAATCTCCATAGAGGCTTTGAAGTCGTGCGAATCAGCATAGTCAGTTATAATTCTAACAAGCATATCAGCATGTCTTCCGCATCCATATGGCGGCAACCATTCACATTGCTCTAAATCGTATCCATGCCATGCGCTCACATCAGGATTCTCTTTTCTTGAGGGATTTGGATGCGATAGATTGACCGGATCGATTATTTTTTTGAGCGCAACTGTGTGTTGCGAACCATAAGGAATCCATTTGCCATCTTTGAATGAATGCCTATACGCATAGTTCGGCAAGACAAATTCAGAAGCATAGTAGCCGTCCTTTGTTATGCCACATCTGATTCTGTTCGTACACTTGCCTTGCACAACAAATTCGCCGTTTGTATCTGTTGCTCCTTGGATAGGCGTGTAGTCATTATAGCCACCTCCCGTTTGCAGACCTCCTTCAATTTTTGCATCGGGAACAGGCATTCCGTCTTGATCGACCACGCGGAGACATTCCTTTGCCTGTGCGCCATTATTGCGCGCCTTTGCCAAGGCCAGTTCTTCAGCGCTTGGACCAGCTGCATTCAGAATCAGCGAGAAAGCGAGACAGATCGATAGAATTTCACTTCTCATTTGAGGTTTCCTTTTGTTTTTAATCCGTCGTAGAGCGGGTAAACATAGAAATACGCCATGTCTTTCATGTCTGAGTGGAACCAGCTTGCGCCATAGGTACCGCTGTTTCGCCCCCAGCCATTAGGACGCAGAATTCCGTCATTGGAATCATCGTTCATGTCGATGTTTTCGGCAACATCATTACCAACAGAATTCCCTCCAACTGGCGAAGACACTGCCGGCACATACTCTGCGAGCGCAAGCCAGATGTCGTTCTGCGAGGCGTCTCGATTGTCCATCTGCGTTCCTGGATAGTAGAACACGGGATTGTTTGTAATTGATCCGTTAGCAACCATGACGCTTGTGGTTGCAGCGGAGTAATACACGGGATAGTCTTCTCCTCCGCTTGACTCCATCCACAAATAGAATCCCCAACCGCCACTTAGATTACCAGCGATTGGCTCAACGCCTTTGTGCGTTTCTTGCTTCTGCCAGCAGTTGGCCTCTGCCGTTATCTCCCAATGCACCGTAGGACCCGGCGGCCACCACGACCAGCCAAATGTCGGCCAATGAAACACACCTGTCAAGACATCTGGAACTGTATCGCTCTCCATAAACACCGGGTCGCCAGATGAATAGTAGTTGTACACGTTTCCAACATGGGTGAGAGCAGTCTTGAAATAATCCGGCCATCCCATCTTGCCGCGCGAGTCCGTCGGGTCATCCCTAAACCACCGATGCCAGTTCGCCGCCCAAGACATCGAGTCATAGGTGTGCCAGTCAGACGGCACATACTTGTTTCGCGTGGCGTCGCTGTTGTTCTGATATATCGCGTTGATTGCCTCCGTAGCGACCGCCGCGTCGAACATGAAGTACTGGCTTGCTGCGAGTCCCTGGCGGAATGCCTCGCAAGCCATCATGTTGCCGAGAGACTGCGCCATTATGACTCTCTTTGTGGAATCTCCCTGCTCTCGCTCCACGAGCCGCTTGAACGCATTTGCCGACTTGAGCGCCTGGTAAACGTCTCTCTGATAGTGAAGCCCGTTTGCCCAATTCCCCGTCCAGTGGTAGTTCCCGGGCCATGCCACCATGTGAAAGCGCGCATCCGAACCTGACTGCCACAAACGCTTGAACACTTCAGAGCCCCAAGCCCGAGCATCATTCTCACTGACATTGAAACCATGCGTGAAGAACACATCGCGATCCTTGGGGTTCTCCATGAGGTTTCCGGGCGTGTAATGATTCGGTAAGTTGAAGTAATCAACGTTCTGCGCGCCGTGCAGCGAATAGAACCAGTACATCTCCTCAACAGTGGACAGGTGCATCGGCATTTCCCCCGTCACAAGCTTTTGGTTGGAGTCCCCATAGTAGATGTCGAGTTTCAGGGGGGCGTCCGTCGGCAAGCATCCCTCTATGAACACAACGCCCTTATCAGTCGATGCGGCCCTCATCTGCGTTGTGAGAGCATCAGGCACATTAATGCCGTCGGACTCCACCTCCTCAGTTTTCGCTTTGTAAGAAGCTTCGTTCAGGTTTCGGCCGCAATTATTTACGTTCCCCCGCTGGAAAGAGTCAACCGAGAACTTTGACATGCCCGTCCACACAACGTTAACGGCTTCTGAATCATGTCGGAGCTTGAACTTCAAGTTATTCCGAATCTTCGCTGGTAGAATCTGTATTGTCGACACATCCATGAACACAGGCGTGAAGTCGATTAGATCGCGATAGCCATTCACCTTGGAGTCGTCCCAGTCCGGATCGCGCCGATCCCACTCAAGCCATCCAGTTCTAGCACCTGGAATGTCCACCCTGGGAGATTCCGCGTATTTGCCATCGGTCGCATCGTCGTCTTCGTCGTCATTTATCCAGAACCGCAGAGCCTTTTTCTGCTCAGCCTTTGTCTCGTCTCCGTTGCTTATCGTGCCGTCACGGTCGTAGTCTGGTATGAGCTTCGGATCGTCGAGGACATACAGCGTAGCGGAAAGCCCCTGCGCTACATTGCCGGCACCGGGACCTCCGTAATAGTTTTTCCGACTCGTATGGATGTGGCTCGTCAAAAGCCCATCTTCATTTTCCGCAATCCATCCGTTGCCGACAACGATGTTATTGCGCTGGGAAATTCTCACGCAGTAACCTTCTATGTAGTTGTGGTTGAATGACTCCTGCCGTGGCAATCCATCAATCAGCGCCTGCCAGCAGTACCACGGCGACTGGTCATCGTCGTGCCCATCGCAGTTGAGCCAACGCATGGAAAGCCTGTAAGAGTTGCCTTTCCGCATCTTAAGCGTTGTCGTGTTCGCGGCATTGGGTCTGCCCATGCTTATCTTCCGCGTGCGGGTGTCATCCGGGCCAAGTCCTTGTATAGTCATCTCCCAAGCCGCATAGTCGCCATATATGTTGAACTCAAGCTCCCTGAACTTGTCAACAGGAGGAGCCTGCCCGCCGTCGGAGGCATCGTTCGGATCGGAGCCATTTGCGACCTCAACGCCATCCGAAACCCCGTCCCCGTCGCTGTCGGGAAGATTCGGATTCGTCCCGTTCAGATACTCATCTATATTCGACAGGCCATCGTTGTCGGGATCGCCGTCAGCTCCATCGTCCCCAGTGGAGTCCTGCGGGTCAAGACCGTAGGCATTCTCCCATCCGTCAGACATTCCATCTCTGTCCATGTCAGGATCAAGCGGATCGTAGTTCGCATCCGTTTCCTGCTTGTCGGTCATCCCGTCGCCATCCGTATCCGCCACAAGCGGATTTGTATGATGGGTCAAGTACTCCGCCGAATCCGAAAGCCCGTCACCATCGCTGTCGGAGTTTCTTGGATTGCTTCCTGCTGTCTGCTCCTGCAAATTGGTAAGGCCATCCCCATCTGTATCAACGTCCGACTCGCCGCTGCCCGGCGTAGAGAGCGGATTGAAACTGTTAGCAACCTCCCATCCGTCCAGAAGGCCATCCCCGTCGGAGTCGGGGTTGTTCAGTGAAGTCCCAAGCGTCGCCTCTTGCGCATCCGGCAATCCATCCGCGTCGGAGTCTGTCGCCTTTGGGTTGCTTCCATAGGTATTCACCTCCACACCATCCGATATTCCATCGTCATCTGTATCGGCAACGAGCGGATTGGAGCCGTAGCCGACCATGAACGCTATACTCATTCCGCCATAGATTTTGCCCTGTTCGTTTCGGCAATACGAAACACGATCTTCCGCGCCGAAAGACTGGGAACCTATTATCGCATTCCGGCCGTCCATGTACGTGCCGACCACGTTGGAATAGTTGACGCTTATCCTATCCACCCGTCCCGTTGGAATGGCGACTTGGAACGAGACGGAATTCGTTGTGTACGAAGGACGATCCTGATACATATTGTCATATTCGACCACAATGTAGCCCATTCCATCATATTCCGCCGTGCCTATCTTGATGGCAGAAGCTTTGTCCTCATCGTACAAGTTTAAGTACCCACCATAAGCAGAAACGACAAATGCATTAGTATCGACCGTTTCGGTCTGGAGATTGTAAGGGCTGTGAGAATAATTGGGATGGTTGTATCCCGCACGGTTGAGGCACACGACACCACGTGTGTTTATTGTAATGTTTGTGACAGTTTCGCGCTGCACTAAGACCGGCGAAGGCAAATCCCAGCTGACGACACGTCCAGAGGCGTTTGTTATGGCCTCGGTCAGGTTCGTCAACACCGAAACCTCAAGCCAGGGGAGAGGATTGGCAAACGACACGCATACAACCTCCTTGCCGTCAGATAGGCCGTCGTTGTCCGTGTCGGCAAGATGCGGATTCGTGCCGAGTTCGTATTCAGCATAATTGTCCACTCCATCCCCGTCTGGATCGCCGGAGGCTCCGTCATCACCAATGGCCGAAAGAGGATCGAGGTTGTTCTGCACCTCCCAATTGTCCGGCAGTTCGTCTCCGTCCGTGTCGGCCTTCGCCGGCGATGTTCCGATGGACACCTCCAGTCCATCGGACAGCCCGTCTTCATCGGTGTCGGCCACGAGAGGATTGGAATTGGCACCAAACAGGAATTCAAGGCAAAGTCCCTCCCAAACTCTACCGGCTTCGTCATCGCAGTACGAATGTAGCCAACGGCTGTCGAAAGTCTGCATCCCTATGCTGGCGTAATCGCCGGTCATGTACTGTCCGTACAAGTCTTTGTAGCGGACATACGCGCAGGTCGGATGATTGGTCGGAACCGAAATCTGGAAGGAAACGGCGTTCGTCTGCAAAGTTGACGTGTTGCGGAACGCATTGTCAAATTCCACGAGGAGGTATCCTTCCCCGTTGTATGTTGTCGTGCCAACCTTCACGGCAGTCTCGCACCCCGGAATGTCAGTGCGGAAATAAGTGTATTCAAGATATGGCGCGATCACGAGCGCATCGTCGTCAACCTCGTATCTGAAAGTTTCGCCAGAAGTCGAATCGCCCTGGTTCACATACCCCGCACGATTGAAGAACAGAAGCCCGTTTGCGGAAATGGTCACGTTCGTCACAGTCTCTCCCTGCATCGCCATTGCCACTGGCGTAGGCCAATTCACGCAACGGCGATTCGCCGACGAAAGTGCCGCCGTGATGTCTTCGCTCTCATCGAACGCCATCCAAGGCACGGCATTGGTCACAAATATAGCCCCGGTTTCGTTGCAGTCCGGCAATCCGTCCGAATCTGTATCAGGCGAGGACGGATTGGTTCCGTATGCGAGTTCCCTTGCGTTCGTAATGTGGTCACCGTCCGGATCGCCGTCAGCGCCATTGCTACCAGACGGGGACAAGGGGTCAAGGCCATGATGATATTCCCAGTAATCCGAAAGCCCGTCGTTATCCGTATCCGCAGCCGCAGGTATTGTGCCCATCACGACCTCGTCGCCATCCTCCAGCCCGTCTCCGTCAGTATCAGCCATCAAGGGGTTGGAACCTGTTCCGAAATGGTAGGCAATGACCATGCCGTTCGAGACAGAACCCGACTCGTTGTAGGCAACGGGGAAGTTGCAACCCATGTTAGGAGATTGCGCTCCGATTGTCGCGCCAGCACCATTGAATCCCGAAGCAAGGCTGTCGTATGCCACGTACACCGTATTGGTTTCGCTCTCCGGAATGACGACTCGGAAAGTCCCCATGTTGGAGGCGTCGCCTCTTATGCTGATGTTTTGGTACTTGATTACACAGTACCTTTGCCCGTTTGAGTATGCTTCCGCAACAGACAACTGAGCATTGCGCCCTGAATATGCGTAAAGGTCGTCCCAATACGCCGCAACAAATCCGTGGTACTGGCTGCGCGCATTGCTTGAAAGATTCTGATTGCCGTAATCCGAAGACGTCGGCACCTCTCCGACGTCTGCAACGAGCCATACAAAGCCATTCACGCTCACCTTCGCCTTCGTCGCCCCGTATCCCGCGAACCGCACCTCGAACGGAAGATCTACAAGGAACATATCGTCATCATAGCCCGAAGACGAAGAAATGAGGTTGGTTACGTTTGAATATGAAAACGCAGGCAGAGTAGACGAATACTCCCACCAGCCAAGCTCGTCTCTGTCCCCAATGCCGTCCTCGTCGGTGTCTGCTTCGACGGGGTTGGTTCCAAATTCGTACTCGGCACGATTGGCAAGTCCGTCGTTGTCGGCATCAAGGGACGAATCATCGACGAGAGGATTGAGGCCGTAGTATGCCTCCCATCCATCAGGCATCCCGTCCTCATCCGTATCAACGGAACGCGGATCGGTGCCGACGGACACTTCCACGCCGTCGGGGATACCATCGCCGTCGGTGTCTGCCACAAGCGGGTTGGTACGATATGACAAGACCTCCTCCGAGTCAGAAAGCCCATCGCCGTCAGTGTCAGTCTTGGACGGGTTGGTACACGTGCCGATTGAATACCTTATAGTCAACCCGTCCTGCGGAAAATCGGCGGTAATCGGCCAGGAGAGGTTATAGAAACTTTCTCCAGGCCGACTCGACGGCAGCCAGCCACATTGGATACCCGCCGCGAAACTCACCTCGCGGAATGTGTTTGAAGCACAAAGATAACTGACATAGATAGTGTTTGTCTCGTCGTGTGGCAATATCAGCTGACAGGTGATGAGTTCGTTCGTGTCGTTATGGTCATAGAGCCCTAAATTGCGATATTCCACAACATCAAAAGACCTGCCTTCCGAAACGATGCTTCCATAAAGTATCTTGCTACCCCAATCAGAGGTACGAGCATAGAGGTTTGCGCCGCACAACGCCACCGTAAGATGAGAGGCAGACCATTGGATATTGCTCAAGTTGCTGTAGTAGTAGTACCCGCCCGTCACATTCGTCGGGCAAAGGAGGTACACCGTCCCGTCCAGACACACGCGGGCGTTGGTGTAGCAGACATCGTTAACTACTGTTTCCGCCGCAAGGGGAATCTCCTTGGAATAGCTGTTTAACGTCGAATAGTCGGAAAGCAGATCCGTACCGGCAGACATATCAAACCACATGAAGTCATTTTCAACGAGGGCAGTCATCGCGCCGAGTTCCTGAGCGTCGGAAAGACCGTCCTGATCGGAGTTCGCCCTGCGCGGGTTCGAGCCGGACGCGACCTCGTCGCCGTCACCCACGCCGTCTCCATCGGTATCGTAGGCAAGCGGGTTTGTGTTCACGCGTGGCGAAAGTTCAAGTCCGTCCGAAAGACCGTCGCCGTCAGTATCGAACTTCGCAGGGTCGGTAAATGTCCACAACTTCTCGATGTCGTCGGCAATGCCATCTCCGTCCGAGTCGAAATCCACACCAAAGCGATAGAAGCCTACGCCTCCAAACGTATCGACAAACCAATGCCTCATGGACGGCATGATGTCATTCTGCGTCACCGCAAATGCATGGGCATTCGTATCAGCCGGCATTGGAATCATGCAGAGAGGCGTCCACTTGCGCTCCAGGAGATTCGTGGACGAAAACAAGTAGAGGTTGCGCGAGGCCGTGTGGTCAAAGAGATTCGTCGCACAGCGAGTCTCGAAGTAGGCCGTTTGGTTGGTCTGGTTAATCGAGAACGCTGTTATTCTGAGCGCGTTTGTGGAAATCTCCTCTGGCAGGGAACGAGGCTGGACGGTCTCGACTACGCGCGACGGAGTTGGTGAGACGTCGTCGTTTGCGCCAGGAGATGAAGAGCCGCGCTCTTTGGCGCCGCCCCACCAAGTAAAGAATCCCAACATCAGCATCACAGCGGATTTGCCGAAAGGCGTCAGCGCCGCAAACCACTTCAGCTCTCTCTCTAACGGCTTCTTTTCCCTTATGAGCAAGGCAAGCCACAGGAGGAAGAACCCTGCAGCCGTGCCGACAAGCCACGGCGTTGCCGCATTGATCCCTTTCTGGATACCATGAAGTATTGTTTCGATCATATTCTCTCCTCAGAAGCACCTGTTTGCTATGTCCGTAGCCGTGTTCTGTGCGCCACGGCGGTCGGACGGGGTTTTCGAGATCGGAATGCGGACGTTGGCATAGTCGAGCTTCCAATGCTTGTTGCCCGAGACGCACTTGAAGCCTATCTTCTCCAGCGCGGCGATTGTGCGGGCGTCGACGAACGACCCTGTGTCCTTGATTATCTGCTTCAGCTCCCTGCGGCGGCGTTCGAGTTCGGACCCCGGCATGTTCGCCGCAAGCACATCTTCCAGCACAGCCGCCCGCCGCTCGCGCTCTGAACTCTGCGCAGCCTCCAGTCCCTCAGTCAGCACGGCAAATATGTGTTCCCGCACCTCGCCGGGGAACACCTCCGCCGTCGCCGGGGGCTTCAACAATCCAGCACCCTGAGTCTCGCGGACAGGCTCGGATACGACAGGCTGCGTACCCGGCGCAGTCAGCGCCTCCTCCAGCTCGTTCTTAAGCCGCAGAACCTCGCCGCGCAGCTGGTCACGCTCTGTCTCCGCCGAAGCCCGCATCTGCCGCTCTGCGGCCAACTGCTGCTCAAGATCGGCTGATTTGCGCTCCGCTTCCGCCTTTGCCGCATCCAAAGCCGCAGATTCGGCGCGTAAAGCCGCCACATTCGCTTCGAGCGACTGGATGCGCCCATTGTCAACCCCGACACTCGGAGCGCACGTAGGGGCCTCTGGCGCGTTCAGTCCAAAATAGGCAAGAGCATCCTCGCCCGCCACCTTCTTTGGCGGGGGCGGCTTGACTTCCACCACTGGGTCGCTCTTCCTGAACATCCCCTTGGACAGCTGCGAGAAATCTGTGTATGTCTTGCCCATTTCTTACTTGGCTTTATGCCGCCAATTCCTGGACGCGCTTCGAGGCATCGACCTTGAGGCGCAGCTGGACGTGGTACGGTGCGCGGGTATTGGGTATTTTCACCTCTTCGCGGATGACCTCGGCCTCGGTTCCGAACTCCGCCTTGGCGAACGCCTGTGCGCTCGCCAGCGCAGCATCCTCGTCGGACGAGCGGAGCGGCACTTCGCCAAACTTCTCGATGAAAAGCGTCGTGCTTTCCGGCGGCATCATCGCCACCGAGACCACCCAGCCGTCCTTCTCACAGGCGGCTTCCATCCGCTTCTCGATCTCGCGCTCAATCCGCGCCATAGTATCGAAGTTGTCTGTCATGACTTATGTCCTTTCACTTTGCTATACGTTTCCTTTGCCGCGACAATGCCCGCAGGCCATGCACCTGGCGATCTTCTTTTGCGACACATCGATAAGTGCCACCTTGTGCCCAGTCGCCTCCACCGCCTTACGGTACTCTTCGGCCATCCAAGCAGTGTTTCCGTTCGCATGAGGCGCGCCTTGCAGAATGAGAATGCTCATTGCTATTGTCCTTTCCTATACAGCGCTCTGGGATGTTATTGCCATTCCACAGTGCTCATACACATCCCAGTTTTGTTGCTTATCATCTTGGTCTAAGATTACTGCTTCGGGCTTGCCCCATTGAATCCGTACACTGTTTACATGTGCCACGCGTGCCCACTCGCAAAAACCATCTGTAACCTTTCGACGCACTTCATATAATGATTTAATCGGTATCTGAACAGCACTATCAACGTTATAACTTTCTGATTTATTCTCAGGACAAAACAGCACAGAACAATAATTAAAAGCCTCCCAAATTAACCACACAACATCAGACAAAGCTTTGTGTACTGCCGTATTAGTCCAGGCGTATATAAGCATAATCTTATCTATTGGCGGATTGCTATAAGAATTCGGATATTGGATTTCGTGACACATTAACAACGCATTAGGAATTAAATCATGATGCATGTGTGCGTCTGTCCACTTCAAGCCAATCATTCGGCTAAAACCGCTCTCCAAGGCCTGTCGCAATCCCGCAATCCCCATAATTTCAGCTGTAGTACGCCATATGGGCGCATGCTGATAGATTGCAACACGATAAGCATCCTTGTAATGATCAAATTTGGTTAAAGGACATCCACAACGCTGTCCATACCAATGCCTGCCATACAAATCACTAATAGCATTATTGAGGACGATTATGTTCAGTGCATACAGATCGACCACCAAGTTCTCTATAAGGCCATACACATTGTTCCCTATTATCAATTCTTGAATCAACCATTGCATGAATCGCATTGCACATATAACATGACCTCTATAATAGCATAATTGTTGTTGCGGCGCAGTTAATTTTTGCGAGAAGACATGAGCAACAATATTATCTTCATCACAATATAGATTATAACTATTAGCCACTGCGAATCGCTTAAGGCGACTTACGAAAACGGTCAGAAGCCAGATTAATTCTTCTCGTTCAGACCATTGAGCTTCATTATGTTGTTCAATTGCTCGTGCCAAGGAAGACATGGAAGCTGCGGGCACGTTCCCATTTGCTTGCAGAAAGTCAACATACGAATCCGCCCACGCATCAAGCCATTTGGGGAATAGGTAATCATTATCACATCCACTAGGAAATATACAAGCTCGTTTCATGGCATCGTTAAGGGAATGATACCAGTCATCATCTGGCTTATTAAGACTACCAAACAATCCCTTGGGGAAAAACGCCGTTCCTGCTTGTTTGTCCCATCTGCCAAAAGATATTCCGTCGCTAAGGAACTTAAAAGTTGTTCCAGTTGCAATATTAAATCCCGCGAAAATGAGTTCACAAAGAGCATCCGAACACCCATTATCTATTATCATATGCGAGAACATAGCAAGGCGATATCGCAATAACAATCCAAATCGCACCTCATTCTCATCCCAAATAAAGTCGCACTCTACACCTCGCCTAAAAAATGCGGTCTCCTCTTCGCATAGCATATTAGGGCGTTCACCAAGAAATAGTACGGAATAATGCATTCTCTTGTCGGCATTAACCCATTCTAGAAGTAATGCTAAGTTATGAGGCGATATTGGGTACTTTACAATGAGCAAGCACTTACGTCCCTGCCGTTTTGGCCGGATTGGAGTATAATAAAGATGTTTCATAGTGCGTGTCTTCTGTGTTTCGTAAATATCAAAGGCGAGATCTTTTCCTCATCCCGAATTCAGTACAGACTCAAATGTCCCATTCCAAGACATTACTGATGCGAAGAAACTCACGCCTGACTAGACTCTGCGACTCTGACATAATGCAAGGTTTCATATTCTACTGTTGACTAACCTCAATACTGGCAAGGTAATCGCGGCCCTTAGCCGTGAGACGGTATTTCTGAAGCTTGGATCGTTTCGCGTTAGGCAACGTGAATTCGATATATCCATTTCGTGAAAGTGGTCGCAAATAGCGCTCTCGGAAGTCCGGTGCGTTCCGCAATTTCATCGCCTTGCGCAGATCCGCCGCGCCGAGATCCCCGCGAGACGACAGCATCTGCAAAAGCTTGATTTCATTCGGCTTAAGCGGAACTTCATCATGGTGGGCATCATGGTGGGTGTCATGGTGGGTATCATGGTGGGGCTTGGCTGTTTGAGTCACGTCCTTCGCCACGCCATATTCCGAATTATCTACTGCGGCCACAAGCTGCTCGTCCGTGAATCCGTAGAGGAGATTGGGGAGTGTCACGCGGAAGTAGGCGCTCTCGGACTCAAGCGACGGCATCCGCTTCCCGAGGTTGACCGACAGCTTATCGTAGTCCTCGTAGAGTTTCTTGAAGCCGCTGCCCTTGCGCTCCATGAGGTCGAGCCGCTCGAATACATCTGCAAGGCACTTGTTGCGCCTGCGGGACGGGATGCGGCAGATGTTCGCATACTCCTGTACCTTGCGTTCTCCCGGCATTCCACCCGGCGAGGTGATTTCGATACGGTCGTCGAAGATATCGACATGGACCTCGCTCCCGGTTTCGAGATAGTCACGATGGACGAGTCCGTTGATCAGCATCTCCTGAATGGAGCGTTCCGGGTATTCACGGAAGTTCACCCGATCGGTCGGGCGCTTATGCCACGCCCGACGGGAATGGAGGCGCACAAAGTCTTCGGCGTACTTGAGCAGCTGGAGAAGTCCGCCGCTGTACTCCCGGTCGTCGGCGGCATCCATAACGCCCGCCGTCATGTCGAGTCCGTTCCAACGCGTACAGAATACGCGAGAATGGCTGATCGGCGACTCGTCGGCCATCAGCGCACCCGTGTTAGTCATGATATCAGTCTCGGTGACAAGACCAAAAGAGAGCAGATCGTCTTTTGTCAGTTTTTCGCCGCTTGCCGCCTGATAGCGGTTCTTGAGTGCAATAAATGTGAAGTCGGATGCGCGATGCCCGCCGAAGCACGGAACGCTGTCCCATTGCTGGCCGGACTTCTCCATGAGGAACTGCGTCAAGGCCGGGCCGGTCAGCATCATCTTCACGGCTCCCGTGCGGTAGTGGAATCGTCCCTGATAGCTCACGGGGAAAGAACTCGCGTGAACCTTGATGCGGATTACGTCCTTTCCCTGCTTCTTGAGGAGCGAGACATCGGCGACGATTCCCATTGTGTTGCGGATGGAGTTCAGGATGTCCTCCATCAGCTTGTTGGGGTTCTTCACGCCGACCGGCTTCTTTGTGCCATCCTCAATTCCAATGTACAGAGTCCCGCCCTTGGCGTTTGCGTAGCCGCACACCCATTCGAGGTACTTGTCGTGCCACGATTCCTTGTACTCGACGTTCTGCGATTCTTCTCGTTTCATTTACAGCCTTTCAAGGACATTATATCACCTTACACCATCGAGAGTGTCATCGGAAAGTTCGTAAGGTGTCTCCGATATCTTCTCCCAGCATTCTTCGCGCTTGCAATACTCCCTCACATCGGTATGGGCGGCGTTGGGGTCGTAGAAGTCATCGAAAACAAGCTTTGCGATGTTCAGAATGTCACCATCAAAACACGACGGAACTTCCTGCGCACTCCAGATCGCCATGAGATTGATGTCAAAACCAGCTTCTTTTATCTCGTGGATGAATTTCGAGAATGCGTATGCCACAATCTGCGCAAGATTGCCTTTCTTCTCCTGATACCATGCGGCATCCATGACGAGCTTCTTTATCTTCGCATACAGCAACGACAGAGCGACCACTCGTTTGAAATAGCCCTCGTCGCAGAAACTTGAATCCGCATCCCATCGTTCTTCAATGCGCTCGTGGAACCGCCTTGCGTTGAGTTCTCCGCCCCACGCAACGTCGAAAGGTCGCAACTCGAAAAGCTGCACATTTCTCGCCAGCTCCTGAACATTAATCTTCTGCTTCTTTGGGTATTTCGACATGTACTGCTTCTGCTCCGCCTTGGTCATCTGGAACATCGGCTGTTCATACTGCTTCTTCGTCCTCTCAAAGAACCACTTGGTTGGCTTCACAGCCCCCGCCGCGACCGGCGCGAATATCCGCCGAGACAGGGTTTCGAGCGTGACATAGTATTCGTGGCTCGAATTAAGGTCGGTGGTCGTGACCTTGGTCTGGCTGTTTGCGAACTTTGCGATATTGCGGATGAAGGCCTTGTCGTCGCCCTTGACAATCGTGAGCTTCATCTGGACAAATATATTGTCAAGACTCAACTTCTCCTTCACGCTGACTAGGGCGAGAGAAGCCGTGGTCTGCCCACCATTTATGATTTGAAGCCCGGTAAACGACTTCATGGCAAGCCCGTTCTCCGTTTGAACGAACTCCACTTCCTTCGCAGTGGTGGCTATGCCGTTGTTGTAGGCAAAGAACCGCTGCGGTTCGTTGCGGATTGTGTCGCGTATGCCTTTGTTTACGCTTCCCGTCATGTTCAGGAATGACCGCACGTTCGCCTTGAGAAGCTTGCCGCCGTATTCCTTGTAGATTTCAGCAAGGAACGTCGCAGGAACGATGGCAAGGTATGTCTCGTAGGCGTCAGTGGCAATGTCTGCGCGGACACAGGGAATCGGAGGGCATTTGAAGTCCTCTGTGGATATCGAGAACACTTCCGGCCCTTGGATGTTGCTGTAAAGCCTCTCGATATCTATTATTTCGAGCTTGATCTTCAGTTCATTCCCCTCGACGGTGAAAGCCGGCAGATTAAACTCCTTTATACGGTTGCTTAACTGGTCGGTCGTCAGAATGAAGAGACGCAGCCTGTTCAAGGCGCTGCGGTTACGCTTCAGCTTGTTTGCAAGCTCCGCCTCCGGGCTTGACGCCTGCGGAGGGAAGAACCCGTTACAGGCATTGACATAGAAGTTTACAAGCGCCTTGACCTTGTCGAGAATGTCATCCTTGCCTATGGTCCGCGTCTCCTCTTCGTTGAAATCAGCGAGATAAAGAACGCCCTCGAACGTCGTGGGGTCGTATGCGCCTGCGTCAAGTCTCATCCGCTTGAACTTCCCCTGACGTTGCCTGTCAACATAGCAGAAGTCTATGTCGGTCGGCATTCCCAGTTCGTCGCCGAACCTCCTCACGACCATGTTTATGAAAGACTCGGTCGGATGCGATTCGCTCTGCTCCGCGATATCCCTTACATCCCGGATGAACTCTTCCCGGAATGCATCGATTTCCATCGCCATCTTATAACCTCCCGTCAAATCTGTGGTCATCGATTCCGTTCAGCAAAAGGCTGTACGTCACCTTGTCTATAGCACGATGCCGTATATCCTTCTCCTGAATTCTCGGAAATGTATCGTCAACCTTGTAAAACACCATTTCCGCCACACGATATCGGTTGCCTTCCGTCTCTTGCACGACATCAAAGCCGTAAGTCACAAGTTTGGTCAAGAAATCGGTGCGAACCGCATCATCCTCAATGGCAGCCATTATGCGCTTGAATATCCTGAATGCCGTGCAGTTTGGATCATCATACCCTTGGGACATGGTCTCGTACCGAATTACTGCAAGTACGCCAGGAGCTTCCGCCGAAAGCTGGGCAATTGAATTTATCTTCACGGAGTTTGCGCCGAGCGAAGCCGCCTTAACCTCATACCATCTGTCGCCATCAGAGAAGTCCTTGCTTGTTCCGTCGATGCCGCTCCACGCCCGTACCGCACGCGCCGTACCGATTGTCGGCATGAGAAAATTCTCCATGAAGTACAACTCTCCGAGGAGGCCGATCACCTGCTCCTCGGACAGTGCCCCTCGCTCCTGTCTGAACATCTTACGCCATGCCATAAACCGATTCTTGAGGCACATGACGGCGGATGCTGAATCCTTTGCCGACGAGGACTCCAACGCGCAGACAAGATCGTCGCAAAGCGTAAAATAAACAGCGCTCGCAGACTGCTCAAGCAGGTCGAAGAACATCCAGTGCTCATCAGCCTCCTGTACACATGACACCCTGATGGCCTTCGTGGATGCGATTTCAGGCGGTTTAGAGTCGGAAAGAAACGCAAGACGCGGATTGCGCTGTGCGCTCAGGCCATAGTAGATGCGAAGCGGTGACTCCGCAGAAAGCAGAGTCAGTCCCTCTGCCCTTGATGCCGTCGCATCCTGCCTGAATGCGGCAAACAATTTCTCAAAGTTTCTCATGACTCTTCTCCGTTTTCCTCGTCTTCGGCAATAGAATCCATTGTCTCCATCATTTCGCGGAGTTTAACCTCGTTGGCCTGATACGCGGCTCGTTCCGAACGTCCCCTCGACGGGAAACCAACGGCAAAGCCGATATAGGGGCTTGCATTGATGCTTTCATCTCCGCTTTTCAGCGAAAGCGGATAGAACACAAGTAGCGGATTCCGCCCCTCCACTTCCATGTAATCAGAATAGGTAATGTCTTTACGCTTTCGCGCCTTTATCGCCTCAAGTTGTTCTTCCGTAAGTCCTGCCGAAAAGATGCCCGGCTCGATCAGTCGGTTGTTCCCCATGCCGACGCGAATGAAATCTTCTTCCCTGCGGATTTCGCACTTGCGGATCGCAGCGGGGAATTCATGCCCACACACATCCCATTTCATCACCGCATCAGAGCCAGTTGCAACAGTCACGTCCCATCTAGGGAAAACCTTACTGTCGGCTATGTACACGGAGAGAGTATCGGTGTCAAACTTCCTGTTCTCGAAATGGATGTCGAGCGACAATATGAATTTTGCGATATACTTTTTTGGAACGTCCCGAACCACCTGTCTGGATCCCATGCTGACAAAACTCATGCCATCGTCGGCAAGTTCCTTGAAGAACGAAAGACACTTTCCCTCGTTTGCGGCGTTCTTCGCCGAGTCTTTGTAGAGCTTGGAAGTGTCAGCCACGGTTCCCCCGTAGGACAGCCAATATTCAACACGCTGCGAATGGTGCATCTTGTTCCGGCTTGTCACAAGAAGAGCGGTTTCGAGCGTATCGGGAGAACATTTGACCATAAGTCCGAAATCGCCAGGAGACTTGCCCATCGCCCGCATTTCGGCAAATTGTTCCTTAAGGTCGTCGACGGCGGAAATCACCGCCCTGAAATTCGCTACGTTGATGCGCGATATGTAGAGGAGGCACAAGTCTTCATAGCCGAATCTATATCCGAACCAACGCCCCATCTGGAGCAAGGAGTCGTATGTTGCGGTGTTCCTGCTGTAGTAGCTGACCATGAGCCCCTCAAGCGTCAACCCTCGCGACAAAAGAAAACCTCCGATTGCAATGACGCGCGCCCCGTTCGGGCAGTTCTTGTACGAAAAGCGCGACTCCTGCTTTATCTTGTTGTTGAGGACTACGACCTTGAGAAGTCCAGATTCGACCCGTATCGACTGGCACAGGGAATCAAAAGCGAACTCGTCCCTCGCCTTTGCGAACACAGGCATGTTAGCATACAGATCGGCCATGCGCTTGAGTACGGGATGGCGCAAATACGCTTCGAGGTCCTTGTAGGTTTCCTGTTCTATGATGTTCTGGATTTCTTCCACGAATGCGGACACCCTGTCCCTAATCGCCCACTGAAGGTCGTTGAAGCGGGATATGTTCACAAGCATCGAGCGATGCTTGCCCTCCTGTCCGCGCATCGTCCTGACGGCGCAGCCAAGAAGAAAGACGAGAATTGCCTCCTTCATGCTTTCGGGGAGACCGGAGAATGTCGCGTCTTTCTTGTGAATCGCGGGCAGGAAATGTTCCTCAGATTCATCAAGCAGCCTTATACTTTCACCCTCATGCCCGGCATCGAAGAACCAGTGGGCTCCGCAATAATTCGATGGCGTCTTGAGCTGGACTATGAAGTCGGACGGGAAGAGTGATTTCAGGACTTCGTCGTCAGTCGGATTGATGAAGATATTTGCGAACGGTGTCGCCGTGAAGCCGACATAGGTGGCGACATTGAAACTCGTGAAGAGTTCTCTGATCTTGCGGTTGATTTGGGTCGGGTCGTTGTCGTCGCGCTTGGAGTTGATTGACGCATTGTCGGCCTCGTCGTCGATTATAAGGATGTTCTGGTTCCTTATCTGCTTCGACATCAACCAGTTGTGGACATGACCAAGCACTCCTTTGTTCTTCTTCACGACCAGCACCAGTGGCTTTGTGTACTCTGATGGGGTCGCGTTTATGTTTTGCTTGATCCACTTGACAAAATCCTGCCGGGTATTGGTCAGCGGGACGGCGTAATGCTCCATCTTGTCGAGACCAACGCCAATGTATTCAACGCCGCCGCCTATGCTGTCGCTCATCGCTCCGATGAAGCCAAGATCAACTCTGTCCTGCGTCTGTTCTCTAAGGGAGTCGGTCATCCCGGCAAGGAGAACAATGATCTTATATCCGAAGTCGCAGGCAAGATTGATCAGCGCGAGGTAGTTCGCCGTTTTCCCCGACTGGACGTCTCCCACGACAAGTCCTCGCTTGCTGTCCTTCTGCGCGAGCGGGTTTGCCGAGAGCGCCAGCACCCGCCGAGTGTCGCTCTCCATCTGCGAGATCACCGGTTCCGGGAATCCCTGCGTCCTCAAATATCTGACATAGCGTCCAAAATAGTTGGTCTCGGTCGAAGGTTCGGCAATTCGGAACCAATTTGACTGGTTGACCGCATCAACAAGTATGTCCGGTTCTTGCGTCTTGATTCTAATGTTGTACTCGATTTCCGTCACGATGCGCGACAGCTCTTCATGTGTATAGTCCGGCACCGAGTCTTCAAGGCACGACCTAACTTTGGCCACAACATCAGAATGAGTCGGCTGCTTGCGCTTAAGCAGTATGATGGCAATTTCCTTGGCATCATCAAGGAAGTGTTCTCTCTCGTCATCAGTCATGTCGAGCCTCCTCAAGTATAGTCGCCTTATGCGGTTTCAGGCATCTGTAGTTCTCGAAAGCAAGATATCGGTCAAGTATATGTTGCCGGTCGGACTCGTCTTCGATTGCCTTTAGTTTCCTGATCAGGTCGGCCATCTTAGCCCCTATGTTCGCCTCAAGCGTCTCGCCGTTCGTTATGCTTAAGTCGCCGGCCTGGTCTATGTGTATCTGGTGCTTCGGCAGATAGTCTTGCAAGTCGTTGACGAACTGCTCGAAAAGTGAAAGGTCGCCGCCGACAAGCGCAGTCCGCAACGCCTTGTACGCTGGATTCTCACGATTTATTGTGTACTCTACGGAATTGTCGCTCCGCAACTCCCGAATCCACACCTTGTGTTCAGCCATCGCCTCGCGCTCACTTGGCTTGCTTACTGCCCCCCGGCTTCTTGACACTGAATCTCCCACGGCGATGCGTATGCTGTCCCTTATCTTGTCTGGGATTTTAGCGGACGACTTCTTCACATCCAGCATCCAGATTTCGTCGAGCGAAGACGGAATGTCGACTTTGACCCTTGCGAGCTTGTTCAGCTCACTCCTGACTTCGGTTCGGAACCAGCTGCCCCATGCGATAAGACGTCTGTTCCTGTACAGATACAGCCCCTGTTCGTCGTAGATGCTCTTCGGGTTCCCCAGAAGCCTGCGCTCTTCCGGCGAAAGCGCATTGGCATACGGGAGCGAATATGGCGTGATCTTAATCTTGTGCCCATCGACCTCGACCGACACGCCGCGGCCCTCCTGCTGCATCCCGTAGGAATCCAACAAGAAAGGATCGCGCTTTTCGACACGCTCCTCGTTGAAGCGAATGACGACATCGTCGTAGAATCTGTGGAATACGTACTCAACATGGCTCTTCGCCATCTTGACGATGCGGCGGAACGATGTCTCGAAATTGGCGGTGTTCACTCTCAGCCGGTCGAAATCGCGCCAAACGACAAGCGTTCCGTGTTCATACTGCATCAGCCGTTCGACCTCTGGCACGGATTTCCATTCAGCGCTGTCGAGAACAGCCGTGCGCCATTTCCCAGACCGCTCGACATCATCCAGGCAAAACGACATCGCGTTCACCATCGCTCCCTGCTTTGTTACCACATAGAAGCATCTGCACTGCGAGAAAGAAGCTGATTTGAGACCAAGGCCAAACCGGCCAAGTTCCATCGGGGCGTCGACCTTTCCGGATCTGTCGGAACCGAGCAACAGGGCGTTTCGCAGTTCGCCTTGCGTCATGCCTGTCCCATCGTCAAGAAATGCGAAGTACGGCTCACCAGATGGTTCAGAGAAGATGCGTACATTCTTCGCCATAGCCGATATACTGTTGTCGATTATGTCGGCAACAGCAGTCTCAAAACTGTAGCCTATCGCCCTTATCGCCGCAAGAAGGACGGCGGGCTTCGGAGCCTGTTCACAGTACTTCATGGCTTGCCGCCTCCTCCCTGCGCCGTACAGTCTGGCAGATACTTTGAGCCTTGAAGCATTGCCTTGAACACTTCTCGCAGAACTGGAACTACAATGGCGTTGCCGATGAGCTTGTTGTTCTGACGATAGGAGAATCCGAGTTTTGCCACTTTCTCGTAGTCGGCCTCCGAGAAACCCATAAGCAGATACGCCTCCCGAATGGTCAACCGCCGTATGCTATCTTCATACCAGAAAAGTGCTGCCGTCTGCGTTCTGTCCATGTTGCAGGTAATCGTGTGTATGAGTTCCTCATACGGAGGCTCTCGCTTGTTGATCCGCCACATCTCCTGCCGCGATGGTGTATACTTAAGGCTGGCCTCATCCGCTTCTGCCTTTAGCCTTGGATTTGAATAATCAAACCGCAAAAAGTCGGCGATGTTCCCAGCCCAATCATGCTGCTGGATTCGCCTGCCAATGTTCAACCTTTTCTTGAGATGGCTGGACATGAACAACCGTACCCTATCCTGCGGTATTCCGAATTTCGAGGCGTCAAGGACAACCGGTCTGTCGTTCTTGTATCCAAGGCTACTCAACAGCACCTTCCACTTGTTGAAATCGGCCTTGTACCTGTCTGCCTGTATCGCAGGGACATTCTCCATGAGCAGGTATTCCGGCAACTTGCCCAATCTCTTCAATGTCCGCAGTATCTTCCCGATGTGCCATATCGTGCTTGAACGAGTGCCAGAGCCTTTTCCCATGCCATTGCCGTTGCCACCTGTTGACAGGTCTTGGCACGGGAAACTGTATATCAGCAAGTCAATGTCCGGAAGTTCTTCAGGCTTGATGTCGGTGATGGAGCCGCAATTGCGGGTTCGCTTCTGAGCGATGTATAGACGCTTTATCGTTTCACGACCCAGCCCCTCAAGGTGCTTGATTTCCCTCTGCGATTCCGCGCTGAAGGTAAACTGCTTGAGATATTTCAGCTGCTCATCATACGCCGGGACGTCAATCTTTTCGGACTGGTCAGAGTGCAGTGCGTCGTAGGCTATGACTGCATTCACAAACCAGTCACTCGTCCCAACAATCTTGTAAGGGACACCAAGCGACTTCAATGCCGAGTTCTGAGCACCAATGCCAGAAAAAGCCTCAAAGACCTTAAGTACAGGCTTCTCGGCAGGCGTTTGACGAACGATTGTCGCCTGCGTTGGTTTCCGCTTTGTCATTTCCGCTCTACACCCCCGTTCGGCACATAGTCCGCAATGTCGCCGATGTTGCACTGCATAGACTCGCAAATGCGCTCAAGGATGCTGGTGCCGACCGGCTCGCCTTTCGACATCTTGGCGATGGTGGCGGGCGAGATGCCCGTCTCCTTGCGCAGATCGGCACGTGTCATGTCACGGTCAATCAGCAGTTTCCAGAGTTTCTTGTAACACATTGACATAGAGGATCAATCCCTTTCCTTAACGGAATGGGGCATATTATATCATTTCTGACCCAAAAACGCAATAGCCTATGAACTATGATTTCATAGACGCGAATAATTTGTATAAACTCATTAATACGGTGACAGCAAACAAAACGAGGCGGCTTATTGTACCGCCCAACTTGCTCACATAGCCCTCTCGGGGTGCTGTGCTTTGTACCTCTGGTTGTTGGCGACGAGTTCGGCGAAGGAGACCGGCTCGTAGTTGTTCACCTCGACGGATGCGTTCAGAATGCGGTCGTGCGACTGGAGATACGCCCCCGTCGTATCACGACATCGGAATCTCTGTAGGTTGTACTCCAACGATAGGGCCAATTATGCTTTTCTACTCTTCTCCGCAATCGATATGCTTCAGAAAAGCATATTCAGCATATCCAAGCCCGTCAAGCATGATAACCGCAGCATCAAGATAGTGTGGCCATGTCTCATTCGTGAAGGAGGTCACAACGCCACGACCGGCAAGAAACGAAGCGACGTTGATATCGTGTGTGACGGCGATTGTGAGCGGCTGTCCCGAAAGCCTTGAGGTCTCTATCAGCCAATCCTCGAACTCATCAGTGGCAGAGGCGAGCGAGCGATAGCCAAGTTGCGTACCCACTCGGTAATACTCGTTGAGGCGATCAAGATAGCGACCTTCGGCAATCAGCTTCATGCGCTCGTCGAGCGGTCCGAAGAACGGCGATTTTCCTCCGAGATATCCGCACCGCCTCACTTCCGAAGAGGGCAACTCATCCTGTCTTACAAAACATCGGTGGATAACATGCGCCGTCTGGATCGTTCTTAATGTTTCGCTTGCAAAGACGGCGGCATCCCCTGCATGGACAAAATGTGCGAGCGCCCCTCCGAATGTCAAAGCATCAGTCATGCCTTTCTCCGTTATCGGGAGGCGTGCGCCAAACGTCGTATCCGACGGATCGAGTGGTGGCCGCTCAGCATGACGGACAAGCATAATCACCCGCATGTCATACACAGTCAACGCATGTTCAATGTCGCGCAGCGTAATTTGCCCTCGGACTTTCCTTACTGTCGGCATCCCGGAAATCTCGCCGTCCGCAAACATCCACTCCATTGGGTAGTTGTGCTTCAGATATGCCGACAGATAGGCCAGCCGCACCTGCGCAATGTCGTGCGCTTTTAGGGACGTGAACATCGCATCGTGTTCCAATTCCGACCAAATCCGTTCAGCCAATCCGTGCGCTTCATCGGCAGACAGTTCTTCAATCTTGCACAGCTCTTCGTTACCGACAAAGCCAGATATGAATTTCCCCTTGAACTCCGCTATCCTTTCGGTGATTTTGCAAGCCAAAGCCTTGCGGCATTTATACGCCTCGTTGCGGGTGAACCCGCCGAGCCGTCTCAACAACAGCATGACCTGCTCATCGTATGCAACAACGCCGCGTGTCTCATCCAAGTACTCCCTTGATGAAGTGAGCCGAAATATAGCAGAAGGCTGGCTGTTACATGCGCCTTCTGCATACTCAATCAATTTCTCTTCCCGATACAGAGGATGCAAGGCATGTATAATCGCCAGTTCGCGCACATCGTTCGGGCGCAGTCTGCGAATCCACCTTTTGGCCGACGGCGTGTCAAATCCAGGAATGTCCGCCACATCACCTCTGCAAAGCACTTGCATCGCCGAAGTCTCATCCTCTGGCAGATTCTCGAGGTCTGGAACTATGCCGCCGGTTTCAGCGATCAACTTTGTCGTGAAGGCAATCCGATCAAGTGCTTCCAGATGGGTCACGCCGACACATCTCTCGCCGACATGCCAACACTCTGGCGCGGCATGGCATTTCCTTTCCTCTGCTTTGATCTCGCCATAGTTCGATGTGAGATACGCCAATGCAGCGGCATAACCGATCCCGTCAAAATCCACACAGATAAGAGAAGCATCTTTTGTTATCTCCGATGGAAGGAAACGCTCAAACAGGATGTTTGCATGTTTGAACGGATTTACTCCAGTCACGCCGAGCGCATAAAGCACTACACTTGCCACAGAGCGTCCTCGCCCCGGGCCGACAATGCCGCCGACACCTCTCGCCGCTTCTACCATATCGGCGACCATGAGAAAGTAATCAGCCCAGCCACCCGTGTTAATCATGGACAGCTCAAACTCAAGCCGCTGTGCTGCAAACAAATCCATCTCTGCGTCATTCCACCTCTTGCGGCCTCCGGCTATGACACGCTCACGGAGACGCACCTCTTGCTCATCCATCCTTTTTGTTCCTTTCGTTTACAAGTTTGAAAAACACCTCCGCGCAGGCTCGTGCGTCATCAAGAGCGTCGTGGCTGTTTGTTCCATCAACGCCAAGTGCGTCAATCAGATGCCAAAGCGCATGGCACTCAAATTCTGGGTGAATCTGGCGGGCCAAGGCAAGCGTATCGCAAGTTCTCACGCCATCCAACGCATGATGAATACCATACTTCACACATCCATTCTTCAACATGCGCAAGTCAAATGGAAGGTTGTGAGCGACAAGTAGGTCGCACCCATCGATAAAATCCACGAAACGCCCAAGCCCAATTGCCGGGTGAATTCCATTCCGCCTTAGAAACTCCATCGAAAGTCCATGCGCCCCCTCTGCCCAAAGATTCATCCGGCAACTCGGGACGAGATACTCGTCCATAGAACGTGTCAAAGCACCATGTACGTACTCGACAGCGGCAATCTGGCAGATTTCATCGTCGTTCGACATCCCAGTTGTCTCTGTGTCGAAAACTATCACTCGGCCACATATTGCGCGACGGAGCGAATCGAACAAGTTGTCCACTCTGTCTCTCATGGCTCCACTCCCTTCGGTCGCGCACCTACAAGATCATGAAACCATGTATCCAAGGTAGCGTTGCCATTCCCCTGCTGCAAGTTAAAGTCCCGCTCCCGAACCGATATGCCAGCTTCGTACTGCGCCAGGGCGACATCGGCCCATGATACGCCAAGGCTCGTCGTTTCATGTGGATCGCATCCGCAATCGACAAGCATTCGCTCTATTTTCAGGTAGATCCTGCCCGTGCGATGAGATGTCTGAGTGCGATAAAACGTTTGCCAGAGAAGATTGCAGCCGAATGCGTCTCGCACATTGGCGATGCAATCTGGTCGCTTCAACATCAAAAAATCTATGAATCCGTGGCATCCACGGCTTGCTACACACCTGAGCCCGTTCGCTTCAGCCGGAATGTTTCCATTGGAGCACAACAGGGACAGCAACTTTTCGACGGATAGAACGTGCCAGCACTCGTCAAAAGTCTGGTAGAGGAATTGCAGGATGCCCCATCTGCCGTATCGAACCAGACCAAGAAGCAGCGTCCTGCTGATGCGATGTCCCGAAAGCGACAGGGCGAGCGCAAAGCGCGGGCCATCGTCCTGGTCCCATCCCGATTCTTCCTCAGCGGTGAGACAAAACCGATCTTCCCACCATTCACGAAGAGCGTACGCCGCTGGGTTTGCCTCTTCCCCCGCTCCGTCGGCTACGTCACGCCAACCTGGCAACCTCCGGCGGCAATACTCGACACGCACGAGTCGTGACGGGAACAGCACATCCATAGCCGAGCCCTCCTCCTCAAGGATACGCCGCAGCACTTCCATGTTCCCTGTAACATTCATCTTGGCAAGACACATCATCCAAGCGACAAGCTGTGCACGTATTCCGCGCGAAACGCGCACATCGCGCAAAGCCGCCACACAGAACCGCCAGCGAACATCCTCTGGGCAAGCCCAGAAGAGCCTGCCCGGGAAAGCATCTGAGCCGCCTTGTCCGGCGAGAAAGGAATCAATGTCCTTGAAAAGTCGACGTGCCGATGAGACAGATGCTTCGTTACGCAGCCTCTTCGCATGGACGGCCCTAACCCGGTCGGCCTCGCTTGCAAGCAAACGGTGTATAGCGTTGCCACGGTCGGCATCGGCCACGGCCTCTGCCGCCTTGAGATGCGCCATCTCTCGCACGATATGTCTTTCCGCGTACGACATCGTCGGCTACTTCCGCTTGCGCTTCTTGAGGAGGGACTTGGGCCAGTAGCGGGAGAAAGAATCGAAATGCTCCGTCGGTCGGGGGAACTTTTCGTTTCTGTCGAAGTCCTTGTCGGCGTCCTTTGTCGCCTTGCCACGGGCATTCCATGCCGTGTTCATGTGATGGTAGGCGTGGGCAAGAGAGACTTCAAGTCCCGCCTCGGTAAGTGCGCCTCCTGCATCCGTCTCCAGTTCGCCGTTCTCATCCGGCTCATCAAGCATAAATCTGATCCGACGCAGCAAGGAATCCAGCTCCCCGGCAGCCTCTCGGATGTGGAACTCCAGCAATTCGTAGTTCAGCGTCCTCTTCATTGCATGGACTCCCGACAATGATGCGGCGATGCCTGACGGACGAACATTTCCGTTTCCTCGCCTCCCATGCCGGGAACGGGCGGAATCAGCAGCCCAGATTCAATGCATTGCATGATTTCCCCCCTTACATCCAATGGATGTGAGGGTGCTGCCTCGACGCCTTCGCTCTCGGCGAGCGTCAGCCATTTCCGCACAGCCGTCAGCAGCACACCTCGCAGAGCCTCGCGGGATGGTGCGTGATTCCAGATGGTACAAAGAACATCCTGCATCCGAGACGTGAAATCCAATCTTTTCTGATGTGAGTCATCATGTGTCTGAAGCCACAACAGAGTCCCGTCAGGAACGGCTTTACGGATTGCCGCTATCGCCTCGTCCCGCGATATGACTGTTTCTGCTGTAGTGAAGAAAGCTGGATTCATGCAAAATGACTCCCTGTTCTTCACTGCGTTCATCCAGTATAGAACGGATCTGTATCGCAAATATCCTATCATGCTTACTCCTGCAAGACACTTCAAAAGCCGATTCGTCGTGGGGCGTTCTTCTTGAGCGAACTTTCCTTTTCAAGTTCGTTCAGGCGCGTCTCGTTGGAAACTGCACCACCAAGATAGTAGAGCGACTGCCTGACCGTGCGGAAGTCGCCCGGCGCAAGGCTGGGTATCCCCGCAAGCCGCATGGCATCCACGTCCGAAAGATGCGTCTTGAACATCCTCTCGAAGAAGAGACGCTTGCCCGCAGTATCCAGATAGTCGAACTGGAGCTTGAACGTAAAGCGCGCATGATGGCGGCGTCGAGGTTGTCCATGAAGTTTGTCGCCCCCACCATCACTCCCTTGAAATTCTCCATCTGGTAGAGAAGCTCGTTGACTTGCGTCACCTCCCAGCTGCGCTGCGCCCCGGAACGATCCTGTACAAGCCCATCAATCTCATCGAGAAAGAGAATGGCGTTGTCAGCTTCGGCTTCCGCGAAGGCATGCTTGATGTTCTGTTCCGTACCGCCCACCCACATGGAAAGAAGGTCACTCCCCATCTTTACGGACACCTTGGCGTTGAGCGTCTTACCGAGGTGCTTCACAAACTCTGTCTTTCCCGTTCCGGGCGGCCCCCATAGGAGGAGGTTCATGCGCGGGCGGTCGGGATCGTTCCCGTCCTCCTTGCTGTTCCGAAAAGCGCCCACCGCTTCGACAATCCTTTCGAGCGCGATGTCTCCCTTGATGTTGAGTCCTTCGAGGGAATAATCCTTAGCCGGCATGAGCGTATCGTTCTTTGCCTTGGCCTCCATCAATTCGCAATGTGGCTTCATCAGCTTGTCGATAAGTACGGCGACTTGCCCTTGCCTGGGGCGCATCCGCTTGACGTTCTCAAGCACCATCGCGATGCCGCCCGCATTGGTCTGGTATTTCTGCGCAAGTTGTTCTGACATCTCGTCCGGGATTAGACGTTCCAGCCGGAACTTCTTCACGCTGTTACGCCAAATTGACGAGCGCTGGCGAGTTCCAAGCTTCTCAAAGCGTATCGAATAATCGAATCTCCGCCTGACCGAATCGTCCAACGCTCTTGCCGGTGCGTTGGATATCCAAATTGTCGGCAGTTTCGCCTCGTCGAGAATCGAGTTGATGACGCCTTTCTCTGACCCGGATGACCCCATACCGCCGAACATCGACGCGAAGAAGTCCATGCTTGTGCGAAGTAGCTGGTCTGCCTCATCGACAATCACCATGCTACGCTCTCTCGGCACCTGCTCATTGCAAATGCGTATTCCGGCCATGCGGCTCTGCGGCGAGTTGCGTTCGCCGTCCCGGTCTCCTTGTCGAATCTCATAGAGATCAAGCGCGAGCTCCTTTGCAAGCGTCTTGGCAAAACTCGTCTTGCCCGTTCCCGGCTCTCCGTAGAAGAGGATGTTGACGCCGCGCTTGCCCGACTTGGCGGACGCTATCATACTCCGCAGAATTCCGCCATGCTCCTCTGCGAGCTTTCCGTAGTAGTCCCACGGCAGAGCATCATCCGTCGGTTGTTTTTTGTAGAACTGCCCCTCCAGCATGTTGTCATCTCCACCCTCAATATAAGCGCGTATTGCGCTGCCACGCTGGAAGTCAAAGTCACGGTCAAGGACATCATAGCGCATCAGACGGCCTTTTTGAGCCGTTGCCTTTATGACCGCGCTTACGGGACAGTCTATGGCCATAGCGTAGTACATTGCACGGTCGTTGCGCCCGTTTGTGCAGCCTGCGGGAAAGTCGTCAAAACAAGTCAGTTGCCTTACAACCGAGAAGAGAAGGATGGCTCGTTCTGTTGCGTCAAGCTTGAGAACGCGGCAGACCTCGGCGATCCGATCCTCCATCGGGTCTTATCTTTTGCACAGGCGGGATTTTCGCCGTTCCAGTTCATCACACCACTCGGCAAGCATCTCGCGACAACGCGCACGTTGCGGCTTGCCCATGTTCCAAAGGTCGCGAATAACGTCATCCGCACGACGTCTCACGCCGATATCGACAATCTTCCTCTTCTCACCGTCCTTGGAGGATTCGCAGTCCGTGCAGATGCCATCACATCGCCCCAGCTCCTCAAGAGAGAAATGCCGCTTGAGCATGGCCTTGGTCTCGTTACCGTCCGTGTTGTTGCTGTTGGCAAAGATGTCGAAGAAGTCGCAGTCATCCACATCCCTGTCCCAATTGCGCATGAAGTTTCGGAAGAACCGAAGTTCCTGCTTGAAGAGCCATCCTTCGCTCACGTTGTTTTTGAATTTTCGCATCGCTTTCTCCTGTTGCTCGTTGCGCCCACCATATAGCAACAAGTGTGCCAATGCGATGACATGGCAGAGACTCGCCATCGCCGCCATCTCTGCCGGTTAGTTTTTTATCAGGCGGTCAGTTTATGAACTTACCCATAATGCACACCGCAAGCGGTGTTATCAAGAAACGACCTTCGGCCCTTCCGGCAGCCAGTAAACCATCTAGGCACTACATTGCGCAAATTGCGAAATGCAATACAAGACGTTTTTATCACTTCGACCTGATCAAGTGCCGCCTGACGTCGTTCCAGCAGAGACCAATGGTATTGCACCGGCTTGGGTCTGCCCCCAGCCTCAGCAATTCACGCTCGATGCACGGACAGGCAAAGCCATCCCGTGCATTCTGGTCGTCCCGGTATGTGAGATACCAGAGAATGTTGTTGCCGCGCCAATCTACAAAGTCCACAAGCTCCCTTGCTTGTTCACACGAACACGGAATCACCTTCAAGGCAGCATAAACATCGGCATCCGAAAAGTGTGTGAATAGGAATATCAGCCTGTGCAATTCCGTCTGGGTATGCGGCGAGTGAAACGCGGTCTGAGGATCAAGCGTCATTGAAATTTCCTCCCAGTTGTTTAACCTGTTACCCACCATCCATCGCCGCATCGGCACGGCATCCGCGAATGCCTGCTGCACGACGGAATGCTCCATCACAGGTCCTCTCAGCACCTCGTCAACTCCCCACCAGATGTGCGAATAGCGGACGGCATCCCACACGGCAACTTTGATTGTGTGTGGCAAATCCGCCGTCATCACTTTTGCGAAGCAAGCAAGTGCCATCTCACCCGGCATCTTCTTGAACGCAAGTTTCACCTTCTGAGCAATCTCGACCGGATCGCCACAGGCCATTAGCGATTGCTGAAACACCGTGACATCGTTCCGTTCCATGTTCGATCCTTTCTCAAGTATCTTTAATAAGGATTTCGCGTGGCCCCTTGTCGTTCGCTGGACCGATTATGCCGCGCTCCTCAAGGAGTGTCATAACATGGGCTGCATCATTATATCCAATACTCAACTGTCGCTGGAGCCACGATGTCGAGGCCCGCCGTGTCGTACGGACTACACCCAATGCCCGTCCATACATCGACTCGTAATCTTCCTTTTCTGCGACAGCTAATGCAAGTCCAGCTACAACATGCCGTCCAGGATATCGCACAATTGCCGAATCGACAATACGTGTGACCGCCTCGTCTCGAATATAGGGGACTTGCAACCTGACAATCGCCCCATTGTCGTCTTTAAGCAAAGCATCGCCACCCCCAAGAAGTTCCTCCGCCCCGTATTCGTCTAAAAGCGTCATCGAATCTATCTGCTGGCAGACCCTAAATGCAATCCTACCCGGAATGTTTGCTTTCAGGCTACACGACGCGACTTTCGCGTCAGGTCGAGAAGTGGTTATTACAAGATGTACACCCGCCGACCTTCCTATCGCAGCAATCCGGCTTGCAGTCGATCCAAAAACACCGTCAGCGCCAAGCATGAAATCGGAAAGTTCGTCAACCACAACAATAAGGTATGGCAAACTCGCCCCCTGATCTGTATTCTTGAAGTCCGCAATGTTTCGGCATCCTTTCTCGCCAAACAACGCCAGCCGTCTATCCATTTCGGCTTCGACATATTTCAACATCGTTATACCCTGTTCTGGCTCGTGGACAATAGGCGAATACAGATGCGGCAACTTCGCATACCCCATGAACTCCACCCGTTTAGGGTCCATTAAGACGAATCGCACTTGTTCAGGCGAACGGTTCTGCACGAGCGAGCAGACTAGAGAATGCAAGAACACAGACTTGCCGGATCCCGTAAGCCCTCCTATCAGCAGATGCGGCATACGCGCAAGATCACGGGTGATAGTTTCACCATTCGGCATCACTCCAAATATGACCGGTAAAGCCATATCTTCTGCCTGGGTATTGCCACAGAACACGTCGAACATTACATCATGGTACGACACATCCTTCCATCGCTCAAATGGCAACCCCGCCTCAACAAATGCAATCCCGTTATCCGATTCCACCACCCGAATAGACTCGCCACCAATTTCCTTAAGAACTGTGGACTTGTTTTCACGCAACAACTTGATGTCGCTGGATGACATTTTGACGGTTACTTGTGTAAATCGTCCGTTCTGTCCAGATGACACGACTTGGACAAAGACATCATTTAATGCCAACGCCGCCTGTAGTTTTGTCGCTACATCTCCAAACCGTTGTTTTGTCTCGTTGAAATTCATTTTTAACCTACCTTTCGGCTTTACGCAAGTTCCACCCAGCGAACATAGCCTCGACAGTTGCCCTTGGAACAGGCGCCTGGCCTGCGGTAATTCATGTTGCACGGTGTACCGAGCGCACGGTTCTCGTTCTTCACCTTCCCACGCCTTGGATCATATCGCCGCTCGCCATGCCAGCTCTGGCATGTGCAGCAGTATTCGCTTGTTGCATTCGTCTCTGTCATCTCTTTTCTCCTTTGAGTGTCTCCCAATCTCCCAGAAGGAGGACTTTGAGTCCATCTCAAGATTTCTATTAGACAATGGCGTTTCACCCGATGCAGCCAACTGTCTTGATCTCACTTATTCCTCTATGCGAAAGGCGCAAATTGTTCTGTCAAAGATTGCCGACTAAATCCGTCCGTTGATGCTCGTTTGCCCTACTGACAAAGTCATGCCAGATTGCGTGGCATTTGCTTTCATGGCATCACACTCAATCCGGGCGATTTCCCTTGCTTGGGATTCCTTTACGGCATAGATTTCCAACACATCCAAAAGGCACATATCGAGCCGCCCCGCCTTGTCAAACACATCAACATGAGCACATATCTCATACATGCGCAAGCCTGCCTTACCTTCGTTGACTCTACGCCGTTGGAAGATAGGCATCGGTGAAAGTTTGTTGTTGTGCGGCCATTTACCTCCGCACAATCTCTTCATATCGCACAAATAGCCTTCATAATTCATCACAACCTCCTGTCGATTTAATCATGGTAGCCGGAACCGTCGCCGATTTCGCCAATGTACATTCCGGGACGCAATCGCAGCTGTTCAAGCCACGAAAGCGTCACGAAACACGCCATTTCCTCGCCCTCCATCGATTACTTCTTTACCACCTGGTCAAATTGCAATCATTCACACCGTGTGCTTGGTGCTATGGAATGTCTCGCCAAAACGACATCAATTGCCCCAATCGCATAGCAGGCGATTTCGTATTCGTTGTAGACGAAATGCCAGCCGTCTGCCGCGAGGTAGAAGTTCTCTATCGGCCTTACGGACGATTGGATATTCTCTTCCCCGATTTTCGCAATAACCGCCGTGCGAAGATCCGACTCGAGAGCCGCAAGGCCATCATTACCAAACACATCATTCAGCGTCAACTGCCTGCCTGTCTCTCGGTCAAGCGTTCCGACGGACACCTTTGAGCCGCCATGCGCACCGCCATGATAAGAGTACTCTTCAATCCTATAGCTCAGATACCTATCGCTCTGGTAGACCATTTCCCGCTTGCACCGCTCTTCTCTGTCGGTCAGCGTATTGCCAATGAAGAAGCCTGCGTCTTTCTTCGCATCGGCGATTATCCCCTGCAAATACTCCACATACTTCTCCTTCTCGCCCTTGTGCACATCTTGTTCTACAACTCCGCACCCAACCAGCGCCAGCAAGACGCAAAGCACAGGCAGTCTTGTCGTATCTGTCATGTTAATCTTCCCTCTTTTAAATTATATTGCCAAAGCGCATGAACTCGCGAGAGAAAGTCATATTGAATTGTCCTGTCTCACCATGACGATTCTTCACGACATTAAGGATAGCAAGATTCTCATTTGCGGCCCCGTCGCCAGATTCGCAATATGAAGATGGTCGATGCAACAGCAACACCACATCCGCACTTTCCTCTATCGCTGCGGCATCCCGTAAATCAGATAGTTTTGGCTCATTATACTGTTTCGGCTCACCCTCTTTGACAATGCGTTTTGGCAACTGTACAAGTACAACGACTGGGACCATTAGCTCCTTCGCCATCGTCTTGATTCTGTTCGAAATATCTGCCATCTCCTCCAGCCGCCCCTGTTTCGCAGCAGCCTTGCCCTCGTATAGTTGGAGGTAGTCAATAACTACGAGTTCAATTCCTTTCTCGCCTTTCGCGCGGACAGCATCTTGATACAGATCGTCTATGTCCGGCACTGGCGTGTCAACCACGTACAACAATGCTTGCTTCAATACTTCCGCGCCGTGTGAGATTGCGACTTCCACTGTTGTCTTTTCCGCCTCATCTATAATGTCTCGCTCAAGATGCCAGGCATTGACGTGTGCCCGGCTGTAAAGCATCCGTCTGGCAATTGACGCAGACGGCATCTTAAGCGAAAAGTACAACACCGCATGCTTTGCTTCATTTCTGCCGGCAAACGGGACTCCGTTGATATCACGGCCTAAGGAAAGGCACTCCGCGATATTCATGGCAAGCGCAGTCTTGCCAACCGATGGACGAGACGCAATAACCACCACCTCGCCTTTTCTCAATCCACCCAATTTCTCATCAATCTCCTTGAAACCGGTCGGCAATCCTACAATTTCTTTTGTCATGATATTTCCTTTTCTTCTTGTCAGTGTGCCAACACAAGATTCATTTGCTTACAGTGGAAGCGTCCGCATGTTTACGGACCATTTCGGCAATCCGTGAAATACCCAACGCGAAATGATACCGGTGTTCAAATCCGACCCATGGTTTGGGGCGGCCTAACTCCCGACCTGCAGCATCAACCGCCACAACAGAATGATCTGGTTTGCAAAAGAAGTACCAGCGGTCTGATGCAATTTCGCATATTCCAAGCTCAGACTTCAACCGTCTAGACACAACGTTGCCTTCAGCGTTGAAAAAAAGCCATTCACGACCTTTCTTGCCAAGAAAACCATCGCGGACAAAGCCAACGCACGGACATTCAGAAATAATGGTTGTGTCTTCGGCATTCTGGTATCTGATCGTTATTTGGTATATCACCTTAGATACCATACCAACATTCTCTTTCTCGAGGTACCGAGCGGGATAGTGTACACCATACCGTGTGCCTCTACTGACATGCTCAATAACCTTCCCCTCCGTGGTAGCTTTCGCTGCCATTTCAGTTCCTTCTTCGCACCTTGAGTTTTTGTTTTCGCTTTCTTTTGCCATGATTGCATTCCTTTCTTCTTGCCTATCCAATTGCAATCTCCGTGCCAACGACAAAGGGGCCGGGAAACACATGGTTTTCCGGCCCCTTACCATTCAGACTTTTATCAGGCGGTAAGAATGTGACCGGTTACACAACGGGATCGGTACAATGTTCTCGCCGTCCGCAATCGCGGCAGAACGCGCCTCGCCAGACAGAGTCGAACTGCTCGACGAGCGGATTGACGAGGGCGGGATCGTCGGTGAGAATGCCGTTCTCAAAGTTGCGCTTGCGTTCGGACTTCGCACCCATGCCTGCACCGGTGAGGTTCGCCGATCCGAAATACGCCTTCCGCCCATCTACGATGATGCACTTGAAATGGACACGCGGACAAAGCACCCGTTCCATCGCCGTCCAAAGCGTTGGATAGCGGTCGAAGTCATCCCGCCAGTTCGGGCCTGGGTCTTTCGCATGGATGAGCCGCACCTCGATCCCGCGCTTCACCATCCCGTCCAGCACCTCCAAGAACGGCACCATATCCCGCCCGCAGGAATCAACGTACATATCCTTGATATCTGCGGTCGCGATCCACAGCCACTCCCTCGCCTGCGGTACGAGATTGCAGATGACGGACTCGTAGATGGAACGGTTAGAGAGGAATGTGGTCATTTACAAGTACAAAACAATCCTATGTCTACTGCTCGTCTTGCACCTCAACAATGTCCATGTTATTGGGCAAAGCCAAACCCTTGATTACAAAGTCGCGCCAGTGTGAATAAATCAATTCTAACCGATGCGAGGTAATATCAAAAAAGAGTTGAGCAAGGGTGTTGTCTCTTACAAACCAACTTTTTATCTGAGATACTCGTTTGTCAAACAGAAGTTCCTCTGCATGTTCTAAATACTCGTCCCATTCTTCCTGACTGTTCTTGCTTCTGTTGATCGAAAATGGGATAGCCGCATAATTGCCTATGGTCCAAGTCCAGTATTTGCAGTTCTGACGGAAGTCACCGACCTTTTTGTTGCTGGTCCATATCTGTGGGACGATATGATCATAGTCCCACGGCTTGTTATGCCCTGCATTCAGATCGACCCGAGAAGGGTCATACTTGAAGTTTTTATTAAAATACTCACGCTCTGCGAAAATGAGTAATTCCTTATTGTCCTTTACTCGCAAATAAAAATCTGCATGTAAAGGCTTGCTCCAGAGAGGTGACAGATCCCCCTTTTCATCAACACCTAATTTGAGCTCGACAAGAGGACAGAGCTTCGCACCTACCATGTTGCCAACAGTCTTACGCAAGCATACTTCTACTTCCGAGAAGTCATTGCTTTGTAGTTGCTCGTAGATGCCGTCAACAATAACCTTCTTTGACCCCATGCTCATCCAATGAACATAAGTTGCCAAAGCACATATAACCTCGTGAGAGACGAGACTAAGCACTTTGTGGTAGGCAAGAACCATGAGGAACAGATAGACCTCTGGCGATCCCGATATAATTGACGTCCTCAGAAAAGGTGGGAGTCCACTAACGTCGGTGCTACCATTCTTGTATACACCAAGTGCGGTTTCAATGTCATTGATAATTTGTTCCAAGCGACCAGCATATAACTCGTCCAAAATGATAGTCCTTGCATGGCAATCAACACTGTCGAGGTCTTTCCCGAGGCCGAGCTTTCGGATGCGTGAAATTGTCGGCACATCAGCCAGTTTTACGAACGCGCCTTCCTTTTTTGCTTTCTCTGTAGCAATACTCAAAGCGAGACGGAATGCAAAGATGGCAAGGTTGGATCCGGGCATTATTGTCCGGGCTATGCGGTCATTCTCCTCCTTAAGACCACCCCAATATGCTTTTATTGCTGAATATCTCAAGTCATAAGGAGATATTTTTGTGCCCAAAGTGTTTAGACGGGTAAATAGACTCTCAAGATTAGTTCCCTCTTCCTCTCTCGTTTCACCATCTTCAGTTTCAATAGTTTGTTGTGGTAAGATATTCGCGAAAATGCGGTACTTAGACAACTCACTAAGCGCAGAATGCCATTTTTTAATCTCATCATCAATTATACCGATCATTGAGGCGGGATACTTGGCTGATAAGTTTTCCTTCGACTGAAGCCACTCGTGAATTTTGTCTCTAAATAGGTTGTAGTCGTAACCATGAAAATCGAAGAAATGGAGAATGGCAGACAGAGGAATTGGGCAACCCGCCTGAACGGGCCATGTTTTCATAAGGTCTAGTTCCGAAACATCAATGCTCTTGACTTCGCCGAAACTCCTCTGCGTGAATTTCCGAATTGCCTCACGTATTTCCGAAACCGGAAGAATATCGCAATTGTCATTATTTTTGTATCCCCAAGGATGCGATTTCGTTGTTACCTTTACCATAAAGCGCCGAGTAGTGGGCATATTTGGCATCAAATCAACCCACAGCCTGGTTTGCATCGACGATTTGGCTTTTTCTGCCGATTCAGTTGTTTCAAACGCCAAGGAAATCGCATTGGCACGCTGTTGCCCATCAAGAAGAAAATACTCGGCATCTTCATGCGTACTAGAAGTACGTTGCTGAGATGTCTTGTCTGCATCCGAAAAGACAAATGCACCAATGGGGAATCCACGCAGAATGGAATCCCAAAGAAGTTCAACTTGATTCGGATTCCAGACCAGTCCACGTTGTAGCGAAGGAATGGCGACCCGCCCATTTATTCTCCAATTGGAAATCTCCTTAATTGTAAAAGAACGCTGTTTTTCGGCGCTGAAAAGCACTCTGTCAATGCTCCGAATAAACTTATTATCTGCGACATTCCCTTCGTGCAATTGGAATAGTGATCCAGGATTCTTTCTTGCATATCCCGTCATACCAACGCTAAACTCAACAACACTACAATCGCGAAGATCTACAAATGTCCTAATATCTCGGCACATGGTGTAGTGTTCGCCGTTCTCATCGCCATACTTAGCTATTCCATCCACAATGCCAGCAAAAAAAACCGTCCACTTCCAACACTTCCTTCTCGCAACAATTACGCAATCGCCCGGTTGTATCTTGTTGGCAAAATCCCATCCATGCTTCTTATCTTTGTCCCATCCCATACATACAACATGGCTACGGCACATGAAATCAATATGAGACTTGATTTCACCATCGTTCCAAACATTGGGGGAAATAACGTAATAGTTCATTTGAAGTCACCTTTCTGGTTTTGTTTGTCACAATGGGAAACGTGAATTACACTTCCACACCGTCTCTCTTGCGAAGGTAGTGTTCAAATTCGTCCTCATCTTCACACGGCACAAACTCACCATCGACAATGGCGCAGAGTTGGCCGTCGTGAAGCTCGTAATCGAAGCTCTTTGACAGTTCGCCCTCGCGTCCGTCGAGCGCTTCGTCCTGATCCTCGTCTTCAAGAATCATGAAGTTGGCGGATATCGCATTCGGATCAATTCGAATCCGCTCGCCCTCTTCATACTCGTTGAAGTCCCAATCGTCAGCATACATGCATCCTATGCGCACAATCATTGTAGGCTTCCTTTTGGGTTAGGAAAGAAAGCTCATTTTACTCGACCGGATTGGATCTCTTTTAGGTAATACGACGCCCTCGGATATCCATGCGCCAAAGCCGCCTCGTAGAGACGCTTGGATGCCGCCATATCCTTCTTCCATCCTATACCTACGCCAAGGCAGAATGCGGCAAGGCAGAGCGCATCTGGTTGGTAATTTCTGATGAAATAGTCCACATCTGGCTCGTCTTCGTATTCTTCAAACAGTTGCTCACGCACCCCCTCCAGTACCTCCCTTGCACTCGACACACATCCTAAAGAAAGCGCCTCTGTGAGAAGATCAACCGCTTTCATCACATCCCATTCTCTGCCACCGTTCTTCAGCCAGTCCGAATTCATGTACAAATCCGCAAGCTTCACCAATGCTTCACCACGCTTCTCCGCTTCGCCCTCAGCGCTATAGCCTGCAACATACAATCGTGCCGCAAGCTGATCATGACCGCAACATTGACATTCATCTGCCAAGGTCACATAGTCTTCTGGCTTCAACTGTTCTTTATCTCTAAGTTCCAGCACATCACTTGGCACATCTCTCTCATCGCCACAATAAAACGCAAGGATAGACTCAAATGCCTTGCCTACAAAATCAAGTTTTTCAGTGATGTCGAAAGAACGAAGAATGTCTATGAGCGACTGTCTCACGTCTGGTTCAAAAACAACTTCTGGGGCTACAATGGCAGATTCCTCCTCTTCGCTAAACGAAAACGTAGGAGTCCGCTCCGCTTCATCTCTGATAACGACAAAGAACTCGTAATGATCATATTTTTCCAGTGACATGACCCCATCTTTGAACGTCATTGTGATGAACTGGTGTGTCGATTCCAATGCAGCTCGTAAGTCATTCTCAAGCAACATGATGTTCGGCGTACTTTCCGTCAGATTCTCAATGCGCCAATAAGACGCCTCCTTGCCAAAGTCGCGTCCAATCATTGCCAACGCCTTGGCCAACGAGCGGAAATCCCACTCAACACGGGCATCCATATCAGTGCGCCCATCATGGAAGATTTTGTCAATACGAACGTGATAGTACATAACTTTTCCTTTCTTTTAGGTTGCTGGATTACAAATACTTCCTCACGGTATTCCGGCTCACGTCGAGCGCCTCGGCGGTGCGGGTGAGGTTCTGCACGTATTTTTCGTATACGCGACGGACGTGAATGCGGATTGCATCTTCGAGCTTGTCCGGGATTCGCCCTGACTTCAACTCAAGGTTTCCCGCAAGACCTGCGTTCATCTCCTTATGCTCGCGCATGAGAAGATCGAAATCATCCTCTTCCAATGCCGTCGCCCGGTCGAGGATGTTGATGAGCTCTCGCACATTGCCGGGATAGTCGTAGTCCATCAGCGCGGCAATCTGCTCGTCCTTCAGCACATGGTTGTTGTGGAACTTGCGCCACCAGGCATTGGCGATAATCGGGATGTCATCCTTGTGTTCGCGCAAGGACGGCGTCCGCAATTGCACGACGTTCAAACGCTGATAGAGGTCTTCGCGGAACTTGCCCTCCCTGACAAGCGCAGGGAGATCGCGGTTTGTGGCCGTGACAAGCCGAACGTCGCACCGTAGTTCCTCCCTGCCACCCACGCGCATGAAGCGTCCGCCTTCAAGAACGCGCAAGAGGAGCGCCTGCACTTCAACCGGCATTTCGCCGATTTCGTCAAGGAAGAGCGTCCCGCCGTCCGCCATCAGGAAAAGGCCGTCTGTCCGCTCGATGGCATTCGTGAACGCGCCTTTTTCATGTCCGAAAAACCGATCCTCCAAAAGGTCTTTCGTGACGCTCGCACAGTTGAAGGAGATGAACGGCATCTTCCATCTTGGACTTTTCGTGTGAATCTGCTGGGCTACCGTCTCCTTTCCCGTTCCACTTTCACCGAGAATGAGGACGCGCGCGTGTTCATGCTCCGCAACGCGGTTGATTCGCGCCTGCAGCATCGCAATCTCGCGGCTCTTGCCCAGAAGTTCGCGCCCGCCGTAGCGGTCGTAGTGTTCAACGGCGGATTTGACGTCAGGCTCCCACGCGCAAGGCTTCACTCCGTTGGCGAGATAACGGGCCGCCGTTGCATAGAGTGATTCGTCCTGGTAGTTGCGGTAGTAGAACTGCGCCGTGGCAATCAGCTCGAAATAAGCGCGGACATCCGATGTGACGCGCTTGGGCTCTTTGAGGAACGGCATATACTGCTCGACATCCACGCCGAACGACTGCCCGACCGCCTCAAGAAGCGAAGAGTCGTACACTTTGGTCTCCACAAGACCGTCCAGCCGTTCGGCAATGTCCTCCGGCATCTCAAGCGCGCTGATCCACGTCGTGGATACCTTCTTCATTTTCAGCTTCACCAATGCTTCAGCAAGCGCGTCTGGATCGCCGCTCACCGATACGCCAAGCATGTAGATGTGCGACCATCTCGGCGCTCCGCGCTCCGATGCAAGTTCCGAAAGCAGTTCCGGCAGACGTCTCCTGCTCACGCCGCAAACATCTGCTCTGCCGCCAAGCGCCTTGAGCGCCACCGCCGCCGAGGCCACGTATTCCGCATACCCCCAGCCCGTCAGAATAAGGTTCCCGTTGCTATCCACAGCAAGACAATCCTTTTGAGTGCTTTCAATTGGCGCGTATTGTATCATATCTTGACCACTGCGGTCAAGTTGTAATCGTTGTAATCGTTTGATTTGGTCGATTAGTGACAACTGACTGGACGGCTGTTCAATCAATTTCAATTGAATAGCATGCCTTTCTGCTTCACCTGATTTTCTATCCCTCATTCCCATACTCCGACAATAGCAATTTCCATGCCATCCCAAAAATACAGCGATAACCAGTCGTATTGTGATTAATAATTTAGCACCGTTCAAACTTTGAACTTTTCTTCGGCGAGTTGTCCAATGCCAAAATGGATCGACCGCCAGCTCAACGCTTGACCCGCCAGAGCGCGCGTCGTTGGCCTGTGGTGGGCTTTAGCGTGCAGGAGGTGTTGTTGCCCGCCCTAACGACACAAGCCCGACACGAGGCGATGTGGCGGGCTTGTGAAGCGTCCGACGATTATACCATCACCAGCGTCTCGGCGGCGGTGGGGGTGGCGGAGGAGACGGCGCACCCCAGTGATGTGCCGGCGGGGGAGGCGGAGGAGGCATACGCCAACCATGTCGATGTCGATGATGATGATGGTGGTGATTGTGATGGTGATGGTGGTCGATCCTGGCGGACTCGTGTCCGCCCGGTTGCGCCATTGCCGCCCCGGCGAATGCGACTGCGGCAAACGCCGCGATTATCTTCATCTTGTTCATTGTCGTGTCCCTTTCTCAGTTAGTGGTTATGTGTTTCCGTCAGATCGAAGCGCCGATAAGCCCTCCGACAAGTCCGCCGATAAGCGACGCCCCGATTTCGCACCAGTCCTCAGTGTGGAGAGTGCCGTTGTGGTGATGCTTCGGCTTATGATGCTTTGCAGGAGGCGGCGGAGCCGGAGTGTGGCGCACTACCCCATGCCTTGGAGTGTGCTTTGTGTGAGTGGAGTGGTGCTTTGCCGTCTGCTTTGCGGGAGCAGGAGACTTTTTCGCATGAATTTTCTGTGTCGGAGCCCTCATCGCCGCAGGAGCCTGGCCTCTGGGAGGAGGGTTTCCTTTCGGTGCCGCCATCGCGGTTCCGCAAAGTGCGCCGCAAACCGCCAGCGCAATCATCATCTTCTGCATTGCCTTGTTCATTGTCGTGTTCCTTTCGTCTTCGCGCAAGCCCATTCTCACGCTTACACAGAATTAGGGAAATTCACGGAAACTTTCTGACAAAATTCTCAAGGCGACAAGACAGACCCTCCCCATTGTGCGGTGCGCAGTTGCCTCTGTGCGGCTTCTCTCCGTCTACCCAAATTCCCAACGGGCAATCTCCTCGCCGCTCCTGGAGTTCACCACCCACTCGCCGTTGCCGTAGTCGACGACCTTGCCGCCGTGGTCAGCGGCGATTCCCGCCGCGTCGTTCTTGATGAACGCGACCGCCTCGTCCTTCGTCTTGAAGGAGCGTCTGTTGTTGCCGTAGCCCGAGGCGCTGAATGCGACCGTGACCTTTCCCATATTTCGATCCTTTCGGCTCACGCCCGTGCAAGGGTATCCTCAAGCGCATAGCCGATGGCCGCGAGGCAGGTCACGAGGGCATCGAAGTCATCGCACCCCGCATTGAGCTCGCCTGCGGCGACTGCGCTTCGCTTGGGGGATATAGCCTTGTAGGACGCAATGACCCGGCGGGCCTCGTTTCTGAGTTTCTCAATCTCGTTCATGGCGTTCTCCTTTCTCGTTTCCGTTGGCTCAATCACGAAGGTCGGTCTTCACGATGCTCCAGACGATTTCGTCGCCGAGCTTCGCCTCGTCGTCGCTGAGGCGCACAAGGTCAGTCGGATCGAAACGCGGGATGTTGACGGCAAGCGTCTCGCAGATGTCCTTGCCCATCAGCTCGCCCGCCTTTGCGCGGCTTCTGCATACGATGACCTTCGGCGGCTCGTCACTGTATGCGGACACGATCCTCACGACCCACACAAGCTTCTGCCTGCGCTCGTACAGCTCCATGCCGCTCTTCTTGAACACTTCCGCCAGTTCTGTGTTCCAGCCGAGCGGGAAGTCGTCCGCGCTGTCGAGCGCTCTCATCATCGCCTCTTTTATCGTCATCTTCGCTTTCCTTTCCGTTCGCCCCAGGGGGCAGCTTTCACACGCAGACACTATGATGCCGTAATCCGGCTGGAATAGCAACGGCCTGTTTTGAGAATTATCGAGAACGGGGAATCAGCGGATGGAGGCAGTCGTCCGCCCCCATCCGCCATTGCGCTATTCAGCCTTTATCGGATAGCCCTTGGCTTTGAGTGCCTTGTCGACCTGCGCGGCGAGAACCTTGCGCTTCTCCTCGGCGGCCGTCCTCCCCTTGGCGTCCTCGTGCGGGGCTGCGGCAAGCCACAGGCCGTACCAGACATCGTAGTCGGTGTCCGTCAACTCGGCAAGGCGCTCAAAGCAGCGCTGACGCTGCTCCGACTCTCCGCAGGAAACGATCTCGTAGAAATTCTCGCCGTCACGCATCCGTCTCGCCAGCTCGACGAACGTGACAGTCTCGGAGAAGCCCTCCATCCAGTCGCGCACGACCTCGTTGAGTCCGCTCATCTCGGGGTCTCCTCCAAGCTCATCGATCTGCCTATCCAGCTCGACCTTGAGCGCGTCCATCACCGCCTTGACCGCCTTGGGGTTTGCGATGCCGGACTTCTTTCCGTCGAGGTGCGTTATCTCGACGAGCTTCGCGCCCCGCTCCGCATAGGCGCGGCGGCAGCGCATGAGGTTCTCCTTCATCTCGTTGTTCGTCATGGTTCTTTTCCCTTTCGTTTCTGTTTTCGGTTTTGGCCGCGCCTCCCTTGCGGGAGGTCGCGGCGGTTTGAAATTCATGCCCAGTAGGTTTCGTAGCGGTCTTCCGCCGCATCCTCGTCGTACTCGTCCGCCTCCGTCTCGGCGCGGTCAATCATCTCCTCTATCGCGTCGAGCTTCTCGCGCATCGACTTGATCGCCTCGCGGAGGGCTTTCCAATCGTCGTGGTCGAAGTCCTCCGGCTTCGTCTCCGTCAGCGTCATCTCGGTGTCGGCCGCAATCTCCTCGCGCACCCTCTTGCGACTTTGCTACGCAAAGATCCTCGCTTCGCTCGTCGGGGAACCTGACGGCTTCGCCGCAGGTGCATTTAGGTTTTCGAGGTCTTCGGCAATCGCCTGCGCCCCGTAGTTCGTCATCGTTTTTATCGTCGTCATCCTTTCGTTTTCGGTTTTCGTTTCACGCCTTCGCCGCAGGCATTTCCCGCGTTGAAAACAGCCATATGATGCCGTATGTTTCCAGGAATAGCAACGACCCGTTTGCAGATTTTTTAATAAATTTTTCACCCCGGAATCGGCGCGAAAACCGCCCTATTTCGCCGCCTCGCGGAGATCGGGCAAACACCCGCCAAATGTCCACGGACGCGACGTGCGGCCCCTGTGTGCGGCTGTGCGGCGAAGACGAAAAAGCCGACGGGGTGACGAACCCCGCCGGCCAAACGAAAACCTCGATGCGGCCTTGCCGCGATTCCCTATTTCATGCCGACCCACCTCCTTTTCTCGATTGGCTTCAAAGCTCCGAATGCGTTGGGCAGGCCCCAGTACCTCGCGCCCGTCGCACACACGATGCGGTAGTCGTCGGGGTAGGGCTTGCCGTCGCGCTCCCTGCGCGTCCTCGGCGTCATCGCGTAGGTGAACGCGGGGACGCGGTAGCGGGTCATGCGGTTCCCCATCAGCTCCGCGTGGACGACCACCTTGACGCAATTGTAGATGTTCGGGTAGCCCTCGTATGCGTCGAGCCTGTGAAGCTCGGTTGTGGTGACGAGGTAGAGAACGCCCTCGACGCGGCTTCCTCGCGACTTCTCGATGTCCGCGTAGAGCCGCTCGACGAGCCGCCAGCCCTTGAGCGTGGCGCGGCCGACGGGACGGGCGTCGGGGATGCGCTGGCGAATCCGCTCGGGGTTCAGGTTCGACCCGTAGGCGAAGTACAGGAAGGTGTCGGGGTTCACGAGGTAGCGGCTTTCCGCCGCTGCGCCCACATGGTTGTAGATTGTCGGGTAGCCCATCGTCTTCATTTTGTCGTTCCTTTCGCCTGCGGCTTGCGCCCCGCCCCGCTCGGGGGCAGGGCGCGTCCGCCTTAGTCGTGCCTCCCGTCCTTCCAAGCCGCGCTCCCTGGGAGGTTCTTGCAAAGGTGCTTGCGCATCGACTTGAAGGTCGCGCCGTTCGCGCCGAGGCGGAGGAGGAAAACGCGGAAGTCGTACTTGGCGCTCGCCTCGCTGTAGGGGCGCGGGTTCTTCGCGCTCGCCGCCTTTGCGCTCTTGGCCTTGAGAACCATCAGAAGGTCGATCAGAACCGCCGCCTTGATGACGCCCGCGTGGAGGCTCTGCTCGTGGTAGCGGAACTCGACCGTTCCCTTGTTCCCGTTCCAGAGGTTGTGGAGGTTGAGCGCGTGGTAGCGTGCGCGGCTGTAGTGGCTGTGGCGGTCGCTGTAGCCCGCGTAGTAGGCGTCCGCGAGCTTCGCCATCGTGGGGTTCGCCATCTTGCAAATCTTGTCTACGAACCCGAGGTCGGTCTTGCGCGTGTAGGAGTCGATGCGGCACTGCTGCGTTCCCGTCGCCTTGAGGATCAAGGTTTCCTGCTTGTAGAAAATCTTGACGAGGTTCTTGTCGGGGTCATCCCCTGCGCCCCGACGTGGATGTGGAGTCCCGTGCGGCTGTTGACCTTCGCCTTGGCCTTGCGCATCGCCCTGACCACCTCCTGCAGGGTTTCCATGTCGGCGTAGGTCATGATCGGCGTGACCACTCCGCGCCTCCCCAAAGGCTGCCGTCGCTCACCACCTGCCACTTGCGTCCGTCGCCCGTCGTCACCGTCCAGTTGTGGAGGTGGTAGCCTTCGTAGCGTGCCGTGCCGCCCGTGACCTGCGCGACCACCTTGGCCGCCCGCTCCTGCGTGATCCCCTCGTACTCAAGCTCGCACCCGAAGGTGAGGCTCCCAGTTTGTCAAATAGAATGTGTACCCAGTAGATAGGCGGGGACTTTTCGGTTTGTCAAATACTGTGTACTCTGAAGGTGTTGCTTTTGTTTGCTGAGGGGATTTGGGCGTAGGTCGATGC